>JAJCZH010000025.1 GCA_029262515.1 Deltaproteobacteria bacterium | reverse complement strand
CGCTCGCGCGGCTGCTCGACCCTCTCCGGTACCGGAGAGACAATAGGTATGGAGCCAACACCTCCCCCTCCTCCTACACCAGAGGGGCCACCTCCACCAAACGCAGCCTCAGCGATACCTGTTGCAGCAATAAGCCCCATTGACCACTCCCCCATAGCCCGAATGGTTGACGCCAACGGCATACCCAATACCGGACCTAGACCAAGAGGCGGCGGGGCAAGAGCTGCGGCAGCGGCAGTCTGAGTACTGATAAATACCTGTGCCATTGCTAACCCCTTTTGAAATATCAAAGCTGCAACGGCAAGTGCCTCACTCTTCTGCCCAACAATATGAAGCAGAGCAACAGCTTGATTAGCAGCATTAAACTTCAGTGTCATGATCTGACTCTGAAAGTTAGCCTCTGTTGTCAACCTCTTTTTCCACCTTGCTGCATCCTGCGCTGCCTGCTGGTCTGCCATAAATTCATGAAACTCAAAAGCTTTAATCTCTTCTTCTCTCGTAAATGCTGCCAAACCTGTTTTTGGGGAAAACTCTTCCTGTTCTTTCTTCGCCTTCGTCACGGCACCTATCGCTTCTGCCTGCTTGAAAAGGGCCCTATTAACTGTCCATAGGCTATCCGCCAGAAAAATAGCCTCCTCCATTGCTTCAAATTCAAAATGAGCAAACTCTTTCAACGCTAGTGACATCTCATCGAAGTTCTCACCGATAAAAGGTAAACCAGATAGGGTCTCCATAAAACGACCAACAAATTTTGCCGTCTGACCTAATATGGCTGCAACCGTAGCCCCTGCAAGTTGAGTGGCGGTCGCGGCAAAAGTTGATACTGAAATTATGGCTTTCCCTACCCATATACCTGCATTCTGTATTGTTGCAAGATATGCTTGCATGGCTTCGGCAGAGGTCATTGCCGTAACACCAACACGCCTTATAGTGTCTTCACCTGACGCCATTACGGCATTCAAAAAAGCCTGTTTAGCTTCTACATCAGTGAGGGCCCGACCTACTATTCCCATGGACTTGGCATACTCCTTATTCGCTTTGCCTACATCAACCATGATGCCGAGATTATCGAGTATTAACTTACTCTGCCGTCCCACACCTTTAGCAATATCGTTAAAGGCTGCCTGTACCGACTGACCTGTTATTCGAGATGCAGCCCGTGCTATCTCCATCATTCTTGCAAGCCTATCCGCTGGAATACCAAGCAGCATAGCAGTACCAGCTGACTGCATAAGGTCAGCGGTCGAGATAGTCTGAGCAGAGAGGCGGCGCAATTCCACAATCATGCTCTGTGCATTCTGACCATGAGAGCCCGCAAGGTTTGCAAAGGCCTGCTCCTGTTGCTGGAATTGCGCCGCAGCAAAAGCACTATCCCAGGCCTTCTTCAGGGTGTAGACCGTAGCGACTATCTCAAGCCACTTCGATTTGAGGGCGTTCCAGTGCCCTTCGATATTGGCGCTTGTGAACCGGGACGTATTCTCAAGCTCATGGAGCCCTTGATCGGTATCCTTAATGCCTTTACCCTCGTATTCGGTTTTTATCTTGGCAGAAACTTCGTCACCGCCACCCAGCCTTGCCATCTACGTACTCGCTTTCTCTTTTGCCTCTTCCGCCCGTATCTTCTCCTGCTCTACCTTAAGGGCTCCGACCGCAAGCCACTCGCGGTTTGTCAACTCGTGCCGGGCTACGGGGCAACCGGCTTCGATGAGAGAGATATACTCAAGGAGCCTGTAGACGATAGGCTCCTTGACCTCCTTACTCCAGTCACACTCACGACACCACTGTTTAATAAATTCAAGGTCCGTATTCTCTTCATAGACGGTACAATCATCACAATCCGGGATCTTCGACCTGTCATGTAGAAGCCGAAGATCCTCTCTCAGTTTTTTACGTTGATCTCTGTAGCCTCAAAGAGCTGCATGATCATGTCCTGCTTCCAGTTGCTTGGAATACGATCCTTACGCTCAGGCGTTACCTCCCCCTGCTCGTCTTCAAGGTTCTCAACCTTAACAAGCAAAAGGTCAAAGAAGTCGCACCGAGCGGCCACTGATGTGTCTTTCGGCCCCTTGCCTTTGAGTTCAAAACGGGACGTTAGAAAATCATTGAGTTCCTCGTTAGTAGGCTCACGGAAAGTAAACAAAACCTCCTCGCCCTGAAGCATAACTGTCGCTTTTCTCTCTTTTGGTAACCTTGCCATCTTCCTTTTCCTCCCGGTTTATCCGTGGGGCCTGGCGCCATTCATAAGCACCTGCCGGAACCGGGACCGGCGACCCCACGGTTTATTGAATCCGATTAAGCCAGGTAAGCGGGCTTTGAGCTGTAGCCTTCTATAATTACCGCCGGATTTGTCCCGTCGTCCTGAATGTCACACTCCATCTCGCAGACATAGATCCCGTTCTCCTCCTTGGGAAGCGGGGCGTTCAGGAGTTTAAAGCGCGGCACAATAAGGTGGAAGCCGTAATACATAGCGCCTGTAGCCGCTATGAGGCCACCCTTCAGGTCGAACTCAATGGCGAGCGGGTCCATATTGAGATAATGGTCTATCTCTGTCGCATCATTGAATAACAGCGTAAACTTGAGGCTGGTCTCACGCTTACCGTAGTCGAGGTCCTGAAGCAGCCCTGCTCCGCCGTATCCCGGCTGCCCTTCGAGCTTGTTGTTCCAGTTCCACTCGACACCCTGTATCCTTGCGCTGAGATCGACCGGAGCACCGCTTGATATATCTTCAGCCGCCTGGACAAGCGTCGGGGATATCGATATTGCCGTACCGTTCTCCAGATAGACCTTACAGTCGGCAAGTTTTAACCATGACTCTGTTAAAGAGGCGACAAAGGCCGTCGCAGAAGTAGCCCTGCTGCCGTCACCCATAAGTCCGGCCTCGACCGATACGAGCCGATCGTTAGCTGCAATCTTTAAGGTGTCAACCTTA
This sequence comes from Deltaproteobacteria bacterium, assembly GCA_029262515.1. Lineage (GTDB taxonomy): Bacteria > Desulfobacterota > GWC2-55-46 > GWC2-55-46 > JADFVP01 > JADFVP01. The sequence goes on along the minus strand of JAJCZH010000025.1, from coordinate 15,709 downwards.
AGACCTTTGTAGGCACGCTGAATACCGGCGATAGTTGCCTCGGCCTGAGTTGAGGGTAGGACAGTACCTACGGTAGCAGGTATTATCTTCTGGCTATAAGCCGCAAGCGCACCGTCCTGAGTAGCCGTTACACTGCCGAGGGCCATGGCAGCCAGACCGATAAGCGTATTCGGTTTGGCGTTGGACTCGCTGACGGTCATCTTTACGCGCTGTTCTACAATCTCGGAGGTAGTGCCGAACTCGGTACCAGTGGTCTCCTCTTTATCGTTTACAACCGTATCTCCCCACTCAACCTGAGCCTTGTAGCCCGAAAGAGAGCAGGCATTCGTAGCGTCCATGGTGACACCGGCGCCGTACGTTGCCTCTTTCTTGTAGAAGCCGATCATTAACTTGTCGGCCCACGCTTTCTTAGTCTGCATCTGGCTTCACCTCCTCAGGCTTTTTGGCGGAGGCCTTGGCGGGGCCCTCGGTTGCCGGTGCCGGTTCTGCTGCGGCCGGTGCCGGTATAAAATAGACAGGTGAAGGAACAGGCTTCTCATGGCCTACGACCGTGCCTTCCTTGTCCTTCTTTTCCCTTTTTTCGCAACCCCCTTCGGGGATCTCCTTCAGGTCGTACTTTTTTCCGGCCACAAAGGACTTGAAACTCCCCACGCCGGTCGGAATGTTAACCGAATGAATACATAGATACTTCTCTGCTGTCTTAGGCATGGGCCCTCCTTTATCTCTGCTTCGCGCAGGCGAAAATAATTTCTTTGCTCTGAACCATAAAAGTCGACCCGGGGTCGGGTTCCTGTATATCCTCAAAGATCTGGCTCTGCTCGGTACGGATGGGAATAAGCGGATAATTGTAAGCAGTGCCGGGGAGCCAACCCGTGAGCGCGGCCAGAACGTCATCCATCAGCTCAACGATGCCCTTCTCCTTGCCATCACCGGTAATGAGATCGTCCTCTTCTCTAAAAATCTGGACAAAGCCTGTGACATGGATATTCATATCGTCGTCGAACACACCATCATACTCGCCTTCAACGGCACCCGGAGAGAGGGTACCGCCGATAAGCTTGTGATCTGTGGATCCATCCTTGAGCGCGATCGCCGGAAAAGCGGTCATGCGCGGAATGGTTCTGCCGGTCGTTATATAAACAGCCCGCTCGTCTGCACTCCGCATAGGCAGGTATGTGAGCTTCTCATGGATCCGGACCTTGGTTTTTTTAAGCAAGTCGTTCATCTATTAACCTTTTTTACTCCGGGCTATCGCATTATTGACAAAGGTTACGGCCAGGCCGTGGATCCTGCGCTTGTCGGCAGCCGAAAGAAACATAAACGGACGCGGCGGGATCTTCTTCCCCTTGATCATGCCGGCAGTCGTGGCGCCGTCGTGCAGAGGTGCCGCGTACTTGACCTTTGTACCAATAGTAATCGCTCCTCTTTCGAGCCTGTAGACGCCGCCCCTTGACGAGTTGCCTATAGAGGCCATGAGCAGACCTGTGTCTCTAAGCGGACTGATGCCGGCTATCTCGGTATTGAAGGCAGCCTCTGTAACGCGCCCCTTGTTCGGACCCCGCTTAAACTCGCGGTACCCCTTCCTCTTACGGGCCCTCAAGTAGACCGTTACAGGAGAGAGTGGGGCCCAGCGGGGACGGCCGCCTGCCTCGATGTTCTTCTGGCTCGAGTCGATCAAAACCACACCGGCCTGCTTCAAGAAGGATGTCGGGTCGGAGAGCTCCTTATCGAGCCCCCTGAGCCTGCGGAACTGCCGGTCTACCCCCTCTATCTGCACATACATTCTCATTACCAGGTCTCCATGCTGCCCTTGTCGCCGATCACGTTGCCGTCCGAATCCTTCTTCGTTCGCGTAAAGGTCTGCACGGCCGTGCTGTCGATCGTAGAGGCAATACCAGTAGAGTCGGTCTGGAGCGTTACGCCGTCTAGAGTATAGTCGCCCTCGGAGATCCTCTTGAGCTTGGACAGCGCCTTCGTATACTTGTCGAGGATCGAGCTTGTTACCTGCTGCCGACGGCGAAAGAGCCAGTACGTGGCGATATCTACAGAGAGGAACTTGATCTCATCCGGTATCGGAACGAAGGGCACGGTGTAACGTGTGCGGCAATAGCCGTCGATCTCGGTGTCGGCCTTTAGGATCGCGGCAGTAACGCGCCCGGAGTTGACCTCCCCGATATTGTCGTCGTCGGTTAGCTGGATCAGCTCCTTCTTGGTCAGCCCGATATCGGTTATGTCAGATTGAGTACAATACGGCATCAGTTACCGGCTCCCCCGGCTGCCTTCTCGATCGCCTTTCTACGTGCGTCAGCGGCATCGAGTACGGGCTGGCGCTTCTCGTCCTTGACTAGCTCATCTACCGCCTCGACAGTTTCGCAGGCCTCGATTGCCTTGATCACCTCAGCCTGTTTGGGTTGCGGCGGCGCTGAGGTCTTCTCCTCTTTAGCAGACATCCTCTTGGCTGCACCGATGAGTTCGAGGCCTTCAGCCGTTTTCTTGTCAGGCACCTTGAACGTACTGCCCGGCAGGTGATCACCTTTTTCGTCTGTAACAGTATTTATAGCTTCCATCTCAATATCGTTTGTAGCCATCCCGGTCTCCTTCTCTCTTTTAAAATTCTCCTCGCTCCTGCCTCTCAGTTATAAAAGGCAGGAGCGGAAGAACTGTTATATTTGCCCTTGAATAAAGGGTTTCTGGTTAAACGGCCTTTGCGCTCAAGAACGCATCTATCTGGTTCGGACAGACGATAGGCGCGCTCTGAAGCATTACCCACTGTACTGACGGATCCTTGGTTATCCAGGCCTTCGGGAAGTACTTGACAACTGCCGTTGCCTCAAGGTCCTGAATGGCTCCGTACTGACGCGTGGTCTGAGCCCTGGTGGATCCGAGCCAGATCTTGTCGACCGGAACCATCGGCTGAAGCACATCGGAATCGTCGAGGTAGTACTCGTCGTAAGTGTAGATATCGAGTTCCTCAATCCTGCCAACATAGCTAGCGCCGTTTGGCAAGGTCGTCGGGTCGATCTGCCCCATGGTTATACGCCTGGTGTCGAGCTGCTTCTGGACATCTGCGTGGGCGAGGAAGGCATCGAGAACGTCGGAGCCGAAGACGGCGACGTCCGGAACGAGTCCCGAGTCCTTTGCCACAACCTTCTTCCATGCGCGAAGGTTCGCAAGCGGAGTAGAGGTCGTAGCCGACCAGAGCGCTCCACCGGACAGCGTAATCTTGTGCGTAGCTCCCATGTTGAAGTCGACCTGCGCGTCGATACCGTCGCCTACAACCGGCACTATGCCGGTATTCAAGGCCTGCGCTGCCATCCATTCCTCACGCCTGGTAGTCATCTGCATAAGCTCCAGAAGATCCTTGCCGAGCGCCATCTGCGCGCGCTGCGCGGGGCTCGCGTTGCCCTGGTAGATGGTGTCTCCACGCTCACGTTTGAGCAGGTCCTGCGCACTAAATGGCATCTTCTGCTTGATGTAGGGAGGTATTATCGAGTTAGAGGTATAACCCGTTCTCTCTATTACCTTGCCCTCGGCGGTCGGCTGCACAAAGGCTGCAAGCCTGCGCTTGCCTTTGATGATGTCTATATCTACGTGCTTTGTGTTGGCGACATTCTCACCCTTGAAGAACATATCGAGTAGAAAGGTCTTTGGTACGTGCATCTGCTCGATACTCTCGAGCATTGTTCTCGTTTCAAACATACTGATAGTCATTTTTTAAACCCTCCTTTAAGGGATTGTAATTATCTTGCTACGTATCCGTTAAATAGCCCCTAAAAGCTACCTAACCCTTGTCCGGAGTCTTGAGGTAAATATTCAAGTCCCGGAGCCCTGCCTTTACGCTCGCTGCCGTATGAGCAGTACCGAACGTAATAGCATTGTCGTTGAACTCGCCGGCCTCGTATGCAACCGTCTCAACATCTGCGGCCGTGGCGTCGGTATCCTTGGCAAGTATGGCAACCGGGGTCTCTGATCCGTCTACTGCAGCCGAAAGGCTGAGGTTGTATTTTCCGGACGCGGTTATCTTGCCGAGCAAAGCGCCCCTGGTGAGATTCTGTCCCGTAATGAGAGTTATCGCTTCCGAGACAACAGGAAAGTTTCCGGCAATGAGACTGTCCGGGGTAAAGACCTCCTGAGTCTGTCCAAGTGATTCTGGCATCGTAAAATCCTCCTTATATCCCGCTATATACCGGCTCTGCTGGCCGGTTATTTGTATTGATCTACGTTATTACCGATACTGGCCTTAGTTGCCCGGGGCCGGTGCGGCACTCGCTACGTTCTTGACCATTTCAGCTCTCTCTCCGTCTTCCTCCGAGAAGCCGTCGCTGCCGTCAGCCTCTTCGCCGAATTTGACCATGAGCTTGCCGTCCTTCTGCCTCTGGAAGAGAGTGTCGAGAACCTCGTTAAAGGCATCGAGCGGAGTCTGGTCTTTCTCGCCGAACTTGAGGACGTCGGTATCGCCGAGCTGCTCTGCAAAGCTCTGCACCAGGTCGGCCGCAGGCGTGGCAAGCCCTGCCTCAATAAGCGGAGCTACCATCTCCTTGGCCTTGCGGACCTTGTCGGCCACCTCGACCTCCGAGAGCTTGACCTGTTTAGCATCGTTGTCGGCCTTAAGATCAACGTTCTGCTGCTCGCTGAGCTGGAGCTTTTCTTTTAATTCTTCAACTGTCTCTAGCATTGTATTGTTCCCCTTTCTAGTAGGACTCTGGTTAGGCTCATGGAGCTTGACCCATGTGGTGGGCTGATCTGGCGTCTCCTCAAAGAGGTTGTCCGCGGTAATGCCGCCCATTGTTTTGATCGCCGGTATATTTACCATTGCGACCCTTCTAAGGGCGCGTCCATGGGATACGCCGTTATCGTCTTCAAAGTTTGTATAGGTCTCGGGTGAGAGCCTGAACTCTTCGACCTCTCCGAGAAGCTCGGCCGCTTTTGCGGGCATGCCCCTCAGGTCGGCTATAAGCTGGTCGTCGACCTTTCTTACGTTATGGAACTTACCGCCGTCTACCGATCCGAAGACCTGGATAGATGCGTCGACCCCTTCGTTATGGGTGGCCACAAGCGGAGGTTTGAGCTGATCTTTAAAGGCCTCTGAGTTTGCGGCTATCTCTTCGAGGTCGTCGTGCGTAAATGTGACCCTCTTGCCCGACATAGCCGTAAAGGTGCCTACCTTCAGGACCGGAATATCCTTGAGCTCGGCCAGTGCCTCGTATGAGACCTTAACCTCCTTGCGCTCGCCGAGAACGGCTTTGTTATCCTCTATCGTATAAGCGACTTCCATGAGTTTGTCGTTGTCGTCAACGATTACCCTGTCGTCGTATAAATCTCTTATCCATACGCGATTGTCGGCACCCTCAGAAGGGTTGAGCGCGTCCATTAAGAGCGTCTTCTTGTTTTCATAGCTAAGTTCCGGCATGGGCTTCTCTCCTTATTTGAACCCGGGGTCCGGGTAGTCGGCCGGGATATCCCCGGGGTTCGACAACATGTCCCTTGTAAAGTCAAACTTGCTTATTGGCAGTATCACACCGCGGCAGTTATAACCGTTAGGGCAGGTGATCTTTTGCCAGACCGGATCATCGGCCATAAAGGTAAGACCGTCGGCACGCGCGTGTGAGGGGCGCGTACGCCCGTCGATAATCTCGGATATCCGCCAGGCCGGGAAGGCCTCCTTGACATCGTCGTCGTCAAGGACCTTCTTTCGGCCCTGGTTGTACGCATCCATCACGTTAGTGCGGAAGACGGTCTCGGCATGGTGGTTCAGTATCTTCTCTCCTACAAGGCCGACCTCGCCGTATACGGGCATGGCGTACTTGATAAAGGCCTCGTTTAAGCGATGCTTGAAGGCGGCAAAGTCATCACCGGACTTGAGGGATTGTAGAAGCAGTACCTGAACCTCACGATCGATCGTATTCTTCTCGAGCCCTGCCACGGTAAAGGCACGCCCTTTTACCTCTGCAATGAGGATGTCGAACTCGGCCTTTGTATAACCGGTCTTAAGGGCGAGCGCGGCAATCGCCTCGTCAGGGGTGTAGTCTTCGGGCGCCTCTGCGAGCTTGTCAGGGGTGCGGCCTGTGATCTTGTCGATATCTGCGCGACCCATGAGCTCTGCACGGAGCATACTGTCGGCTATGAGCTGCTTAAGTGGGCCGACCTTAACTGTTACTTTCTCGATATATGCAAAGTCCCTATTCTCGAAGAGCCGTTTCGACTCAACAAGAGACAGAACCTCAAGCTTCATAGCGTCATATAGAGGCGTAGAAGCGGCGCTGGTCTCGGATATAAGCGCCGAGGTCTCGCGGTCGACCCTGTGGATCTCGGAGAAGAGCTCAAAACGATCGAGTCCACGGTAATACGGCCCATCGAGCGGAGTCTCTTTCGTAGCGCCTTCTTCCATAGCCAGAACTGCGGCAGGCTTTGCTGGCTTGGGTTCTTGCCCCGGAACGACAGGCGCAACAGGCGCGGGCTTTGCCTTTATAACCTCCTCGCCGTTCTCGGCAGCAGGTATTCTGTACTTCTCCCTGACCCATTGCTTGGGTATGCCGAGGTCGTACGGGTTGAGCTTCTCAAGTGTCTCGGAGAAGGCCTTGCCATCGAAATTCTCGCGCGACCTGAAGTACCAGGTCGGGTAAGCATCGGGCGGGTCGTAATTCCAGTCGATAATGTCCTGGACTATCTGCTCGTTAACCTCCATTGCAAGGAGGGCATCGAGGAAAATAACCTGGTCGAGCGATACGCCTGCATGAACCTGTCCGAGCGCCCGGCTGCCGGTACCCTTCTGCCCGACGTCCATGGTAAGGGTCTGGCCGAGAATGCAGATCTGCATCTCTCGATTGCAGTCGTTCATGGTCGACTCGTACTCGGACTTGGAACTGGTCGCAAGGTTGAGAACCTCGACTTCCATACCCTCGGGTATGGCCATGCCGGTCTCCTGCTGCCAGGTGCGGAAAATCTCGAGCAGCTTATCCTTCGCCGTCGGGTCATTACCCGGATACTTGCCGAGCAGGTTGTTGCCGCTGTACCGCTCCATATATATGCAACGGAGCTTCCAGGCTGTGTCCTTAATCCAGTAGGCACGGTACGCAGCCCTAAGGTCGGAGGTGCCGTAGTGGTTCTCGTAGCGCATCATATACGAGAAGATGACGAACTTGTCTACGCTGAGCGGCTTCTGCTGCGCCATACCCGGCCTGTGAATAAGGCCCTTCCGGCCGAGGTTACCGTGCTTGTCGGTCTTAAACTCGAAATGGTTCGGGTCCCTCGATTTTATGGTCTTGATGGCAATCTTACCCTTCCACTTGCCATTTTTTTTGACCCTGTCGTAGACCTTCTCTGATACCGAGAAGCCGTTGTCTATTGCGTCGCACATCTCGAAGAGGTCCTTTAAAAAAGAGCCCTTGATATAGGTCTTGAGGTTCCACTTAACGAACTCGGCCTGTTCGAGGTGTACGGGATCATCGGATGCCGGCAGGACGTCCCAGCCGATATTGAGGAGCTTGGTCTTCTTCTGTATAAGCGGGCCCTTGATATACGGCTCGCGGATCATCTCCTGGTAGACCTTAAGCCCCAGCCCCTTGGAGCGCACAAGATCGTCAGGGTTGTACGGAAGCAGAAGCATATTGCCTAAAATGGCGGAACCGACGGTTGCGACCTCGCCCATGGGCGGGGCCTCGGCAAAGGATGAGACCTCGCGGCCCCTATAATCTACGAGCTGTACCATCAGGTATTAAAAACCCCCCTGCCTGCCGTTAGTCCTGCCATCTGTACGCCGGTACCGGCACCGTCGATAATTAGTGTACGGTCCTTGCCGGCATCGAGATACATGTCGGCCATAGCGAGAGCATCGACGTTGTCGTCGCCGACCGAACTTTTGATCATTTCGTATGAGAGGTACGAAGCCCCCCCCTTAACGGAGCGGATGTTCTCGAGCTGCCTGACAAGTTTTGCGAGGTTCTCGTGCTCGGGATCCCCGGCAATAACAAGCGGCGTATAAAAGAGACCCTGGTGGATACCCTGCTGCAAGCCTTTGAACATAAGGTGCTTGGTCGGGCCCTGGTTACGGAGCGGCTGCAGGGTCCAGTGCTTCCAGTTCTCGCTCTTGTTCTCGGCGTGCTCGCGCTTACGGTTGTAGCTTATAAGGCCGTCGGAATAGAGGTCGTCGTTGACCTGGGCGATGAGGTTCGCCTCGAGCGCGTCTCCGTAACCGCCGGCAGGACGGAAGAAGGCCCAAAGCGCAACAATACGTTTCCTGAGAAGCGCAGGGTCTATAGTCGGATCTATCTCTTCACCGTAGAGCCAGCGTTTGTAGTGGCCTATAGACTCGACGAACTGGAGCGAGTACTTCGACGCCGTGGCCGAGCTACCCTGGGCTCCCATATCAAGGCCGACGCCAACAGTGCCGACCGATTCGTAACGGCCGCCGGGCTCGGGCGTGACCGGTTTAAGGAGCATACGGTCGCCTGCCTTCTGCATGGCGCGCAAATACTTCGACCAGAAGAAGTTACGCGACTCGACGTACTTGACGAGCGCGATACGCAGCCACTGATCATCGGTGTAGGAATCGCGCAGGCTCATGACAAAGTCTTTATCAAGAGCGCCGAGGGCTATGCCGTCGTAGATATCGATCTTGGGAAGGACCTCGAAGGAATCGTCGGACTCGAGGTTATAGAGGTTCTCCTTACCCTGGATGACGCCGGTAATCCGTATACGGGTCGGCAGGCCGTTTTTGTTCTTGGCCATGCCGCGTGGCAGGATCCGATCATTCCAGGTGTCCATGTCAAGGTCGTCGTACTCCTCACCGCGGATAACAGTTGCATTGACACCATCGAGGTTAGAGTTCTGCCCGTAGCGCGCTGCGTTCGACTGGTTCTGGAAGGTGTAACCGGTGGTAGATATCTGCTTGCGGCCGAGACGCGTCTCTATAAAGGCCGAAAGAATAGGTGAAGAGAGGATTCCGTTTATGTGGTACTGAAGCGAGTCGCCGGCCTGATGCTCGGAAGGCGCGAAGATCCTGTAATCCTCATAAGAGTTGCAGGCGTTGGACTTTAGGCCGTGGAACTCAACGGCATATGTCTTACCGACACGCGGAGGCGCAACAGTGGAAGTATTGGTGAAGCGGTCCATCTGGTCCATCCACATGGCCTGATGCGGCATAAGATCGACATTGCAGACGTGTTTGCACCAGAGGACATTCGAGTCCTTATAGCGCTGGATCTCCTTTGCGGCAGCAGGTGACACTTTAATCATGGCAAGCACCACGAAGAGTATTATCAAGAGCTTTCTCAATCATCGCCCTCCCTTTTTCCGGCCTCTTCCTCGAAGACCTTGAGGGTTTCGTCTCCGCTGCGCATGGCGATCGCGCCCTCAAGAGCAGCCTTGAAGTCACTGACGTCGCCCTCGATCTTTTTAGTCACCTGCTCTACCGACATGCCGGTACCCGCTGCAAGGCCGGCAAGATAACCGGTGGCCTGCTCCTTAGCCTCTTTCGACTTAGGCGTAAGGGTCCAGTCGCCGAGAGTAAAGCCCATGACCTGCATGATCTCGATACAGCGCTTGATAAGCGGGTGAGCGTAGATCTTCTGTGTAGTGGAGGTAATATCACCGTCCTTGTCTCTACTGAGTATGATTGTTTCAACAACTTCGGTACCGCGCTTGAAGATGTCCCTGAAGGAAGAGTTGAGAACCTGCTGGAGCTGTGCAGCATTGCCGGCGGCCACAAGACGAAGGAGCTCGGGATCTCCGGCCATAAAGGCCGAAGCGTACTTGAGCGAGACTTCGCTGCGGCGGTGACAGTAGACAGGACGGCAGGTACCGTGTGCGGCTTCGACCTGCTCTTCGCAATCTTGAAGATCCTGACAGTCGTCGCACTCGGGGTAGGTGCCGGGCTTAGCCGGTGCCATGGGGATCTGAGAGGCGGCGCCCGGGCGCAGATGCGCCGAGCCGTTCTTGTAACCATTGAGGCGGTTTTTATCGCGGCCCGCCTTGCTGACATTGGCTCCCTTAGCTGAACCGATCGTCTTATGCAGGTTCTGCATATGGACCGTCTCGTACGCGGGCTCTGTCTCTTCGGGACAGTTGGGGCAGCGCGCAGTGGCAACCTCGTCGGTATAGTCGATATCGGGCTTATAAGCAAAGAAGAGCGCACCGCAGGAAGGACAGACAAACTGGCCGCGCTCGAAAGGGTATGAGAGGGTCTCGCTCATGCGTTACCCCCTGAAATAGAGAAAGGCCACCCGTTAGGGCAGCCTTTCTTTGTATAAGAATGCAGGTAGGCCCTTAAGCGGGGCGGGACCCGCCGGAGCCGTGTAGCTTTCATGTAGAGTATACTACAGGAAAAGATTTTCAGTTTTTAGGGGGAAAACTGAAAAAAGATTTAGAAGGGGTTATAAACTATATGGGAGCTTACTCCCATTAGGATAAATAATTTGGTCGTTTTCAAAATCAAACTTTGGATTGTCATCGTGCTTCCATTTCTTCTCAAATACGGAATAAAGGGGATCAAATAGGCTGTGTTCGTCTTTTTCAGGTGTGCGTTTGATACCATAAACAGGCATCTTTTCCACATGGTTATCTGGATGGTAATATTGAAGCCATAAAAAACCATCCAACCTTATCATCTTCCAAACAGGTTTCTGGTTATAAAACTTTAAAGATACCCTCTTTTTTTTATCACGCAGGCCCTTAAGAAAAGCAATACTACTTTTTATTTCATTTTCATAGGTTACCCAATCCATGCCTATTGAGTCTGCCCTTTCACGCGCACAGGCTTTCGTCGGGTCAAGTAAAACAATATTAATATCACCCTGGGCTTGTTCAAAAGCATCCCTCAGAATCGCAGAACCACTGGCGTTATTCTTGGAAAAAGTGTTCCAACCCGTTGCTCCTATAAGTTCTATAGTATTGGCCTTTACAGCCTCCTCTTGCAACATATTCCTATTTTCTTCATTATCACCTATAGTATCATTCTTGTTATAGTAGAATAAGCCACTATGAAACAAGAGTAAATATCTCCTCCTGAAAAATTTATACCCCCGAACACATATCTTTTTACCAATAATAACGATTACAATTAATGAGACGACAGCCGCGCCAACATACAGTCTTGGTATTTGCGCAAACTTGTCTACATAAGGTGAAAACGTAGAGACAAGCACGGTTATAATTAACGGGGATATGTAGGGCCATACATATGACTTTAGCAAGTCATATAGTGCCTTTCTTGAATAATCCTTAGCAATACCCACTTATTAAATCTCCAAAAAAAAGCCCACATTAAGTAACACCTTAATGTGGGCTTTTAAAAAATTGTAACCCTTTAATCGCGAGGATCAATAAACACAGAACTTGTTTCCTCGCATCCCTTTGCCATGCGCTTATAAAAAAAAGCTCTGGCTCTTTCCTCCAGCCGTTTGTCCCATAAAGCCAGAATTCCAACAACTGATACTGCTGGAAGAACCACCGACAACACCTCTCCCATGCGGCACACCTCCTAATCTACTTTTTTTGACCTGCTTTGCAACCCAAAAACTGACCTTACACTACTGTCTATTTCTTATCGGTATATTCAGACGTTATCTTTAACTTAAATAACTACAATCCAATACTATTCTATCACAATTAGCACTTATAGTATATAGCCCCTTATACTATAGCGCAGAAACAACCGTATTCTCTAATTCACCACTAACGTAGTGATCGATATTTTTCGCTTACTAAGAATCAGATATAACTTGTTTACTTTAGGTGGCAGATTTACGAGAAAGGATTAGATATAATGGACCGCCCCCCAAAATCCATTACATCTAATTTCAATGAGTTATTCTTTGATGATAAATATTGCTTATAGTTATAACACAAACCGGTGGGCTGTCAACCGTTTTAATCATTTTTGCGCCACAAGCCACTCCTGCTAAGAGCGGATAATCAGCTCCTTACGCGGCGTAGCGCTGCCGTGCCGGCTGCCGACCGAGTAGTTGATCTTGACAGTCTTTATAGAGAAGCCCTTGAAGGCCTCGCGCATCTCGGGTACGTCGTTAACGCTGAGGATCGCGCGCCCCTTGATCGTGCGCATGGTCTCGGCGAGCTCAGAGTATTGCTCGAGCGGAAAGGGTACGCCGTAACCTTCGGTACCAAAGTATGGCGGGTCGAGATAGAAAAGGGTGTAAGCCCTGTCGTACTTCTCGATGCACTTCTGCCAATCGAGGTTTTCGATATAGACCCGGGAGAGGCGAAGGTGGGCGCCCGAGAGATCCTCCTCTATCCGTAAGAGGTTTATGCTAGGTGGAGCGGTAGTCCTGGACCCGAAGGCATGGTTTGATGGCACACCGCCGAAACCTGTTTTCTGAAGATAGTAAAAACGCGCCGCCCGCTGGATATCGGTAAGGGTATATGGCGGAGTAGCCTTGCACCACTCGAAAAGCTCGCGGCTGACAAGGGCCCAGCGGAACTGGCGGACAAACTCGTCGAGGTGATGCTGAAGAACCCGGAAGAGGGTTGTGAGGTCGGAGTTGACATCGTTTAAGACCTCGACCTTTGAGGGCTCTTTGGTAAAGAAGAGACCTGCGGCGCCGCAGAAGGGCTCGACGTAGCAGGTATGCTCGGGAAAGAGCGGAAGAATCTGTTTTGCCAGGCGACGCTTGCCGCCTATCCACGGAATGATCGAGTTCATAAGTCGCACCTCTCCAATATTGATTTTACGGGGGACCCAATGCTACACTGAACCCGCTCCGGCCGGAGCGTGGGCGGTAGCGGGCTTGTCCCGTCCTGCGTTAATGCGCAGGGTCTGGAGAGGTGCGACTCTCTGGACTGCCGTCCGCTTGCTATTTCAGACATAAGCATACAGGTAACGATGTACAGTTATCAGGGGGAAAACTGAAAAAAGATTAGAGGGGTATGGTGGGGGATGGAAAACAATACTGAAGAATTGATCAAACACTTTAACAGCCTTGGGTACTTTGAGCGGAGGCTTGCAATAGCACGCGTCTTTAAGCCAAAACTCAAGCGCTTTCTGTACAAGTACAAATCTATTCATCCTGATAATGAACAATCGAAGAAAGAACTACGGGACTTACTGGTGGAGTCACGCTTATGGTTAAGCTCGCCAACAGACTTCAACGACCCATTCGATATGGCCGCTCATATTATCGTTGATACCGATGCACGCAAAAGACGTAAGCACTTCTCAACTTTTCTCACTAATGAAGGTGTTCCGTACGCAAAAAGAGAACAACTGGTTAAAAATGCAATGAGAAAGCCTTTTCATACCTTCAAAGAAGATATGAAAAGGATCTATCAAAAACACATTAACAAGGTTGGTGTGTTTTCTTTTAGCAGCGATCCAAAAAATATTCTGATGTGGAGTCACTACGCGCAGGAACATACCGGTATATGTATCCAATTCGAACTGGCAAAAGATTTCTCCATGCTGTGCCAAGCTCTACCTGTTAAATACAGGTATGACTATCCTATAGTGACCTGGCCAAATAACTTCGCTGATAATATTTCTAAAGCAGTACTGCAAAAACACAAAGGTTGGGAGTATGAACAGGAGCATAGAATAGTACGCCCCAAAGAAGCCAACACCTACCTAAGATTTAAGCCGCAGACAATTTTACGGATAATCATCGGCTGCGATACAGATGCTGACTATAAAGAGATTTTAACAAGTGTACTAGAAGAGAGGCGCTGTGCCAAGTTACCCCCTGTTCAGCTTCTTTATGCCAGGAGACATGAAACTAAATATCAGTTATCTGTCATGAAAGAGTCCAAGTCAGGCTGAAATAGTTTTACCGGTGTACTATCGTGCGGATCTGTGAAGAGCTGAGGTGCCAGAGGCGCGCGAGCTCGGCGTAGTTGGAGCCGTCAAAGGAGCTGCGGATCTGCTCGTCACGATAGGCAATAAAGGTCTCGGTTTTGGACGGGATATATATCTCGGTACCGGCGTGGAGCTTCAGGATCTCGCGCAGGGCGATCGTGCCGTCCGGGGCGCCGAGCACTTCGTTGAAGCGGTCCTCAATATCGGATAGAAAGTCGCTGCCGTTCTTAGCCATTAAATTCCTTTATTGATGTTGAGTGCGCTAAAAAGGCCGTTTATCCCCCCGCGCCCCCCTTTTTTTAGCCGAAAATCTACGCATAAATGCTTAAAACCAATAAGTAATACTTCAAAATGTAAATGAGGTAGATATTCTCGAAAGACCACCCCCCTCTGACAACCCCTACCCCCTTCTAAAAATAATCAATTGAATAATCACCGGTCAACCAGGCTATCATCTTCCTGATATCAAGCACATGATAATCCCTAACCAACACAACCACTTACCCCTGTTACGGCAGGGTCGTGCCGTTAAATAGCCCCTTCTCAGGTACCCTCTTGAAAGCGGTATGCAACAGAACTTATAAAAGGTCTTTCTCCGTCCGTAAAGATAGAACAAATAACAACTATTACTACAACCAACAACCAACTAAATTAGGTCTTAAGTACACGTACCACGCCCGAAGACCCACATCTTCCCCCTCTACAACCTGCTTATACTCTCTATCACCCCGTCCATCGGTGTCTCTATCGCCTCAAGCAGACTCTTCTCTGCCGCTATTCCCGCCCAATGGAAAGCCCTATGCGTTACCGCCCTGTACTTCTCGGTAGTAGAGAGGTCCGCATGCCCGACCAACCTCTGCACGACTATCTCATCTACCCCGCAATCGAGCAGCCAGGTGATCGCCGCCCGCCTGAAGCTGTGCGGTGTCACACTCTCCTTTATACCAACGCGCGCTGCGTACTTCTTAACGAGGGTATGCAGGCCGTGCCTGTTGATCGGCCTCAACTCCTTACACCTGTAGGCCGGAAAGACGATATCCGAATCCCGGGCAAGCTTACGCGTAAGGATATATTGATTGAGATAAAAGGCGGCCTTGTCATGTAGCGGCACACCCCACTTCTGCCCGCCCTTCTCCTTCAGGTTGACTATAACCACCATCTTCTTCTTACCCTTCAGGTTCGCCCTGCCGCTCCGGTCGACCTGGTTGCAGTGGGTACACCTGCCCGGCAGCCGCACCTGCTCGGCCTTTATATCCCCGGTCCTGAGGCCGCAGATCGCCGAGGCCCTGGCGCCTATCGATGCCATCATGGTAAGTATGGCCGTATCTCTCAGGCCCAGCTCGGTATTAACCCCGGGCGCGTTTATCATAAGAGCAATCTCGTCGTTAGTCAGGCTGCCCTTTAACTTCTGCTCCTTCTTTGGTATAACGGCGCCGTCTACCGGATTGATCTCTATCTGTCCCCGGGTAATCAGATAAGTATAGAACTGCTTGATCGAGTAGAAGGCTTGAGCCCGTGTGCCGGCAGCGGCCTTCTGCTTGACAAGCAGAAAGTGCATATAGTAGTTTATCCGCTCTTTATCAACCTCCAGATAACCTACCTTGTGCCGCGCCAGGTACTCGAGCCACTTCTCAACCCGCCCCCGGTACGCCTGAATAGTCTTTTCCCTGCATTCCTGGGCCTCAAGCCACCGGCAAAAACCGGCTATAAGCTCTCCATTATCCATATATTCTCAACTTCACCCCCAAAAAGCCGTTCCCCCCGTTCCCCCTTTCCCCCTATAAGAAGAAAAGCCTTTAAAAACAGGTCTTTAACTTAGGGGGAAAGTTCCGAGTACCCCACTTAACTTTCCCGCGACGGTCCCCCGCGGTGGCGGGGCGGGCGGCGGCGGGAGCCGCCGGGGAGGCC
>JAJCZH010000024.1 GCA_029262515.1 Deltaproteobacteria bacterium | reverse complement strand
CAGGCAAAAAACCATTATGCGCCTTAGTGGCATGTATGAGAAAATTACTGCACATTGCTTACGGTGTGCTTAAACATAAGAAAGAGTTTGATGTCGACTGGAACAAGGCAGTTTCAGCTTGATTCCCAAGACGGTATCTACAAGTTTATAGGTTTGAGATTAACTAACAATCATTGATTTTCGGTATAAACTTTTAAAGTCTGCAAATAGATTTCAGGCGAGGTGTGGCTCTTCTTTTACTGGTCTAATTGATTAAGATGAAATATGTACCAGTTTATTCAAATCGAAATCTATTCTATCTATGACACTCTTTGCTTTATGTTCAGTTTTCATGTTTAAATTTACTAATAAAACATCCTCAAATAAATTTTCCATATAGGTAGATAGAAGTTGATGTATTGGCAAGTTCTCTCCACCATGCAAAATTCTGCCTCTTAAGTTAAAAATTCTACCAACACCGAATAAATCCTTCACCTCTTTAAGAGTCATATTATATGCTTTTGCAAGGCTTTTCTCTAAGGGCAAAATTTTAGTCGTGTCAGGCATACAAAGTGTTTCCAAAGCAATCCAATAGGACACAAAGCTATCAACACCAGATGAACGCATTCCTTTTCCAAACCAGTGCAGTGAAAGTTCTATACGTCGCCGCTCTTTTTCTTCTTTCTTTTCTATTCTTTTTCCAGCTTCACATATAATATCCAATCTTTTATTAGTCACGCTGGGAATTGGGTAAGAATTTGGATTAACAAATGTTGGAGAGTGTGCTGATGTAGAGAGGTCTTTTAGAGATATGATATTGTCAAACTCCCTATCGAAGGCCATATTCCGCCCATTCAAGGCGGCATACAGCGTGGCATATATTCCTGCTTTCATTCTTATTAGAGGTTCATTCTGCTCAAGACCATCTATCACAAATGGCTGAAGAATTAATAACCATCCGCTCTCCGGGGTCTTATTCTCCTTCAGGTCTGAATGAATTTCTGCTTTACCATTAGGGTCAATATTTAAGCGTGTAAGGCTTGCATCTAGGTATGAAACATGGCCATAAAAAACAACAACTCTCAAACAATCAAGATCATAAGTACGTATTACATTAAATTCCTTTTTATCAGCTAGGAAGATCCTATAAGCGGTAAGCCACACACTACTTTTATCTTTGTCTTTGAACCATATATCTGGAATAAAATCTGGAATTGACTTGGTTTTATGCATTGTTTTACTCTTAAGGCGAATTTCTCACCCATTTATACCCAGTAAAAATACAAAGGGTTTCTTCTCTCTAGCTTTTTATCAACAATTAATCCTCAAACCTTCTTTTTCTTAACTCGATGTCTTCATCTGCTCTTTTCATCTCGTAATCAATTCTTTTATCTAAATATGCTACATACTTATTTGTAAATGCTTTAATGGTTGTGTCACTATCTTTCTTCCAATCTTCAACTTCATTTTTCTTTCGTTTATATGCATCCACAAAACCATATTCTCCAGACACGACACCTGTCTGTGAAAGGATAATAAACGCTTCATTTTCGTACTTTTCATTTATCGAAAACTGCTTGATAAATTCTTTGCAGACATTATGTAAAAATAGTTCCCCCTGATAAGCCCGCAAAACTGATGACACAATATCTGCGGCTTCTGTTCCTCCTTTATTAATTAGTTCAATTAAATGCTTCTCAATAGCTTTATCAAACACTGGAAATATAGCTCGTATAAGGTGACTTGCTTCCCAAGAATATAGATAATCTCCTTTGATATCAAACCATTTAAGCAATGTTTTAATTACAACATCAGCATTATTGCGGAGTGGCTCATTGATAACACTCAACTGGAATGGAATAGCATCATATTGAGTATCTATATTTTTTGATGCTTTAAAAGACAGTCGCTTATTGAAGAAATTAACTATTTCTTCTGGATACTTTTTGGCAATCGGCATTAAAGCTTGTTCAGCATTATAGTCAATATGGTTTATAAGTAGCAAGTTATCCATTATGGTATCTAAATCAACTTGACTGAGCGATTCAATAATAGATTCTTTTCTAAACCATACATTATTAATCCAACTTGTATCTTTTAATTTCGATAGCTCACTAATTGCTTTGATGAAATAGTTATTTGTGTCCTTATAAGCAGGATAGTTTTGAGCCAATGAGTAGGTGATATTATTTAAAGCAACCTTGTCGCTACTGATTATAGCCTTGCTTAAAACTTTACCTAAAAGATCTACGTCTATCTCTTCGACGTAAGCAAAGATATTGGCACATATTGATAAATGTTTATTTTCATCTATCCATTTAGCAATATGACTTCTTGCAAGCTGGTTAGATTCACTTTGCCATATACCAGCAATTAGGCTCATTAGAAAATCATCAAGTTCCTTTTCATTATCAGATAATAATTTGTCGGCAATTATTGGTTTTTGTTTTCCTAATTCATTAAGGAATCTATTGTAATATTGGAACTCGCCATATCCCAATATGGATGAGTTTTTAATAATCGACAGAATCTTATTTTGCCAGTTGATGAAATTTTGCTCAGTTATATCGCTGATATATTCCTGAATTTTGTCTATTCTTATTTGTTCTGCTTTTTCAAAGTCAATATCTTCGGTAAAGTCCGTATTATAACCAACTAGGATTCTATACATTTCATAGTTAATATTAGCTTTTATGCTATTTTTTAACTTATCCAGAATTGGTAAATTTGTTATGTTAAATCTACGAGTAAACTCATGTGACTGATTCTCAATCTCCTTAATGATTTCATTCTCCGTCTCGGGAAGGATAGATATATAAAACTTAATTACTGTAGACGTGTCATCTAAAATCATTTTCACCATATCATCATCATAACTTCCCTGAAGCGGTCTCTGAGTTGCTATTTTAAAAGTCCTTAATACTTCTATTTTATTCTTTAGAGAATCAGATATATCATATAACTTTTGAAGTAGTACTATGGTTCGTTTTCTTAGATCTTTCAATTCTTCGGTAATTTGAAGGGGGCCTGAGTGAAAAGTAAATGTATTATAATCCGTCATAGAGTGTCCTTCAAAAGAGGTGCACAGAAGTTGACCACTCATTTCCAGAATAACCTGGTAATTACTGATGAGTTCTTTGTTTTTCCATTGCTCAATTTCACCAAGTATTAGTTGCTGTGGATGATATTCGATTTTTTCTAGGACAAACAAGTTATATTTGCATATACGCTTTAAGCCCTCGATTGCTTTAGTTTGAATGGTGTTGTCAGGGTATTGAGATAATTTCAACAGAAGTCCTAACACTACTTTAGTTTCAATGTATCTAATTTTCTCAAGTAGATCTGTGCACTTGGTGATGATGTTGTTATATGTATAATATGAGGTGGTGTCACTTAACTTTTCAGCAAGCTTAATTGAGTCTAATTTTTCATTAGAGTAATTCATTACTGCTTTGATGATTATAATTGCTTGTCCCGGAACAGCATAAATGAATTCATCGAGAAGCTCCAATTTTTCATAAACTGCATTTAAACAGGGCGGAGTATCAATTACTTCCATTATGTCTTTGGCTAATTCCGCATAAAAATATTCAACATTTTTATGGTCAATATTCAGTAATTTACTTAAATAGCTTTTCTGGTCATTTAAAGTCAGCTTGCTAAAAATATTGCCTAAATCAATTTTATTGTCATCTAACAACTTAAGAAAATCCTTCTTTCCATATTCCTTCTCTTTTACGAAGTATGTGTCACCTCTTAAAACAATGATCCCCTTGTCTTTCAACTCACTGATTATTTCGCTCTCACTTGACACGTCAATATCCAATAAATAACGGACTATCTTTCTAAGTTCATTCTCTGGATTACTATGTATAAAATCCAGAGGATAAATTGTTGCAAGGTATTGCGCGGTTGATTTTAATGAGTTAACCATTTTATTTTTTTACTCTTGAAAGTTGTTTGTCTAACATTTTATCTGGCTCTATAGTGTCGGTTTTATTTAATACGACCTCATTCGCTTCCATACTCCCTGTTTTGATATTGATCTCTGGTGTAGTTATTTTAGCGTTAGCTGCCTTTACTGGTGACTTCTTATTATTTTCTATAATTTGTCTTTTTGTCTCTTGAAAAATTCTTTTTTTGTCTTTACCCTTAGTATCAGGTTCTTTGCCGTATATCTTCTTATATAAATCAGGATAAAACATGAGGCAATCTTCTAGATGGTTTCTTTTAGTCCATTCAAAAACTCTAGTTCTCTTAATGTTTGTGTTAATTGATTCTTGATTGCGCCGAAACCAATTGCAGAAGTTTCTATCAGCAGCTACCAAACAATAACATGCAGGTGGATGTTGATTAGCCAAAACTTCTAGAATCTTATCTGCATACTCCCGTTTGTTTATTGTTGTTGCACCGCTTTTCTTCACATGACTTTTACATTCAAACCACCAGTCATATTGGAATTTACTATCATGCCATTTTGCACTAATGTCATACCCAAATTGCGAACCACTTTCTTGCTGCATAGGCTTTAAAATAAATGTAAAACCTAACTCCTCAATAAACCTTTCTAGAAATTCACAAAAACATTTCTCGAATGTTTGCCACCTTTTTGAATAGTTTTTCTTCATGCAAATATTCCCGAGGAACTATTAACTTGTCCCTATCGATTGGTACACCGTTGAAGCGAAATATTACTATTGATAATATTGGAAATATACATTATTTGGGCATGAATCACAACTACGTGCTTCAGGAAGTACTTGTGGAATTGTAGTGTTCTCATCAACAAATCAAATTCTTCTTAGTCTATGGTCATCATCTCTGCCAGTTCATATAAACAAACCAAACCTTATCCAGACAGACATTCTGTTACTTAGTTAGATTTTCAATTAGATTCTTTAAGTCACACAAACAACAAATTGAATTCATAGGTCTGAGTTGGTACTCTACCTAAATGACAAATCAAAGCAATAGTAACAAAAAGCAATTGGATCCTACTCTTAACAGAGCGATTATGCTCTATATCAAGGTTTTACATCATATTGAAAAACTATCGAGTCAAAAGCCTCCTGATCAACCTGAAGATACAACACTCCCAACTACAGTACCCGAAGATTGGCTACATAAGTACGACAAGCTAAGTTCCGAAAAGGCAATTCATGATCTTGATAGAATTGGTCTTGATAGCTGCCCTAATCTCCTTAATCTCTTAAGCACTATCTCAAGCACAGATAAGCCAAGTAGTATTATTAGTGCATGTAGAAAAGCCATATCTGAAATTCCTGAAGTTGAGAGCAGAGACTATTATTCAAGTAAGCTGGATGCTCTTTCTAAAATGCCCAATCTCATACTCACAGCAGACCTATCAGACATGGTGAATAGAGACCTCTTTAGCACTGCCTACTCTATATTAATACGTATGTTTTGTTCATTTATAGATGGTCCACCAATTGATCTTTCAGAGGATGAGGAGCAGGCGTTTGCTGAGTCTGGCGGCCTAAGTACTATCGTTGGTGGTCTTTACTATACCTTCTCGCAACTGGCCTTTCAGTGTACTATGCCAGTGCTGTTGGATAAGATTACCCAAGGAGACGATAAGGCAATCTTCAAAGCCGTAACAATAGACAAGTCACTTCTCTATAACGAAGACGTAAAGAAGAGGGTTACAGAGGCACAGCTAACAGGAGATACCAAGTTCTTTAAGAAACTTGCCAAGGCCCTAAGTGATAACCCACTACGTAACGTAGGAGAGCACAGCACAACATTTTCCGTACTACATCAATTCTGGTACGCAGGGCTATATAAGCTTACCTACGCCGAACTTTACGACTTCCTAGTAGAGTGCGGCCTGATACCTCCAACCTACCCCGACGCATTTAAGAAGTTTATGAAGCGGCACATAGTTCCCATTTTTGAAAACTGATTTGCGCCTAACGTACGTTACGTACGTAGGTGGTTACTGCTAACGTTACGTATACGTGATCTAGGCACTACTAACGTAACGTATACAGGTGTCACTCAGGTATCATTAACGTTACGTACGTATACGGGCATTGCTTACGTTACGTATACGAGCAACGCTGGCGTTACGTACGCAGTGGGGACAAAAACTACCCCAATCAGTGTCCCCGACATTCCCTTCTTCGTCTGTTATGTTACTCCCATGATGAAGCTACTAACCATACAAGAACTTGCAGAAATTCTGAACGCAAAGGTCACTACGATCTACTCTTGGATCAACAGGGGTAGTGTCCCGCACCTGAAGTTCAATGGACTAGTGCGTTTTGATCAAGCGGAAATTCAGGCATGGATTGAAGAGTCCCGCAGGCCTCATAACGTAACAACAAAACAGCCAAGAAAACCAACGTACGACAAAGACATAGATGCAACGATACGTAAAGCTATTGATGGAACGATACCTAAGGAGTATACTCAACGTAACGAAAAAACAGACCGTGGGCAAGGTTCCAAGCTGGAGGTAGTTAATGGGACTATATAGACGCGGTCAAACATGGTGGATGAAGTTCACCGTAAATGGAGTTGCCATAAGGAGGTCAACAGAGACTAAGGAAAAGAGATTAGCCGAAAAGATTTATTGTAAGGTGGTAACACAGGTAACGGAAGGCAAATGGTTTGATCTACCTTTCGGCTCTGACAAGACCTTATCGGAACTTCTTGAAAAGTACCTGCGTGAACATTCGGAACGTAACAAGGCTCTATCGAGCTTTACAAGGGACAAGTCGTTGAGCGCACACCTGTTGCGCTCTCTTGGCAACCCGTACGTTACGGATCTACGAACACGTAGCCTTTACGAGTATAAGGTCAGAAGACGGGACGAAGGAGCTTCACCAAAGACGGTGAATGAAGAACTACAGCTTCTGCACCATGCCTATAACCTTGCAATCAGAGAATGGGAGTGGCTAGAGGTAAACCCTGTTTCAAAGGTTTCAAGAGAGGCAGTCCACAACGAACGTGAACGTTGGTTATCCTACGAAGAGGAAGAACGGCTTTTGCGTGAGTGTCCTACATGGCTCCGTGAGGTTGTGGTCTTTGCGATTAACACGGGCCTGCGTAGAGGCGAGATTTTAAATCTACGTTGGGACAAGGTAGACCTCTTCAGACGCATCATACTGATCTTTGAACAGAAGAACAGGGGTAAAGACACCCTACCACTCAATTCAACGGCCCTAGACGTCCTTACAGAGCGTTACAAGGCAAAGTCAAGCAAGACTGAGTACGTGTTTTACAGTCTGGACGAGACAGAGCTTGACGGCAGTAATGTTAGGCGTGCTTTTCTACAGGCTATGAAGAGGGCGCAGGTTGTAGATTTTAGATTCCACGACTTGAGACATACCTTTGCAACAAGGCTGGTACAGGCGGGAGTCGATCTCTACAAGGTACAACGGCTAATGCGACACAAATCCCCACAGATGACTCAACGATACGCACACCATTATCCCGAAAGTCTGCGTGACGGTGTCGAGGTCTTGGACCTCTTGAATCAGAAAAGGGCACAATTTCGTCACAGTCAGGCAGACAAAAAAAATACAGGCCAAGCAACTGGAACGTAAGTGCTTGACCTGTATATATTTTCTTGGTAGCGGGGACAGGATTCGAACCTGCGACCTTCGGGTTATGAGAACTATGTTAGTGAATTTCATAAGAGCTTGATATTGTTACTGGCTTCCCCTTTTGCTTTTAACATCAACTCCTTAGCAGGATTCTGATACTTCTATCCTTTCCAGTATTTTCTATATGATAGGGCGCTTTCTGTCACATTTTTGTCACAGTGGGGGTAGCCTATTCATGCATCATGCTCCAGTCCATTCTTGACCTTTAGTTTGGCTCTGATAAAATCTTTATGAGAGACGTGTAGCAGGTCAGCGATCCTTCGCACAAGATGCTCCTCGTGCTTATCTTTTTCTAAATCTGCAAAAACCACTTGCCATAAAAGCTCTATAATATATATCTTCTGTTCGTAGGAATAACCGTTCTTTACTAGACGTGTGAACTCGTAGGAGCAGACGGACTCCTCGACCTCCCCATCTGCCATGCGAATAAGCTCGTCGGTTTCCTTTTCGGTGAGAGCAAATGCCTCTTGAACAGCGGTGGCCACACTGTCTCTTTCTTCTTGTTTTACCTCTCCGTCAGCCCTTGATACCTCGATCAGGAGCGCCGCAGTAGCTAGCTTTAGGGCGGAATTTGTATTCTTTTGTGATGTTACGTCTGAGGGTGAGCTGAGCCTATTCTTATAGAATCGCTGTATTGCTTCAATCATGACTCATACACCTCGGCTTATTGGTCATTTGTTCAGTAGAGTTTGATAGTCAGGAGAGCTGGCTATCAACGATAGAGATTCTCGTGGACCTAGGTGATTGTACTCTTGTTCCACCTCTCCGTCAATACGCATTGGACTTATGAAGAGTAACTGTAAGGACGGCCTTTGAGAGGGATATTACCTTCTGCTCAGCTCAATCTTCAGACGCGACACTTCTACCAGTAATCAAAAAAGCCTACCGGCAATTAAGACCGATGGGCTTCTTATAGATTTTGCTTGAACCTCCCCCTCACGTACCCCACCTCTACGGTACCGCTTCCAAGCAAGAGGAGGGTGGAAGGTCACTCTCAAGAAGTATGCACCGATCAACCCTACCACGCAGCGCAATACTTCAATTAGTATTTGACAAAGTAAAGGTGTTGACTGAACGATGAGGGCAGAAGTATAATCAAATCGGGCCTCACAGTTCATTGGGTTATCGACCACCGGCACCGGAGATTGTAATGCCACAGAAGGTTATAAATGGATAGAAATTCACTTTAGGCTTGAATTGACAGATAGGGGCAGGTCAGTTCACCCACTATTTATCTCTATCGATAGGTGAAAAAAATGAAAAACTCAACAGCCATCGTAATTATATTTCTGGCTATATTTCTATCGAGCTGTGCGAATCCAGGAATTGTTAAACTGTCACCCGATACATATATGTTGTCACGAGCAGATCGAGCTGGAATTTTCGGAAACACCGCAAGGTTGAAAGCGAATGTTATAAAAGAGGCGAACGATTTTGCCGCAAGTATGGGGAAAGTTGCGATTCCATTGAGTACAAATAGCACACCGGTATATCCAGGTCATTTTGCTACGTTTGAATACCAGTTTCGAGTTGTGGATAAGGATGATCCCGAGGCAAAGAGAACTCATTTGATCCATCGGCCTGATGTAGTAATAGAAAAGCATGAAAAGATTGATGCTAAAATTAAAACGGAAGAAAACAATTCTGATTCAATAGATATCTACACCGAGCTAACAAAGCTGAATGATCTCAGAGAGAGAGGAATTATTACTGATGCAGAGTTTGAGGCTGAGAAGGCAAAAATACTAAACCGATCAAGATAGAATAGAGAGAAAGTTGCTTCGTTTGTGATACGTGGTTCAGAAGAGGACAATTGGTAATGCAGTCTCGTAGGGAGGTGTTAGTGAAAAAGATTATATCGGGATTAATAATTACTTTATTTTTGTTTTCTGTTGCTCCAGTTTTAGCAGTAGGCTCACCAGTAAGGCTAGAGATAATAGACCGTACGGCTGGAAAAAGCATAGGAAACGATAAGCTTGCTGAGATTAGAAGTTCAATTACCAAATATCTGAACGATGAACTACCAGACATGATAATTCTACCACATGAGTCGGGCGAGCCTCTGCCCACTCTTAGAGTCAATGTCGATGTTTTTTCTGCAGGTAATCGTGCATTACGTTTTTGGGTTGGTTTTGGTTCCGGGAAAGCTCACTTGAGAATAGAAGTAGAGTGGCTTGACGGTTCGTCCTCAACGGTCGTGGACTCAAAAGTCTACCAAAGACTAGGAGCATTTTCCCTTAGGAGCGGTCAGACTATCGAGATAATGATGACTGACCTGATAGGAAGGTATACTGCTGACTTTGCAACTTTACAAACTCCAAAAACTGATATGGCAATTGAAAAGACGAACAAGATTGCTGTTGATACAAAAACAAAAGACGAAACCGAAATACATAAAGATATATATTCTGAGTTGATAAAATTGGATGACCTGAAGCAGAAAGGTATTATTAGTGAAGCTGAATTTGAAACGCTAAAACAAAAACTCCTGAGTGAAACTTATTAAGAAAACATACAATGAGTATAGCAAGGAGTGGAAGATTGATAACCAGGGACACTCAATTAGAATAGAAAATCACTTTAGAAGTTGACCGACAAATAGGGGCAGGTTAATATTAAGAATATGAATAAATTATTATTAATACTTGTAATGGCAATTTATTTAGGTGGTTGCTCTGTGGCGACACCCATACAAAAAGCTGATGAAAGTAAATCAGCTTTTGAGGGTGCCTTATATAAAGGTACAAGTGAGATTGTTACAGAGGGTGTACCGGAAAGTGAGTCGTATAGGTTATTTCATCAGGGGGCTACAGGTTTTGTTCCTCCTAGTAGACTGCTCTTCTCCGCTGAGAGGAGGGCTAAAACTTTCTGTCTCGATAGAAACAAAGTCATGCAGGTCGTAAAAGTGCACAGAGGGGGGTCAATATTACTTCCTGGTGATTTCCCAAAAGTTGAATTGACTTTTACCTGTATAGAAAAGCCAGAGACAGATTCGTCTTCTCACAGTGCGGACGACAAATATACACAGCTACGAAAATTAAAGTTGTTATTAGATGATGGCATTATCACACAAAAAGAATTTGAAACAGAGAAGAGCAAAATTTTATCTGAATAATTGGTCCAGTATGTCAGCGATATCCCTTGCTGTCGGCGGATGCGCGGATTGTGCGTTCCTGTAAAGGGCGGAGTAGAAAGTGTGCTTCACGGCTTGTACCGTTTATACGGTAAGCCCATTAAAGAATCAAGGCACTTCCTCCTACGTATATTTATATTATAAATGATTATTATGTAGGAGAGGCAGAAGGATTTATTTCTTCCCTGGTCTTTAGAGCTCTGAGTACAGTCTGTTCTAAAAACATGATAAGGACGTGAAAGAATGAAAAGAAATGCCATACTGTCTGTTTTGTTCACATGTTTACTGCTCCTGTTATCAGGTAGTGCCTTTTCAGGAGACACTGAATATTACGCCAGGTGCAACCTCAAGGTTATTAAAGGAAGCTATATAACATGGGTGAATTGGCAATCGACTCCGACAGTTGTACCGGTAGGGACAAAGTTTATAGTAAGTCATAATGGCAGTAAGGCCCAACTTGAGGATGCTAAAACCGGAAAGGTATATAATCTGGATATAGGGGCCTCAGGTGATGAGTATCTTGAGAAATTTGTTACGACTAAACGCATCAAGATAAAAGGTTTCTCCGCTATCGTACAGAAGAATATTAAAAAAGCGCTTGCCAAGGTTGGTATGACAAAGAAAGAGGTCTATATTGCAATGGGGCCGCCGGCAAATGTTGACAGAGTTAATTCGAATGATAAGACGTATGAAAAGATAATGCAGGGTAATCTCTGGGTATATAAAAGAAAGCGTTTTGGCAAGAATATCGGGGTTAGCTTCGATCAAGACGGCTTGGTAGATCGTACAGAGGGTATCTGGAGGGACTGATCTCGACACAAAAACCGGCAGTGCTGCAACAATTATAAAAAGCAGTGCTGCCGGGCCGGATGGCTAAAGCAATATCAGGTGTGAGAGCGGCTGAAGTCCACTGTAGAGAACAAGGGCTGAATTCATGGGCTCTGTTGACGGATCACCACCTTGAGAACATTACCCCTATCAAGGCCCTACTCTCCTCTTTGTCGTAACCCAATATGCTCTCTCCATCTCCATGCCAGAGCTGTATGTAGCTATTGACATCCGACCCCTTAAGGCAGTTGTAGCTTATGTCGACCTGGATATGACCGTGCGATCCCTTTGTGCCTTTTCTTCCGATAACGGCCAACTGCCCTCTTTCGGTGCTATACTTAACGAGCAGTTCCATGTAACCGTAGTAATCCGTTATGTCCGAGTTGTCCACCGAGACCATGAACGGCGTCCATACTTTCGGGGCAATGGTCAGTTCTCCGCCTTCATATAGGTCGCCATGCGCGCCAATACCCCATTTGTAATTAAATGTAGGCTCTATATAGATGGTGTTCCATGACCTCGAAGTAGGCCCGGCTCTTCCGTTAGATTCGTGCTCGGCTCCTAGGCGCCACCGAGGGATTGTCCATCCTGTCTCGGTCTCAGAGCTGTTATTGCCGAAGACGTAAAAGAACTCGGGGTTATAGTTAGTCTCTTTAAACGGTGATGAGTCCTCGGATATATCCCAAAGTGATCTCTGAGTATAGGCGAAGTGGATAGGATATTTATACGTAATACGTTTCTTGATACTTACCTGAAACTTTATTGCACCGTCATCGGCAATGGTGACATAATTAGGCCTGTGTCCTTTGAGTGTGGAGATGTCTTTATTGAACTCTTTTATGAATGTCTTTTTCAGGCTGCCGATCGTGCCGGTCTCCTCTGCATAAGCAACTACAGGCAGAAGAAGCAGTACTGCAAACGTTAGGATCATACTTTTCATGCGCAACGGCAAATTCTCAAGTAGTTTATTAATAAGTACCCCCTCGAGTACTCGCCTCTATCTCTTTCGCAGCCTTTAATCCCGAGTAAGCGGCCGCAACTACACCGCCGCCCGTACCTTCCCAGTGGCCGGCGAAGTATAGATTAGTTGTACTGGTTGTTACCTGCCTTAGTTCTGGTACTTGCGTCCAGCCGTATGCGGCTCCGTTGGTGTTGCCGGTGTAACGTTTAAGTGTCTCCGGCGTGGCTGCTTCTATGTGGACCGCACCTGAACTTATGCCGGGTATGATCTTTTCAAGTTTTCTGAGCGTCCTTTTCATAAGTTCAGGCTTAACCTCTTTCCATGAAGAGGCAAAAGAGTAATCGACCATCTCGTGGGCCGCTATCGAGTGCATACCCGTTGGAGCCATAGACGAATCGAGCATGGTCGGTATGGTGATTCCTATAGACGCATCGGGAGAGAAGTATGATTCTCTTTTAAAGTTATACTCCATATCGTTCGATGGAAAAACGCCTATGCTCGAAGCGCCGGTAAAACTGCTTAAGTCCACCTTGCCGCCAATATAGAGGATGAAAAATGACGAAGAGGGCTCAAACAATACCTCTCTCTTTGCGGATCTTTCTTTGCCGCCACTCGATTTTAATAACATCGATGCTGTTGTCCTGTAGTCAATGTTAGATATTATATGGTCAGCTCTAAACTCAGTAGCCTCATCGATCTTTATTGCTACGGCCCTGTTCTTTTCGGTTATAATCTCAATAACCTCGGTATTGAAGCGCACCTCTGAGCCCTTATTTCTGATGCCATCAACTAAAATATCCGCAAGTCGCCCGTTACCACCCTTTACCCTGTAAGCCCCGGAGCTAAAGTAGCTCATGATGAGTGCGGTCATGGAGACGGCCCCGACTTTAGACGGAGGGAGTCCGTAAAAGGGGCATCTGTCCGAGAGGACGGATTTGAGAAGCGGGTCGCTGATATGTGAGTCGAGAAGCGTTGCATAAGTGGTTTTGCCGTACTTCACTATATTCAAGGGCATCTTGTTCTGCGTGGAGGTACCGATAAGGTTGTCGCTCCAGTCCTTGATGTCGCTGTAGATCGCTCTTACGACTGAAAAGAAAGCTCGAAGCCCGGATACTTCGCCGGGAAAGAGAGAGGAGAGTTCTTCGATATAGTTGTCGAGATCGGCATGGACCGTTACCCGGAAGTCGGGGTACAGGCTAAGGCGTATAGGGTCGAGGCGAATGGTCTCGATCTCTTCGGTAATGCCTAGCCCGTCTAGGACCGAACGGATCGGTCCGTCTTTGTCAAGCCCGCTGAAGCAATCGACGCACGAGTCGAAGGTAAAGCCCCTTCTCTTGAACGACTGCAGATACCCTCCGGCAACGTGGTTCTTTTCAAGCACCAGAACTTTATAGCCGGCATTGACGAGCCTGCCTGCGGCCACAAGTCCTCCGATTCCGCTTCCAATAACTATAGAGTCGTACTCTTTCACGTTCGTTCTCCTTTTCGCTCTACTATAGATATGACCGATGGGAGGAGGGTGAGTGTGATTATGAGAGAAGAGAGTATGCCGATTGTGATTATGGCGCCAAGCGAGGAGAGCCCCTCGAAGCTCATAGAGACAAGAGAGCCGAAGCCGACAATGGAGGTGAGAGCACACATTATGACCGATTTGGCGCTTAGCGCGAGGCCGTCACCACCTCTATCCCTGTATCCTTGAACGGTATAGATACCGTAGTCGACCCCGATACCGAAGATCAGCGGTGCTGCTGCAATGTTGATGAAGTTGAAGTTGATACCGAAGAGCCTCATAAGGCCGAGCGTTAAGATGAAACCGGTCGAGATGGGAAGCAGCGTGATGATCAACCACTTGAAAGACCTGAACTTTAGGTAGATGATCAGCGTAATGAGGAAGAATGCTACAGAGGATGAAACGGTAACTTCTCTTATAATGTTCTTTGCGAGCGAAGAGAGCATGATTGGCGCACCTGTAAGCACCGTTCCGTGCCCGAGGGTGTTGATGGACTCTGAAACCCGGTCTATAGAGTCGGGCGTCCAGCCGTTTCCGCTCGGAGGGTAAAGGTATGCGGCTACCTTTACCTTGTCTTTATTGTAAAAGAGGCGCATTTGCTCTGCGCCCCCGCTCTCAAGGGCGGCCAGCCCGATAGGCTCTGAGATACTGAGAGCGTTAATTACGCCTTTGATATACGTCTTGTAGTTGATGTCTGTTTTGAAACCGTTCTTTTTGAGTGAACTGAGAAAGTTCTCTTCAATGCCCTCGGAGCTTTTTCTGATCTGCGAAAGCTTTTCAATGGCAAACGCCTGGCGTGAAGGTGGTGGCAAAAAGGATGAGAGGGAAGAGAAGCCTTCTATAACGCCGCTGTTATTGAGTTCCTCAAGGGTGTTTTCAAGGGCGTCGTAGCCTGAGAAGAGGGTCTCGGAGTCAGCCTCAAGAGATACTATAAGCGGGTTCTGGGTCTTCGAGAGGGTATCCGAGACCAGAGTGGCGAGTCTTTTGGCCTCACTATCCCTCTGCCCGAGAGAGGCCGGGTCCGAGTCGAACCGTATACCTGTAATCAGTATGACGGAGACCGCTATGGCCGAGACGGTTACTACCAGCACGACCGCCCTTTGCTGGATAACCGTCTTTACAAGTCGGCTGGGAAGCGCGGAGCGGGGTCTCTTTGAAAATAGAGCGGGCCCGAGCCAGACGGTCGCAGCGCTAAGGAAGAAGACGGTTGCCAACAGGTTTGACACTACGCCTATGCCGGCGGCTATGCCCATTTCGTGGAGGCCTATAAAGTTCGTTAATACTATGCTCAGAAAGGCGAGCGTGGTGGTGGCGGCTCCCGTGATGATGCCGGGCAGAACCGTTTCGAATGTCGTCTCGAGCGAGCGCCTGATATCGCCGCACTTCACGAACTCATCCTCTATGTGGTTAAAGCTGTGGATGATATAGTCCATGCCGAGTCCGATGAGCATGGTCGCTACTATGCTGGAGACTATGTTGAGCCCGCCGAAGAGCAGGTAAGCCGCTGCGAGCGTACATGAGAGGGCCGTAAAGAGGGTGAGACAGGTAAGCAGAAGCACCAGAAACTTCTTTCTGTAGACGAACTGGAAGAGGATGAAGAGTATTATTGCGGTAATGGCGAATGTTGAGCGGAGTTCCCTTCCGAGCGAGGCGTTGGCCTCCATGGCGAATGCGTACGGCCCCGTAAAACCGATATTGACCTCATCTCCGTACTTTTCACCTATTTCACTTACGATATTGAGAAGCTCTTCCCGGTACTCATTGAGAGCCTGCATGTCCCGCGCAGTATGAGACGGTTTTACGAATATAAGGAGCAGGGAAGTGTCTTTACTTGTATAGTAACCACTCATTCCAAAGGGCGTATCCTTTAAGAAGCTTGCTCTGACTATCGAGGCAATCCCGAGCGGGTCTCGGGCAATCTGCTCTACCTCAAGGGGGGATGAGAAGGGTGAAAGGAGCTTTCTTTTGTTCGCCTTTATTCGGGCCTCGATACTCCTCTGCTTGAGACGCTCGGAGAGGCGCTCGAGCCCTAACTGGTCGAGGAAGAGCGGGTAGTTCCTTACCAAAAGCCCAATATCGTTCTCCATAACCGTGTAAT
Organism: Deltaproteobacteria bacterium; assembly: GCA_029262515.1. Classification (GTDB taxonomy): domain Bacteria; phylum Desulfobacterota; class GWC2-55-46; order GWC2-55-46; family JADFVP01; genus JADFVP01. The sequence goes on along the minus strand of JAJCZH010000024.1, from coordinate 120,557 downwards.
CAACGTATTCGGTCATGCCAGACTTTGCGATTCGCTCCGAGAGCTCTCCCGCCAACTCTAAGTAATTCAAAACTTCGCCCGGAGCCGTTTCAAGGACCACAATAAGGTTGTCGGTTGAGCCGAAGTCCTCTATAAACTCTTTAAACGGCTCGACCATTGGGTTGTTTGCAGGAAGAACGTCGAGGATGTCCGTCTTAAGCTCTATACGGGCGATGAGAAAGATTGAGGCGATGCCCATTGCAATGGAAAGGAGCGCAATCGGTTTATGGTGGCGGAATATAAAGCCGGCAAGGATGCGTAGGAAGGTTGACATGACTGTTTTAAATACCTATCTATACCCTTTTTCAGGTCCTGCAGGAGACGACTCTTTGCTATTGTTAACTGGCCTGGGTCTTCTGCCACGGCAGTAGCGTTTACGAAATTCAGAGTAAGGAAGTAGAAAAGCACTTCGGACAGGTAGAGCCTTTATAATGGGTAGTCATCGGAGTATTTTGTAAGACGCTACGTGAAAATACTCTATGTTTATATCTCAGCCACCTCGTCATGTCAATGCCTCCGGTATGCTTTGGAGTCCTGTTTGGTGTTGACCGATTTACCCTCATTATGATAAGAATATACGAATGTCCAGTGAGGTTAAGGAAAAACTTCAGAAAAGGCACCTGCTGAATAAACCTGTTGTTTTTATCATCGGTATTCGCCTGGCAAGGGTTATCCCCCGCCTTCTGACCTACAGAGTCGGAGAGCTTGCAGCCTATATAAGTTACCATCTCTGCTCTAAAGCTAGGGAGAGCGTAAAGGTAAATCTCAAGCGCGTTTTCCCCAATGCCTCTTCTCGTCACCTGCAGATACTCACTAGAAGAACATTTCTTAATTATTCAAGATATCTGATCGATTACAGCACCTTCAGCAACATAGATCGCGACAGGATTATGAAGGAGATTACGCGTGTGGAGGGCACCGATAGGCTCTATGAGGCGCTTTCAAGGGGTAACGGCGTAATACTTATGACAGCGCATCTCGGCAACTGGGAACTCGGCGGCTTGTTTTTTGGAAGCAGGGACGATATAAAGATAAATGTCATAACATTCCGCGACGGTATAGCTCAGATTGACGAGATAAAGGAGCGGTATAGAAAACTCTATAACGTCAATACCATAGTGCTTGATGATGGTCCGTTCGCTGCCATTGAGATACTAAATGCGCTCGGTAGAAATGAGATAGTTGCCATGCTCGTCGACAGGGGTGGCGAAGGCGGGGTCGAAGTACCATTTTTCGATAAGTATATGAACTTTCCTTCTGGTCCGCTCCTTCTTGCGGCACAGAGTGGTGCTCCTATCATGCCCGGTTTCGTCGTAAAAGAAAAGAGCGGCTATATGGCCAAGGTCGAGGAATCTATCTACGTTAAGGGTAGGACGGCGGAAGAGATGGAGAGCGCGGCCAGAAAGACCATGGAGGTCTTTGAAGATTATATCAGAAGGTATCCGGATCAATGGTATAATTTCATTCCGGTATAGATGCGACTTTTAACCGGTGGGTTTTTTTCTTTCTCCAGAAAGTTCAGGAGTATTATGGTCTCGCGCCTAACAGTCTGTCTTGCGCTTCTGGCAGTTTCGTTGCTTCTCTTCAGTAGCAATGTTCGGGCGTCGGGTCTGGCAGAGGGTTTAGAAGAACCTTTAAACGAGCAAGAGTCGAAGACGGCTCTGGAAAGGCTTAAAGAGCTGCAACAGGACCTAGATAGCTTCTCGGCCCGCGCCATGCAGACGAAGCGGCTGTCTATGCTCTCTGAAGAGATCAATACAGAGGGGCATGTCCTCTTAAAGAGGCCGAACTTCATGCGCTGGGAGACGGTGATCCCGGAGAGAATAATAGCCACGGCCGACGGAAAGTCTATGATAATTTATCATGTCGACCTGAAAAGAGCCCGAAGGCTCGACCTCTCGACCGATTTTTCCGCAAGGCATACGATGAGGTTCTTTTCATCAGTTATGGCTTCTTCATTTGACGGTTTTTCAAAGGATTTCCGCCTATCCGTCTATAAATCGCCCGGCAGTATCGTCGTTGATTTAAAACCCAAGTCTTCGATGTGGGCGAGATACCTCGGCGGCATGACTATCTGGTTTGATACGGATAGCGGTGTGCCGTCAAAGTTTGTAGTAGACTGGAAGAAGAGGGGCGAAATAGAAACAGTCTTCGATAATATTAAGGTAAACCCAGTGGTGGAAGGTGGGGCTTTTGACGCAAAGCTACCCGATTACGTTGTTGTGATAGAACCGGATCTTGCGGATGATTTCGATGAGATGGAGTGAAAAGATAAGGCCGAGCAAGAGACACCTCTTGTCAGCGTTTTTCTTTATAGCAGTATGCGCCTTGTTCTTTGCCTACCTGCCGGGGCTTAGCGTTAAAGAGGTTCAGGAGTTTATAAAGGGGTTCGGCCCGCTTGCCCCTATTATCTTCATCATGATATGTATGGGTAAACCCGTCCTCTTCTTTGTCCCCTCCTTCGGCCTTACGATCATAGCTGGTACCGTCTTCGGCCCGCTCTACGGTACGCTCTACGTGGCGCTCGGTGGAGCGGGTTCTACGGTTGTCGCCTTTTATCTGGCACGGATATGGGGTAGAAGACCCATGGAGAGGATAATCCGTGGAAAGGAGAGGCTTGTAAGACTCGATGACAGAATGGCCAGGCGCGGCTTTACGACGATAATAATGATGAGGCTCTTTAACCTTCCATGGGACCTGGTCAGCTATTCGGCTGGCCTGTCGAAGATGCGTTTCAGGGACTTTTACCTTGCAAGTCTCATCATGCTCCTTCCCATCAGCTTTATCTACACCTACTTCGGCAGCACGGTTACAAGGCCCATGAGCCCCGAGTTTATTATATCACTGTCGGTAATAGGCCTTCTTGTCGGAATCCCCTATGCAATCAAGAGATACAGGTCGACCAATGTCAATGCGGAATAAGATAGGCGTTATAAAACTCCCCGTCGACAGGATTCATATAGAGGTAACGAGCCACTGCAATTTCTCTTGCGAGTTTTGTCCTGATTACAGGATGGAGCGCTCTCGCGGCTATATGGACTTCTCCATGCTCCAGCGTATACTCGATGAGATTGCCGAAAAGGGGCTTGCAAAGCTCGTGCTCTTTCATGTTATGGGCGAGCCGCTCCTCTACCCCCGGATAACCGAAGCTGTAGCGTATGCCTCGGAACTCGGTCTCAAGACCTGTATAACTACCAACGGGTGGCTCCTTACCGAAGAGATGCTCGACGGCCTCATTGGTGCAGGAATGTCACGGTTGATACTCTCTCTTCAGACTCCTGACGAGGTGAGTTTCAAGTTCAGGGGAACCAGAGGATTCACCTTTGACGAGTACAGGAAGAGGGTGATGGCTACTGCAAGGAGTGTCATAGAGAACGGCGGAACCGACCTGACCATAAGCTTTCTCTCCTCTCCTCTTAGAAGGCTGATCTTTCCCGTTATGCCGGACATAAGTGTGGCTGATACGTCAAAGGACCTGCAGAGATATCTGAAGATGTGGGCTGAGGACCTCTTGACGGGAAGCGCTCACGAGCCGGATCTTCTTCTGGTACTGCGCAGGATAAAGCGCGCCAGGAGCTTTAAAAACAACTCTATAGCGCTTACCGACAAGGTCAGGTTCGATACGCGTATAATGGGCGACTGGGCCGAGCACTCGATAAAGAGCAAGGTAAAGGCGAAGATCGGCTTCTGTCCCGGGATTCAGGAGAACTTCGGCATACTCTGGGACGGCAGGCTCGTCTACTGCTGTATCGATTATGAGGGTAAGACAGCTTATGCGAATATACGGGACACATCTTTAGCCGATGGGCTTGCAAATGAAGCCGTTCAGAAGGCTGTTCGGGGCTTCAACTCATTAAAGGTAGTCCACCCGCACTGTAGAAGCTGCCTCGGAGATAAGAATCACCTCAACAGCATAGTACGCCAGATTGGCTCTATTCTCTACTTTAAGGGGTTCAGAAAGCTCTTTGGCCAGGCGCGCTCAACGACTTCATAACGTAAGCAGTTATTGATTTTTGTATATAAATATATTATAGTAGCGTCCATACAAATTTATTACTTTAGATCTTAATAGCATGGCCTTGGCCGATATACTCTTTTGAGAGGATGGGGGTGGTATGTTTAAAAAATCGCGTGTCTGGTTCTTGTTACTTCTTCTCATCGCATTTACTTAAGGTTGTGTTAACCGTTCAACTGCAACGATTGAGCCGGATGCTAATTTGGCCAGCCTTAAGTCGATACATGTGACTAAGCACGCAAAAGACGGCAGGGGGGTTAATCAACTGATTGCAGATAAGCTCATGAAGATGGGATATATTGTGACTACCGGGCTTGAGACACCATCTGAAAATGTTGATGTCGTTGTCACATATGCAGACAGTTGGCAGTGGGATATGACCATGTATATGATAGAACTTACTATTACTATACGTGACCCCAAAACTAATTTTCCTTTGGCAACTGGTAATTCCTACCATACCTCACTTACCAGAAAACCCCCTGTAGACATGGTGGATGAAGTGATTGGTAATATCTTTAAACAGGAAGCCGGTGGTGGTAAAGAGTAAAGTATTCGTACTCATAGTATTAGTGTGACCGTCGCTAGTGGGTTAATAGAGACGGCAATTTGATTTATATGCGCAGCCTTAAGTACAGTTGTAAGTATGTTCTGTAATTTATTCTTTTAATCTAAGGGAGCTCGCTATGGTCTTAAAATATATTAGAAGTGCCTTTCTTCTCTTTGTTATGGTTGTGGCTATGACAGCTTGTGCCGGTTCGAGTGGTTATATGAAGCCTAGTGAGCCGCTCGTCAAGCCCGACAGTGGAAAAGCGCTTGTATACGTCTTCAGGCCTAGCGGCTTTGGGTATGCTGTGGATTTTCAAGTATGGGATGGTGAGAAACTGGTCGGTGTAAGCCTGGCTAAGTCATATCTTCAGTATATGGCTGACCCGGGTAAACATATCTTTATGGCTGTGGCTGAGAATAAATCTTTTGTCGAAGCAGATTTAGCCCCAAACAAGACCTATTACCTTGTAAGCCGAGTCAAACCGGGGGGCTGGAAGGCGAGGGTGGGATTGGAACCTGTAAAGAAGGGTTCTGATCTCTATGCAAATGTGCCCGGATGGAAGAAAGAGCTTAATAGTACTGCCCCTGTGGAGTCGATGGTGAGGAAGTACGAAGAGAGCTACGGCCCGAAGATAAAAGGTATTTTAGAGTATTATAGAGATGAGTATAGAGCGACTGGTAAATATACGGTCTTAGACCTTGAGGACGGAGAGTAATGCCGTCTAATGTGGTGAGTTCGAACATTCACCAAAGTCGGCGCGTCCTTCTTTGAATAGCAGTCTGGTCGGTAAAGGGCAGGTGACTGACTATATAGGGTTGTTCGACTTAAGAGCTGGAAACCGATTAAGCGGTAATGGTATAAAAGTAGCATGAGATAATGGACTGATTGAGAGAGATGAAGAAAAAACTACTGCTTATTTCTCCCGTGGCGTCTAAGAGCCTCATGGGTAAGGATTTTTACTTTCGGCTGCCGACGCTTGGGCTTCTTAAGGTCGCGGCACTGACACCATCGGATTGGGATATAAGGATCCTTGATGAAAAGGTCGAAGAGGTTGACCTTAATGCGGACGTGGATCTCGTAGGTATTACGGCTATGACCCCTGCGGTAAACAGGGGGTATGAGATAGCCGACGCTTTCAGGGCTCGTGGCATAAAGGTTGTTATGGGCGGTATGCACCCGTCGAAGATGCCGGATGAGGCACTCGCCCATGCCGATAGTGTCGTCATAGGAGAGGCCGAGGGGCTGTGGCCCGGAGTACTTAAGGACGCAGAAGAGGATCGCCTCAAGTCGCGCTATCAGCAGCCGGACTTTCCCGATCTTGCGAACCTCAATAACGCAGACTGGGACCTCTACAAAGACAAGAACTACCTGCCTGTTCACTTTGTCGAGACCACGCGTGGCTGCCCGCATGACTGCGAATTCTGTTCGGTAACCAACAGCTTTGGTGGTAAGGCACGCAACAGGCCAGCAGCGGACGTAGAGGCGGAGCTGAAGGCGCTGACCCCGTTCGATGGTCGCTTTATCCTGAGAAACGTCGTCTTCTTTGTTGACGACAACATTATAAGCAACAAGGCGTACGCAAGAGAGATGCTTGCGCGTATCAAGTCTTATAATCTGAAGTGGGTCGGGCAGACCTCGGTAAATATTATTCATAACGACGAGATCTTGGCGTTGATGCGCGATAGTGGCTGTATGGGGCTTCTTATCGGTTTCGAGACGCTATCCGCTGGCAACCTCTCTAACGTCGGTAAGAGCTTTAACCACCCGGACACATATATAGACGTAATTAAAAAGGTTCATGACTACGGTATAGGCGTGAATGGTTCTTTTGTTTTCGGGCTTGACAACGACGATGAGGGGGTCTTCGACAGAACCCTTGAGTTCGTCAACAAGGCTAAGCTTGACGTCTGTTACTTCTCTATTCTTACGCCGTACCCCGGCACTGTCCTTTACGATCAGCTTCACAAGGAAGGCCGGATCTTCGACTACGATTGGGATAACTATACAACGAGCCGAGTCGTCTACGAGCCGAAAATGATGACCCCGGATCAGTTGCTAAGGGGCTACTATTCGGCCCTTGAGAGTGCCTACTCGTTTAGTTCGATCTTCAAGAGGCTCTGGGGGCTTAAGACGAAGAAGAACTTCTTTTGGCCAATGAACTTTGGCTTTCGTCAGAGCGTTAAGGAGTCCATCAAGCGTATTTAACCCCGCCTGAAAGTCATCTGGCGCATGGAGAGGGCTCCTGGCATTAACATCTGGGATGAGTTTAACTACATGAGAACCTTATTTGCCAATTTCAATAGTGCGTGCGCCTACCTTACCTTCCCGGAGTTTCTACGTACCATTAAAAATAACAGACTATATTTCGTATTCAGATACAAAATATTTTTACCCATAAAGCAGTTGCTTCTTGCTTATGTCTACATGAGTTTTCATGTAGGGGTATGAGGACGATAATGGATTTTCCATGGTTTCTTGTATGTAGCGCCCGTTCTTAATAAAAACTTCTTATCTACAAGAGGTAGTCGATGTCGCAGGCAAAGCCAAGTGTGCTCGTTCTTGACGGCATGTGGAATAAGTCGCTCGCAGCAGTACGGGCTTTAGGAAAGCAGGGTCTTCACGTGACCGCTGGTGAGACGACAAGGTTCTCAACTACGCTCTTTTCCAAGTATGCTACTAGGAAGGTGATCTACCCGTCGCCGACCTCTAAGCCCGTGGCCTTCATGAATTGGCTCCTGGATGAGCTCAAGGATGGTGGCTACGACCTTGTCTTACCTACGGAGTTATCGACCCAGCAGCTTATAGCATCCCATAGGGATGAGGTTACGAGGCTTGCCGGCTTTCCATTTCCAAGTAAAGAGCTTTCTACCAGGGCCCATGACAAGGCATGGCTTATGAAGTACGCCATGGAGCACGGCTATCCGGTGCCTGAGACATATTTTATGGACTCCATAGATGATATAAGAGAGCTTGAGCCCCTTCTGCGCTACCCTGTCCTTATAAAGCCGAGAAACAGCTCCGGGTCACGAGGAATTGTCCGTGTAGAAGATCGAGCATCTTTTGTGAAGAAGTGCCTTTCAGTACACGAGCACTATCCGTTTCCAATTATTCAGGAGTTGATCCCGCAAACCAAGGGCAGCGGTTACGGTGTGGGCGTGCTTTTTAATTTTGAAAGCGAGCCGAGGGCGGCCTTCGCCTATAGAAGGCTGCGAGAATATCCTGTGAGCGGAGGGCCGAGTACGCTGCGCGAGAGTGTCGCTTATGAAGAAATTAAGGAGATGGCGCTTTCGCTTCTTGGTGAGCTGAAATGGGTAGGTCCGGCCATGGTCGAGTTCAAGGTCGATCCGAGAGACGGAAGGCCTAAGTTGCTGGAGATAAATCCGAGGCTCTGGGGCTCTCTTGAGCTTTCCATACGTTCAGGGGTAAACTTTCCATATTTGCTGTACAGGCTCGGCGTGGATGGTGATGTGGAGCCCAGGATGGAGTATAAGACCGGTGTTAAATGCAGGTGGCTATTACCCGGAGACCTGATGCACCTGGTGACAAACCCGTCTAGAGTGTCGGCCCTTATCGATTTTTTCAAGAGGACTGACGGCGATGACCTCCTGTCTTTAAAAGACCCTATGCCGGTTATAGGCAGGCTCTCCTCGGCCTTAACCTTCCTGTATGACAGGGAGATGCGTAAGATGTTCTACAGGTAGTCTTGTAGGTTCCAAGCCGCTATATAAGAACGGGTAACGAAGATCGAAAACGATAGTACAACAAGGATTAACACTCTGACAGTTGACCTCGAAGACTGGTACCATCTCTGCGGCGATGACGACTATGCCGACCCGTCGAGGTGGAATGAATACGAGAGCCGGGTTACGAGGAATACTGAAAAGATACTCGAAATGCTCGATAATGCAGGGTGCAGGGCGACCTTCTTCGTTCTTGGTTTCCTTGCCGAAAAAAATCCTGCGCTCATAAGAAGGGTGTCGAATTGCGGCCATGAACTTGCCGTCCATGGATATTACCATCGCAGGGTCTTCGAGATGAGCAGAAAGGAGTTTGAAGGCGACCTTAAGCGCTCCATAGATGTGGTTGAAGCCGTTTCAGGAGAGAAGGTATACGGATTCAGGGCTCCGGAGTGGTCCATACGGGGTGGTGCACAGTGGTCGTTAGAGTTAATAAGAAAGGCCGGGCTTAAGTACGACTCGAGCATGGTGCCGCTAATCCGCATGGGCGAGAGAAGCTACAAGAGGCTCCCGCACACTATAGAGACGCGCTACGGAGTTCTCCACGAGTTTCCGCTTACCACATACAGATGTTTATGGGAGAATATTCCATATACCGGAGGCCTGCCCATGAGGATTATGCCTTACTGGTATATTGTAGAGAGTATCAAGAGACTTAACAAGAACGGCAGCCCGGCGGTAGTATATATTCATCCATGGGAGTTCGACGACGCAAGACCCGCCATCGAACTTCCCTTTGTCAGGCGGTTTATGCACTACTTCAATGTAAAGTCGACAAGGCCCAAAGTAGAGGGACTCTTAAATCATTTTAAATTCGTACCTGTAAGGGAAGTGTTGGGTATCTAACCGATAGGAGTAAATAATGAAAAAACTACTTACACTGGCTGCACTTTTATTTTTTATTATCTTTACACCGGGGTTAACCATGGCTGGCAATTCAACCGAGGCGTTTCAAGATGAGTACGACAGGGTTAAGGCCATGGTAGATAAGGCCGGAGAGGTGAAGGAGGATGGTGGTCTGGCATGGAGGAGCGAGGTGGTTACAGCCTTTCGAGCTGCGTCCGTCCTGTACAAGGAACACCCAAGATCAGCGGACACAGCCTTTCTTGTAGCACGCTGTTATTACTATAATGATAGGCCTATTAAGGCTACCAGGGCATTAAAAAAGACTTTCTATTATGATGCTGCCCATGTTGGTGCAAATATTCTGAAAGGCGATATCGCTGTCTTGAATATCGATGAGGCTGCAGATGAAGAGGACTTTGATCTTAGTTTTAGTGTAAACAAAGCCAGGAGAATATACGAAGGAGCACTCGATAACAGTGCAATCAGTGATGAGGATAAGAGCCTTGTGTATTTGAAGTTGGGCAACCTTTATGATGATTACAATGTAAGCAAGAAAAAGTCCATGAAGTACTGGGAGCAGGCAGTTGCGTCGGCCCCGGACAGTAGCACCGCGACAGAGGCATCTAAAAAGCTTGCAAAGAAGAAGCGCAGATAGGGTTTTTTTGTGTAGTGGGCTGTCAATTACGGAGCAGGGTGTGTTTAATGATGTCTACTATATCAGGTCGCTCGTGGCTACACTCATAGTCGCGGGCATACTGCTTACGGTCTTATTCTTTGCCGCCTATATGACAGGTATTGTAGGTCTCGCTGTCTTATCCATTGTTTTGTTGATCTTCTTTGCGTTTCTTTATGGCTGGTGGGGGCGGCTTGCAGGTAAAGGCCTTCCGGAAACGAAGAATATTGCGCAATGTATAAAGGAGAGGCTTTGATCTTTAGTATCAGGTTATCAGCATTTTATGATTAAAAGAGTTGTTGTTACAGGCATGGGCATAATAAGCCCCCACGGTGCCGGCTATTCGGAAAACCTTAAGGCCTTGAACGAGGGGCGAGATAGTATATCTGAAATAACTCTATTCGACTCTTCGTCCTGTAGGGGTACTACGGGCGGTGAGGTGCGTGGTTTTTCATTCGATGCTCATCTTAAAAGACTCAGGGCTTCCCGCCTCGACCGGAGCTCTAAGCTCCTGCTGACCGCCTTTGAGGAGGCCAGGGAGGCGGCTTCTTTCTCTACCGGCGGTGTGGAGTGCCCGGTTCTTCTCGGCACGACTCTCGGTGGCATGATATCGGGTATGAAGTATCATGGCGCGGGGCTCAAAAACGGCTTTGAACATATAAGCCCCGCTCCGCTCGTCGATTATTTCGCCCACACGCATGCCCGTAATCTTATGAATGAATATGGATTAAGTGGAGAGTCCCTGACATTCAGCGATGCCTGTGCATCCGGTGCTCATGCAATCGGACGCGCCTTTAGAATGGTTCGTTCCGGAGAGTCTGTCATAGCCGTGGCAGGTGGTTATGATACTATGTGCGAGTTCACCTTTGCTGGTTTTAACTCGCTTCAGGCTGTAACGGTCTCTAAGTGCAGACCATTTGACCGCGACCGCGACGGTCTCGCGCTCGGTGAGGGGGCGGCCATTTTTATCGTGGAAGAAATGGAGCATGCCAGGAGGCGGGGGGCGGTGCCTATAGTAGAGATAACCGGCTATGGCTCAACCTCTGACGCCTATCATATAACCAGGCCCTCTCCGGATGGAGACGGCGCACGCAGGGCCATGGAGGGCGCACTTAACGACGCTGGCATTGATGCCTCTAAGGTTGACTATATTAATGCACACGGGACAGGAACGGTCTATAACGACCTGATGGAGGCGAGGGCAATAAGTGCCATCTTTAAAAAGAGCACTCCGGTAAGTTCGACTAAGGCCATGATCGGGCACTTGCTTGGCGGGGCCGGGGCCGTAGAGGCGGTATTTACCATAATGGCTATCAAAGGGGGGTTCTTGCCCCCGAATATCAATCTGAGAAATATTGATCCGGGTATTGACATATCTATTACAACCGAGTCGGATTGCCGGGCTGTGGTAGGTACTGCGCTATCCAACTCGTTCGGCTTTGGCGGTGCGAATGCCTCTTTAATTTTTCAGGACCTTACCGAGGTGGGTATATGAGGGTCGTAATAAGCGGTATAGGCCTGGTAACCCCCGCTGGTGTCGGTAAGGAGTGCTTTGAGGAGGCCGTCTTCGACGCTCACTCTGGTATCGGCCCCTCTTCAAGGTTTCCGGACTCCGGTTTTGCCTCTGCGGAGGTTAAGGGGTTTGATTTCGCGAACGTATTTGCCGACAGAAGATTCAGGCGCTCGGCCACGGTGACGCGTTACGGGCTTTGTGCCGTAAAGGAGTCGCTTGAGGATGCGGGGCTTTTTAATACCGAGTATAATTTGGAAAGGGCCGGGCTGGTTGTAGGGGTAACGCATGGCGCTATCGGTATGACTTGCGATTTTCATGAAGACCTTGTAAGAGAGGGGCCGGAGAGCGTCAGTCCGGCTCTTTTTTCGGACTCGGTATTAAATGCGCCAACCGGTAATACAAGCCTTGCTTTCGCTATACGAGGCCCGTCGCATACCATTATAGGTGGCCCGACTGTAGGTATTCAGGCTCTCTCACTTGCTCTTTCTTTGATAAAAGAGGGTGCTGTTGATTTTGTCGTGGTCTTGTCCTGTGAAGAACTTAGCGAGAGGGTTATTGAGGCCTATAAGAAGTTCAGACTTACATCCGGAACAGAGATGAGGCCGTTTAATATGGAGCACGCCGGTTTTTTGTGCGGTGAAGGGGCTGCCGCCCTTGTTCTCGAAAGCCACGAGCGTGCTTTAAGTCGTGGTGTAACTCCGGTAGCCGAAGTCTGCTCCGCAGTCGTAGGCGGTTCGGAGAGTTCTGTAGAGTCTATCGAAAGAGGAGCCCGTAGGGCGCTTAAAGCGGCTGGTGTCGAAGCCGCTGACATCTCGGCTGTAACGGCTTGTGCCAACGGGTCGAAGATGGACGCTCATGAAGGCGTGGGTTTAGGCAGGGTTTTTGCTCATTCCCTTCCAGTGTCGAGTATTAAACAGCTTACAGGAGAGAGTTTCGGCGCATCTACGCTTATGAGCGTTATTGCCTCGGCTCTGTCGCTTAAAAGGAACCGGGTTCTCTTAAATCGTGATTTTGGTCAAGCAGGCCCCGAGTGGTCATGGGCGAGCCTTCGAGTCAGGAGCGCAAGTACTGATTTAACAAGTACGCTTGTCTCTTCGGTAGGTTTGCTTAACGAGGCTGCATTCACTGTGCTTAAAAGGTTATAGATACCAATGGATCTTCGAGTTGATACGGAACTTTTGCAGTATATCTCCCTCTCCAGGGTTCTTACGAGAAGGGTACTTGAGTTTGCCGCCCTGGAGGGAATTTTAGACATCATTGACTCAATGGGTCAGTTTACCGGTTCTCAGTTCCTAACGGCACTTGAAAGTAAACTTGGTTACCGGCTCTCGGAAGCGCCACGGCAAAGGATGGCGTTAGTGCTTCTGGACTTCTTTTGCGAGGCAGGGGTTGTTGAGTTGGGGCTTACCGGTGACTACAAATCTATAGATACCCGGTCATCAATTGAAGAGCTTGAAGTTTTATCTGAGGAGCAGAGAGATGGTGAAGGCCTCCACGAGGAGCAACTCGAATTCTTTACGCTTTGCATAGAGAGCGCACCTGAATTTCTCAGGGGCGGAGAGTCTGCTTACTCGTTTTCAAAGGAGCATTCCCGCGTATGGGCCAGTTTCCTGGGAAACCATCTCTTCAGGTCGCTGAGGAATATACTCCTGCGCCTTATGGATGTAGAAGACAGGCCGGACTATAGAATGCTCGACCTCTGTTGTGGTCCCGGGCATGGCATTAAGGATATTCTTGGTTGGTACCCGCAGATTGAGCTTGTAGCCATTGACTTCAGTTCCACATGTAATGAGAGGGCGATAAACAAGGCCGGTTCTCATCGAAGGCCTGCTCTGATAGACCACAACTGGCGGGGTTTCGGTGACCCCTTGCCGTATGGCTCCGGGTCGTTTGATGCCGTACATTTTACCCTCGCCGACCCGTATATCCCCTCTGAGCTTCGCGAGGGTTTTTACCGGGAGGTTTTTCGGGTGCTTAAGCCGGGCGGAGTACTTGGAACACTCGGGTGGTCATATCCCGATAGGGAAAGGGCCATGATAACGGACAGGTGGGTTAGGCAGCAGATACTTGCTCATGACTTTGCCGAGAGCGTCTGCGCGGGCTGGCAGGGTTTTTATGGTATAGGAGATACGCGGAGTCTATTCTCCCGTATCGGATTTACCGAGTGCAGGTCGTTCTTTAATGAGGACGCGATACTCACCTCGGCGCTCCGGGTGTTGGAAAAAGCGCGATGAAGAATATAGAGGTTGTTGTGACAGGCATGGGGCTTATTACGCCCCTTGAGTGCGGAGCAGGGACTGAGGAGTTCTGGAGACTGCTAATAGAAGGCCGTGGTGCTGTAAACAGGGTCTCTTTATTCGACGCCTCGCCATATAGCTCTGATCTTGCCGCCGAGATACGGGGCGTTGTAATCAAGCCGGGTCGGTCGAGGTGGGCCTCTTTTCTTGAAACCGCTTTAGGCGGCGCGATCAAAGATTCAGGCTTAAGGCTCGATGAAATCGACAGTAGCCGGGTGGGGATGGTACTTGGTACAGTGCTCGGAACGATCTTCGATAAAGAGGCTGCTTGGAGAAGTGGTTCTGCTGCCGGGGTCTCTCAAGGCGGACTTCACCTGGAGGCTGTTAACCTTGCAGGCCTCTACGGTATTCACGGCCCGATAACTACGGTTTCGACTGCCTGTTCCTCGGGTACCGACGCTATCGGTTTAGCATACAGGGCGATAAAGGCGGGACATGTTGATGTCGTATTCGCCGGGGGCGGAGACACCTTGAGTGAGATGGCCTATAGCGGTTTTTCGAGCCTGCATGCCCTTACCGATACCGTAGTGCGTCCGTTTGATGCGACCCGCAACGGCCTTGCACCTAGTGAAGGGGCTGCCTTTCTGGTTCTTGAGGAGAGGGGACGCGTCGAAGAGAGGGGGGCACGCATCTACGGGGTTATCAGGGGATATGCGTCAAGCGCTGACGCCGTCCATATGACGGCGCCGGACAGGGAAGGCCGCGGGCTTACACGGGCCATCAGGGCCGCTTTAAAAGAGGCGAGTAAAGAGAGTGTCGATTATATCAGCGCGCACGGAACCGGTACTCCCTATAATGATTTGATGGAGACAAAAGCCATTAAGAAGGTCTTTGGCAAAGGGGCTTACGGGCTGCCTGTAAATTCTCTCAAGGCTGCTCTCGGCCATTCTTTTGGAGCCGCCGGTGCAATAGAGGCAGCCGCCTGTCTTATGACTATGTCTACGGGGTCTATAGCGCCGACATTAAATCTTGAAAGTATGGATCCGGAGTGCGACCTCGACTATGTTCCGGATATTGGCAGGCAGGCTTGCGTAAAGTCCACGCTCTCTATCTCGGCAGGTTTCGGCGGACAGAATGCTGCGATACTGTTCACTTCACCCGGCAGTTAAAAGAGTGTGTATGAAGAGAACGATTTGGATAACCGGAGTTAATGTTATAGATGACACGGCTGAGCTAGCCGAGGCTTCTCAGGAGAGAACGGTCTTCACCGAAGAGGCGCTTTTGATCGAGGCGGCTTCTTTGACTATAAGGCAGGCTGCCAGAAGCGGATTAAAGCCCGCAGCCCTTGCTGTCGGTGTGGACGGCGTCGTAGAGGGTTGGCAGGAGACTTTCTTTAAGAGAGTGCTGGTGGATGGGCCGCTCGGGGCAAGCCCTCTGGAGTTTCCCTTTACGAGCCCAAATGCTCTGGCCGCCAGGCTCTCAATACGCTTCGAGATAAAGGGCGAGTCGTTGACCGTGACAAGCGGTTCGTTGAGTTTTCTTAAAGCACTTGTACATGCTGCAGAACTTGTTCGAGGAGGTATTGCCGAAGAGGTGCTCGTCGGAGGCGTGGCAAGAGGCAAGGTGATCACCTTGCTTGTCGGTTCGGGGCAAGGTGAGTTTTGTCTAGAGGATTTCGGCGAGCTGGGAGGCGCTGAACAGAGCTTGTACTCAATAGGGGAGAGCTTTGGAGCCTTTACCCGAGCGCTCGGCAATGTACGCTCCTGCGAATTCTCAGAGCAGCCGATAGTCTCTTTCGGCGATAGCTTCGGAAGTTCTGTCTACTTCCGTTTTAGTGAAACATCTTTATGATCTGAGGTCTGGATTGAAGGGATTTGATTATAACCTGCCGGCCGGTATGACGGATCCGGCCCTGATAGGCGGCCTACAGGGTGCCCTCCTGAGTGAGCTTGTCGATCAGCTCCTTGAGTGCTCGCCGCATTACGGACATCTACTCCGGGAAGCGGGGATAAGGTCCTCGGATATCCGTTCGATCGAAGATATCGTACGGCTTCCACTTACCTCCAAGGAGGATATCCAGAGTGACCACGATCCATTTCTCTCGGTCGATAAGAGGCGCGTCCGCGAGGTGGTCTCCACGACCGGGACTACTGGAGAGCCGCTGTTCTTCGCCCTTACCGAAGGGGATCTTAAGAGGCTTGCCGAGAACGAGAGAAGGACATTTTCGGTCATGGGTGTCGGCCCGGGGGAGACGGTCCAGGTCGCCGTGGCCATGGACAGCCTCTTTATCGCCGGACTCGCATATAGCCTTGGCCTGAGACAGAGCGGCGCGACGATAGTCAGGTCCGGTCCGCGTGATCCTAAAAGGCAGATAAGGCTACTTGAAGAACTGGCTCCGTCAGCTATTATAGCCGTGCCATCCTTTCTGCTCCACCTTGCTAAAGAGGCGGAAGGCATGGGTATAGACCCATCGGCTCTTAAGCTCGAAAAGGCTCTTCTTATTGGAGAAACTGTACGAAACCGTGATTTTTCTTCTAATAACATTGGTAAAATGGTAGAAAATATGTGGAGAGTCGCTACTTTTTCTACTTACGGTATCACAGAAGCCTCTATTGCTTTCAGTGAGTGTGCAATGAAGAGAGGCATGCATGCACACCCTGACTTTGTTTTTGTCGAGGTTTTAGACGATGAAGGCAACCAGGTGGCGGATGGAGAACCCGGTGAACTGGTGGTTACGACCTTCAAGGTAGAGGGGATGCCACTGTTGCGGTACAGAACCGGTGATATTACCTTTATTGAGCCCTCTCACTGTTCCTGCGGTAATCCCTCTCAGCGCATAGGTCCTATTATAGGCCGTAAGGCCCACAGGCTAAAAGTTAAAGGAACGACTGTATATCCGGGAGCGATCAAGAACGCGCTCTAC
The DNA here is from genome assembly GCA_029262515.1 of Deltaproteobacteria bacterium. Taxonomy (GTDB): domain Bacteria; phylum Desulfobacterota; class GWC2-55-46; order GWC2-55-46; family JADFVP01; genus JADFVP01. Next base: position 104,024 of record JAJCZH010000024.1, on the reverse strand, counting down.
AGTCTGAACGGCATTACCGGCTATCAGGTTATTGTTCTGTCCAACGATGACGGAACGGACCGCATTAAGGTGATAGTCGGATCGGAGAATTTTGCTCCTGGTTTTGAGGATGAAGTGACTGAATCTATCAGGGCTCATGCCAGGTTTACCCCAGAGCTTGAAGTAGTACCTTCGGCTGATATGGAGAAGTTGCTCTTGAGTGGGAATTCTAGAAAGAGACAGACCTTTGTAGACAGAAGATAATACGCTGCTTGATCGAGTTAGTTAGTCTGCGATATGGCAAGGTATCAAACGAAGGAGGAAACGGATTTATGGCACTGAACTATGAAGTGATCCACGGCCTGGATTTTACGAGTGAAGAGATCGATGAATCATTAAAGAGAGGTGGTCTACTCTCGCTTGAGCTTGAATTTAGCAGGGAGTGCAATATCCGTTGCGTTTATTGTTACGCGAGCGCAGGTGAAGCGATGCCAGATGAGCTTAGCGTGGATGAATTGAAGGATACTATTGCTCAGGCCGCAGAGCTTGGTGCGAAAAAAATTATACTGATAGGCGGTGGAGAGCCACTCATGTATTCGGGACTGCGTGAGGTAGTAAAATATATTTACTCTATGGGTCTCGAGCAGACTATTTTTACCAATGGTGTTTTAATAACACGAGAGCTTGCTGACTTCTTTAAGGCTCATAGGCTCTCTGTGGTGGTTAAGTGCAATAGCCAGGATCAGCGTATTCAGGACAGCCTAGTCGGCGTCGAAGGAACTCATGCGAAAATTCAAAGTGCTATTAAGTGTCTGATGGATGCCGGTTATCCGGATAAAGAGCTTCAACTCGGCATCCAAACAGTGATCATGAAGCAGAATATCGACGAGATTCCATCTATGTGGATATGGGCAAAGGAGCGGGGTATAATTCCGTACTTTGAGATGTTGACCATTCAGGGGCGTGCCCGCGAGTATATGGAGTATGCGGTAGAGCCCGCCGAGGTGGAGCGTATCTTCTGTGAGTTGAGGGATATAGACCTTAAGAAGTTTGATAAGATCTGGCCGTCTCGTCCGACTATCGCCTCTTTTAGTTGCAAGCGCCACCTCTACTCATGTCTGATAAATTCGCAGGGCTACCTTCAGCCATGTACGGGAATAAACCTTTTTGTCGGAAACATCAGAGAGCAATCCCTTAAAGATATCCTCAAGTCAAGCAAGGTTATAACGGACCTGAGAGGGATACGTCATAATATTGAAGGGGAATGCAGTAGCTGCGACTACAGCTTGGACTGTTACGGATGTCGTGGAAACGCCTACCAGTTGACCGGCAACTACCTCGCCTCTGATCCGGCCTGCTGGCTCAATAACGAAGATGGGGATGTGAAGACTGACCCGAAAGCTGCTTTGAGACATGAAGATACTTCTGATTAGCGTCAACCGGGAGAAAATACCATATCCGGTAGCTCCACTCGGGCTCGCCTATATTGCAGCGTCCCTGCAGGGCAAAGGGCACGATATCTCATCCCTGGACCTCTGCTTTGAAGACGACCCCGTTGGTGCGCTTAAAGCGGCTCTGATTGATGCGCAGCCCGACCTTGTCGGTATATCCATAAGAAATATCGACAACCTGACCTTTCCTGGTAGCATCTTTTACCTTCCGTACTTTAAAACAGTTGTAGAGACATTACGCACTGAGTCCGAAGCGCCAGTAGTCCTTGGTGGTTCTGGCTTTTCACTGTTTCCCGAAGAGATACTCCAAAGCCTCGGTGCCGATTACGGAATTATCGGCGAGGGTGAGTCCTCTATGCCCCTTCTGCTCGAACTTCTCGCTTCCGGCACCGACCCGGACAATATCCCCAACCTCATCTACAGAGATGGTTGCAAGGACGGGTTGTCAATAAGGAACAGACAGGAGTACAATCTGGACTTTTGCTCCGTTATGCCGGCCCGTTCGTTTATAGATAATAAAAAGTATTTTGAACTTGGGGGCATGGCCAATATTCAGACCAAGAGAGGGTGCCCGTTTAAGTGCGTTTATTGCACCTACCCGGTGCTTGAAGGCAGCTCTCTCAGGTTAAGAGAGCCTGTTGACGTGGTGGATGAGATGAAGTCTCTGTGTCGGGATTACTCAATAGACCATATCTTTTTTGTCGATGATATTTTTAATATTCCCGAGACGCATGCCATCGGAATCTGCGAAGAGATCGTTCGGCGCAATATAAAGGTGAGCTGGACATGCTTTGTCTCTCCAAAGAGTATGAGCAAAGAGCTTGTTCTTGTCATGAAGCGTGCCGGTTGTACCGGAGTGGAGTTTGGAACCGACGGAGGGGTGGACCGGACTCTCGATGGGCTTGGTAAAGGGTTTAGCCAGAGTGATGTAGAGCGTGCGCAGAGGCTCTGTGACAGCGTCGGGTTGGATGTTGCGCACTACCTGATACTAGGGGGCCCGGGCGAGACTGCCGAGACGCTTGAAGAGACATTCGCTTTTATGGAGAGGCTTAAGCCACGGGCCGTAATTGCAATGCTAGGAGTGCGGATATATCCGGAGACTCCTCTGCATGCATTGGCCGTCAAAGAGGGCGTAGTAGCCGACGGTGAGTCTTTACTTGAGCCGTCTTTCTATGTCTCGAAAGAGGTTGAAGCATCACTACTCTCAAGGGTCGGAGAGTATGCCACCTCACAGAGCAACTGGGTGGTTCCGGGCCTTGAGATTCGCTCGTCGCTGGAGCTGACTACTACCTTGAGGCGGCTTGGGAAGAAGGGTGTTTTATGGGATATGCTGGCCTGAGAGGCCGGGCGGATCAGAGTCGGCAGGATTGAGTTCTCATCTTAATTATGGTACTTATGACTCATGGAAAAGAGAGTTGTACTCGTAACCGGTGGCAGCCGTGGAATTGGCAGGGCCGTCTGTTTGGCCTTTGCAGAAGCGGGCGACAGGGTAGTTGTTAATTATAATTCAAGCCGTGAGCAAGCGGAGTGCGTCTGCGCCGAGATCAACTCTGCCGGCGGCGAGGCCTTCGCTGTTCAGGCCGATATCTCCTCAACCGTCGAGGTTGAAGAGATGGTCGCCTCGGTTATAGAGAGATACGAACGGATAGACGTACTTGTTAACAGCGCCGGTATCTCGAAGGGCGGTTTTCTTATGTTGCTCGAAGAGGCCTCCTGGGATGATGTCATTTCGACAAATCTCAAGGGGCTCTATAATGCGAGCAAGAGCGTGGTCAGGCATATGATAGGCGAGAGGAGAGGCGTTATTATCAATATCTCTTCTCTTAGCGGTATAACCGGACTTGCAGGAGAGACTCCGTACTCTGCCTCAAAGGGCGGAATCATTGCTTTTACAAAGGCGCTGTCAAAGGAGGTCGCACCCTTTGGAATACTTGTTAACTGTGTGGCTCCTGGCGCTGTCGAAACAGAGATGTTGAATGAGGTGCCTCCTGAGGCAAGAGAAAAGTTGCTCGAACTGATTCCATTAAAGCGCCTTGGCAGGCCCGAAGAGGTGGCGGGTGTGGTGACTTTTCTGGCTTCAGGAAGTGCGACATATATTACAGGCGAGACTATAGTGGTAAGCGGCGGGCTCCCCTGATCGATCCTTGATCGACTGGTCGGCCCGCTTTGAATCAAAGCTACGAGGTGTGTATAGATGGCAACAAATGATACCAAGGCTAAGGTTAAAGATATGCTCATAAGGAGGCTAAGGCTTAGTATGTCTCCTGAAGAGATAAATGACGACGATCCTCTCTTCGGCCCTGACGGCGGTCTGGATCTAGACTCCATAGACGCCCTTGAGCTTGTTGTGGGTCTTCAAAAGGAGTTTGACTCGGTCATAGCGGACAAGGCCGCGGCTGAGAAGATACTCGTGACTGTCTCGACGATAGCGGATTTTGTGGATGGACAGTAACGAGCCCCTCGCTGGTCTTCCCCATGCCTACCCTTTCCGTCTGATAGATAAGGTCCTCTCTCTGAGTGCCGAGAAAGGGGTAGTTATAAAAAATGTCTCTTGTAATGAGGAATTTTTTCAGGGCCACTTTCCTGAAAAGCCCGTTATGCCCGGTGTCCTGATCGTAGAGGCCATGGCTCAGGCTGCGGGACTCGTCTTGAATTACGGCAAAGAGGGTCGCCAGGTAGCTTTTCTGGCGCGTATAAAAGAGATCAAGTTCAAGTCCCCGGTCTTTCCGGGCGACCGGCTGACCATAGAAGTAAGTCTCGACCATGAGTTCGCCTCTATGGCTAACTTTACGGTTAAAGCCCTGGTCGACGGCGGTGTGGCGGCAGAGGGAGGACTTGTTATGGTTGGTGGTATTGAAGAGTAATGCCGGACAGTATAGAAAATAGTGAAAAATAGATAAATGAAGTACCTGGTTGTCATCCCCGCGTACAACGAAGCGGATAAAATTTTATCTGTCATTGAAGATGCTTTAGGGGAAGTTCCGGACATTCTTGTCGTGAACGATGGCTCCACTGATTCAACCGGAAAAATTATAGAAGCGCTTCCAGTTAAGGTCGTAAACCAGTTTCGAACCGGTAAGGGTGGAGCCCTTAAGGCCGGTTTCAGGTACGCAATTGAGGGCGGTTATGACTGGGTAATAACCATGGACGCCGACGGTCAGCATGATGTTAAAGATATACAGTCCTTTATCAGGGCCGCGGAGTCCAACAACGTAGATATGGTTGTTGGTTCCAGGATGGGCGATTCAGTCGATATGCCCATTGTAAGGCTCGTTACAAACAAGTTTATGAGCGGTATCATTTCGAGTCTTGCCGGGTGTCGTTTGTCGGACACCCAGTGCGGCTTCAGGGCCATCAAGTGCAGTCTCTTATGCGAGGTAACACTTGAGACTAATAACTACGATACCGAAAGCGAGCTTATAATAAAGGCGGCGAGAAAGGGCTTTAAGATTAACTCCACGCCGGTACGGACTATCTATAACGGTGCTGCAAGTTCGATAAATAAGTTCACCGACACCATAAGGTTTTTTAAGCTGGTTTTCAGGTTTCTTGGAAATGGTTAGTACTCATAGTTCAATCTTGCATACCAACTGCAATCTCTGCGAGTCGAGCGACTCAAACAGAGTCACTGTGCAGAACTCCTTTGAGATAGTCGAGTGTCAGCGTTGCGGTTTTGTCTACGTGAACCCAAGGCCTGATGCGAGTACCTTGAGCGGGCTCTATTATGACTACCTATCAAACAAGATGGAAGACCCGTTTGCCTGGAAAGAATATATGGAAGATGTTTTTTCCTGGACGGCCTCAATGCTTGAGAGTAGGCTCTGTGACAAAGGCAGAGTACTGGACATAGGGTGCGGTTACGGGTTCTTCGTAGAAAAAGCCTGCCAGCGGGGATGGGATGGCAGCGGCATAGATATCTCTGAACCGGCGGTCTTATCGGCAAAAGAGCGGGGGCTCGACGTGGAACGCAGGACGATAGAGGAGATGGCTGCCTCTGGCGAGACCTTTGATGCGATAACCATGTTTTATGTGCTCGAACACCTTCCTGATCCACTGGCTACGCTCAAGCTCGTAAAGAGCATACTCCGCCCCGGAGGTATTTTGGTTCTGAGGCTTCCCCATACCACGCCCATCGTTAAGCTTCTCGATCTATTCAAGGTGAAGAACAACCTTTACGACCCACCGTTTCATCTCTGTGATTTCTCACCCAAAACCATAAACGTAATGCTGGCAAAGGCCGGGTACGTGGATTCTAAGACCTATGTTGGCGGTAAGACTCTCCCTCTCTCTATCTTTCCCCTTTTAATAAGTCGTACATTCTCGTCAATCGCAGAGCTGCTCTTTACTATAAGCGGCGGAAGGCTGCTCTTGCCTGGAGTCAGCAAGACAACAGTTGCAGTAAAGGCAACGTGATGGTTGCGGAGCCATTATCCGGTCGCCCCGGAATCGTTGGGAAGGATGTTACCATAAGCCCCCCCGTGCCTAGTCGCAGCGAGGTGCACCTCTGGCAGGCCCGGATAGACAGGACAGAAGAGTACCCGTATGCTCTGCTCTCAGCCGATGAGGTTGATAGAGCCGACAGAACAGTTTTGAAAGAGAGACGCAATACCTTTGTAGCGGCCAGAGGATTTTTACGGAAGGTGCTGAGCCTCTATCTTGATATTGCTCCGCACGATGTGGAGTTCGTATGCAGTGAGCTCGGGAAGCCCGCCCTTTGTAACGCCTCATTCAAAGAACCTCTATATTTCAATATTTCACATTCGCGAGAGGCTGTACTTGTGGGCATAAGCACTGTGGGGGAACTCGGGGTTGATATTGAGTATATGCGCGACAGATCATCTGTTGACGATATTGCCAGAAAATTTTATTCGCTTGGAGAGATAGATAGGTTAATGAACTTCTCTGCTATGGAGCGTAAGAAGAAATTTTATGAGTACTGGACGATAAAGGAGGCCTTTACCAAGGCACTTGGGATGGGGCTCAGGATGCCTCTTGATAGCTTTGAGGTAGAGCTTCTTTCTGGTGGCCACGCATCGTTATTAAGCTACGACAGCGCTGTTGATATATCGCCGAGCTTTACATTGAAAAAACTCGACCCGGCACCGGGTTATGCGGGAGCTGTAGCAGTTAACGGTGAGGTAAGTTCTTTAAGAACTTTTCAGTTGGCAGAATAAGGTTTGACCACCATGAGCTGAACTGAACCTTACTCAAATAGTTCAGCCGGTTTTGTGCACCCCTTACAGAGCGATTTTCTGGCGGATTGTGGTCTAAATAGGTCACTGTCTCTAGGCTTTACCGCGAATAGGGATAGGGGGAACTAAGTATAATCGTTCCCCTAGTTGAAAAACATATCACCTCTTTGCAATCCCTTTTGTTATAAGTTTAATTACTCCTCTGGCCATACATTCCATCTCATCCTTTGACCGTCCGGCGTTTATAAGTTTTAAGAAAACTGGCGTGACGTGGAAGGGGATGGTGGCTAACCTTATGGCCACGGCTGTCTCCTCGGTGTCCGTGACATTGAAGTCCATCGAGAGGTTTCCCTCAGCCAATACATTAACAATCTCAGCAACCACTTTACTCTTGTGGTCGCTGATTAGATTCTGTCCATCTCTGCAAATATGATCTATAAGCTCCATAATGGCGGGAGTGTTTTCGAACTCAGTAAAGTTGTAACGAACTGATGCAAGCACCACCTCTTCGAGCTTCTCCCTAGGAGTTAAGTCAGTCCTCTTCACCACCTCACTGATTAATTCACTCTCTTTGTCAAAATACCTTTTGGCAATGCCAGCGCCGATAGTGGACTTGTTGTTGAAGTATCTGTATAGATTAGCAGCCGACATTCCGCAGTCGTGGGCAATTTCGGCCATGGTCGTTTTGTTATAGCCGAAGTGGCCGAACCTCTTCCAGGCAGAGTTCAGCACATCTTCTCTTATTTCTTCTGTTGTTCTCATACCAGAGCTGCCCCTATTTGCTGGTTCACTCCAAGAGTGAATTTCTTTCACCGATGAGTGTCGCTCTTTTCCTTCCTGTAGTCTTTAGTGACCTGCCCCTATTTATCGGTCAACTTCTAAGGTGAATTTCCTCCACCTATAACCTACAGAGGAATGATGGTTTCTAGTGCCGGTGGTCGATACCCAAGAGAGCTGTGAGGTCTGATCTGATTGTACCCCTGCCTCCATCTCTCAGTCAACACTCGTGCTTCAAGAAGTGTATCCAACACCTCCCCGTTAAGTAGTTCATCCCTTAGTTTACCGTTGAAGGATTCAATGTAACCATTCTCCCAGGGGCTGCCAGGCTCTATGTAGAGAGTTTTAACTCCAAGCCGCTTTAGCCACCTGCGTATCGCATGGGCCGTAAACTCAGCACCATTGTCAGACCTGACCTGCCCCTATAAGTCGGTCCACCCCTAGAGTGAATAATTCAGCACTTTATACTATAAGGTTTTTTTTGTCTCTGGTGCCGGTGGCCGATAACCAAGAGAGCTGTGCGGCCTGATCTGATTGTACTCCTGCCTCCACCTTTCAGTCAACACTCTTGCTTCAAAGAGTGTATCGAATATCTCTGTACTGAGTAGTCCATACCTGAGCTTGCCGTTGAAGGACTCGATGTATCCATTCTCCCAGGGACTGCCAGGCTCTATGAAGAGAGTTTTTACTCCGAGGTGCTTAAGCCACTCCCTTACTTTATTGGCCGTAAACTCAGCACCATTGTCAGACCTTATATGCTCAGGAACGCCACGGCTTATAAAAAGATCACCAAGGCATTTTATGACGTCTTGGCTCCTCAACTGTCTTCCTACCTTAATTGCCAGACACTCCCTAGTGTACTCATCTATGATGTTTAGCATCTTAATGGCTCTGCCATCATTCGTACGATCAAATACAAAGTCATAACTCCATACGTGATCTTTGCGTTCAGCCCGTAGCCGTATGCATGACCCGTTATTTAACCAAAGACGTCTTCGTTTAGGTTGTTTCTGCGGTACTTTGAGACCCTCTATGCGCCATATCCGTTCAACGCGCTTATGATTGACGCTAAACCCTTCATTCCTTAAAAGGCCGGTTATCAGCCTGTAGCCGTACCGGCCATACTGACACCCTTTTAACTCTTGAGCTCACTACCCTTCCTCTATAAATAGATCAACCTAGATCAAACCCGTATACAGTGCCCCTCTCTCTCACAACGACCTGGTCCATACCATGGGCACCTCTAGCGCTTCTCCAGAAACCAAAAGGTTTATATACCACCAAACCACCTATACTAATGAACAGCTCCAAATGAGGACGGTTCCAAATAAAATGGCGAGCAAGCAATTGAATTACACAGCTTTCAAAGGCAAGAAGGTTTTTGTGGATATTAAATGGTCCGGGAGGACGCAGGTTGGCGTTCTTGTCGAGGAGACTACGGACAAGATAGTTCTATTAACGGACACCACTCATTCTGAGATCTCAAAAGATTCTATAGCTAGATTGACAACGAGTAAGGAGGCGAAAAAATGGCAAAAGTAAGACTAGATGTATGTATGGAAAGTAGTATGAAAAAGAAGATAAGGAGGTTTGTAGATAGGGGTGTCAGGTACCGTGACCTATCCCACTTTGTCATAGTGGCTTGTGACAGGCTGATACAAGACGAGGTAGAAGAAGGAAAGTGATCTTAGAAAGTATGGGCAAGGTTCAAACCATCCGCAGCCTCATGGCAGAGACCATGAGGCTTGTCTCATATATCGAGGCCTTGCGGAAAACTTTTAGCCGTAGAAGCTACGGACCACTTACGGCTGAAAGACTGGAAGACGCAGAGAAAAGAGTTGTTCTTCTCTATTCAAGGATCAAGGACACTCGTTTCAAGTACCTTGTTCCAAAAGAGTCCATTAGAGGCTTTAGGCGGCTCTTACTAAATGCAAGATATATGAGGCGCAAAAAACGAATACTCAAGCTGATCAAAAGGATCCGGTTGTTCACTAGAAAATCTATTGTGCTCTTGAGTAAAGGAAAGTTCAAAAAGGTGTATAGGCAACTTAGCCGTGCAGAGTCAACAGGCAGATCAGCATATAGAGCAATGCTGAGGCTTGAAGCAAGGCTTAATACAGAGCTCAATACAGCAACAAGAGTACAGATACAGATACAGAAAAGGCAGATGAAGATGTAGGTATATATATTTAGGAGAAAAACGCAGGCAGGCATTTATAGACGAGATTAAGATAATTAGAAGAGTAATAGAAGATGACTTTTGCATGGCTTTTGATGGCATGTACAGAAGCCATCAAAACGTCTGTATCTGTATATGTATAAAATGGCACGAAGGATAAGGGTCAACTGGACTATAGACGTGAGGGCATACAACCTTCTAAAGAAGGTAGACGCCATCAGCATGTCGGCGGTCGTTAGCAAGCTCATATTGGACAAATTCCAGGATCCAATAAAAAAGCTTGAGGATGAGAACCGTGAGCTGGCAAAACGGATCAATGAGAACAGAGAAAAAATAAGCAGGATGCTAGAGGCAAAAGAGAATGAGATGGACTGACTACTGGAGGATACAGGAACAGATACACTTAATTGAGGAATCCCTAAAGTGGCTAAAAAAGGCTCTTCGGTATGGAACTCAAAAGGAGATAGAATTTGAGGCTTCATCGGTCCAGTCAAACCTTGAACTGCTTCGACACATAAGAGGACACTTCATAGACTCATACTTCGATATCAGAATGACAAAGCTGGAGAAAGAAGCGAAGAACCTCCTACTTAAAGCAAACTCAATTATTTATAAAAAGAATATGGAGGCAAAAGAAAATGGCAAAACCAATAAAAACATTTAGAGCAGGCAACTGCTCAGCAAGTATATTTGAAAACGAGATAGAAAAAGATGGCGAGAAGATAAAGATACCCAAGGTGGTACTCGATGTCGGCTACAAGAACGACAAAGGAGAATGGCAGAAGACCAACAGCCTTGACTTTAATGAAGTTCCAAGAGTAAGATTGGTACTGGACAAAGCGTATGAGTGGATAGCGTTGAAGAAAGGGCTAGTGAAAGACGCTCTTTCCGATCCAATTGCTCCAGCCTGATCGGCCCAACAATCTTGGCATTGAGATAGACAGGTATAGATGCCTCTACCAACACTTATCAAGACACATGCAGAAATGAAGATACAAAAGTTCTGCGAAAAGCGCGTGCCCTCGCATGTGAGAGACAAGGTGCGGCTAGCCTTCAAGTTCAGGGGGAGTTGTGCGACTATATTTGAGGAAAGGGCTCCATGGAGAGAAGAACTTACAGAATGGACCTCGTTGCCCGTAGCGCAGATGAGGTATGATGAGAAGACAGGCAGGTGGACTCTCTACTGTGCTGATCAAAGAAACAAATGGCACGAATATCCAGGATTAGTACCTACCAAAAAAATAGGTGAGATAATAAAAGAAATCGACGAGGATCCCACTAGAATCTTCTGGGGATAAGATTCCCGACAATTTCTGAACGTATTTTGCACAACTCGACCTTACGGACAGAAGCTGAAAAAGTGATGATTACTTCTACTAATACACACTTAAAAGATCATCCGAAGATTTTCTGTTCCTTCCTGAAACAAGCATAAAAATATCAAAATAAAATCATGCAGATTGTTAATGGTAATTAGTAATTTCTTAAAGACATGGTACCTTTGACAAGAACTTCAAAAAATGATTACATTCTTTCTGCTACGTGTAAGTATTTTATAAATTATCCGCGTTGGGATGCCAGGTGGAGAGTCATAGTGAGTTTTTTTGATTTGTTTAAGAAAAAGAGTAATGCTACAAAATATGGAGAAATAACACCTGTAACCAATGAAGGTATCAATGCAATTTTTGTGTTTCTTGATGAAGTTCTACCTAATTACAAAGATGAAGATTTTCAAACAGTTACACCACAAATTTTTTTAATTTTGTATATATTGGGCATGACAAATACTTGGTGTAAAATTTCTGGATTGCCTGATAAGTACAAAGAGAAATTCACTATTCCTTTTGCCGTTATAGAGGGAATTTATGATAGATATAAAATTTTTCTTAGAGACTGGTCTCCCTTTGTTAATTCTTTTTATGACTCTGTAGAAAGAAAAAACTTTCTAGAGCAAAAATTTATTAGGAAGTATGTTAAGCAAGGAGAAGATCATTTTTTTTATTTTTTGACTTTAAAGCATATACCTCATAACCCACTAGATATCTTGTTAGAAGAATGGACTAGAGTTCAATTTTACAACGACAATTATCCTTACGAAAAAGGAGAGATCGATGGCTATTTCTCAAAAGAAGAATATTCATTCATTAGTCAAATAATGATGTATGAACTACTCTATGACATTGATAAGGACTCTGAGACAGTCTACAAACAAGTGTTAAATACATTAAAAAAATATCCATTCAATCGAAGCAAATATTACCTTGATACCTAGGTTTATTTTCTGACATCTTAAAACCTAATGCTAACAATAGGTAATTCATATTAAGACTGTTACTTATATCGAACCAATTCGTACTGATAGTATTGACTTATAGTATGTTTCAATAACAATTAGAAACTTACCTAACCATGCTAATTTAACAGAAACAACATGCCGTACGCCTGGTTAGCGGCATTATGGCACTTAAAACTCTAGAGATCAGAATGTCTGATAAATATCTTTTATACATTGATATCCTTGGATTTAGTAAACTAGTAGAAAATCATCCAACCAAAATTCGTCAGTTATATGGCATCATTAATTCGCTGAATGCACATAAACATGATCTTTTCAAAACGATTGTATTCTCTGACACGGTATTAGTCTATAATGACAGGGAACCAGAAAGTGACAATGATCATAATGACATTGTCTGGTATTTGATAGAGTTTGCGGAAGATCTGTTATTTAGACTTACTGGTCAAGGAATTTTCTTCCGAGCCGTGCTTTTAAAAGGCAATTTTGAGCACTACAATCTAAAAAATGTTGAATGTTTTTTTGGCAAATCATTAATTAGCGCATATACTCTAGAAAAAAACATCCCAGCAATTGGTCTTTTTATTTCATCAGAATGTAACAAACGAAATAAATATTTTCGTACTACAATATTCAAAGAAGATTTGCATTTTGTTTACTTGAACCGGAATCTTGAGCGATTAAACCATGATAATGGTGGACGCTTGCCAGTGCATCCAATCGTTTTGGATGGATTGGTTGATATAGTAAGTGACATCCGTTATTTGTCTGACATATTCAAACATATGCGGGAACATCCACTCCCTCAAGTTCGTTCAAAATATTTGGCTACATGGGACTTATACGAACAACGGTATTCAGGTATATTAAAGCCGCTTAAGGACAGTGATTTTGCTCTCCGTGTAATTGCTGAATATTTCGATTGGGAAGAGCGGATCAAGATTATGAATGAATCTATCGAATATTTCGCCAAGATAGGAGAACCGCAAGAACAGGACGTTCAAGAGGGTCAGTAATGGCTGTTTTCAACCGCCCATTTCGCCCCTTATCTGCGTTAACTCATTTCAGCTAAAACCTTCAATTATAAGCTTTCCTACAAGTGCGCATTTGTAGGTGGAGTCTGCATCCTGGATGAATTGAATTATTGTTGATTTGCATGTGTAGTAAGCATTCTCTCTGATCAGAGAAGTCGTGTGTAAATTTTATCTTCAGCGAGCGAGCATAGGCTCGTATGAATCCATGCTCGCCCCAGTTTGATTGTCACTACGAAAGGTCATAATGTAATTTATCTACACACCCCATCCGATAAACCTTAAATACTGCCACCCTCTACTCTTCAGTAATGACACCACAAGAACCATATATCCCATTTGATCCAAAGTACTATCTGCATGACAATTCAGGAGTCAATCCGACATGTGACTTTCTAGATCAGAAGTCATCCAACCTCACGGACAAGATCATCGGCCTGTACCAAGAGATTTACAAACGAAGAGAGATTAATACTAAAATCATCTCAGAGATTGAGTACGAGCTTATTGAGACGTCTTCTGAGCTATATCAACATAAGTTCACATCGTTTCTTGATAGTAGTGAAAAGGGGTCACTAGAAAAGAAGATCGATTTACTCGAAAAGACCAAATGGAGCGAGATCGTTGAGTACTGGAAGGATACCTCAAAACTCCGACTTTACCTCCTAAATATCGTTGCAGAATATAGAGACATCAAGAACAAGAAGAACCTTTTAGAATGAAACCGGACGAAACCTGTAAGAAGCTAGAACCCATTATAGGAGGTAAGGCCAATAAGCTACACAAGCTCTACCTGCTCGAAGACTTTAAGGGAAGATCCGGAGTAGAAGAGGCCATAAACCTCGTAAGAGTTCAGAAGCTAAATGAGGATGAGATCCTATTGCCACCCCCTGAAAACCTAACAGGTGAGTATCCCATAGGAGACATAATATATAATGGCAAGGCGTGTCACACTTTTTATCTCAAGAAAAAAAATCTCTGTAGGCACGTAGGCATTTTTGGCACAACCGGATCAGGTAAGACTAACTCCTGCTTCTATCTAATCGCTAACCTCCATTATAACAACATCCCTTTTCTGATAACGGACTGGAAACAGAATTATAGAGACCTATTAAAAACACAAATAGGAAAGAATCTGAAGATTTATACCGTTGGCAAGTCAGTCGCTCCATTTCATTTCAACCCACTCATACCACCTAAAGGTGTTGATCCCAAAACCTACATCAATAAACTCATTGATGTTATCAATCATTCGCACTTCGTATCTTACGGAGTAGACACACTACTCCAAATCACAATTGACAGTGTCTACAAAGAGTGTGGAATTTATTCAGAGATGACAAAAGCTCCAACCTTCAAGGATGTGCAACAACACCTAGACCTACTTAAGGTCAGCGGTCGGGAGTCACTCTGGAAGGCATCTGCCATGAGAACATTGCAAGACCTGACATTCGGCCCAGTGGGCGACGTCTTCAACACTGAACATTCCATAGACATTCAAAACCTTCTTAGCCAAAAAGTTGTACTTGAACTCGACACTCTTCCACAGACTACAAAGGCATTTTTAGTGGAAAGCCTTTTATTGCAAACATATCTTTTCAGGGTCAACGAAGATAGAGAGCGTGACGAAGAATTACGCCACCTATTCATAATAGAAGAAGCACATCACATGCTCCTGAAAAAAAAGGAGCAGGAGGAGACGATAACGGACTTATGTTTAAGAGAGCTGAGAGAACTAGGCCAAGGTTTTTGTATATTAGACCAGTCCCCCTCCCTTATATCTAATACAGCGTTGGCAAACATAAACACTTTAGTTGCAATGCAACTTCGTCACCAGGATGACATACGGCAAGTCTCAAAAGCACTTCTTCTCGACTTAGATGAACAAAAGCACTTCGGCAAACTAAAGACCGGAGAAGCAATAGTTAAGACAGAACACCCAAATCCCTTTCTGCTGCGCTTCCCCCACGCAGCAATAAAGAAAGGCACGGTCAGTAACGAAGACATTAGGCGTCATATGCAAAATGATCTATTGATAAGTTCTTCTACTGATTCGGAAAAGAATAGCCTCCCAGAGGCTCAGATAATCCAAAATAACGAGATTCGGATAACAGATATATTAAGCAAGGAAGAGACCGAATTTCTAAAAGACATCACAGCACACCCTCTCTCTGGAGTCAGTAATCGATACAAGAGGCTGGGTCTGAGCGTTGAGAAAGGAAATGAAATAAAGAATACTCTCATAGAAAAAGAGATATTAAACCCGGTATCGCTTCCAACCAAGAACGCACGAGTACTCTTACTTGAACCAACCAAGACCGGTAAGGAGATGATTAAGTCTCTTGGCCTCAATTACCTGAAGGGCTTTAAGGGCGGTGTTGTGCACGAATACTGGCGAATGAAAGTATCTTACCATTATAAAAATATGGGCTACAATGTAAAGCACGAAGTGCCAATCGGCCAGGGCAAGACTATCGACATGGTCGTAGAAAAAGACGGCCAGGAAACTGCCGTTGAGATAGAGACAGGCAAAAGCAAACCAATAGAGAACATCAAAAAATGTTCAGATTACCAGAGGATAATTTGTGTAGCCACTAACTCAGCAGCAGAGAAACAAATAAATGAAAAACTAACAAAGGAGAATATGGCAACTAATCAAGTGAAAATCATAGGATCTAATAGATATTTTTGAAGTTCAATAGCGAAAAGGCTCTATCTGGTATGTGTATTATACGGCCTTTTCTTTATAGTGCACACTTGTGGTAGATTCTATTATATTATATATTTTAAATGTTCTTACTGTCACAGATATTCAGAAATACTGTGAGTATCGACAAAACAAAGACAATTATTTTTCCAGACTATGTGGTGGGCTTGATGGCTTTTGAAGAAGATGATTTTGGATTATCATTTAATGAAACTAAAGTTCTTGCTGCGCAAGGAGATACTTCTGCTCAATTTGATCTCGGCCTTATGTATCAGTATGGCATTAGTATACCAAAGGACTACACAGCTGCAATTGAATGATATAGGAAAGCGGCTAAGTTATAAGGTTGCTCCAAGATACAAAAAATTAGGTTTTTAGTATTCTACTTATCTGTACGTAAATTGCTGAGTTTGATTCTATATTAGAATATGTAGTATGTATATTGTGCATACTGTAGCTGGAGATACATTTCCCCACCCGTCCAACATCCGACAACCTTTAAAAAAAACCAGTCACTACTCTCAAGGAAACACCCCAATATTTAGAAGCCTATGTGCTTCGGAAAGGAGATATAGCCACAAGTACTATGCATCTTTGGTCGTGTAACTAGAGGAGTAATGGATTAGTAGGCGTGCATCGTTTATCAATCTTGCCGTGAACGGTATAGACAAAACCTGACTGTAACCTAGCAAGGCTTTGTCGTCGAGAGATGAGATTTTAATAGTTCTACCTTTAAGGGGCGCTTTTTGCGCCTCTTTTTTTATGCTCAAGAGACAATAGAGTCTTTTGACACACACTAAAACCCGTCCTTGAGCGGGTTTTTTTAATTTCTAAGTAGGAGATATAGACATGAAGATGATCAAGATAAAAGAATACCATGCAAAACTGGTTGAAGGCGTAAAGCAGGTTATGGAGTCTGAATCCTTCAAAGACTTCATAACCTTTTCATCGAAGTTTAGAAGGTACAGCTTCGGCAACACGCTGCTCATATGGTCACAGCGTAAAGGAGTAACACATGTGGCAGGCATGAAGACGTGGAACTCACTGGGTAGACACATAAAGAAGGGTGAAAAAGGGATAGCGATATTTGCACCCGTAATCAAGAAGGTAAAGGAGAATACTACCCGAATGAATACAAAATCAAACCTGGAGGTGGCTGAAACAGAAGTAGAGAGGCTAATAGGCTTTCGTGCGGTATATGTTTTTGATGTGGAGCAGACGGATGGTAAGTCTGTGCCGGAGATCGAGACAGAGATGCCGGTGATGGACGGTGACGCTCAAGATCTCTTTGATAGGATTTTCCGGGCTTCACCGGTACCGGTTGACTACGAGGATATTGAAGGCGAAGCAAGAGGCTACTATAAACCTAAGGAGCAGCAGATCGTGCTCTCAAGTAGGCTGACGGTTGAGGAACAATGCAAGACGCTCTTGCATGAGCTCGCCCACCACCTGGCCATAAATGGACAGAACGATAAGGAACTTGAAAAGCACGACCGACTAACTGGCGAAGTAATAGCTGAAGGCGTAGCGTTCATAACGTCCGCTCACTTTGGCCTCAACTCATCCGGATACTCGTTTCCTTATATTGCCTCGTGGAGTGAAGAGGTGGAGAGAGTTCTTTTGGCTGGTAATACGATCAGGAAGATAGGCTTTCAGCTTATCGAGATGATAGAAAGGGTGGAAGCGACTACACTGCCAGCCGCAGTACCAGACATTCCGTGGTAACAATATATTAGACAGGGGTGGGCACGGGTTCATACGAGCTTGTGCCCGCCTTGCAACTTTAAAAAACTATATAACTGTGAATAATTCATTTCCACCAGCATCGACATAACTAGCTATGATCTCTTTTCCTTCAGCACTAGACACAAAATCACGATATTGCTTAGCTAGTTCAAAATTCGTTCCCGGACTATTCAGTGTAATTAAACTATAGTCATTGTTTAACAGCTTTTCATTGTTATTTCTAAAAAAAACTTCTAATTTAAGGCTGCTCTGATTATAAGAAAATGTTCCAGCATCTGATATTATATAGTACCCGTTCACGCTTGCTGTTCTTAATGCCTCTTCCATGCCTCTAGTAGATATTAGCAAGTTTTTGTCGATCTGCTTGTACTCCTCTACTTGTAATAGGTTGTATTTTTCCCAGTTCCGAAGATATTTTTTTGTAACTTCAAGCCCGATTTCTGAAGGACAAAAAAAGTGCTTCCAAAGTTGCAGTTCACATAAATGGGTTCCAGAGAAATCATTTCGACTAAGAAAATCTCCATTATTATATATATAACGTAATGCATCCATAAGGGTTTTGGGCTTGACCTTAGACGACTCTGGTGGCCCAACTAAAACAAAATTATTTCTCATTAATTTAGTGCTGGAGGAAGTTTCTTCTGAAGCCAAAAATAATTCTTCGTGAAAGGGCGAATGAATGAGTGCCATGTCGGCACACCTGCTCCTTAACAAAGAAACCGCTTCTCCAGAACCAAGAGAAGCGTGTTTGACGGAAATTTGTCGTTTACTACTAGTGCTCATGACATCTGTAAATTTCTCAGCAAGGACTGTTGCCAAACCTGTCGAAAAGAAGCTTGTTGTTGTTGCAATAATTAATTCATCTCTTCTTTTGATATCCTCATTGCGCAATCCATGCTGTATTAACCATGTAGGCTTATCTTTTGGGTCTCTTATTAACTTATTCACGGGAGAAACTTCCGATAGGCCTGCTTTTGTTGTAAAGATACTAATAAGACGATCAAGTATCTCATCTAGTGATGCAGACTTATTATCTCGCAATTCAGATAACGTCATAGATAAGATTAGTTTAACCAGAGCAAGACCTTCAGACTGAGAGTCAGCTATCGTTATTTTACTGTACGGTTCCTCTCCCTCCTGCTTATCTATTAATAGCATAGCAATAATTATAGCCATATAATCATCGATATTACTTAATGAATTCTCAAGTTCTTCTGAACCTTGTCCATGTAACCCTCCTTCCTGTTCATAAGTTTTCATCAAGGACTCTACTGCTTTTATTGCAATCATATGAAGTCTATTAGACTTCTCATGGATCATTCTTTTATTATGGATTACGTCTTTATCCCCTTTATATTCTTCTTTCGCATATCCATGCTCTTCTAATTCTCCAAGTTTCTCTTTGACCCTCTTGAATAGACTTTCTACTCTATTATCTTTATTATCATTTTCGATTTGGGGAACTGTTATAAATTTTGGTTTTAAGGCACAACCATTCTTACCAAGTTCATGTCCTATGCTTTTAAGAGTATAGTCAGCAATAATACCGTCAAGATCATAAGCATAAAAGTTCCGTATAATATTATTCACATCATTTAAACACGTTACTTCTGACCTAAGCTGGTCTGCCTTATAATCAGTGTTGTCCGTTATTAACCATACATATCTTGCAAATTCATTCTCACCAATGTTGAAATCGCCTACTCGCCCTTTTAAAGTGCATTTAGCTAGGTAGTAAAACGCACAACCAATCATCATAAATTCTATCTTCTTGAAGCGCCCACCTCTTTTCCCTCTCCTACTTTCACTTTTATATGCATAATGAAGGGTTTGTTGGTGTTTGGCTATACTCACTATCACGGGACTATTGGCTCTTAACCGCTTGGTTTCTTTGAACATCTTATTGATGAACATATAGATACCTTTATCAGCCTTATCTTCTTTTCGAGCCAGTTGTTTGATAGTTTTCTTAGAGTAATTCATGGGTTTCCTTAGTACTTACGGGTACTTAGCGTTGACAAAGATTATAATTTGACACACAATATAGATAATATCAACCAATATCTTTTAGCTATTTTCTCAGATAATAGTGAGTTTTACAATATGCGTATGGGACAACAATGAATTTTACGACTATAGAAGGTGTGTAAATGGATATTTTAGTGCAATCGAGAGATTTTGTTTTTGATTTGATTTACTACCTACCTATGGGCTTGAGCTCGTATATCTTAAGAGTTGGCTTCTTACTTGCGTTAAGCAGCACTACGCTCTTTGCAGCATGGGTATACCTTCCATGGCGTACGGTTCATTCTCAAGTCTGTATAGCAGTACTTAGCATAGCGATTTCTTTGTATGTTCCTGTAGAGGAATTTAGAAACATAGGAAAAGAGTTCCTAACACTTAATTTTCTTATTGCACTGTGCTGCATAATATTTCTTCCTAGCAGGCTAGCTTTCTTCATAACACCGCGGTTAGGGAATCAATTAAGACTTAAAAAAATCATTATAGCTTCAATATGGATTGGTTTGATTGTTCAAATTATAGCAAGTATGTAGGGGATTATGAAGAAGACAAAATTAATAGGGATCAGAGATACAAACAAGAACTCCCAACCTTCTCTTGAGTCTAAAAAGTCACAAGTACCTGATGTTCCGGAGGCTGAAGGTAGCTTAAGTGAAGAAAGTGTGAAAATAAAGCCAACCAAAGCAAGCAATGATGGTTGGACTTCATGGATAAGAAAGATACGCCCAACTAAAGAGGGCATGGAGTCTGAAGTAGAAAAGCCTATGCTGATAGTAAAATCCGGTCACAGAGTTAAAGAGAACGAAATTAAGGGGCAGTGCGATATTTGTTGTGAATATGATTCATATATTTTTAACTGCCACATATACGGCTGCAAAAAACCTCTCTGCTTGAAGCATGTATATATGTTTGAACTTGGTGAAAAAATAACGCCCTACTGCCTTAAGCATTACAAGCAGGCTATGGATGAGCACGATACTTGGCAAGAGAATGAAAAGAAACGGAGATGACGGTGGGAAGTAATTTTGAAAAATTCAGCCATACGGGTAGTTCTACTAAGTCAACGATTGATTTACGGAGCTATGCACAGAAGGCAGCAGACTACATCAACGAATTGGCCATTGAGGCCGGTGCTGAGCGGGAAAAATTTGTGCTGAATGCTCTAGCAGTTGTCCGGGCCTTTAGTAGGAACCACTCACTGATAAAACACCAAGTCAGAATGGTCGAGCAGCGATTATGGAAGAGGATTGAGGAAAAGAGAAGGGAAAACAACAGCCTCCCGAGTGATCTTTTCAATGGCGGTGTTATTACTATCGGCAGAATTATCGACTCCAATATGGATGTAAAGCTTAGAATAGAACAATTTAGCGGGAACCAGACGAGCTACGGAACTTTCGGGATGGGGAAAACTGAACTCAACCTATCTCTTATTCCTCAATTCATAGCACTCGGTATACGAGTGGCTGTATTTGATGTTGCAATGGACTATAGAAACCTCATGCAGGTTTCGGGTTGCGAGAATGGCCTTGTCATAAATCACTACGATGATTGGTTCAACCCTCTTGAACCAATAGGCTCTCCAGAAGATCACCTTCAGTTCATTTGGGAGATAACACAGCAGGACTTCAGTATCAGAGATGAGACAAAAGAGATGCTCTTTAATTTCAGCGCCGAGCTTTATCATAAATCCAAAGTCAATAACGGTTGTGAACCTCCATCGTTTAACGACCTTAAAAAGTTTGTCCAGGAGAAACTAGTTAGACCAGGCACAAAAACCGCAGAGAAGAACAAGATCAGAACAGCTCTGAGGAAACTGGATTACATAATTAGATCCTTCAAAGGCATGGCTGACTGCCGGAGAGGATACTCTCTTGATCAGCTTGATAAACACAGCTTTATCTCATACGAGATCGGCGATCTGAGTGAAGACAAACGCTCTTGGTACATGAAACTGAAGTGCAGACAGTATCAACGTCAAGGTCTAATTGGTGAGGAGCGGCATAGAGTTAATAGGGTTATCGTGGTCGATGAAGCCAAGTGTGTCTTCGGCAAATCGCGTATCGGTGAAGGTACAAACTACATTAAGGACATGTACACCAAGAGCCGTTCCTTGGGATGCGCGTGGTTCATTAGCGACCAGTTCGCGACAGAACTTGCAGGCTTTACGAGAGCCGCAAGCTGTTTCGTTAGCTTTCAACATAGCGTCCCGAAAGAGATACGAGAAATATCGACCGCCATGGGCTGCAATGAGGGACAGAGACAGATGATTCCACAACTCGGGAGACATGTGGCTTTAGTGAAGATAGCCGAGTACCCCTATCCATTCCGTATCATGACCTATAAGTCAAAGGTTCAAAGACATATTACTGATGCAGAGCTAAAAATGCTGATGAAGGAGAAAGTTGCCCAACTTAATTCACTGGGTTCAGGGTTCCTAAGAGAGAAGACGGTTCGCGTAGTTAGTAGAAATATAACTGATAGTAGCATCTCGAGGGTGAGAGCATTAACGAGGACCTTACCTACTGTGACTACGAACCCTTTAGAAGACTTAGAGAGACTTTTGAAGTACGTTAACGGCCATCCCGAAGTAAAACTTACGGATATTTATAAGGCGCTCAGTCATTCCGCAAGGAAAGGAGACGCCTTAAAAAAGAAGGCACTTGATAACGGCCTAATTGAAGAAGATGTTAGGCATACAGGCAAGAGAGGAAGGCCCACAAAAGTGCTTAAGTTAACAGAAGAGGGCTTGAGGTACATAAGTGCGAAGTGAAATTCACAACGATATTCAAGACAGTATTAAAGCGCAAGCACAGGTAGCGGATTGGATCGCCATAAAAGAACATTATATCAAGGGAAAGAAGATAGACGTCCTTTTACAAAGCAAACGCACCCGGCACACGATAGCAGCTGAGGTCCAGCTGACTGAAAGGCATGCGGTTGAGAACATTATTCTTGATCTAAGCGTAGGTTGTGACAAGGTGTGGATCATTTCAATAAATAAGAAAATCTCCAACCGGATAGAGAGGAGGGCCAGTAGGAAATTAAATATGTTCGTATTAGAGAAAGTACGGTTTCTAGTATTGGACGATTTTATTCCGAATTTAAAGAATAATAAATAGTACAGAATAAGGCGGAATTTAAGTGGAATAAACCCGGAATAAATTACGGAAGAAATTCATGGAATAAAGGGAATAAGAACGCGGCAAATATGGAAGCTAATATAGCTATTAGTTGTATGGCATTACGGGCAAAAAGGGGTGGCTTGGTAAGCTAAAAATTCAAGCGTGAACAAAACTACGGAGGTAAAAAAATGGAAAAGCAAATATCAATAGTCGTCGCGGCAAGCGGTGAGATCAAAGACATTGGAATATCCGAAGGTGCAACAGTAGGAGAAGTTATGAAGGAAGCTAACCTTGTTGGGTATCAGCTTACAAGAAAGGGTGGGGAACTACTTACCCCTGAAACCAACATATTCTCTATGGCGATGGATTCTGAGAAGTTTTATGCAACGCCCGAGGATGTATCTGTAGGCGGGGGGGACTCAGTCCCCCGCACTACACTCGGTATGCTAAATAGTAGAATAAGTGATTTTCTGGATAAGACTCGTAATGTCGCAACTGATCAGGACAATAAAACATGGGGTGACAGGAGCTATGGGCTTAAAAAAAAAGTGTTCAACTTGTAAGGACTAGGTCAATGCGGAACCTCACGGGACTATCTTTTTCATCTTTTAAAAGTACAAAGATTGACGTAAAAGCTGTCGGCAAGGAATACCCTTACTGGAAAGAAAATGGCTGGCGACGATTCAATGGCGAGTATGCAGGTCATTTCGTTAGTGACTTTGGACGGTGGCGTGGTGTAATCAACGAAAGCTATCTTGGAAAGTTTAATTTTTACATCTTTGATCCGCCTAAGGAACTACTGAAGGGGAGTCATAAGGCTTGCTTTACGTACAAAGGGAATAGTCGATACTTTATCCACTTTAGCAAGAAACCAAGGGATGTAAGCTCGGGCATCATAACGGTGGAGAAATTAATATCAGATTCTTTTAGGGCAGAAAGGAACAAACGATGGATATCTTGAAACTAAGAAGACGGAGACAGCGGGTTGATATGCTGAGGAAAAGGGTTATAGAAGATATCAATTATTCGTTCAAGCAACTAAGACGTCAGGCCAAGAGAAATCCTGGGTATGTAGAAGACGCAATTCGTAAATATCAACATGCGGCATCTGGAATAGCTACCAAAATAGACAGTCACTTAGATAACCGTTCAGATACCAGCGTACATGGCGTCGAGGAAGTAAAAACAAAAAGGTCCTACCTGACAAGCTCATTGTTTCTCAGAGATAGCTTTGAACTGTTAAACAAGCAAGAGGTTGAGTCTTTGCATTTCGTTACCGGACCAGAGGTTAGACAAGAAAAGGTCATGGATAAAATTATTGATCTCAAGCTTCAGGAACAGAGCATGGTCTATGCAAAGGCTGATACCGACGCGATCAGGGAAGCTTTGATTTACTTAAGTGACTACGGATACAGGTTATGGGCCTGTATCCATATACATCCTGGAAGCGGCGTCGGCTCAATATCTCCATCGGGTACTGATATGGCCTTAGACAAGTTACTACTTAAGGGTGGTTACGATAGTATCGGGGCCATATTTAGTAGAGACGGATTTGTAAGGTTCTTTTCCTCAAAAGAATTCGAGATAAATATCTTCGGTAAGGGAGTGGAGAAGGTCAATGACAAAATATACCGCCTCGTTGAAGTCGAGTAAGTTCATATCAAGACAAGTGAAGTCTGATCCACACGAAAGCGTGACCGATAGGCAGGAACGAATCCATGGGTTTGATCAATCGCGCATGGACAGACTGGTGTCTCTTCTAATCGGTGCAGGTGGTTTGGGTGGTGAAATATCCCACGGCTTACTTAAAAAGGGCATCGGGGGTCTTACGATATCTGATGAAGACACCGTTGAGCTCTCGAACCTATCTAGGCAGTTTTTTTATGAGGAAGACCTGTACAAAAACAAGGCGACTTCCTTAGCCAGAAACCTAGTCAAGGAAGGGGTTAATGGTACTCTGATATGTGCATATCCATATATGATCCAGAAGGTAATTGAGGATGGAACGGATGTTAATTGCGATATCGTTGTTTGTGCACCAGACAACGACGAGACACGTATCTACGTATCCAAATATTTTCATCCCAGTACACCCGTGATCTTTACAGGTTTGGATCAGAATGCCAACACTGGGTATGTTTTCATCCAGGAGCCTGGTAAGGCTTGTATAGGTTGTGCATTACCTAATGCGGTAAATAATGAAAGAGAGCCATGCCCTAATACTCCAGCTGTGATCGATCTTGTGAAAATCATCTCTGGTCTAGTTCTATTCTCTATTGACTCGACTGTAATGAAGAGAAAACGGAACTGGAATTTTAGGCAGGTATTTCTTGGTGGTTTTGTACCGGAAACAATGAAAGACATAGAGAAAAGAAAGGACTGTGCGCTCTGCAGTGGATAAGGTAGTTATGGAACTGTTAACCATAAAAGAACTCTCTGAGAGGATAAATGTCAAGGAATCAACCCTTTATTCTTGGGCAAATATCTGTTCTATACCGTGCTACAGATTTGGGCGCCTTCTGCGTTTTGACATTGCAGAAGTAGAAGAATGGATTAAGGAGTCAAAGATTGAGCCACTATCTACCCCAGATTTTAAAGGTAACGCAATTAGCGACGAGAAAATCGAAGAGATCATTGAGAGCGCTATTGAATAGGTTACTGAGGCAAGGTATAATCATTTTGGGAAACCAGACTTAGATCATGCTCAGAAAGGAGGGTAATAATGCCGCTAAGTAGAAGGGGCAAATCAAAAGTCTGGCAAATGAGCTTTCATGTAAATGGGAAGCAGGTTCGTAGATCTACAGGAACAATGGACAAGAGGGTTGCAGAAAGGATTTATGCTAAGTTAAAGACCCGGCTTGCAGAAGAAGAGTGGTTCGATTTTGATGAGGGCAAGAAAAGAACCTTCGAGGAGCTTGCGGAGAAGTATGAACAACAGGTAGGTAAGGAGCAAAAGAGTTGGATATCAGCACGGAGTTACTTTATGCAGCTCAAGGAGTTCTTCGGAGCATACACTCTCTCTAAGATTACACCTGCTTTGATTGACGACTTCAAACAGCTTAGGAAGGCAAAGGGGGTAAAGCCAGCCACTATCAATCGCCAATTGAACATTCTCAAGAGGATGCTCAATCTTGCGAGAAAGCGATGGCAATGGCTTAAGGAAGTGCCTGTCATAGAGATGGAGCTCAATGCAGATAAGAAACGCGTAAGGCACCTCTCCTTTGATGAGTTTCACAGGCTTCTTGATAGTTGTGATGATTGGCTTAAAGACCTCGTAAGTCTTGCCGCATGGACCGGTCTCAGGCAGGGGAATGTCTTGCACTTGAAAAGGGCGCAAGTAAACCTTTCTGCCAGAACAATTACCATTGAAGGTGACACAATGAAGAATGGAGAGCCTTTAATAATCCCATTGGCAGAGCCAGCTTATGAGGTATTGGTGAATGCCTTACAGGTTGTTCGAATCGATAGCTCTTATGTCTTTTGCAACAGTGATGGAAAGCCGTTTTATAATGTGGTGGTGCGAAGGGCATTTAACAGAGCGACAGAGAAAGCAAAGTTAAAGGATTTTAGGTATCATGACCTGAGACATTGTTATGCTTCATGGACCCGTCAGGCAGGAGTTGACCTTGATACTCTGGCTGATCTCTTGGGTCACAAGGATACGAGAATGACAAGAAGGTATGCCCATATCACACCTGCTCACCTGAGAGGTGCTGTTGAACTGCTGGAGGCAAGTTACTCTAATTCCAGCACAAAACCAGCACACTTCAAGGAAAAAGGGATTAGCAATTAAGCTAACCCCTTGAATCTGTTGGCAGTCCCAGGGGGAATCGAACCCCCGTTTTCGCCGTGAGAGGGCGATGTCCTGGGCCACTAGACGATGGGACCAAACTGGCTTGGTCTATTTTTGTACCCTAAGTGGGCCTCTTTGTCAATACAGAAGCAGTAGATGAGCGATTATCTTGCTTCGTGCTTTGAGTATGACTTAATATCAGTTCTGGTCTCTAGCAGGAAAGTCGTATTTAAGTGTCTTGATTCCAGGGAATAGTCCCTTATCAGGAGAGCCGTTTCCTTGAAAGACGACGTAGCTTTTGTTAGAGAAGTATCTAAGTCTTTTACCGTTCTTGAGTGTGTTATCGGTGTCACCGAACAGGATGCAGATATTTTTTTCCGGGTTTAACGGGTTTTTAATAGCAACACCAACTAAGCTGTCGGTTCTCGGATAGCTCTTACCGGCAATGGTAACTTTCTCTTGATTGACCTGAATCGTATCCTCAAAATACTGCCACACGAGTTTGTTTACAGGGTTTTCATCCATAGAGCCGAGTATAAGTATAGATCTCTGAGAGGCGTACTCTTCTATTTCAGCGTCAGCATAGCTAACGATCTTTTGGCCGTAATCTTTTGAAAGTAGTTCAGCTATGGGGGCGTACTTGCTCTTTGGGCCGCCTGAGTCCGGCATGATTATTACACCGTTTTTGTCTCCGAAGAAGACCGAGAAAGAGGGTGGTACTTCATCGTCGTCGAGCAGGCGAAAGAGGGTATAATCCGGGTCAATTTCAATTGAAGTCGGTTTCTCATCGACATCTATATGTACTGTCTGCCGTTTCTTATCTATCTCTACTATTGTTCTCTTGGTTCCGTTATCAGTAGTGACCACTACAGGCAGGTTGAGTCGGTAGACCGGTCTAATCTGTTCTACTGTCAGGCCGATTGAGTATCTGTTTCCTTTATTAGCGTCAATTGTGACATCAAAGATAGAGAGTCTAGGTGCGCCGGGTTGCGCCACCCATTGGTTAAAGAACCATGCCAGGTCTGTGCCTGTAGTCTCTTCAAAGGCCTGGCGGATATCGTTCCAAGTGGCTGATTTGAACCTGTTGTTTGTGTAAAAAAGTTTGAGCCCTTTCGCAAAGGCCTCTTTGCCTATGGTATCTTCTAGCATGCCGAAGAGCATGGTGCCTTTATTGTATCCGATCGCGCGCGATGCTGTTGTTGTTGCGTCTGTGAAGTTGCCAAGTGAGATAGGGGAGTTTGGTGCGAAGTTCTTGTACCCTCGGAGCTTAGATATTCTAAAGTTCCGTGCCTTGTCATTCCCTTTGATCCGCTCGTAGAGATAGTCGGAGGTATACGTAGTAAGGGCCTCGGACCAGTTTCCAAAAGAGTCGTCTATAAAGACCGAGTTGCCCCACCATGAGTGTGCGATTTCATGGCCGAGTGAAGTGTCGGGGATAAAGGGCAGGCGCAGTACATGAGAGCCGAGCAGAGTAAATGAGGGCATGCCGTAACCGGTTGGCAGAAAGTTCTCTACTACTGCAAATTTGCTGAACGGGTACGGGCCCAGTTTCTCGGTGTAGAGATCGAGGTAATAGCGGGTTTTGTCGAGGTACGTCTTTGTGAGTGCGGGATCGTCTTTGAAGAAGAAGGTGTAGAGATTGATACCTTTATAGACCTCTTTAGTTACATGAAAGCGTGATGCAACAAAGTTGAGCCCGTCAATCGGTTTTGTCGTCTCCCACTGGTCTATGCGTTCAGACCCTTCTTTATCGGAACTCACCCATCGCCCTTCGCTCATTGAGGTCAACTCACCAGGCACTTTGAACTCGGCTCTGAAGAGCGCAAGTTCATTCTCTTGCCTCGGGTACCAGTAGGCATTAGATGGAAAGTAGATACCTTCTGGACCGACCATTCCATCATCCACATAGGCTATTCCACGCTGTATGCGTGCGCGTGCATCCTCAATGTCTTCGTAACTTCCATGAAACTCGATAGCAAGCTCCTTTTCAGGGCCGGCTTTATTGCCGAGCCTTGTTGCCACTTCGAGGTTTATCGTAATTTTTTGAAGCCTCATCTTATTGGGGGCCTCTATGTCATACGCGGCTTCAATGCCGTTATACCGCACGGAATCGATCTTGGAGCCGTCTCTTAAAAAAAGGATTAGCGCAGGGTCTGGTCCTTTATCAGCAGCATCTCTTAGCGTCATAACGTCTAGAGCACTCGATGTCCGGTTTTCAACATCAACGGTAATGCTGATTTCGTGGGAAAGTACCCTGTAGCTCGAATCTACGCCATTGGCAACAGATTCTTTGGGGATAAAGACGGCAAGTGTTAGAACCGGTATGAGCAGTAGGATAGTAATGAGTGTGGATGAAACCGTGTAACTGCTTATATCTGTCATAGATCTATTAAGGCCTCTCTTTATTGAAGTTCCTTATTGTGCGCTAGTCAGAATATATTGTAAATATACCTGATTATAAATGTTTTAATTGCCAGCGGTAAGTATCTTCAGGTTAATAAAAGAAAAACATTCTAGTAATCAATTTTTAATCTTCCGGAGTTATACTGTACCTAGTGATAATGGTAAAGTTTAACCGGTCGGTAAGTGACGGGGCTTACCGACCGGTTACAGTATTAGATATTATATCAGTCTATCAAGTATTGACCGGCATATTACCATAGCCGGATAATTAATAGAAAAAAAACCTTTTCATGTGTGAAAGAGGCCGGGTAGCGAGACCCGGCCTCTTTTTTTTAGTTGTGAGGGGGGCCTTAGTTTCCATTGTTTTTTGCTATTTTCTAGCCTGTGGTATCCTGTTATCGTTCGCTTCGAGTCGTATGCAAGAATTATATACTATTTTCCGGACTATTCTGATAAAGTTGTCGATTCCTGCTCTATACAATCGGTAGCTTAATGCTCTGCTTCTATTGTATAGCTTTTTGAGTGTCGCTTGGTAGTTGAGTATCGTCCGGCTGTGGCGATTGATAATTTTAGTGAAAGGTACTTAGTTTTTGAATTTTCCTGTCTTAATTCAGGGGGGCATGGGGGCCAGCATCTCCGGATGGCCTCTAGCCAAGTCTGTGGCCGAAGCAGGGCACCTGGGAGTTGTATCAGGTACTGCTCTCGACCTGGTGTTAGCCAGATATCTACAGATCGGCGATCCCGGTGGGCACCTGAGAAGAGCCCTCGATAATTTTCCGGATACCGATGCTGCCGCAAGGGTACTCGACAAGTACTTTATCGATGGGGGAAAGAAGGAAGAGCAGCCTTTTAAGGCAATTCCTGTCTTTACTATCGATCCTGCAGAAGAACTTATCGAGCTTACGGTGATCGCCAACTTCTGTGAGGTCTTTCTTGCCAAGGAAGGGCATTCCGGCTCTGTCGGCATAAATTATCTCGAAAAGATACAGTTACCAAATGTTTATTCAATATACGGCGCCATGCTTGCGGGTGTGGATTATGTACTCATGGGTGCAGGGGTTCCGAGAGAGATTCCCGGTATTCTAGACGCGCTCTGCGGGCATAATGATGTGCGAATGAACCTCAGCGTAGAGGGGACCGCTTCCGGAGCAGACTTTACGGTCCGTTTCTCTCCGTCTTCATACTTTGGAGGCAGCCTTATTGAGCTTCAGCTCAATAGGCCAAGGTTTCTTGCAATAATATCTTCCTCCATACTTGCCCTTACGCTGGCAAAGAAATCGACTGGCAAGGTGGATGGTTTTGTAATAGAGAAGGCCGGTGCCGGGGGGCATAATGCCGCGCCTAGAGGGCAGATGAGGCTTAATGAGAGGGGTGAACCGGTATACGGCCCCAAGGACGAACTCAATATTTCCAGAATACAATCAACTGGCCTTCCGTACTGGCTTGCAGGTGGGTATGGAACTTCTGATGGACTCGAAATGGCGCTTTCCGAAGGTGCTACCGGTGTTCAGGTGGGCACGCCATTCGCTTTTTGTGAAGAGTCCGGGTTAAGCGAGGATCTGAAGGAAGCTCTAATCGATAAGTCGTTAAAAAGTGAGGTAGATGTTTTTACCGACCCGAAGGCTTCACCTACGGGATTTCCAATCAAGGTTGTAAGGCTTGATGGAACCATCTCAGAGTCTGATGAGTATAATGCCAGACCTAGAGTTTGCGACTTAGGTTACCTGAGGCACCTATACAAGAGGCAAGACGGCACGGTCGGGTACCGGTGCCCTTCGGAACCTGTTGAAGTCTATGTGAAGAAGGGGGGAAGCAGGGAGGAGACCGTTGGGCGCAAGTGTCTCTGTAACGGTCTTATGTCGAATATAGCGCTCGCTCAGATACGCAAGAACGGTTATCTTGAGAGACCATTTATAACTGCAGGGGTCGATCTGAAAAATATTGGCCGCTTTGTAAAGAACGGTCAGAAGAGTTACTCGGCACAGGACGTAATAGATGAAATTATGGGAGCTAGGGGCCGAAAGAGGTAGTAGTAACTCTGTACTCGGTTTTTTTCTTATTGAAAATGTAGGCGGCGGGTTATATACCTGCCGCCTTTTTTTTAGTGGAGGAGTAATTTGTGACTGGGTCTCTATTGATAGGTAGGCATTTATGAGAGGCAAAGAAAAACCCTGTAACTCGGTAGAGTTGCAGGGCCTTGAATGGGTTAAAAGTTGGGTTATAAAATCAGGGCATTATCCTTATGGATAACTCCCTGATTTATCGAACTATATACTGTTTTAAATATGGCTGGGGGACGAGGATTCGAACCTCGATTAGCGGAGTCAGAGTCCGCTGTCCTGCCATTAGACGATCCCCCAGTCGATTTGCAGCTTTTTAATTTATGGTAAAATAGCCTGTTAGTCAAGAAAAACCGTAATAGAGTCGGTTGCTGGCAGAAGTTTGCCTATAGATAATCTCGAATTTTATTGACACGGGGCATGTAAGACGAGTATAATTTTTAGTCTTTAGTAATTTATAGCCTTCTACAGACGGATATGCGTCTTACGATATTGACAAGATGAAGATAGAGTTCGAAGATATTCCGGACAGTGCCCTCACGCTCGACATTAGCGAAGAGGCTCAAAGAATTGGCCCTCTGCTGCACGGGTCTGACTTTACTGTAGAGGGGCCGGTTACAGCGCACCTTGAGGTTATGCGCACACAGGAGGGAGCATTTATTTCCGGACACCTGTGTGCTACGTTAGGGCTGATCTGTTCAAGATGTGCAACCGAGTATAAACTGAGGGTAGAGCCGGATTTTTCGCTCTATTACGTCGTTGGGATAGAGACCGACTCCGATAAGGAACTGCATGCATCGGACCTTGAGGTCACGATGATTCCGGCACCGGAGATAGAGACAGACGACATACTTCTCAGCCAGATCGCAGTGGAGCTTCCGATGAGGCCGCTTTGCTCAAAGAAGTGTAAAGGGTTGTGTCTCAAGTGCGGGATCGACCTCAATAAAGAGCAGTGCGACTGTCTTATTGAAGAGCCGGTTGATGCAAGGTTCGAGGCGTTAAAGGATTTTAAGGTTAAATAATATATAAGACAAGAGTAGAAGGCCGGATTTTTTTACCGGCAATTCGTTTATTAACATAAAACAGATAGTACGGGAGTTTTAAAGAGATGCCGAATCCAAAGAAAAGAGGTACCAGCGGTAAAAGAGGTTCAAGGCGCAGCCACGACGGGTTAACCACGCCGCCGACTTCAATCTGTTCGCAGTGCGGAGAGGTCAAAAGGCCCCATAATATCTGCCTGGAGTGCGGCAGTTACAAGGGCAAGACAGTAGTAGAGCAAGACGAGTCTTTATAGCCTGTATTGTTGTAATACTCTTTCAGTTTTCTGTTAGAGCGTTTTTATATGACGGTTATATTGGAACTGGTCCGTTGGTCTCGGTGTAAAGTGCTGCCGCTACCAAATTAAGCCAACCGGAGTTCGGTAGAACTTGGTTGGTTCTCAACAGAAGTTATCATTGGCTTGCAGTTCGCATCAATCTATTACTTGCATAAAGGCCCTCTTTTTACTATATTTTAATATATGACCCTTAAGTATTAAGGGTCATTTTTTTTTGTAGTCCCTTGCAGTAGGTTAGGTCTCATTACTATCTGTTCTTTTTTTAGGTAACGAACCGTATGGCCTCTTTTGATGTTTCAGTGAACTTAGTCGAATCGATCTTTCAAATCTTTCATATACAAACCTGTTCTGAAAAATAATATGAAGATAGCGGTAGATGCAATGGGCGGCGACTACGCTCCTTCTGTAGTTGTGGAAGGGGCTATATTGGCTGCGTCCGAGCTCGGCCTATCTGTAATTCTCGTCGGCGATATGGAGCTTATGAAGAAGGAGGCGGCAAAGCACAAGTTTGATTCCGTGCTTGTTACCTTTAAGCACGCCTCAGAGGTCGTTGCAATGGACGAGAGCCCTGCAAGGGCTATACGGCAGAAGAAGGATTCGTCTCTGCGAGTCTGCTTTGACCTTGTTAAAAAGGGTGAGGCTGCGGCAGTGGTCAGTGCTGGAAATTCTGGTGCGGCGCTTGCAGCCGGCGTCTTTCTTCTTAAGCGGCTCAAGGGCGTAGAGCGTCCGGCAATAGCCGTAAGCGTGCCGACAAAGAAGGATCCAGCCGTTCTGCTCGATGTCGGGGGTAACGTAGACTGTAAATCGTCCCATCTTCTTCAGTTCGCCCTAATGGGCGATGTCTATGCACGCTACGCACTCAAGAAAACTAATCCTAGAGTCGGTCTTCTCTCCAACGGCGAAGAGGAGGCCAAGGGTAACGATCTTACCAAAGAGAGCAATCTGCTTCTCAAGAAGACATCACTAAATTATATTGGCCATGTCGAGGGTGGCGATATCTTTGACGGGAACGTGGATGTTATTGTTGCCGATGGTTTCGTAGGCAATGTCGTGCTTAAGGTTAGCGAGGGGCTTGTTGAGGCCGTGACCTCAATGTTAAAAGAGGAGATTGTAGCGAGTGCTTCTTCGAAGGTCGGTTATCTTCTGGCTAAGAAAGCTTTTAAGAACCTGAAAAAGAAGATCGATTACTCGGAGTACGGCGGCGCGCCTCTTCTCGGTCTAAACGGAGTCTGCATAATAAGCCACGGCAGGTCGAACGCCAAGGCGATAAAGAACGCGATTGTCCGTGCGCACGAATCTATCGAGGCGCACCTAAGCGCGCATATCTCTGAAGAGATCAACAGAAGCGCCGTACAGGAAGCTGGTAAGATTTTGGTTTCCGATAACGCTACTGTTTTGTCGGAGGCAGATTAACGTGGCTGCAAAGCTGAGAGCGAAGATAGCCGGCACCGGCTCTTACCTTCCTGAGAAGGTACTGACCAATTTCGACCTTGAGGGCATGGTTGAGACCTCGGACGAGTGGATCATAACAAGAACCGGTATAAGGGAACGGCGTATAGCCGCAACCGAGAGTTGTACAGATATGGCGGCCAAGGCTGCCGAAAGGGCGCTCAAGAGCGCTGGTGTAACTGCGTCGGAGATTGAGCTTGTCGTGGTCGGTACCGTTACCCCGGAGATGAGTTTTCCATCGACTGCCTGTTTTGTCCAGTCCCGACTCGAAATTAAAACAGGAGTTCCTGCGTTCGATCTCTCTGCCGCCTGCTCCGGTTTTCTCTATGCATTGGACGTGGCTGAGAAGTACGTGGCAGCCGGAGTAGCAAAGAAGGCGCTCGTTATCGGAGTTGACCGTTTCTCTCAGTTAATAGACTGGTCCGACCGCTCCACCTGCGTACTCTTCGGAGACGGTGCCGGTGCTGTTGTATTGAGCGCAACAAGGGGCAAGAGCGGGGTGATGGCTAGCAACATACACTCTGACGGGCGTAAATGGGATATGCTCTATGCGCCGGGCGAAGCCGCAAAAACCCCATTTGTTGAACAGGGCGACCAAAGGTCTTCTGACGAAGAGCATAGGTCGCAGTACCTCTCCATGTCCGGTAACGAGACCTTTAAGGTAGCCGTAAGAACGATGGTCGCCTCAATAAAAGAGGCTTTGAAAGATGCTGGAATAGGCGCTGAAGAGATTAAGCTCCTTATTCCTCACCAGGCGAACCAGAGAATAATTAAGGCCACTAGGGAAAGACTGAAGCTGCCCGAAGAGCGCGTTTATATGAATTTGGATAAGTACGGAAATACCTCTGCAGGTTCCATACCTATTGCCCTTGATGAGGCTAGCAGGGAGGGGCGCTTGAAGAGGGGAGACATAGTCGTCTTTGTGGCGTTCGGAGGCGGCCTTACATGGAGTTCCGCTGCGGTGCGCTGGTAGGCAGCTGAATAGAATATTTATGTTGATGAAAGGATTTACTCTATATGGATAAGATGTCCGGTTCCAAGGCAAAGAAAAAGAAGAGGGTTAAGGTAGCGTTTGTCTTTCCGGGCCAGGGCTCTCAGGTAGTCGGAATGGGCCAGAGTTTCTATAACGTGCTACCGTGGGCCAAAGAGGCGTACGGCGCAGCTGATGAGATATTAGAGTACGGGCTCAGCAAGATCGCGCTCGAAGGCCCTCCTGAAGAACTTAACAGAACGGAGAATACGCAACCGGCTCTTTTAGTTGCTAGCCTGATCGCGCTAGGCGCCTTAAAGGCGAGTTTTCCTATTGAGCCCGTTATGATGGCCGGACATAGCCTAGGTGAGTATACCGCCCTTGTGGCCTCTGGTGCGCTACAGTTTACTGATGCCGTAAGTCTTGTTCATAAGCGTGGGCGTTACATGCAGGAGGCTGTGCCTGACGGTACCGGCGGTATGGCCGCTGTGCTCGGTCTTGAGGCCGCTAAAGTCGAAGAGGTATGCAGAGAGGCCAGCGTAGGGGAGTCTGTCGTAGTTCCCGCGAACATCAATAGCCCTGTGCAGGTTGTCGTTTCAGGTTCTATCGAAGCCGTTGAACGCGTTTATGGTATAGCAAAAGAGGCAGGGGCCAAACGTGTTGTTCCGCTTAAGGTTAGTGCTCCTTCTCATTCGCCCCTGATGGCGCCCGCCGCCGAGCGATTTGCCAAAGAACTCGAAGGCGTTGAATTCTCTCGCCCTACTGTTCCTATCGTGACCAATGTAGAGGCAGAGCTTACCTCCGACCCCAAGGCCTTTGCCGATCTTCTTATCCGCCAGCTCACAAGTCCTGTCAGGTGGGTCGAGACGATTGAGAAGATGAAGAGCGAGGGTGTTGAAGCTATCATTGAAATAGGTCCGGGTACTGTCTTAACAGGGTTAATAAAACGCATAGACAAGAGTATAGTTGTTTACAACCTTGCATCGGTGAATGATCTTGGGGAGTTGCTCAAGGTCTTTGGCGAGGCGCCCGACCGTGCGGACAAGAGATGGTAGCGGGTGGCACAAAAATGGTGTAAAGTGGTTTCTAAGCAAGATATATCTATTCTGTTCCGGCTTTTTATAGAGTGCCGGTTAGTAATTTAAAAAATAAAAAAACCTAGAGGGAGATTTTATGCAGATAACAGGCAAGGTAGCGCTCGTAACCGGTGCTGGGCAGGGTATTGGTAAATCGATTGCGCTCAAGCTCGCTTCATACGGGGCCGATGTCGCGGTGGTTGACGTCGATTACGATAGCGTTACGCGGACCGCGTTGGAGATACAGAAGATGGGTAGAAGGTCGATGGCCATGAAGGTTGATGTGACCGACGGGGTTAAGACGGATGAGATGGCCGAGGCGGTCTTTAACGAATTTGACGAGTCGATTCACATCTTGGTAAATAATGCCGGTATTACAAGAGACGCTCTTGTAATGAGGATGAAGGAAGAGGACTGGGATGCGGTTATCAACGTTAATCTCAAAGGCGTCTTCAATTGCACCAAGTCGGTAATAAAGTACATGACAAAACAGCGCTTCGGCAGGATTATTAATATCGCCTCTATAGTCGGGTTGATGGGTAATGCCGGGCAGGTCAATTACGCGGCCTCAAAGGCCGGGGTTATCGGAATGACCAAGACGGTAGCGCGTGAAGTGGCAGGAAGAAATGTTACATGTAACGCCGTTGCTCCCGGCTTTATAGAAACGGCTATGACTGACGCAATGCCGAAAAAGAGAAGGGATGAGATGATAGCCGGAATACCGCTCGGTCGTCTCGGCGGGCCTGATGACGTAGCTAAAGCCACGCTCTTTCTCGCTTCCAGCGCCGCCTCTTATATAACCGGGCAGGTGATAAGCGTAAACGGCGGGCTCTACATGTAATATTATGCATGCTGGGCTTAGGCCTTTCGCATTTTTATTTCAGAGTTTTTTATCTCGTTTGTGGTACTCTTTAAGTATGATTTTAATGAGTGGTCTGTATCGGTTTTTCAGGTGATTTAGTCGTTTGAGAAAGAATTGACAACACCGGGTTTTGGTGTTATAAATTGTCTAGTTTTCAGGTTTTAATATACAATTATTCAGGAGGAATAGCGATGTCGGTAGACAACAAAGTGAAGAAAATTATAGTGGATCAGCTCGACGTTGCTGAGGACGAGGTAGTTGCAGGCGCCTCTTTCGTTGATGACCTCGGGGCAGACTCTCTTGATACCGTGGAGATGGTAATGGCTTTTGAAGAGGAGTTCTCTATAGAGATCCCCGATGAAGATGCCGAAAAGATCAAGACGGTAGAGGACGCCATCACATATATACAGAAGAAGAGTAAGTAGTCGGCCTTGTGAGGTTCGGCGGTGTTTGCTGAACCTCTATTGGAGTCTGCATCGCTGTTCTGATCTCTTTTTTATCTCCCCCGGGCCGCGCTCATAGTGACGCCGACCGGGGGTTTCTGTTTCAGGCATATTGTGCCTGCATTCTTTTATGTTTTTGTCGATGTTAAATTCGATACGGCGTCGGCAAGAAATGGACGGACACTGTTATGAGAAGAGTAGTCGTAACCGGTCTCGGTATAGTCAGCCCGCTCGGCACCGGACTTGGACCCTCGTGGGATGGCGCCATTGAGGGCAGGTCCGGCATAGGTACAATAACACGTTTTGATACCTCGGCTTATGTAACTGAATTCCCGGTTACCATAGCCGGTGAGGTGCCGGACTTCGACCCCGCTGAGTTTATAGGGAAGAAGGATATAAAGAAGATGGATACCTTTATTCAGTATGCGGTCGCCGCTTCTGACATGGCCCTTAAAGATTCAGGTTTCGAGGTGACAGAAGAGAACGCAGAGCGTGTGGGTGTCTTTATCGGCGCGGGCATCGGAGGACTCGGCTCCATAGAGCACTGGCATAACGTGCTGAACGAGAAGGGTCCGGGGCGCATTACCCCGTTCTTTATTCCGATGGTTATCATAAACCTTGCCGCAGGTCAGGTATCGATAAAGCTAGGAGCCAAGGGGCCGAACAGTTGCGCTGTAACAGCGTGCGCCACAGGAACCCACTCGATAGGAGACGCGTTCCGGCTGATACAGCACGGTAGTGCGGACGTGATGTTCGCCGGCGGCACCGAATCCACTATAACTCCGCTCTGCGTTGCAGGGTTTAATGCCCTTAAAGCGCTTTCTACCCGAAATGACTCTCCTGAGCAGGCTTCAAGACCTTTTGATAAAGCCCGTGACGGTTTTATTATAGGCGAAGGCGCCGGCATACTTATGCTCGAGGAGATGGATAGCGCTCGTGCGCGTGGTGCGCGTATCTACTGCGAACTCGTCGGTTACGGTATGAACTCTGACGCCTTTCACATGACGACGCCTTCGCCTGAAGGCGAGGGCGCGGCGCGCTGCATCAACCTAGCCTTAAATGACGCCGGAATAGAGAAAGAGTCGGTAGATTATATAAATGCTCACGGCACCTCTACTCACTTTAACGACCTCTATGAGACTATGGCAATAAAGAAGGTCTTTGGCGAGAGGGCGCCGGACATTGCGATAAGTTCGACAAAGGGCATGACGGGCCATCTGCTCGGAGCGGCGGGCGGCATAGAGGCTGTCTTTACCGTTATGAGCATACACGACTCGAAGGCTCCGCCGACGATAAATTACGAGACCCCCGACCCTGATTGTGATCTCGATTACGTGCCGAATACGACTCGCGATCTTGATATAAGGGCGGCACTCTCTAATTCATTCGGTTTTGGCGGCACCAATGCCGTACTCTGCTTTAAGCGGTTCGACGGTTAGCTTTACTGTTTTCCTTTCTTTTTCTTGAGGATAGATATGAAGAAGATGCTTATTGCAAGCGATCATGCAGGGGTCGAGATGAAAGACGAACTCAAGTCCTGTCTCATTGAACTCGGTTTTGATGTCGAAGACCTCGGTACCTGTACCAATGATTCTGTTGATTATCCAGATTATGGGATAGCGCTGGCCGAGAGGGTTTCGACCGGAGAGGCAGAGAGCGGCCTGCTGGTCTGTGGTTCGGGCATTGGCATGAGCATTGTCGCCAACAAGTTTCCGAACGTAAGGGCTGCCCTGGTAAATGATACGCTCAGCGCAAGGCTCTGCAAGCAGCATAATAATGCCAATATACTCGTTATAGGCGGGCGCATGGTAGGTGCGGGGCTCGCGCGCGAGATGGTAAAGGCCTGGATAGAGGCGGAGTTCGAGGGCGGAAGGCACCAGCGCAGGCTCGATAAGATTCACGAAGTCGAGCTGAAGGTCGCAAAGATAGAGCAGGTAAAGCAGTAGCGATAAGTAGTTTCGTTTCGGAAATAGAATAGAGTTCCGTATAGAATTTTTAGAGAGAGTTTTAGGAGGTTTTTAGAGAGATGGCCAGCCTTAAAGAGTTCGATCCCGAGATATATAACGCAATCGTACAGGAGACCGAGCGGCAGGAGTTTAAACTCGAACTGATCGCTTCGGAAAATCTTGTAAGCCCGGCGGTGATGGAAGCCGCAGGCTCTGTTATGACTAATAAGTACGCCGAGGGTTACCCGGGTAAACGGTATTATGGAGGTTGCGAGTTTGTCGATATCGCCGAGCGGCTCGCGATTGAGCGGGCGCAGAAGCTATT
Organism: Deltaproteobacteria bacterium; assembly: GCA_029262515.1. Lineage (GTDB taxonomy): Bacteria > Desulfobacterota > GWC2-55-46 > GWC2-55-46 > JADFVP01 > JADFVP01. Next base: position 64,859 of record JAJCZH010000024.1, on the reverse strand, counting down.
CGGGGCCGAGCACATAAACGTTCAGGCCCACTCAGGCTCTCAGGCCAATATGGCGGTCTATATGGCTGCCATAAAACCCGGTGATACCGTTATGGGCATGGACCTTTCTCACGGCGGACACCTTACGCACGGCTGTCCAGTCAATTTTTCCGGACAGCTGTACAATATTGTCTTTTACGGTGTCAGAAAAGAGGACCATAGGATAGATATGGACTCTGTCCGGTCTTTGGCGCGCGAGCATAAGCCGAAGATGATAGTAGTAGGGGCCAGCGCGTACCCGAGAATAATTGATTTCGGCGCGTTTCGCGAGATAGCCGATGAGGTTGGCGCTCTTGTAATGGTAGATATGGCCCACATAGCCGGCCTCGTTGTAACAGGCCTCCATCCGTCTCCGGTCGGTATTGCCGACTTTGTCACGACTACGACGCACAAGACTCTCAGGGGGCCGCGCGGAGGGGTTATCATATCGAGCGACGAGTATGCAAAGAAGGTAAACAGTGAGATCTTCCCAGGAATTCAGGGAGGCCCGCTGATGCATGTGATTGCCGCCAAGGCGGTCGCCTTTAAAGAGGCTCTTCAACCGAGTTTCACCGATTACCAGAATCAGGTTATCATCAATGCCAAGACACTTGCGGACGGCCTAATGGAACGCGGTTATACGCTCGTTTCCGGAGGTACCGACAACCACCTGATGCTGCTCGACTTTACCGAAAAGGGTATAACCGGCAAGGCTGCCGAAGAGGCGCTCGTCAAGGCCGGTATCACGGTCAACAAGAATACCATACCGTATGAGACTCGCAGCCCCTTTGTTACGAGCGGGGTACGCATAGGTGTGCCTGCGGTAACGACCAAGGGTATGAAGGAGGTCGAGATGACCGTGATTGCGGGTTTCATTGACCGCGCGATCAAGGGGATTAAGGACGATTCGGCGCTTGAGGGTATCAAGGCCGAGGTCAAAGAACTCTGCGCCGGTTTTCCGCTCTACGATGATCTCCTGGCAGGCGCCTGATAAGTCTAATGGCCCCGAAAGTATGGATGCCTGAATTGATTGAGTAGTAGAAGGTTGAAGGCCCGCCGGAGAGAGCAACTCTTCTGCGGGTCTTTCTGTATCTTATTTTTTTGTTATTCTGGTTTGCAGTTTGAGTTCGACTCGTTGGCCATAAGTGCTGTAACCTTGCCAATCTCTATATAATCTGATATTTTTTAGTAGATATGGAATATATACTCGTCTTCGGTTCGCCGCACAAGGCGCTTAAAGCTGAGAGTATACTAAAGGAGGCTGGCATTCCCTTTAGATTGCTGCCGGCACCTAAACTTCTTGTGCGTGTCTGCGACCTTGTTATCTCAGTTGCCGTCGATCAGTTAGAGGTATCTAAAGACGCGCTTGTTGGAGCCGGGCTTAAACTTAAGGCAATCTACTCTAAAGAGGGAGAAGAGTATGTTGAAGTGTGATTTCTGCGGTAAAGAGTTTGACAGCGTGAGGCGTATCGCAATAGATAGCGACTACGACAGGTTATCGGTACGGCACGAAAAGAGGTACGCCTGCAAAGAGTGCTCGGATAAGAAAGAGTGCGAACGGGTTAGTAAGGAAGCATCAAATGGAACGGCAGAGGTTTGAGCGGTCTTGTTTCAGGCAAAACAAGCAGTGAAATACGAAGAGCTGCCGTTGCGATAATGTGCAGAAGCCCGATTCCGGGGCGCGTCTCCACGCGTCTGGTACCTCCGCTTACACATGCACAGGCTGCCGGCCTATACGGCGCATTCCTGTCTGATATTTTTAACCGTATTAAGTCTTTTATAACAGCGCAAGATACGGTAATGCTGGAACCTATTGCCGCCTACTCGCCCGATGAGGGGCTAACCGGAGTGGCTGAGGTCACAGGGTCGGGTGTGGAACTGGTGGAGCAGAAGGGTGAGAACCTCGGCCAGAGGATGTCGAACCTCTTTGATACCCTGTTTGAGAAGGGTTTTAGTCCTGTGGTTATAATCGGCAGCGACTCACCTGACCTTCCCATGGAGTATATAACTGAAGCCGTAGAGTTGCTCAAAACTGCGGAACCTGTCAGAAGGCAGGTTGTACTTGGCCCGGCAACTGACGGCGGTTACTACCTTATTGCGCTCAGTAACGCATGTCGCGAGTTATTTGAAGAGGTTCCATGGTCTACCTCCAAAGTTCTCGATTCTACGCTTAGCAGGGCCGAAGAGGCCGGGATAGAGGTTAAGCTCCTTAACGATTGGTATGATATAGATACCCCTGATGACCTGATTTTGTTAAAAGAGAACCGGGATGCCCCTCGGTCCGCACACTTTGCTGCAACACTTGGACTTTTTACTTCGAATTCACCTCAAAAGTAGCAGCTAAGCGGTTGTATTTCGCGGGATAAGGTGGTAACTTGTCTGATGTTAAATACGACCCGTATGAAGGGTTCTTTTACGGGATTACCCAGAAAATAGATGGAGTTGGTTGTGGCTGTAAACAGACAGAGGCTTCCGGATTGGGCGCGCAAAAAACTCGGCCACCCTGCTTCACTTCACCGTACAAAGAAGATTTTAAGGGATAGAAGGCTCAACACCGTTTGTGAGTCGGCCCGTTGCCCCAATATCGGCGAGTGCTTTACAAAACCTACGGCCACATTTCTTATTCTCGGTTCAGTATGTACCCGCTCTTGCGGTTTCTGCTCCGTCGATAAGGGCAGAGGGCCTGAGGCGATAGACCTGAACGAGCCGGGTAATATCGCGGAAGCGGCGGTAGAACTCGGACTCAAGCACGTTGTCTTGACTTCCGTGACGCGCGATGATCTTGTTGACGGTGGAGCGGGTCATTTTGCGAGAGTGATAGGGGCCTTGAAGGCTTCGGTGTCCGGTCGTACGGAGAAGCTTACTATTGAGGTTCTTACCCCGGACTTTAAAGGCGTGAGTAAAGATCTTCAAACGGTCCTTGGCTCCGGTCCCGATATTTTCAATCATAACCTCGAGACAGTGCCCGGCCTCTATGCTACGGTTCGCCCAGAGGCTGATTACCTCCGTTCCTTAAGGGTTATAGAGGAGGTTGCGCGATACGGCTCGGAACAGGGCCGGACCATGAAGGCCAAGAGCGGTATAATGGTAGGCCTTGGCGAGAGCGTTGATGAGGTGAAACAGGTGCTGCGCGACCTGCACTCTTCCGGGTGCCGTACCGTGACGATAGGCCAGTACCTTCAGCCGACGAGAAAGAGTCTGCCGGTAATAGAGTACGTAGAGCCGGAAGTCTTTGCGCAGTACGAAGAGTTTGGCCGCTCTATCGGCATTGAGTCGGTCTACTCCGGTACCTTTGTGCGCAGTTCATATAATGCCGAGAAGTACCTGTAGTTGAGCCTGTAGCGTAATTATAAAGCCGGGTTAATATTTGCTGCACGGCCCTGTTAATATTCACGAATCTAATGAAATCGAATTTATAGGACAATGGAAGATTTTTATAGAATAAAGAGACTGCCGCCCTACGTCTTCAATCAGGTTATTGAGTTAAAGGCCGAGGCTCGCCGACGGGGCGAGGATATAATAGATTTCGGCATGGGCAACCCTGACCAGGCTACCCCTCAGCATATAGTTGACAAGATGGTCGAGGCGGTACAGAATCCGCGTAACCACCGGTACTCGGCGTCAAAGGGTATATACAAACTGAGGCTCGCTATCGTCGATTGGTACAAGCGCCACTACGATGTCGATCTGGACCCGGATACCGAGGCTGTTGCCACTATCGGTTCCAAAGAGGGCATCTCGCACCTCGCCATGGCTATTATCGCTCCGGGTGACGTGGTCTTTGTGCCGAACCCTACATATCCGATACACGCCTACTCGGTGGTGATTGCAGGTGGCGACCTCATTAGCATTCCTCTCTATCCTGGCGTGGATTTCTTTGATGAACTCATGAAGGCGGTTAAGGTCTCATGGCCGAAACCGAAGTTACTGATACTCAATTTTCCGCATAATCCTACTACTGAGGTAGTCGATTTGGAGTTCTTCGTCAAGATAGTCGACTTTGCCAAAGAGCACGACATGATGGTGGTCCACGATCTCGCTTATGCCGACATAGTCTTTGACGGTTACAAGGCGCCAAGCATCTTGGAGGTTCCCGGAGCCAAGGACCTCGCTGTTGAGTTCTATACGCTTAGCAAGAGTTACAATATGCCCGGCTGGAGGGTCGGTTTTGCTGTTGGCAATAAGAGGATGATAGGTGCGCTTACGCGCATAAAGAGTTATCTCGATTACGGCATGTTCCAGCCTATACAGATAGCCGGTATTATCGCGCTAAACGGCCCGCAAGAGTGTGTTGAGGAGGTGCGGCTGATGTACAAAAACCGTCGCGACGTGCTTGCCGAGAGCTTTACGAAAGCGGGTTGGGAGATAGGTAAGCCGAAGGCGACTATGTTCATGTGGGGTAAAATTCCTGAGTCTCTCAATATGAAGTCCCTTGAGTTCTCAAAGTTCATGTTAGAGAAGGCAGGTGTTGCGGTCTCTCCGGGAGTTGGGTTCGGCGAGTACGGTGACGACTACGTGCGGCTCGCCCTTGTTGAGAATGAGCACCGTATACGCCAGGCCTCGCGCGGCATAAGAAAAGCTCTGGAAGGGATCCTTTAAGGGTATAAAAAAATGGAAAAGATAAACGTAGGTCTTATAGGTTTCGGTACCGTCGGTAGCGGTGTCGTAAAGGTTCTTCAGGAGAATGGAGTTCTGATTTCCGAACGGCTCGGCGCCGAGATAGTTTTAAAGAGAGTTGCCGACCACGATACAACGACCGACAGGGGGGTTAAGCTTCCGGATGGCGTGCTCGTTTCGGATGCTTCGGTTATAATAGACGACCCTGAAATAGATATAGTCGTTGAGTTGATAGGCGGTACCAATGCCGCTAAAGAGCTTACGTTGCAGGCTATCGGCAAGGGCAAGCACATAGCTACGGCTAACAAGGCGTTGCTCTCAACGCACGGCCGCGAAATATTTTCTTACGCTGCCGACAAAGGCGTTGAGGTCGGCTTCGAGGCCTCTGTCGGAGGCGGTATCCCGGTACTAAAGGCCCTTAGAGAGGGGCTTGCCGCCAATAATATCGACTCAATGTACGGAATCATTAACGGTACGGCCAACTATATCCTCTCGAAGATGAAGAACGAGGGAGGTAAGTTCGATGATGTCTTGAAACTCGCCCAAGAAAAAGGGTATGCCGAGGCCGACCCTACTTACGACGTAGACGGAATAGATACCGCGCATAAACTCGCTCTGCTCATAAATATAGCCTACGGCACATATATTACCCATGAAGATGTTTATACCGAGGGCATCCGTTCTATTAATCAGCTCGATATAAAGTTCGCAAGCGAGTTCGGCCTTACCATTAAGCTTCTTGCTATAGCCAAGTCAATAGATGGCAAGATAGAGGCTCGCGTTCACCCGACCATGATACCTTCGACCCACCCGCTTGCCACGGTGGACGGGGCCTATAATGCCGTATTCTTACACGGAGACGCAGTCGGCTCTGTTATGTTCTACGGACTCGGTGCCGGAATGGAGCCTACGGCCAGCGCCGTTGTTGGCGATATTATAGATATATGCAGAAACATAAAGAGTAATGCGGTGGGAAGAACCGCTCCGCTCTCTACGCTGCCAGACGCGATAAAGAAAGTTGAGATAAAAGCCACCGAAGAGCTCGATGTTCAGTACTACATGCGTTTTCTTGTTACCGATACTCCAGGCGTTCTTGCAAGTATAGCCGGAGTTCTGGGGTCTCACAATATTTCCATCTACTCGGTTATTCAGCATGAGCGTAAAGTCGGCGGTGCCGTGGCGCTTGTAATAAGGACACACCATGCTATTGAGCGCGAGCTCAGGGCGGCTGTAACCGAGATAGAAGAGCTTGAAGTAACGAAAGAGAAGGTTGTTTATATCAGGATAGAGGAGAGACTCGGTGCATCTGATTAGAAAGGGGTTATGGAAAGGGCTGATTAGGGAGTTCAGAGAGTACCTGCCTGAAATCTCCGACACGGCCGTAACTACATTTCACGAAGGTAATACACCGCTTATAGAGTCGCATAACCTGAGCGACGTCTTCGGCGGTCTGAGGTTGCTCTTTAAGTACGAGGGCCTCAACCCCACAGGCTCTTTTAAGGACCGGGGCATGACAATGGCGGTCTCCAAGGCGCGTGAAGAGGGTGCAAAGGCGGTTATCTGCGCTTCGACCGGCAACACCTCTGCCTCTGCCGCAGCATATGCCGCGAGAGCCGGAATGAAGGCATACGTGCTCATACCCGAAGGGGCGATAGCGCTTGGCAAACTTTCGCAGGCTATAATGCATGGTGCTGTGGTTCTGCAAGTTGACGGCAACTTTGACGACGCGTTGAAGATAGTCGTTGAGATTGCGGAGAACAACCCCGTTACGCTCGTCAACTCGTTAAATCCATATAGAATAGAAGGGCAGAAGACCGCTGCTTTCGAGGTCTGCGAACATCTCGGCCATGCTCCTACTTATCACTTTATGCCGGTAGGCAATGCGGGAAATATTACCGCTTACTGGAAGGGGTATAAGGAGTATAAAGAGCAGGGTCTTATTTCAAACCTGCCGAAGATGATGGGTTTTCAGGCGGCAGGCGCCGCCCCGATCGTTTTAGGCCATCCGGTAGATAACCCCGACACTATCGCAACCGCTATCAGAATAGGTAACCCTGCGAGCTGGGACTCAGCCGTACAGGCGCGCGACGAGTCGGGCGGGGTTATTCAGTCGGTAACCGATGAGGAGATACTCGACGCTTATAAACTTGTAGCCTCGCGAGAAGGCGTCTTCTGCGAACCTGCCTCTGCGGCCTCGATTGCAGGGGCGATAAAGCTCAGGGATGAGGGTGTATTGATAGATGGCGATACCATCGTCTGTACCCTTACGGGCCACGGTCTTAAGGATCCTGACAATGCGCTTGCAATCTCGCCCGAGCCTATGAAGGTTCCGGCCGACACTGAAAAGGTTCTAAAGATCATGGGCTTGAAGGACTGAGTTCCACCCAGGAACCCTGTGTATAAGTAATCGTTATATTAAAAGGCGCCTCGCTTCTTCCTCCCGCATTTCTCTATAATTAGGCTATAATATAGTATTGCGCTAAACTTCCGTTTACCTTCAATGACAGGACATGATTTGATGAAGTATGTAATACTTATAGGCGACGGCATGAGCGATGAGCCGGTGGAAAGGCTCGGTGGCAAGACCCCGCTCGAGGCCGCAAAGACCCCGAATATGGACTCTATAGCCGGGGCGGGTCGGTTTGGGCTTTATGCGACCGTGCCCGAAGGGTATCCTCCTGGAAGCGATGTCGCCAATCTCTCCATACTCGGTTTTCCTCCTGCGAAGTATTATACCGGCAGGGCGCCGCTTGAGGCCGCTTCTATTGGTGTAGAGCTCTCTTCAACCGACGTTGCCTACAGGTGTAATTTAGTCACTCTTGTAGAGAACGGCGAGTCTACTATAATGGACGATTACTCTGCCGGGCACATCACTACCGAGGAAGCCGCTGAACTTGTACGCGATTTTGATGCCGAACTTGCGGGTTCAGACGGCATACGTTTCTATCCCGGAACTTCTTATCGTCACCTTATGGTCTGGGAGAACGCGCCCGAAGGAGTCTCCGGCGTAGACGCTACACCACCGCATGACATTTCCGACCGCTCGATTGAAGGACACCTGCCGATTGGCCCCGGAGCAGAGAAGATGGCCGAGCTTATGGAGCGCTCGCAGGCCTTCTTTAGAGGACATCCGGTCAATAAAAGACGCATTGCCGAAGGCAAGAAGCCCGCGACTTCCATTTGGCTCTGGGGGCAGGGACTCAGGCCCGCCATGACGACCATAAGTGAGCGTTTCGGTGTCGAGGGCTCTATGATCTCGGCGGTAGACCTGATGAAGGGAATCGGGATCTACGCAGGCCTGGAGGTCTTGAACGTACCAGGAGCGACCGGTTACATAGATACCAACTACGAGGGCAAGGTCAGTTACGCAATGGAGTCTTTGAGGGAGAAGGACTTTGTCTGTATCCATGTAGAGGCCCCGGACGAAGCAGGCCATCAAGGCAGCCTGGAAGATAAGTTGACAGCAATAGAGGACTTCGACTCTAAGGTGGTCGGCCCTGTGCTGACTGCGCTTAAGGCTACTGGCGAAGAGTTTACGGTGCTGGTCTTAAACGATCATCCTACTCCTGTAGAGCTTAAGACCCATACCTCAGATCCCGTACCCTTTGCGCGCTGTACGGGCGCCGAGCTTGCCGCTACGACTGAAGCAGCAAAGTTCTCGGAGAACGGGGCAAAAGCGACAGGACTTGTAGTAGATGATACCGACCGCTTTATAGAGGCCTTCTTTAGAGGCGAGTAGTCACTACGCGCGCGGCGTATATTTGAGTTGATTTGAGACGGGGAAGCCAAAAGGCTTCCCCGTCTCCGGTTCAGGAAGTTTAAGAGTACCTCAAAAGAACTGACAGGCAGGCGTTATGTACCCAATACTCCCCGTGCGGGTAGCACATGTACTATAAAGAGTTATTAAGCGCTGTTGCTATAATCCTCACCTTTGTAGCGTACCTTCCGTATATCCGCTTAATCATTAAGGGCACGGTCAAACCCCATGTCTTTTCCTGGGTTATCTGGGGCGTAACGACCTTTGTGGTATTTCTTGCGCAGCTTAAAGACGGCGGCGGCGCAGGAGCCTGGCCCATAGGTGTCTCGGGCGTTATTACAATCTTTATCGCACTGCTGGCCTATATAAAACGGGCCGATATCAGGATTACAATAACTGACTGGCTCTTTTTTGTTTCGGCAATCTCGTCGCTGCCTTTCTGGTACTTAACGTCCGACCCGTTATGGGCTGTTGTTATTCTCACTACGGTCGATACCTTCGGCTTCGGCCCGACTCTCAGAAAGGTATATATCCAGCCGTACTCCGAGTCGTTACTCTTTTTCGGGCTTTTTGCAATACGCAACATAATCGCCATTATGGCGCTCGAGAACTACTCGACCACGACACTGCTTTTTCCAGTCGTTACCGCTGCCGCGTGCCTGCTGTTAATAGCAATGGCAGTTTATAGGAGGCGTCTATTTACAACCTGAAACATTAGAGATAAAAACTCACCTACTTCCTTCTTTTGGTGGAGTGTTGTATGTTTTGTATATTATGGGTGAAGACCATTAATTAGAGATGTTGGGTAGAGCGAAGCGAACTCCAACACAGCTTACGTGACTAAGGATAATAGTATGAATGATAGTTGGGACGAATACGCTAAGGATTGGGATAATAACAAAGATGTCATATTATATTCTGAGGAAGCATTTAAAAGCCTTTCTAGAGTGGTGGAACTTGATGGACTGAATATTCTAGATTTTGGATGTGGTACCGGCCTTTTGAGCGAAAAACTATCGCCATTTGCAAAGCAGATAGTTGCACTAGATGCGTCACAAAAAATGATTCAGGTACTGGACAGTAAGAGACTACCGAATGTCACTACTATTACGGAGATATTATCTGAAGACTCTGTAAGCAAAAACAAATGTCTACAAGAAAAATTTGATGTAATTGTCGCATCATCTGTTTGTGGTTTTTTACCAGATTATGAGTCAACCTTATCCTTTCTTCGGTCCATTCTTGTTACCGATGGTCTGTTTGTTCAGTGGGATTGGCTTGCACTGGAAGAAAACACTGGTTTTGGTCTAAGTAAAGAACGAGTAGAGGCTGCCTTTAAAGGAGCAGGTTTCTCTGCAATCTCTATTACTCAGCCGTTTTCTATGACGAACGCTGAAGGTGGTATGCCTGTACTAATGGTTGTGGCAAAGAATGCTTTGCAATAGCTGCACTCTTCACAAAACGGCTCTATAAGCCCCGTAGTTTTTTTTGCTTCTCTACCCAACAATCAACTTCCCCCACCAATCTATATAATCTCTCTCTATTAATTCTCCCCCGTACGGGCAGCACTCTCCCCTTGACGCCCCATCTTCTTTTCTTTATAATAGGGCTACATCTGTTACCCTGTAGTTAGGGTGGAAAATTACTCTTTTCCCCGATCTCTTTGTTGGTGTTAAAGGTAAGAGTGCTCACATATATTCATATATGCTCCGCTTCTGACTTTTTCCCCGCCTCGACCTCGGAAAAAATATCTAATTTTCTAAATTATTTTCAGGTGCTTCTTTTTGAAAGGTGTTGAGATGGTAAAGAGACAGCTTACGCTCAGGCAGAAGAGTATTCTGCAATTTCTTAAAAACTATCTGAAAATAAACGGTTATCCGCCCTCTTTAAGGGATATCTGTGCCGAATTCGGCATAAAGGGCGCCAAGAACGCGCGCAAGCACTTGGAAGCGCTAGAGCGCAAGGGTTTTATCTCTCGTCACCCTAACCGCTCTCGCGCAATAGATATACTCGGCGGAGCAATAGAGAGTACCGCCCCTGTTACCTCCGTGCCGATAGCCGGCAGCGTACAGGCCGGTGAACCGCACCTCGCAGTAGAGGATATTGTCGGGCACGTAAAGCTCGACTCTGCTTTCTTCGATCTCGACGGTTCCTTTGTCTTAAAGGTCGAAGGGGAGTCGATGATAGGTGCCGGAATAGCCGAAGGCGACTATCTTCTGGTCAAACCCGGAAGCGAAGTTGCTAATAACGACATAGTAGTTGCGATGCTCGACGGCGAGGCGACCGTAAAGCGCTTCTTTAGAGACGATCCTGTTATTACGCTAAGACCCGAAAACCCGGAATTTAAGCCGATCAAAATCGTAGAAGAGGAAGTAGGCGCTGATATCAATTTCAGCCTCATTGGCAGAGTTATTAACGTCATAAAGTCCGTTTAAGCCAAGTCTGTCTAAGTAAAGTCTATTCAAACCAAGCTTATTTAAGCCAAGTTTGTTCAAGAAAGAGAGTGGCGTGCCTACCGAGATAAAAGAGAGTATAAAGGTTATAGCGATTTTTGATTCGGGTGAATCAGGCCTGAAACCGGTCCGCTTCAAGTGGCGCGGCAGGGTCTATCCCGTTAAGGAGGTAACCTACAAGTGGCACTCCAACTTAGGCGAGGCGCGCCTCATTCACTTCTCGGTATCAGACGGCGCTACGCTCTTTGAGATAACATACAACAAGAGTACGCTCGGCTGGGTTATAGAGCAGGTAGAGGTCTAAGAGCGTTCGCTCTTTTTTCTCAGGAAAAATATCTAATTTTTACGCTATCGCAGGAGTTGCTCTTTTTCTCAATCTCTTTGTTATCGTATTCTTGCTTTGTCTTTTGATGGGCCTCGACATTGTAAAAAATACCTGATTTTCAGATATATTCACAGGAACCACTCAGATGATAATGCACGTAGACATGAACGCCTTCTTCGCCTCTGTGGAGCAGCGGGCAAACCCCGCTCTTCGGGGCCGCCCTATCGCCGTTACCGGCTCTGCCGGAAGAACCGTTATCACCACGGCCTCTTACGAGGCGCGCGCTTTTGGCGTAAAGACAGGTATGAATCGTTACGAGGCGAAAAAACTCTGTCCGGAGATAATATTTGTTGTCGGGGATAACCGCAAATACGTAGATACCTCCATCCGTATAATCGAGATCATAAAACAGTACTCGCCAATGGTCGAAGTCTACTCTATCGACGAGGCCTTTGTGGATATATCCGGCACACGTGCTCTTTTCGGTACTCCCTACGATATGGGCGCGTCGATTAAGCGCGGCATAAAAGAGGCCACGGGCCTGGTCTGTTCAGTAGGAGTTGGGCCCAATAAACTGATAGCTAAATTGGCCGGAGAGATGGAGAAGCCGGACGGCCTTGTGGTGATAGAGGAGAGCGAGGTCGAGTCCGTTTTAAAAGAGCTTCCGGTAAAGGAGCTTTGGGGTATAGGTTCGAAGTTGACTAAACATCTTGCCGAGATGGGAGTAAGGACCTGCGGCGAGCTTGCGGCTTTTCCGGTCAGGGAGTTGAAGAGGCGTTTCGGTATCGTAGGCGAGAAGCTTTCATTGATGGGGCGCGGGATATATGAGGGCGCCGTAGTGCCGGAGGGGCGAGAGGCTAGGGCCAAGAGCGTAGGCCACTCAACGACTCTGCCGCATGACATATCCGACTTGGTCAGCATAAAGAGGTATCTTCTAAAACTCTCCGAGATGGTCGGCACACGCTCGCGCAGGCACGCCTTAAAGGGGCGCAAGGTGACGCTTACGCTCAGGTACTCCGACTTCTATACATTTACCCGCCAGAATACGCTCTCTTGCCATACCAACGATACCCATATCGTTTACAAGGCCGCACAGCGCATACTTTCATCTATACAGTTACGGAGTCCCGTACGGCTCATCGGCGTTACCCTCTCTGATATGAGAGAGGATGAAACAGGGCGAGCGGGTACGGGCGCCTGTCAGATGGAGCTTTTCGGGGAGAGCGACAGGTTCGGGGCGCTATTAGAAGCGATGGACTCTATCAACCGGGAGTACGGCCGCTTTACGCTCACCTGGGGCTCGCTCTTTATGGAGAATGAGGCATCGTGGGTAATAGCGCCGTCGTGGAGGCCCAGCGGGGTCAGGCGGTACTGATTTTATATAAATGTCGGTCTGCTGTGGGATAAAGGGACCGAAAATATTTGAAAAACCGGTATTTTATGTGATAAATAGAAGGGTAACCTCGGTTCTCTTTTATCCGGGTTGAGTTAATATGGAATACTTTCTAGATAGGGTGGCAGGCAAATGGCAGAGAGCACGAAGAGTGGTACGGAAGCAGGCGCGAAAAAGGACGAAAAGAGAAGAATTAAGAGGTACGTGCCAACAGAGGTAGAGCTGAAATGGCAGGCTATCTGGGAGCGTGACAACGCCTTTGTAGCCGGTAACAACCCCGGAGCCGAGAAGTACTACGTCCTTGAGATGTTTCCGTACCCGTCCGGCAAGATCCATATGGGGCACGTCCGTAACTACTCTATAGGCGATGTGGTTGCCCGTTTCAAACAGATGAAGGGCTTCGATGTGCTCCATCCCATGGGGTGGGACTCTTTCGGCCTTCCGGCTGAAAATGCCGCTATAGAGCGTTCCATTCACCCTGCCGAGTGGACCCGCGCCAACATAGATAATATGCGCACTCAGCTAAAGCGTATCGGGCTTGGTTACGACTGGGATAGAGAGATAGCAACCTGCATGCCGGATTACTATAAGTGGAACCAGTGGATATTTTTAAAACTGTACGAGAAGGGGCTTGCGTATAAAAAGTGCTCACCGGTCAACTGGTGCACAGAGTGCGTTACCGTGCTTGCGAACGAGCAGGTCGAGGACGGGCTCTGCTGGAGGTGCGAATCGGTTGTTGAGACCAAGGAGCTTGAGCAGTGGTTCTTTAAGACCACTGCTTATGCAGATGAGCTGTTAGAGGCGACGGAAAAGATGGATGGCTGGCCCGAGAAGGTTCTCGTAATGCAGCGCAACTGGATAGGTAAATCAACCGGTGCCGAGGCCGACTTTGCTGTCGAAGGTTCTGAAGAGAAGATACGGATATTCACTACCCGCCCCGATACCCTCTACGGCGTAACATTTATGTCTCTTGCTCCTGACCATCCGCTTGTAGATAAAATCGTGACCGAAGGGCAAAGAGACAGGGTCGCTCTGTTTCGCGAAGAAGTGAAAACCGAGAGCGCTGAGGCTGGCCCGGGCGGGGCTGAAGAAGCTGAGAAGAAAGGTATCTTTACCGGTGCATACTGTCTAAACCCCCTTACGGGCGAGCGGGTACCGGTCTACGTGGCCAACTTTGTCTTAATGGGTTACGGAACCGGGGCGGTTATGGCGGTTCCCGCGCATGATCAACGCGACTTCGAGTTCGCAAAAAAGTATGGACTTGCGATAAATGTCGTTATAAACCCGGAAGGCCAGGCGCTCGACCCGGAGCAGATGGAAGAGGCGTATACCGGGGAGGGAGTTATGACCGGCTCGTCTCGGTTCGGCGGCCGGTTCGACGGTATGAAGAGTACCGATGCCAAAGCGGCAGTGATAGAGCTTCTTGTAGAAAAAGGCGCAGGAGTCGAGGCGACAAATTACAAGCTTCGCGATTGGGGTATATCGCGCCAGAGGTACTGGGGTTGTCCGATTCCCGTTATCTACTGCGAAGAGTGCGGTACTCAGCCCGTACCCGAGTCCGAGCTCCCGGTGCTGTTGCCGGAGGACGTGAAGTTTGAGGGCGCCACGCTCTCGCCTCTTGAAAGTTCAGAAAGTTTTGTAAATGTTAAGTGTCCGGCCTGCGGCTCTGTTGCACGCAGGGAGACCGATACGATGGATACCTTCGTCGACTCTTCGTGGTATTTTCTGCGCTATGTCTCTTCGAAAAAAACCGATCTTCCTTTCGATTCCGAAGCCGTTTCGCGCTGGTTGCCGGTAGACCAGTATATAGGTGGCGTGGAGCACGCGGTCATGCACCTCTTGTATGCGCGCTTCTTTACGCGTGCGCTTCGCGACATGGGGCTTCTTTCAGTAGACGAACCATTTAAAAATCTGCTTACGCAGGGCATGGTCTGCAAGGAGACCGAGAGGTGTGCCATACACGGTTATCTTCTTCCCGAAGAGGTTGAGGATGGTACGTGCAGGCAGTGCGGAGCCGAGGTCAGAGTAGGCGCGGTTGAGAAGATGTCGAAGTCGAAGAAGAACGTCGTTGACCCGGATGCGATTATAGAGCAGTACGGCGCGGATACAACTCGCCTCTTTTCGCTCTTTGCCGCACCCCCTGAGAAGGATCTCGACTGGAACGTAGAGGGCGTGGAAGGTTCGTTTCGCTTTCTAAGTCGTGTCTGGAGGCTCGTTACCGAGAATGATGCACTCCTCAGCGGTGTGGCGCCTTATTATAAGAGTAAAGACGGCTTGCTCGATGAACAGACCGCGTTAAAGGCTATTTACCAGGCGACACATAAGACTATTAAGAAGGTCACGCATGACATTGAAGACCGTTTTCATTTCAATACCGCGATCAGCGCGGTTATGGAACTCGTTAATGCGCTCTATCTCTTTAAGCAGGATAAAGGTGTTGACACTGGAGATGAACTGTCCAGAAAGGTCTTCAAAGGGTCTGTTCTTGCGGTCGTGCAGCTCATCTCTCCATTTGCCCCGCACATGGCAGAAGAGTTGTGGCAGGCTCTTTCAACAGAGGATTCGCCCCCGTTATACAAGACTCCGTGGCCCGATTACGATGAAGATGCCCTGACCACCGAAGAGGTTACTGTTGTGGTACAGATAAACGGTAAGGTGCGGGCGAAATTGAATCTCTCCGTAGATGCTACCGAGGAGACAGTTACAGAGGCGGCAATGAAAGAGACCAAGGTTGCAGAGTGGGTGGAGGGCAAGGTGATTCGCAAAAAGATCTATGTGCCGAATAAGATACTCAACCTGGTGGTAGGCTGATGCGTTTTGAATTGAACTCAATAAGTACTATCCGTACCGGAGGTGTACGTACTCTTTGCCGCCGGTCTGGAGTCTTTCTGGTGCTCGCCCTTTTGATTGTGAGTATGGCCGGTTGCGGTTACCACGTTGCCGGCACGGGGGGCAAGATGCCGGGAGATATTACGGAACTGAGTATCCCAATATTTGAGAACCGCACAGGCAAGCCGGATATAGAAGCGACCGTAACAACGCTCTTTGCCGAAGAGTTCAGAAATACGGTATATGTTGTAGAGAATGCCGAGGCGCGTTTAGATGGCGAGTTACTCTCTTATGATTTAAGGGCCGTCTCTTATACCAAGAACGATATCAACCTCGAGTACCGGTTGACCGTTACTTTTGCTCTTAGAATTGTGCTTGTGGAGACGGGTAAAGTTGTCTGGGAGGATAAGAGCGTTAGCGATTATGAGGACTTTATCGTGGATACTGCAGATGTTACAGCCACGGAAGAGGCCGAGATAACGGTCTTCAAGAAGCTGGCGATTGATACTGCCCGCAATATAAAAGAGCGGATGTTAGATAATTTCTAAGTCATTGTGAAAGGCCAATGTTTGATGGAATTGAGACCCGTATACTATTTTTACGGTCCCGAAGACCTCTTGATAGAAGAGAAGGTCGAAGAGATTAAGGGGCAGCTTACCCCCGGTTTTGAATCCATGAACCTTCAGATATTTCATGCCGATTCTTTGGAGATCACCGAGCTGCTCTCTTCCGTTCAAACCCTTCCTGCCTTTTCGACTTACAGGGTTATAATACTCAAAGGCGCAGGCTCTTTAAAGGTAGACGATGCCGCACAGTTGCTAGAGTACGTTGCCGACCCGTCGCCTTCGACGGTGCTGGTACTGATCTCTTCTGAAACGAAGCCGGATATGCGCAAAGCTTTTATCAAGCAACTCGACAAAAGCGGTTTTTTGGTAAATTGCAAACGTATGAGTGAGCGTGATCTTCCGGCATGGGTTGTAACCGAGGTGCGCAAACGTGGTAAGAAGATAACAAGGGGTGCTGCAAGTCGGCTTGCCGCTACTGCCGGGCCGAGGCTCAGGGATTTAAGAGGGGAGATAGAGAAGTTGACCCTCTATATAGGCGAAGCCGAGGGCATTGAGGAGAGTGATGTCGAAGAGGCAGGGTTGGACCTGAGAGAAGAGACTATCTTCAAGCTTACCGAGGCAATCGGAGCAAAGAACGCAACTACGGCTTTCAAAATACTGAACAGGCTTTCCGAGGTTCACCCGCTTCAGATGATGGGGTTAGTATCGAGGGAGATACGGATACTTTTAAAGGTAAAGGCGCTGGAACGGGTATCGGTGCCGAGGCAGGCGCTCGCCTCCAAGCTCGGAGTTCCGCCATTTACGGTAGATGGGTATATCAGGCGAAGCAAAGGGTTTACTGAAGCGGAGCTTAAGAGCGCCGTGGGCAGGCTTGCGCGGGCCGATACGGTACTTAAGTCTTCGAGTCTGCCAGTAGGCGTCGTAATGCCGAAGCTCGTTTTAGAACTCTGTACTGGAGGCGGGGCCGGGATGGCATAGGGCTTTTATAGACAAGAGTGGAGAAGAGCCTAAAAAAATAACCCTGCACAGGCAACGCCGTGCAGGGTTATAGAGAATATAGAGTACGTCAGGGTATGCTTTTTAAATCTTCGTAAGCGGCAATAGCCGTGTTATACCAGGCCGGGTTACTTCGATTCGAGCGTATTAACCGCAGTAGTAAGACGGGATATTTTTCTCGAAGCGTTGTTTCTGTGGAGCACGCCTTTGGTAACCGCACCATCAAGTCTTGAAACCGCTTCAGCGAGAGAGCTTTTAGCGACTGCGGCATCGGAGTTGGTGATAGCTTCACGAACCTTTTTTACGGAGGTTTTTATAGTGGTCTTTACAGAGGCGTTTCTAACGCGTCTCTTTTCGTTCTGTTTATGCCTCTTTACGGCAGACTTATGGTTGGCCAAGTTCTATGTCTCCTATTGCGGTCAATATCGATTATTTGTTTGGTTACATATGAAGTAAGATATAATATGCAATATTGTTGAGATTGTCAAGCTGTTTGATATTTTACTCTCTATTCGAGTCAAGGTCAATCATTTAAGATCAATAATGTGTCCGGCACTGTTTAATAGGTGGAGAGATTGGCATCTGAAAGAAGCAAAGAGACGGATGAGTCGCACAGGATAGCTGGGGCGGCCTCGGTAATCGCCTCTGCTACGGCATTCTCACGCCTGCTCGGCTACTTGAGGGATGCCGTTATCGCCTTTGCCTTCGGTGCCGGTATGTTCTCCGACGCTTTTTTCGTCGCCTTCAGAATATCGAACCTTCTTCGTCGCCTGGTCGGCGAGGGCGCTCTGACCTCCTCTTTTGTCCCTATCTTCACCGAAGAGTATAGTCGGCGAGAACCCGCTTCGACCCGAGAGTTTGTTTCGTCCATCTTTACCCTGATGCTCTTTGCATTAACTATTCTGGCGGTTCTCGGAATTCTGTTTGCCGGGCCGCTCGTCTCGCTTATGAGTCCCGGTTTTCAAGACGACCCGAACAAGTTTGCCATAACAGTCAGTCTGACACGCTGGATGTTTCCATATATGGTCTTTATCGGCCTGATGGCTATTGCAATGGGTGTGCTCAATTCGGTTCGTCATTTCTTCGCCCCGGCGCTCTCTCCTGTCCTCTTTAATCTCGCTATAATCGCTTCCGTTCTCTTGCTTTCGCCATATTTCAGCCTGCCTGTTTACGCCCTTGCCGTCGGTGTGCTCATAGGCGGCCTGCTTCAGTTTGCTCTGCAATTACCGTTTCTTAAGTCGAGAGGCATGCTTCCGGAGTTACGTTTTAAGTTCAGAGACCCTGCTATTGGCAGGGTCTTCAAACTTATGGGTCCAGCCTCTTTCGGTGTCGGTGTCTACCAGCTCAATATCTTCGTAACCCTCTGGTTTGCCTCACACCTTGCAGAGGGAAGCATTTCGTACCTCTATTATGCCGGCAGACTTATGGAGTTGCCGATGGGGGTCTTCGGCGTGGCAATATCTACCGCGCTCCTGCCGAGCCTCTCCGGCCATGTGGTGAGGGAAGAGTGGGGTGAGTTCAGGTCTTCTCTGTCTTTTGTCTTAAGAGTCCTTAATTTTCTGATGATCCCGGCAGCAGTAGGGCTTTTTGTGCTTAGTTTTCCTATAGTAGAACTCCTCTTTACGCGAGGCGAGTTCGGTTCCAGTGCCGCTACCGAGTCGTCTGTTGCACTCTATTACTATACTATCGGGCTTGTTCCTATCTCGATCTCCCGCGTATTGTCTTCTGTTTTCTATTCGCTCAAAGATACCGTTACTCCGCTTTATGCTGCGCTCGTCTCTTTTGGAATAAATGTCGTGTTCTGCCTGTTACTGGTAGGGCCTATGTCCCACGGTGGGCTCGCATTGGCCACCAGTCTGGCAGGTATCGTCAATGTGACTATCCTCTTTATCGTCCTAAAGAGGAGGTTCGGAAAGATAGGAGGAAGGGGTATTATAGCGTCTGCCCTAAAGAGCATTTCCTCTGCCGCATTCATGGGTGCTATTCTCGCTCTTATGTACCGTTTTTCCGGTTTTGAGAGCATGGGAGGGGGGATGAAATTGGTCTTTGTAGCGGCTGCTATGATAGTCGGTATTTTGGTCTATTTACTGCTAACGAAGCTCTTTAAAGCCGAAGAACTAACATTTTTTAAGGGTTTTGTGATGCGCAGGGGCTCTAAAGGTACTTCTAAATGAATAGAATCAGCAAAGTCGCTTAAGTACTTGAAAATAATAGCAATTATGCTGTTTAAAAATTAGGCAGTCTTGGGGGTGGCCATTAAAGACAGTAGAGATAGGTGCTCCAATAGGGCTGTTTTGAACAGGTTATCAACAGTTTGTGGGGACATGTGGCGAATGGTCTGTTTTACTTGGTTTTTTTACTTTCCTTTGCCTCTTGCCACAGCTCCTCAAGTCTTTCGAACGGGGTGTCGTTGAGCTCAGATCCCTCTTTCTTGATAGACTCTTCAATATGGTGAAAGCGCAGGATGAACTTGTTTAAGCTCTTTCTCAGAGCCTCTTCAGAGTTGATCTCAAGAAACCTGCCAACATTGACGAGTGTAAACAGAACATCACCGAGTTCCTCTTCCACCTCTTCCCTGTTTTTTGCACGCACCGCCTCTTTGAACTCTTCGACCTCTTCAGAGACCTTGTCGAGTACCTGTTCTATCTCTTGCCAGTCGAACCCGACACGTGCGGCCTTCTTGCTCAGCTTATGAGCCCTCAAGAGTGCCGGTAGCGCAGATGGTACAGTGGAGAGGTACGGCGCATCGGTATCCAAGCTACCATTTTTTGTCTCTGTCGATTTGATCTCTGCCCACTGTTTCAAGACCTCTTGCGGCGTCTCAGCGCTCTTGTCTGCAAAGACATGGGGGTGGCGCCGGATCATCTTCTCCATCGTAGTCCCTATTACGTCCGCTAGGTCGAACCACCCGGCCTCGGTAGCGAGTCGGCAGACGAAGATGATCTGAAAGAGCAGGTCGCCCGTTTCATCTTGTAGTTCAAAGGCACGCACATCTTCAGGCGCCTCAATAGCGGCCACTACCTCATACGCCTCTTCAAGAATAAAGGGAACTAGGCTTTCCAAAGTCTGTTCCGAGTCCCATGGGCATCCACCTGGCCCCTTGAGCCTCTCCATCAACTCTTCGAGCTTCGTTATGTCCGCTTCTTTTCTCTTCACAATTACAACTCTTTCGGTATCATCAGGTTCAATTAGTGGGTTTTGTTTAATTCGAGCTCTTCGATCTTCGTTATCACCGCTTCTTTTCTCTTCAAGGCTTTCTGCTCTCTGTTACGCTTCGGGATCTATTCACCCAGACCCGTACTCTTTAACTCTTCAGGCGTATTGATATTGGCAATAGATCCTTTTATGTCTACTTCGTTAAAATCGCTCTCAACAAGTTTCAGTATCTCTGCAGAGTCTATAAAATCCTGCACTCGTAATTCGCGCTTCAGTATCATCCGTTCCATCTTGTCGGTTGAGCTCTGTTTGTAGAGGGCGTGCAGGGGGTGGTAGCGTGATCCGATAAACGGAATGGCCGCGTCAAAGGAGTGTTGCTCTTTCGACGCTGAACTTATTATAGTCTCAATTGCAGTTGGATCGATATACGGCATATCGCAGGCAGCTATAAAGAGGTCAGAGTCCGGGAAGCTTTTAAGGGCGGTAAAGATACCGCCGAGGCTTCCGGCGTTGCTGTAGATATCGGTCAGAACAGGTACGCCGAAGTCCTCATAGATAGAGGCGTCGGCTGTTACGATTACGGTTTCGTCGAAGAGAGTGGTAAAGATTGAAATGGTTCTAGATAGGATCGTCTCTTTGCTCTTCCCGTCTAGTTCTATGAAGGCCTTGTTGAAACCCATGCGGCGCGATTTTCCTCCGGTCATAATTGCGCCGATCATCTGCCGGACTTTCTAACCCTGAGTTCGACCTCTTCCACCTCTTCGCAGCCCTTGAGGCTTCTGATCATGCCGAGTACCGCCTCTCGCAGCAGGTCTTCTATAAAGGGTTTGAGCGTTACATTAGCCCCGTTTACAACGAGCGATACGGTATCGTTACTGGCGTCACTCTTTTTATTAACGAAACGCTCTTCGATAAAATCGGCGACAACAGTAAAATCGTCTAGACCGAAGGTTAACAGGTCGGTGTCGAGTGCGACGTCGGTTATGTAACCGAGAAGAGTGGAGTCCCCGAGCGTTGCAGGAGTGCTTGAGTGCGCCTGGCGTATTACCTCCAGCTTTGGCAGTTCTCCGGTCTTATATCCCTCGGTGATTACGATGTCATTATCTAGAAGGTAGGAGGCAATAATCCGCTCCGGCTTCCACTCTCTTTTTACGTCCTTTATGACCGCGAGCTTCTCGGGTGAAGAGAGGCCGACGGTAACGGCCCCGGCCTGTTTGTGCCTCCACGAGTCCTTGCCTTCGTGGTCTATCTCGAAGCCGTGCGCATCGTGTTTCAAGACCCCGACGCGAATTCCACGCCGGGTAAGTTCTCCGACTACCTTCTCTATAAATGTCGTTTTGCCACTACCCGAACTGCCTACTATTGAAATTACCGGTACCATCATTTCTGTTCTTCCTCTAGCTGGGTATATCGCTATCTATCCGCATCGATTGCCTCTAATGCCTTCATCTCATCTTCGTTATGCGTATCTACCGAACCTGCTGCGCTCCGCGCCTTGTCGGTAGCCGTGCTGAGCGTTTCGACATAGTTATCGATAATCTCACCTGTGCTCTTAGGCGAATCGACGTTTTCGTTCTTCGATTTTGAGCAGGAAAGTGAAAGTGTTACTATGGTACAGAGTAGTGCAACGATTAACAGCTTTCGCATAAGTGCCCCTTTATATGAATTATATGCAAATATACTATGCATGGACGTCAAGAGCAAACATAAATATAGCGGGTAAACATAATATTGGGTGTTGAGCTGCTTTTATTTGCATGGTAGATTATGGTGGTATGAAGAAGAGCAGAAGTTTACTTTTGAGGCAGCTTCCGGGTGTGGATGAGCTTGTTCGGAGCGAGGCGTTGAGCGCCATCTCCGAGAAGTACTCACGCACCCTACTGATAGATACGGCACGCGCCGTTCTGGAGCAGGTGCGCGCCGATATACTGGAGCACGAGAGTGGTAAAGAGGTGGTGAAAAACAGAGTGGCAAGAAGCGTAGAGGAGATAGCCGAAAAAGTAGCAGAGAGTCTCGACCGGTTCTCAGGAGCCGGGCTTACAAAAGTAGTAAACGGTACCGGCACTATACTCCATACGAACCTCGGCAGGGCTCTGTTGGCCAAAGAGGCTGTTGATGCGGCAATGGTCGCGGCGCAGAATCCGGTAAACCTGGAATTCGATATTATAACAGGTCTGCGTTCCGAGCGCGACGCAGCTGTTGAGGCGCTCGTATGCAGCCTTACCGGAGCCGAGGCGGCCTGTGTTGTGAACAATAACGCTGGAGCCGTACTGCTTGTGTTGAATACGCTCGCAGAGGGCGAGGAAGTTGTCGTATCTAGGGGGGAGTTGATTGAGATAGGCGGCTCTTTTCGTCTGCCTGATATAATAGCCAAGAGCGGTTGCAGGTTAAAAGAGGTCGGCACGACGAACAGAACGCACGCCTCGGATTATGCGGAGGCAGTGACCGGGTCGAGCTCTATTCTTTTTAAAGCCCATAAGTCCAATTACGAGGTGACGGGTTTCACCGCCGAGGTAGGTTTGAAAGAGCTCTCAGGTATCGCCTCTGACAAGCGTGTGGTCTTGGTAGAAGACCTTGGTGCTGGAGCACTGATTGATATGTCGGTTTTCGGACTGCCCAAGGAGCCGGTTGTTGGCGAAAGGCTGGAGGCCGGGGCCGATGTAGTGACCTTTAGTGGGGACAAGCTTCTCGGCGGTCCCCAATCCGGTATAATTGCAGGCAGCCGGGATCTGGTCGATAAGATAAGAAGGAATCCGTTAAAAAGGGCTCTCAGGTGTGATAAAATGACGCTTGCGGCCCTTGAGGCTACGTTAAAGCTCTACCTCAATAAGAACGATCTCTCTAGTCGTCTTCCGGTACTGCGCCTCATGACGCGGGAGGTAGATGAGATTGAGGAAAATGCCCGAAAGGCGGCCCTGCTTTTAAGAGAGAGGCTCGGGGCCGGTTTTACGGTAGAGGTCTTGGAGAGCGCCCCGGGAGCACAGAACGGATCGGTTATAGGAGGCGGGTCTTTGCCGGGTTACATGTTGCCAACAACGGTATTGGGCGTTACCCATGTTAAACTCTCGGCACAGAGTATCTATAATGGTTTTCTGGCCTCAGATCCGCCGATACTAGGCCGTATTAGTAAAGATATTTTTTTACTCGATATGCGGACAATCGAGCTACCTGAAGATCTGCTCCCAAATAACTTTGTTTGAAAAGTTAGGTGTCTTATGTTTATAAATAAGAAGATAACAGTTATCTTTTCTCTTTTGCTACTCTCATTCGTAGCATTGTCGAGTCTTGCCGCTGCTGCGGATAAGGTTACGGTTGTGCCGGCAAAGAGTGCAACAGGCACTAATATCGAGTTCGCTACAATAGCCGACCAGTTTCTTGATGAGGAACTGGTCTACAAGATCAGCTTCTGGTTCTTTAAGAATGTAGCTGTCGGTAAAGTCCTCTTTAAAAAGGATGAAAATGGCGGTTATCTCGCTATTATGAATGCCTATACGACAGGCGCGATTGCCAGGGTCGTACAACAGCGGCACGATTACTATGTCGCGCGCCTTGTGCTCTCCGATGACGGTACCAGGCTTATGACAAAGTCGCTCTCCAAGACAGTGACTAGAAATGGGCGTATCAGGGAGAGCCGTACCTATGTCGATTATGAGAACAGGATAGTAAGCTGGATAAACTGGGGAGACGGCAGAGAAGAGAAGAGCGGCGCAGTCGGTTTTCCGGATGGGGTCTTTCCTGACGATCCGCTCGGAGCGTTCTATAACTTCAGGGCCGGTGCTTACGGGCCTATGAAGGTCGGTGGAGAGTATAAGATTACGACATTTCCGAAAGAGGACCGAATACCTGAGATAATACTCAATATAGCAACTAAAGATGTTATGAAAAAAAGGCTTCGCGGAAAGGATGCCCCGGCAGAGTTTCTGGCGGATGCTACGATCGGTAAGGAGTTTTTCGGCTCAGGTAAGGGTGATATAGAGATCTACTTCTCTAAGGATTTGGTGCCCCATTACGCGGTAGCAAAGGATGTGGCAATATTCGGGGATGTAAGGGGCAGCCTTATGGAACCCGAAGATGGAGTTCCGGCCGAAGAGCCGGTAAGAGTAGACTCTGTAGCGGATGCGAACGAGTTCGACGAGTTCGATTAACAACTGAGCAGTTCTCCATAAAGATTTTCACAATACTCAATAAATACCTTGACATACCGTCTGAAAGAGAATAATATTTACAATTCAATAATACTTGGAGGAAATACCAATTATGTATGCAGTTATCAAGACAGGCGGAAAGCAGTACGTAGTAAACGAGGGCGATACTATCAAGGTCGAGAAGCTTACTGGTGAAGTAGGCAGCACTATTGAGGTCGGCTCTGTTCTCGCTGTAGGTGTCGGTGAGTCCGTAAAAATAGGAACTCCTACGGTAGAGGGTGCAAGCGTTAAGGCCGAGGTTCTAGAACACGACCGCGATAAGAAGATTATTGTCTTCAAGAAGAAGAAGCGCAAGGGTTACTCCCGTAAACAGGGACACCGGCAGGACTATACCAGCCTCAAGATTTCAGAGATCAAGGGCTGACTCTACACCGGGGACAGGTTGAAGAGTTGGCGCTGGTTTTTGTAAGGCATGTCAGGTGGTTTGGTTAGCGGGTACGGCTTGTGGTGCCTGATATCTATTAAGTACTCTTGTTGTTAGGTGCCTGCTTTGTGTTCAGCAAGGTTCTTCTTCTACGGTTGAGATTTTTTTTATTTTTAAGTAGGCTAAATTATATGAATACCGGATGTATGGTATCCGGCTAAAGATAGAATTTGATACGGAGGCTTTAAGGTGGCACATAAGAAAGCGGGCGGAAGTTCCAGAAACGGTAGAGACAGTAACGGTCAGAGAAGAGGCGTAAAGTGCTACTCTGGAGAGAATATACCGGCAGGTTCCATAATTGTGCGTCAGCTCGGTACAAGGGTATATCCCGGCACCAATGTCGGCATGGGCAGAGATTACACGCTTTTCGCTAAAGTTAACGGTGTAGTCAAGTTTGAGGACAAGGGTAAAAAGAAGTTTGTCAGCGTGCTGCCCAACTGATTACCCGGCCGGTTCTTCTTCACGGTATCTCTCAGGGGCCGTGAAACGGATACCGTTGGTCGCAAGGCAACGGGTTTATGAGCAGACTTAAGGCGCAGTGGAGAGTAGACTCTTTCCGTTGTGCCTTTTTTTATGCCCGCTCAAAGTGCGGGCCCTTATTAAATGGAATGAGTTTAAGAGATGAAGTTTGTAGATGAAGCGAAGATATATGTAAAGGCCGGAGACGGCGGACAGGGTTGCGTAAGCTTCAGACGGGAGAAGTTCGTGCCAAAGGGCGGCCCCGACGGCGGAGACGCCGGCAAGGGCGGAGATATACTCTTTGTAGCCGATCGCCGTTTGACGAGCCTGTTGGACTTCAGGTACAAACGCAGGATACTGGCCCAGAAAGGCGGCCACGGCGAGGGAGCCATGCGCCACGGTAAGAACGGCAGAAACCTCAAGGTAAAGGTGCCTATAGGCACGGTGATTAAAGACCTTGAAACAGGCGAGCCGTTGGCAGACCTGACCGTAAATGGACAGAAGTTTCTATGCTGCAAGGGTGGACGCGGAGGCAAGGGTAACGCTCACTTCTCCACTTCCACCAATCAGGCACCTCGTTATGCCCAGCCGGGTGAAGAGGGTCAAGAACTGGATGTAAAACTTGAACTGAAGCTTCTGGCCGATGTAGGCATCATAGGTTTTCCGAATGTCGGTAAATCGACTCTTATCTCGCGGATATCAGCGGCAAAACCCAAGGTGGCCGACTACCCTTTTACGACTCTTATACCGAACCTCGGAGTTGTAAAGTTCGGTGATCACGGCGGCATAGTCGTAGCTGACATACCCGGCCTGATCGAGGGGGCGCACGAGGGCAAGGGGCTCGGTATTCGTTTTTTGAAGCATGTGGAGCGGACTCGTATTTTGGTGCATGTTATTGACCTTTCGCCTTTTAGCGGCAGAGAGCCGACAGAAGATTTCTTAGCTATAAATATTGAACTAGAAAAGTTTGATTCGGATCTCGCTACCAGGCCGCAGGTGGTTGCTCTGAACAAGGTTGATATTACCGAGGCCGGTGAGAAGGTGGAGGAGCTGTTGAAATTCTTCGAGCCACTGGGTATAAAGGTATTCCCTATTTCAGCGGTTACAGGTGTCGGGCTAAAAGAGCTGGTGGACTATGTAGGTACCATGGTAGTGCAGGCCTTGGAAGTGGATGACGAGTCTGATGCAGCGTCTGAAGAGTGCGGTGCATGGGAAGAGACGGATACGGTACGGTAATAGTAGCTTAATTATGACAGAACCGCTTCAAGGGTGGAAAAGAGTTGTGAACCAGAACAGGGAAAAGATAATCAGCAGTGTAAAGCGCCTTGTAATAAAGGTTGGCAGTACGGTTGTTACGTCTGCCGAAGAGGGCGGGCCTGACGTCTTTGCCTCTTTGGCTACCGAAGTGAAGCGCTTGCGTTCGACCGGTATAGAGGTAGTGATAGTCAGTTCCGGCTCTGTTGCAACAGGAATGAAGAGGCTTGGAATAACGGAACGTATCTCAAGCATACCGAAGCGGCAGGCAGTTGCCGCACTTGGACAAGTCGGCCTGATGGCGCTCTATGTAGAGGCTTTTTCTGATAAGAATGAGCAGGTTGCCCAGGTCCTTTTAACACACGATGATTTTGCTGATAGAAAGCGTTTTTTAAACGCGCGTAATACTATAGAATCGCTGATAGAACTCGGCCTCGTACCGATTATTAATGAAAACGATACAGTTGCCGTAGATGAGATGAAGCTCGGAGATAATGACGAACTCTCGGCCCTTACGACCAGTCTTGTGGAGGCCGATCTGTTGATTATTCTAACTGACAGAGATGGCCTTTACGACTCTAATCCTGCAGTAAACCCCACGGCTCAAAAGTTGGACGTCGTTGAAAATGTCGATGCGTTAGAACTGGATTCTCTGACAGGTCCGGTCTCTGCTTTTGGTACCGGAGGTATGCGAACGAAGACTGAGGCCGCGCATAAAGCGGCTCACTATGGCGTGGCGACAGTTATTGCCAACGGCTTTGAACAGGGTATCGTAGAGCGCATTCTCTCAGGTGATAAGGTCGGCACGTTTTTTTTACCCAGAACCGACAGGCTTACGAGCCGCAAACACTGGATCGCCTTTTCCGCCAGGCCTACGGGGCGCCTCTTTATTGACGACGGGGCTACGAGGGCGCTGCTCGACGGCAAGAAGAGCCTGCTGCCGACAGGCATTAAGAGCGTTGACGGCAACTTCGATTCCGGTGAGGTCGTGCACTGTATAGATAAAGATGGCAAGGAGATAGCGCGCGGGGTTACGAACTACTCTTCTGTTGAGATTGGAGAGATAAAGGGTGTTAAGAGCAGTGCAATAGAGTCCGTACTCGGTTACAAGATATACGACGAAGTTATCCACCGTGATAACCTTGTTATTTTATAATCATTTCCCATTAGTCTAAGCGGTCTGTTTTTTTGAAAGGAGTTTTACAATGGCTCTTAAGGATGATGTTCTCAATATTGCGAATAAGGCACGTAAGGCTTCGTTCGAAATGGCCAACTTGTCAAGTCTCGTAAAAAATAACGCGTTGGAAGCCATGGCGGCCGGGTTGGAGGCGAATGCCGAATCTTTAAAGAAAGAGAACGCAAAAGACCTGGCGCGGGCAAAAGAGAAGAGGCTTACGGACGCTATGATAAACCGGTTGACGCTCTCGGACAAGGTTATCAATTCCATGGCGACCGGGCTTCGCGAAGTGGCTGCGCTGCCGGATCCCGTAGGAACCGTAAGTGAAATTATCGTTCGCCCGAACGGATTAAGGGTCGGGCGCATGTCCATACCGCTTGGCGTAATAGGTATTATTTATGAGTCGAGGCCTAACGTTACGGCTGATGCTGCGGGGCTGTGCCTCAAGTCCGGTAATGCCGTAGTACTTCGGGGAGGAAGCGAATCGATCGATTCTAACAGGGCGATTGCAAAGGTTCTCGCAGAGGCTTGCAGCGCGAGCGCAGTGCCTGAGGACGCGATTCAGGTAATCACGACGACAGAACGCGAGGCCGTGCTGGAGATGTTAAAACTCGAAGAGCAGATCGATATAATTATTCCACGTGGAGGCGAGGGGTTGATCCGTTTTGTAGTCGAGAATTCCAAGATTCCGGTTATCAAGCATTATAAAGGAGTCTGTCACGTATACGTCGACTCGGATGCCGATATGGACAAGGCCGTAAACATCGCCTACAACGCCAAGGTTCAGCGCCCCGGGGTCTGTAACTCTATGGAGACGCTGCTGGTACATGCAGGTATTGCAGAGACCTTTCTACCCCTTATTGCCGAGAGATATGCAGAGGCGGGTGTTGAGATGCGGGTGTGTGACGCTACGCGCGCTATTCTGCCAGATGCAAGACTGGCAACCGATGATGATTACGCCGAGGAGTTTCTTGACCTTATTATAGCCATAAAGGTAGTCGATAATATGGATGGAGCAAAGGCGCATATAGAGCGCTTCGGCTCTTTGCACACCGAGTCTATAGTTACCGAGAACTACACGAACGCCGAACTTTTTATTCGTCAGATCAACTCGTCATCCGTCATGGTAAATGCCTCAACCCGTTTTGCTGACGGTTTCGAGTACGGGTTAGGGGCTGAAATAGGTATCTCTACAACCAAGCTCCACGCCTATGGCCCCATGGGCCTGAATGAACTGACTACCAGGAAGTTTGTCGTCTACGGAGACGGGCAGATAAGAGAGTAATTGCGGGCCTGTTCGCCTGTTGACGTGTAGGCTCTTATTTGAAAACCAGGATATGCCGGATATGCGGATATAATAGATGAACAGGCCGGAAGGTAAAGATGCTGTTCTGAAAGACCTGAGGCGTATTCCGGGTGTGGGTCCGGTACTGGCCGAAGCGCTCTACTCACTCGGCATCCGTTCTGTTGAAGGGTTGAAGGGAAGAGATCCAGAGACTCTCTATCTGGAGCTTTGCAGGCTTCGTGGTATACATATTGATAGATGCGTGCTCTATGTCTTTCGTCTTGCCGTCTACTTCGCCTCTACAAAAAGGCATGATCCTCTGTTGTTGAAGTGGTGGAACTGGAAAGAGAAAGAGTAATAAGGCCAGACACTGAGTTATGTCGTAATATCGTCTGGTAAATCTCAAAGCAGTATCCGTCTTCACCTCTATACAGCCGATTTTTTTTTGCTCTTCATTCGTTCTATCTTTATACTTCTCTCGCTCATACCTTCTATTGCTTTTTAGAGTGCTCTTACCTGTCTGGTCTGTACGGGTTATCTTGCCTGTTACTCTATTGACATTTTTCATATTCAGGTCGTTAACTCTTGAAAAAGTATAAAAAATACTCAAGTTCGCTCCCTGATGAGTCGTTATAGAGAGTAGGAACTGGTCTGCCGTGCAATACTCTCTTATGTAAGTATTCGTGGCTTAAAGTATCAATAGATAAAATTCACAAATTCTAGTAGAATAGAATGGCTGTTCGACTTCCTAATTCATCTTTTTCTATACCGGAGGCACTGAGTGGGAGTAAAAGGTAGGCTAAAGGATATGAGCCTCGTTGACGTGGTTCAGATATTCAATGCCGAGAACAAGACCGCTGCCATACATCTCGGCTCTGAGATGGGGTATGGTCGTGTCTATATATGCGAAGGTAATATAGTTCACGCAGTCTATCGCGAGTTTACGGGCACAGAGGCTTTTTTTCAGCTTCTTGGGTGGAAAGACGGCGAGTTTGAGGTTGAATCTGATATGGAGCCGCCGGACAGGACTATAGACGCTCCTACCGAAGCCCTGTTGCTCGAAGGTATGCGCAGGCTCGATGAAGCGAGTGTTAAAGGTGAGAGTTCAGGCGCTTACGTTGGAGACTTGGAGTCGATCAGGCTGATTAACAGTCTGCTTGAACAGGGTATTTTGGAAAAAGCCGAGTAGCGGAGATTCGAAGATATGACGGTAGAGATGAAGAAGATAGCAATAATCGGCGCAAACAAAGAGGGGCTTAAGCTCCTGCCTGTGCTTGTAGCTGACTCAAGGTCGAGTGTCTCTGTTATTGCCGACACAAATAGCAATGCAATGCTCTTTAAACTCTCGGAACTCGGTTATACGCTTTCCAAACGACTTGGCATAGAGGTTGTTAACGGTCTTGAGCCTTTAAAGCGCATAGACGATCTTGACATAATAATAAATGCCACGGAAGATCCTGAGGTTGAAAAATTCCTCGAAGATCCTATTTTTAATGATGTTGAAAAGCTCGGTCCTTTAAGTACGAGGCTTCTCTGGGGAGTCAGGGCGAGTACCGCCCCCGGCCTCGATGGGGTGATCTCCATCGGCAACCAGAGTACTCTTTTGGCCGCATTTCGTGAAATTGTCGATGCAGTACGCCTGAGCATCGATCGTAAAGAACTTCTTTCCGTGATACTGAAGCTCGCCACAGAGTCGACAGGGGCGGAGCGCGGTTCTATAATGCTCAAGTATTCAGAGGACTCTACGCTCAGGGTGGAGATTGCCAAGGGCATGGACGAAGAGGTTGTGCGCAAGATTCGAGTACCTATAGGCGAAGGTATCTCAGGTCGTGTGGCTCAGACCGGAAAGCCGCAATTGATCTCTGGAAGAGCCGACTCCGATGCCTTTAGGCGACCCATGAGCCGTCCCGATGTTAAGAGCGCAATGTGCGTTCCGCTCATAGTCAAGGGTGAGGTAATAGGAGTTATTAACGTAAATTCCAATGAGTCGAAGCACGTCTTTACCAGTGACGACCTTCACTTTCTCTCCAGCCTGGCAGGACTTGCCGCAGAGGTGATTCAGCGCTCTAACGAATACGAGCAGCTTCGCGTCAATGCCGCCAAGTTCAGGTTTTGGAAAGATGTAGATGTTGTAATGTCCACTCGCCTTCCTATGGAGAGGCGGCTCAACAAGGTTGCCAAGAAATTAGCTTCGATAATTCCTGGATTTAGCTGCTTTGTCTATATATATGATGAAGATACCGGAAAGCTCTTCTTGAAGGCGTCTAGTGTAAAGGATGCAAAGGCTATGGGTCTGGTCTCTCTTCGTCCTGGCGAAGGTCTTGAGGGTGCCGGGTTTGAGGCGAAACGTGACATCTTTATGGTCGAAAGAACGGAGGACAGGGCTGTCAAGAGGCAGTACGTAACTCTACCGATGTGCGCCCATGATACCTATGTAGGTACCTTCAATGCGCAGGTTGTCTCGACGCACGGGCTGAGCAAGTACCATGAGTGCTTCCTGCTTGAGATACGCGAGTTGATAGCTCTGAACATATATAAACATAAACAGGCCGAGAGTGAGAAGATGCGCTCCAGAAAGATGTTCGCCGTTGATGAGGCCGGTCTTGAGACCATATCCATCAGTGACCTTAAGCGGCTTTCGACCGTAATAGTTACCACTCCGGCTGCGATAGTCGGTGCAGAGGGCTCGCTCTTAAGGCTCAGGCTGCCGGGTTCGACCAAGTTTAAGACGACGGGCACCTATGGGCTCGATAGTAAGCAGGTGAGGGAGTACTTCCTGCCTATAGAGAAAGAGACCGTGATGGAGGTCCTTAGAAAAGGCGAGCCGGTATCGCGCGAGTTCAGTGAAGAGGCGAGCATCTATGTCAGGTCGGTGCTCTCATATCCGTTAAAGGTAGAGGGTAAAGTCGTAGGTGTGCTCACCTGCTTCAACAAGTCGTCGGAAGAGTATATCTTCCCCTGTGCATTTTCAAAGGATGATCTCAAGATCATTGCCCGTTTTGGAGTCTATTCCGTTAAGGCGCTTTCAAGGGTCTTGGGCCCGGGTGAGACCGGGAGCAAGGGCGCGGTACCTGTCACTACGGCGCAGATAGAGCAACCTGCACCTGCTCAGGAGAGTGCGGTGCAGCCATCTTCGCCATCCGCTGCGGCGGTAACGGAACCGGAAGTTGCGGGTCTGTCGGGAGGAGAAGGTAAGGTATCTCCGCTTACAGTTTTTCAGACTCGCGTTGAACAGGAACTGAACAGAGCGCGCAGGCTCGGAAAGAATATGTCTGTTGCTACTCTTCGCGTGTCCGGACTTAAAGACCCCTCTTTTGCCGACAGAGAAGAGTTTGAGACCCTGATACTGTTGATGATCAGGAAGAGCACCAGAAGTTTTGACGTGCTGACAAAGCTTAACGACGAGACCTATGCCATGATCTTCCCGGATACCAACGAGCGAGTCGTCAGGCTGCTCGACGCCATTTCCGGGCTGATAATGTCGGAGGACCGTTTTACCGCCCCTTATGTCGATGGGCGCCTCGATGTACTCTACGGTTACGGCACTTTCCCCGAGCACGGCGACTCTTTTACTGAGCTCTACTCAAAAGCCACTACGCGCGAACGGCTCAACCTCAATAGGCCTACCACTCCAGAACTCAATGTGGTAAAGTAGACCCATAGAGTTCATCCGCATACCGGCTATTTTATTACGCCATCTCGTTAGAAAATAGGAAGAGTAATGGTAGACGTAAAGTTTTTTGCGATGCTCAGAGGCATTGCAGGTCTTGAGGAAAAGCAGTATCAATTAACAGAGCCAACCACTCTCGGTGAGCTGAAAAAAAGAATAGTCGCCGATATACCGTCACTTGCCGAGGTCTTTGCAAGCAGGTCCATACTTGTTTCTGTCAATCAGGAGTTTGCCAAAGACTCCGATACTGTTGCAGACGGGGATGAGGTAGCCTTTTTGCCGCCATTTTCAGGAGGTTGAGCCTACCGGTTCTTCCGTTTAACGGGTTTCGATAACCGTATACTCTGTTCAAGTTTCATGCCTTCATTTAAATCTACCTGAGTTTTTTTAGAATCCGTGCAAAGTTATTATAGCGCGGTTTTTTTTTATTTCAACCGAGAGCTAATGTTGTTATTATAGAGTAATGGCGAATAGACTTATAAGCATACAGAGGGAGCCTTTCTCTGTTGAAGAGGCGATAGCCGACGTAAAGGCGATTTCTAATGGAATCGGCGCCGTAGTGACCTTTTTAGGCATTGGCCGCGACTTTTCAAAGGGTGAGGTAATTACCGATCTCAACTTCGAGCATTATCCGGGTATGGCTGAGAAGAAGCTTAAGGAGATAAGAGAGCGGGCTCTTGAGAACTTCAATATTATCGAGATGGCGATACTTCACAGAATAGGCCCGATCGAAATTGGTGAAGATATAGTACTTATAGTAGCCGCCTCGGCTCATCGAAATGATGCCTTTATGGCCGCAGAGTGGGCGATTACCGAGCTTAAGAGGGTTACGCCTATCTGGAAGACCGAGACGACTTCAAAGGGCGCTGTCTGGGTCTCTGAAACCCCTTGATAATAACGTACCGTTTTGATCCTATATTTTTAAGAGGTATTTTTTGAGTGACAAGCAGGTTATAACGGTCGGCATACTTACCATGAGCGACAAGGGCTCAAAGGGTGAGCGTGAGGATATTAGCGGGCTTGAGATCAGGCGCATGGTTGCTGAACTCGGTTCGGAGGTTATGGCGTACGAGGTCATACCGGATGAGATTCCGGTGATAGAGTCGCGGCTGAAGAGCTTCTCGGATGATCTGAAATTAGACCTTGTGCTGACTACCGGAGGCACAGGTGTTACCCCTAGAGATGTGACCCCTGAGGCTACGCTTGCGGTTATCGAGCGAGCGCTGCCGGGCATGAGCGAGGTGATGAGGGCCGAGTCGATGAAGAAGACACCGAACGCCATGATCTCACGTGCCGTCTGCGGAATCAGGGGCGCTACGCTAATCATAAACCTTCCGGGCAGCCCTAAGGCCGTAAAGGAGAACCTTGCTGCGGTTCTTCCGGCATTAAGGCATACGGTAGAGAAGATTAAGGGCAGTACGGAAGATTGCGCTACTCTATAAAACTTGTAGCGTACCATTAAAAACGGTGTGTAGATATACAGGTTACAGTACTGCGCCGCACTTATCGAAACAGGCAGAAGAAAAAGATAGATTTGTAAGGGCGCAGTTTGCGTTCTTCTTTTCCTGTATGGATTTAGTCCGCTGAAACCAGCTCCGGTTCGCAGAGTAACGAGTCGTATATGGCGAGACGACCGCACTTCTTGCAGACATATTCAATCTTGTCGAGCATGTCGCTACAGACATGGCGCGCATCATTTACGTTCTTTGAGCAGAACTCGCAGGTAAATGGCAGCGCCTCTTTGCGCGGGTGGCAGAGGTGCCCGCGACCGCTGGCAGTTTTTTCACAGGTGGGGCATGGGTAGGTCTCTACATAATCCGTCATGGAAGTTTGTCCTTTCGATTCTAAAAAACTGTAATTTAGCTAAAAAGCTCGTCGCGCTGGATAGTCAGCTTGCGAAGGTGTTCCTTCTCTTGAGCTATAAGTTTTTCCAGTACAACGGTATCTTTTTCCGTGACCATCTTTATAAGTTCGTAGTAGAAGAGCAGGGAGTCTTTTTCCATGTTGATAGCATATTCGAGCGCCTGCTTCTCGTCGAAGATGGTATCGGAGAGTTTGTCTCCGTCGTCCGGCTCAGTAAAGACCTCGTAGTCTGCCATCGACTTCAGGTAGGCATTGGCGTCGGCTATAAAGGGGTCGAACTCCGGGGGCGGAGAGTCGTCCGCAATTGAGCTTTTTATCTCGGTGAATGAGATG
The DNA here is from genome assembly GCA_029262515.1 of Deltaproteobacteria bacterium. Taxonomy (GTDB): domain Bacteria; phylum Desulfobacterota; class GWC2-55-46; order GWC2-55-46; family JADFVP01; genus JADFVP01. The sequence goes on along the minus strand of JAJCZH010000024.1, from coordinate 30,079 downwards.
ACATGATGTTTCTCTTCTTCAGCCAGTAGAGTAAAGAGCTCTTTGAGCTGTGTTGTCATCGCATTCTCTGCGGCATCTTTGTAGAAGCGGTAACCGTTCTCTTCAATACGAACCGCCATCTCTATAATCTCTTTTCCTGTAAAGTGTACCGGATCCATCGCCTGCCTCCTAAAGTAGTGATATGTCGGAGATTATAACAGTAGACAATCTGCTTTATAAAATTCTTCAGTGCCAATAAGTTCCAATGATTATGTGAAGTATAGCAGAAGATACCGGGTTGTTGCAAGGTGCTTTAATAATTAACGGACAGTCTGCGAAACGTGGCTGACAGAGTTATACCTCGACTTAAAGCCTATTAAACAATTGACAATTGAAGGCAACTTGAGCATGATAAATTGTTTATACTGCTAAGGAAAATCGAATTCGGACTCTTTTTTTACTTGGTATAAGAGTGTATCAATAATCGGGTTGTAGCAGAGTTTAAATAACCCGAAGTTTTAACCACGGTATCTATTAAGTTATGAAGGACAGCGACTCTTATATCAATTACAGTGGCCTTACGGTTGCAGCCGTATTCGCATTTACGCTGCTCAGGCTCTGTTTCGTCATCTGGGGCCCGTTGGATCTCGCCCCTGACGAGGCCCAGTACTGGGACTGGTCGCGCAGGCTCGACTGGAGCTACTACAGCAAAGGCCCCGCTGTTGCTTATATAATAGCTATTTCAACCTCATTTTTCGGGTCTACCGAACTCGGCGTCCGGTTGCCTTCCATCATAATCTCAGCGCTCCTGTCAGGCGTATTTTATGCCTTGACCATAAAACTTTTCAAGTCGAAAAGAGCGGCTTTTTACTCGGCTCTAGTGCCGATGCTAACTCCGCTCTTTACTACCGGCGCCCTGTTGATGACCACCGATCCGCCGCTTATTCTATTTTACGGTATTGCTCTTTATTTCTTCTACTGCGCTACAAGTGTTACCGGTGGACGGCCCGGAGGTTTATATTGGGTTCTTACCGGCATCTTCTTAGGTTTATGTTTCTTGTGCAAGTACACAGCGCTGCTCATCTACCCGTCATTTTTTCTCTTTCTGCTCTGTTCACCGTCTGACAGAAGGTGGCTCATCAGGCCGGGGCCGTATATAGCTTTCTTTATCAGCCTCATCTTTTTTATTCCGGAAATACTCTGGAACATGAAGTATGACTGGGTCACGTTTCGCCACGTTCTCGGCCAAACCCATGTGGCAGAGGGTTTTGTAATAAACTTCAGTGATTTTGGAGATTTCATCGCCTCTCAGGCAGCTATACTCTCACCGCTCATCTTCTTGGGCGTTCTTTATGGTATATACAGGTCGGTTATAGAAGGAATAAGGGGCAGCCGTGTCCACTTGCTGCTCTTCTTCACTTCCGCCCCGCTTCTGCTTTTTTTTATAACAAAGAGCCTGCAAGGTAAAGTACAGGCTAACTGGGCGGCTCTTGTTTATGTGACTGGGATTATCGCCGGGGTGGTCGCACTTGAAAAGGCCGTTGCCATGCGCAGGCGGTTTACCCGCAACAAGGGCGCGGCAAAGCCGTTTGCTATCGCCGCGCTGCTTGTAGGTATACTCTTTACCGTGATAACCTACTACCCGAAGGCGGTGGCAGTAACCGGTTACAAACTCCATGTAAAGTTGCCGGTTTCAAAACTTCTTGGCTGGCAGGAAGTAGGTGAGCGTGCCGGAGTTGTGTACGGCAAGTTGAGTGAGAAGGGACCTGCTTTTGTTCTTAGTGACAGATACCAGATTGCTAGTGAACTCGCTTTTTATATGCCGGGTAATCCGGTAACGTACAACGCTAATTTCGGACGTCGTATGAATCAGTACGATCTATGGCCTGGTTTTCACGGACTTGTAGGGCAGAATGCGCTCTATGTCGAATGGCAAGAAGGGCCGTTAAGAAGCGAATTGAGCGAGATGTTCGCTTCGTGTGATACTGGACAGAGAGTAGAAATCGTGCGGGATTCTGAACCGATTCGTCTCATTATGTTGTATAGCTGTTACGATTTTAAGGGGGCCGAAAGGTCGAGTGTGGAGAAGTGGTGAGCGGATTTACCAATAAAATTGCGGTACTGATACTGATCCTCTTCGGAATCTTTATCTACCTGCCGGGCATCTACTCCGAGACAGGAATTACCTCCAAGGACGAGTATCTGCTGACTCTTAGGACGCCCATGGAGATGGTGGAGCGCGGAGAGTACCTTACTCCTTACCTAGATCAAACCCCTCGGCTTAAGAAACCGCCTCTTCTGTACTGGCTGATCAGCGCTAACTATAAGGCTTTCGGTATTAATCTTCTGAGCGCTCGCGCCTGGGGCATCTTCTTCGGCATAGGGCTCAGCGTGTTGTCTATGCTCATTTATCGAAAACTCTTTGAGGAGGAGGCGAGCGGCAAGCTGCACGGTATGCTCTTCGGTTTTGTGCCGGGGCTGCTTGTTCTTACATCCGCCGGCACCTCTATTCAGGCGCGCCTTGCGTTATTAGACCTTCCGCTAGCTTTCTTTGTTACGCTCTCAGTTTATTTCTTTCTGCTATGGAAGGACGGGGGCAGGCGTCGGTACGTCTTTTGTGCGGCAATAGCGTGTGCTCTCTCAGCGCTTACAAAAGGGCCGGTCGGGCCCGGCGTTGCTCTCTTTGCGGTTTTGCTCAATTACTTTATCCTCGGTGGGTGGGCAGAGTTTAGGAAGAGATGGAGTGAAGTTGTTGTTGCAATACTTATCTTTTTTGTCGTTCTGCTTCCGTGGCCGTTAGTTATGTATTTCAAGTGGGGCGATCTCTTTACAGCCGAACTCTTGAACGAACTTGTGCATAGCCGTTTCTCTGGCTCGTATTCTACCGGTTCGGATGCCGTTATAGGAGGCCTGTTATTGCTTCTTCTGCCATGGAGTTTCCTCTATATAAGGGCATTTCTCAGCATGCTTCTCCATGGTCTCGAAAGCAAGTATAAGCGCCAGTTGTGGCTTCTGGGCTGGACGCTGGCGGCTCTGTTACCCTTTTTGCTCTTGAAGGTCAAGTTCGAGCGGTACGTAATAGTTGCATTGCCGCCTGCTGTAATGATGCTCTGCGCAATGCCGTACAAGAGTCTATTGTGGAAAGGAATAACGCACCGGTTCAGTGCGCTCTTTTACACAGCGATAGGTCTCTTCTTTATTTCCTTCGGTTACTGGTTCATGCTTACAAACAGCGCCGTGCTAATCTTGCTCATTCTTTTTCTCGCCTTCTTCTTCTGTTATATGTGGAGGGCGGGAGGCAGTGAGAGGTCGAAGAGTTTTGTTGTGGCGGCTGTTGCCGTAGGCCTTTTTAATATGGCTCTTTTCGGTCTGCTCTATCCCGGTTTCGGTATACAGAAGACGCCGCCCGAGCTGCTCTATGTTCTGGAGCAGAGACCGAAAGAGGTATTTTACTACAAGAGTGATAATCCCGGAATGCTTTCCATACGTTTGAAGAGATCTATACAGAAGGTTCTAACCCCGAACGACCTGAAAAAGGGAGCAGATAAAGGAATTTATCTTATTGTTGAGGACAGGCTGAAAAAAGATCTTAAGCACCTGTCGATGCTTGCGGGAGTCTCTATAGATGAACCTCTGCTCAGTTTCAAGTCTTTCTATTCGAGGAGGTCGTGGGTGAAATTCGCTCGCGAGGGCGTAACAGGTGATGACTGGCGTACGGCTTTCAAGGAACGTTCGCTCGACACTCTTAAGACCGGTTTCGGCCTATACTTTATAAGCTCCTCGCCTGCTAACAATAACAATAGCTGGGAGGCCCTATAGGTGCGACAAAAAGTTCTCTTGTTGGTGATCTTTATAGTCGTTTATACCGTGGCCTGTTACGGTGACTTATGGTCTGCCCACCCGAAGTACGAGTACGGCGCCCCTGTAGCTTTAAAAGATTCTGTTTCTGAGGTTGCGTCTACCGTTTTTTATAAAGAGGGTTTTGTCAATCTTCATAAAGAAGGTACGGCTTCTCATGTCTCTAGCATAACGCCTTTAAGCGACGGGCGCGTAATGGCCGCCTGGTACTCCGGTAGCCGCGAGGGGGCCGGTGATGTAAGTATATTGACCTCTATTTACGAACCGACTGTTGGCAGCTGGTCGAAGGAGCGCGCTGTAGTGACCAGAAGTTCGGCGTCAAAAGAGCTCGGACGTTATATCAAGAAACTTGGCAATCCTGTTATCTTTACCGATGCCGAAGAGAGGCTCTGGCTGGTTTACGTTACCGTATCCATAGGAGGGTGGTCTGGAAGTTCTCTCAACTACAAGGTATCGCTCGATAGCGGTAGTAGCTGGTCTCAATCCGTAAAGCTCGTTACCGGTCCGTTATTTAACGTAAGTACACTTGCAAAGAATAAACCCGTTCTGCTGGATAACGGCGCGTGGATATTGCCGGTCTACCATGAATTCCTCAATAAATTCCCCGAGCTTCTTTTCCTTACTCCTTTTTCTACTCCAGAAAAAGTGGGCCTCGACGGTAGAAATAGAAGGACCTCTTTTGCTCCAGGTGTTTTGCAGGGTTCGTTACTGGTTACCGGGCACGGAGAGTTGAGAGCCTTTTACCGTAATGCAACAGAGACAGATAAAAGGTATGTGCTTACATCTCTCAGTAGTGATAACGGTAAAACATGGACACCACCTCTGGAGACGACCCTGCCTAACCCTGACTCGGGGTTGGATGTAACATGGGCGGGTAACGGGCGCGCGCTTATCGTGCTCAACGATACATTTAGCAACCGGTCTCGCCTCGCACTCTACTCCTCAGCAGACTCGGGGGTAACGTGGACGGAGGTCAAGGTTTTGGAAGATAGCGAGGGGCGCGAGTTCTCTTATCCTTCCATAGTAAGAACACCAGAGGGTATCTATCACGTCACCTACACTTACGACCGTCAGCGAATAAAACATATAACCTTTTCAGAGGCGTGGTTAAAGGGGCAGAGCAATGGCTGATACCTCTTTCAACTCAGTGGCACCGGCTCTTATGGTTCTAGCCCTATTTCTGATTATTATTAGTAGAAACAGCTGGTGGTCCGGTTTATCGATTACTATAAGAGCCGTAGTCAGTATTGTTGTAGCAGCGCTCACAGTGGTACCGTTCTTTTTCGGAGTGAGTACGGCTGGTCTGTTACTCTCTTTGAGTCCGGTCTTCTCTATTGGTAGCACTGTTCTTCTTTCACTCTTTGTCATTAAGGCTGTGACAGTAAACAGTGCTGTAACAGAAAGTAGGGCTATGGCCGGAAAGGGAACGACAGCGGCGCTTCTGGACAGGAGGGACCTGCTGCTCTTTTGTCTCTGGAACAGTTTTTTAGGCATTGGACTCTACTCTTCGACACTCGGATTGTTACCTTACGACCTCTATTTTCTCGGATATACGTTTTCCTGGGTATTTCTTCTTACTGCGCTCATCACGCTCTTGGTCATCTTTATAGGTTCGAGGTTGGCATGGATCTTTCTCTTTTATGTAATTGCCTGGAACCATACGCTCCTGCCTTCGCCAAACTTCTTCGACTATATCATCGATCCCGTTCTTTTCTGCATCTCTATCGTGACCCTCTTTATGTACGGCCTCCGTTACATGAGGGGCTGTAAGGCCGAGTCGTAGATGTTGTGACGTTATTATCTGTACCGGTTCGGACGCTCTCTATCTTCTATAAACGGGTTAGCCTGTCGGCTTGACGTGACAGAGATGAGTGGGCTACAATAAACAACCGGCAGGCGGTCTTTAACCACATTTAGTACTCTCCTTAAATAATAGAAGATTAATAACCACATGAACAGTTCATCCAGAGAGCACTTTCTACAAGGATACGTTCGTGAACTCGACGGAATGAGAGGGGTCGCAATACTGGCGGTACTGCTCTTCCATGCCGGGGCGCCTTTTGCGCGCGGTGGTTTTATCGGTGTTGACCTGTTCTTTGTTCTTAGCGGTTTTCTTATAACAGCATTATTGATTAAGGAGTACGACAAGAAAGGGCGCATAGGCCTTAAGCGTTTTTATCTGAGACGCGCCCTTAGGCTGGCTCCTGCGCTTCTTCTTCTTCTGCTTGTTCTCTTTGTGCTGACCGTTATACTCTTTAACGCTTATGCGATACGGTATAATGCGATAGACTCGCTCATTGCGCTCTTTTATGCGACAAACTGGGCGCGCGCTTTCGGAATCCATCCGCCCAATCTTCTCGCCCATACATGGTCTCTATCCATAGAAGAGCAGTTTTATATACTGTGGCCTATAATGCTGATACTGATGCTCCGTTTCATAAAGTCGAGACGAAAGGTAGCGATACTCACGGTGTGCCTTGCGCTCCTGTCGTGGGGGCTTAGGGTGCTGCTGGCTCTAAGCGGCTCTTCCATAGACCGGCTTTACAATGGCCTCGATACAAGAGTGGATACGCTGCTCATCGGGTGCGCGCTCGGCGTGGTGCTCTCTTCAAGCCTGATAGGTGAAAAGCTGCAACAGGTATTGTCGAAGCTGCTTCTCTTTCTTGCTCCCGTATCTGCGCTGCTGCTTGTTTACTTCTGTTATTCGCTCTACTGGAAAAGTCTGCAGATGTACCTGTGGATATACTTTGTTGTCGAGCTGCTGGCGGCAATATTGATACTCGCAATCTTTGTTTCAAAAGGCAATGTCGTAAACAGGCTTCTATCGTTCAGGCTCTTCGTCTGGATAGGAAGCATCTCTTATGGCCTCTACCTCTGGCACTGGCCTGTTTACAGGGTAATGTTTATATTTAAGATGGACGGAAGACTGGTTCTCTTGTACGGCGTGCCTGTTACGTTTGTTATCGCAACTCTATCGTACTACTTGATGGAACGCCCAATACTGAAGCTGAAGAAGAGGCTCTAATATACTGAAGTAGGTGTGTGCGGTGAGGGAGAGAGTTCAGGGCCTCAATGAGCCCTCAGTATTTACAGAACAGTATAACTCAACTCTTTGCTTTTATTAAATAAAGTTGGAGCGGGTGAAGGGAATCGAACCCTCGTATTGAGCTTGGGAAGCTCACGTTCTGCCATTGAACTACACCCGCATGCTCGGTTCCGACCGCTCTATTAAAGCACTAGAGCGTTGTAGTAGTCAAGTTGGCTATCTTTAGTTAGTCGGGTTGAGCGTGTTAAGCGTGTTGGCAGAGTTTGAACCGGGGGGTATGCTTAGCGTGAGGTGAATGATTTGGAGCGCGGGTCGCGTGACATCCTCTTCTTATGTATTCTCATTACGTCTCGAACGAACCTTTTGTAGAAGTACTGTAGTGTAATGTTGAAGTTGGTGTCGCTTACGCTGATGCGGTTCAAGCGAATCGAGACATCCTGGCCGTCTATTGCCGTTGAGAAGAGCGCCCCTCCTGTAGCGTCTATTTCATACTCACCGTACTTGTCTATCAGAGCATTCTTTATATGATTGAATTTTCTGTCCGAGTCGCTCTTGAATATAACCTCTATTTCATAGACCTGTCCGTTGAACATAAATATACGCGTGAGGTCTATTCCTTTCTTGTTTTGTAGAGCCCCATCGATAGACCAGACCTTGCCGTGGCTGTGCATCTTGTTTTTGATGTTCAGGTCGCGCGTGATCTGTTTGCCGGCAGTTCTTATATCGTGTGATAGGTTGGAGTGTTGCTCGCCTAGGCGGATACCGTAGAGAGGGTGGTCGATTACCGGGTATAATCCGGCCTCTACTACTGTCGGGCAGATAAGGCATAGAAGCAGAAGCGGCGTCAACCATCTGAGGTTCGGTTTTTTTCTATAAAGGCTCCATAATGCCATTAAGTCCTCTTCACTTATCGTGTCCGCACTTGGCGTGCATTGTGGTACTACGTGAGAGAGCAAATCGAGAGAATAAATCCCTGCAGAGCTAAACTGTAACTACTATAACACGTTTAGCTCTGAATTGCAACTTATGGAACCAAACAGGGTATTTATAGAACTGATGGTGGTGTTGAGGTGTTTATAGCTGTAGGGTAGATAACCTGTAAATATTCTCAATTATGAGAGCAAACGAGTCTATTTCTTCCAAAAAGACTTTAAAACCCGCGAAATAAGTCCACTGGTTTTCTCCTCGGCTACACTGCTGTCGGGGATATCTGTTCTCTTTTTAGGTGCCGTTCTTTTATTTGCGCTCGGCTCAAGAGCTCGTGCCGGTTTGTAGAAAGAGAGGCGGGTATCGGATGAGTTGTCGGCCGGTTTCGAGTCCGCTTCAACTCTACTTCTGCCGCTGCGCTGCTTGGAGTCGCCTGATGGCCTTGTTCTGCCGGTGCGACTCTGAGGTTTGCTGCTACCTGCGGATTCTGTCTTGCCGGTGTCCTCGCTATCTTTACGCTGTGATGTTTGGCGTTGTGATACAGGTCTGCGTCCTTTAACGGTTGTGGTGGCACTGCCGGTTCTGCGCGGTCGGTTCGTACGTCTCTGTTCAGTGCCGGCCTCCTTTCCGGCCTCACCCTCTTCAGGTTTTTGGTGGTTCTGCTGTTTCGCCCCTTGTGAGGACTTCTCAATATGTTCTTCTTTATTGACAGGCTTGCGGCTGCGAGGCCTGCGTTGTCTCGCGGGTCGGGCCTCGGTAGAAGTCTTTTGTTCACTACTATCAGTGCCGGTACTCGATGACGAAGTGGTTCTTCTTTTAGCGCTTGATGGCCTGGAAGCCGGTTTCTTGTCACCGGCGCCTCTTTTAGAGGCTGAGGCTGGTCTGGTGCGTTGCCCGCCGCCGGGTTTGGAAGAGCCTGTGCGTCCGCTCTTTTTTACCTGGTCCGCAGTGCGAGGGCGTGATCTTCTGTAACGACCTGCCTTATCGGTAATAATTTCGTCTTCTTCCATCCACTCTTTGTCGATCTTGCGCTCTATGTACTCTTCAATGGCCGGCAAGTTAAAGACGGAGTCTTCACAACCGAGGCTGTACGCCTTTCCGCTCTTTCCGGCTCGTGCGGTTCTGCCGATTCGATGAACGTAGTTCGCCGGATCATCGGGCAGGTCGTAGTTGATAACATGCGTTACGTCGTCTATATGGACTCCGCGCGCGGCGACGTCGGTAGCTATAAGCGTATTCACTTTACCGGCCTTCATGGAGGCCATTATCCGTTCCCGCTTCGACTGGCTTACGTCTCCTGTAAGAACCGAGGCTTCAAAACCGTTCTCCTTCAACTTCCACTCAAGCATCTCCGCAGTACGCTTCATATTCGTAAATATTATGGTCCTGACCGAGTCCGGCCTCTTGAGCAGCCCCATGAGTACGCCGAGCTTCTCTTCATTCGATACGTAGAGAACCTTCTGGTCTATGGCGTCCACGGTAACCGATTCGGGTTCTATCTCCACGAGCACAGGGTCCGGTTTCATAAATCTAGAGGCAAGGCTCTTGACGTTATAGTCGATGGTGGCTGAGAAGAGCAGGGTCTGGCGCTCTTTGTCTTTCGGCAGGCGACCTGCGATGTATCTAACGTCCGGGGCGAAACCCATATCGAACATGCGGTCAGCCTCATCGATTATAAACATCTCTATAGCCTTCAAGCTGAATGCCTTCGACTTGTAGAGATCCATAAGTCTGCCAGGTGTCGCAACGATTATATCCACACCCTCTCTTAAAGGGTTGATTTGCTTGTCGTAATCGACTCCGCCGTATATGGCTACCGAGCTGAGCGGTAAGTGCCCCCCTAGCTTGTCGGCCTCTTTTTTTACCTGAGTAGCGAGTTCTCGCGTTGGTACGAGAATTAAGGCACGCGGGTCTCGTCCATCCTTAAGGTCGTCTGTAATAAGCCGGTTGAGTGCGGTGATAAGAAAGACCGCGGTCTTGCCTGTACCGGTCTGCGATTGGGAGATAATGTCCATACCGGCAAGAGAGTCTGGAAGGGATTGTTCCTGCACCGGGGTGCAGCGCTCAAAGCCCATACCATGTATAGCTTTTAAGATCTTTTCGTCAATATTTAGGATGTCAAATTTCATTTCATTCCATTTTTTTTATGTACGGACGGAGCGGCGCCGTAATGGCCGCTCTGCTCTATAATATCCGTACAATCTGTTGTATAGCGCTGGTGTGTTGTCGTTGCGTGAAGTGTGGTGTGCGAGGAGAACATATCAAACTTTTCTGTCGGGTAAGGTGTCAAAATTTACCTACCTGTACGCGAAGTCCTCCGGGAGTCATTGCTGCGCTATAAGTTATCGGCATTGTCTTTGTCGTTGTAGGGCCTGTAAGGGCTAACTCAGCCGAGCAGGAGTATGTATGGGTCTTGTCATCAAGGTCGGTCTGTACGATATTACTGAGGCTGAAGCTCAGTTTATTCAACGCATCGGCATTACCCATGGTCTGGGTGAACTGGCGCTCGAATACAGACTTCATAGAGTTTATAACCTGCGCTTCTACCTTGGGGGAGTCGCAACTTGCGCTCTTGGTGCATGCTCCGAGTACGGCTGGAAGCGTGAGTAGTATGAGTAGTATGGTAACCTGTTTCAAAGATTTCACTTTAAATATCCTACCTTTCAGTTTAGTATTCTTATCAGCGTATCATAGTAGATAAGCAGATGCAAACAGGTAAATCGTGATTTTTGCGCACCGGACTTAAGTCACGTACTCTCCTGGGTGCTTTTTGTTATACTTTACTATAGTGTCAGTTAGTGTCAGTCTTTAGCGCTGGTGTCACTTGATAATTCCGTACAATTGTACTATATCAGGATACTTTACGCTTGTATGTTTACCGTGGTCTAATGAAACCTTAACGGTCCGGGGCATACTCTGGATGAGGATCTCAGTTTAGGTCGAGTCGTTTTTTTTACTGTGATCTTTCGGGTACTTAGTATAGTATGAATGGTAAATTACAGTTCTCATATTTTAGTCTTTCGCTTTTATTATAATTTAAGAGTGGAAAAAATAGTTAAGGAGTTTTCTATGACTACAGGAAAAAGAGGTCTTTTAAAAGGTATTATTGTAGGCGTTTGCCTATTCGGTTTTGTCAATATCGGTACGGATGCCGCAGCAGCAGAGGTCGGCTCTTGGAAGGTGAAGACCGATGTCAGGACAGAATTCACATACGACTCTAATATCTATAAGTTGTCGGCCACTCAGACAGACAGGTATGATTCAAATGACCCTGATGACGTTACCAGCGGCCGCTTTACGGATATGGAGTCGACGAGCGACCTTATAATCTCCCCGGCTCTTAAAATCGCCTTGAAAGGCAAGGGCCTTAACGGGCTCAATCTTAGCCTCAAGCCGAGTATCACCTATAACCTTTATGCCCAGAATAGTGAGAAGAACCATGCAGATTTCGCTCTGGATATAAAGCAGAACCTCGGCAGTAAGAGTTCTATCGGTCTTGAGTTTGCGTATGCGCCGGATGTTTTTGCTAAGAATTACCTGTCCGATGCTGTAGATGGTGTTGATGTGGGTAATGATATCAGTGCGGCCGAGAGGGTCTATAAGGCAGCTCACTATGACACGTACTCCATAGCTGCTACGTACGGCAAACGGCTATGGAAGGGCAATACCGGGAGCGGAGCCCTGGGTATTAAAAGTGTTGATGCAGAGTTTATAGTCGGGTTGGGGAGTAAGGAGCATGAAGCCCCCTTTTCCAACCGAAGTGAAGATTCCATTCTGTTGGGCGCAGACTTCGATATGCCGCTCGATAGCGGAGTGGACCTGACTTTCGGTTATTTTTTTGAGGCGATAGATACGCCTGTTAGCACCGAAGTTCTTATTCGTAATGAGAATGATTTCGGTGTAATTCTCAATGGCGACGCCGATGCGACCGATACTGATGCAAGAACCGTGCAGACGGTAGACCGTTCGCGTAACGAGCATACCTTCTCGGTAAAGGCCGCCTCAGATCTAGGTGACGGGTGGAACGGTTATGCCAAGTATGATCTCCGGTTCCAGAACTACAAATCGAGTGAGACTTATGACATAACCCGTCTCGACCGTAACGACGTGCGTCACAGGATAGGCCTCGGCGCCGATAAGATGCTTACAAAAGACCTCTCGCTCGGTCTCGGATGGAGATGGACGCAGGAGAGCGCCGGAAGGGATGCGCTTGCCGGTACCGACAAGGCTGAAACCAAGTCGTACTCCAAGCACGAACTTTCCGCAGTCGTGGCGTACACCTTTTAATACGTTCCGTTGTTAGCTTACGGATTATAGAGGGCCCTGCCATGTTGGCAGGGCCCGAAAAATAGAAGGATCGAACAGAATATGAAAACAAAAAAGAGGATCCTCTTTACCGGTTACGCACCTATTCACTTTGTCTGTTTTTTGCCGGTCTTTCAGAGACTGTCTAAAGATCCGCGTGTCGAACTCTTTGTGTCGGGTGGTTTCAAGAAGACAGATGAAGCAGGTGAGGTCACCTTCTGCCTGGACGGTTTCTACGACCAATTTCCGATCGATCAGAAGTGCGTAATACCGGTAGAGAGTGTCCGCGCCGAGCACTTCGACGTACTGGTTTCTGCGCACCTTTCCGACACTCTCTTTCCAAAATCCGTAGGAACTACCGTGCAGATATTCCACGGCGTCTCCTTTAAGAATCTCGCTGTCAGGGACAAGGCTCTGCGCTACGATCTTCTCTGTCTGCCGGGCAGATACCATGCCGAGCTTTATCGCAAGAGCGGTTTTATTACGGACGACGGATCGAAGTGCCTGTTGACCGGGTTTTCAAAGATAGACTCGCTCGTCTCTGGCGAACTGGATAGAGACGCTCTTTTAACATCGTTAGGCCTGTCGCCTGAGCTGCCAACATTACTCTTCGCTCCAACCGGTGAGAAGCACAATGCTCTAGATACCATGGGTATTGAGGTGGTTAAGGCTATTTCCGAGGCGGGCAGGTGGAACCTGCTTGTGAAACCGCACGATCACCCAAAGAAGGTTGTTGATTGGTTTACAGAGCTTGCGCCGTTTGAGTCCGATAAGGTGCGTATTGTAAAGGATAAAGATATAATACCGTATCTTCATGCCGCCGATCTACTGATTACGGATGCCTCTTCTGTTGCCGTTGAGTATACGCTTATGGATCGTCCGATAATCTTTATCGATATTCCTAAACTTTTCAAACGGCTAAAAAAGCGTGCCCCGAATCTCGATCTCGACACCTATGGAAGAAAGATAGGCAGTATCGTCGCCAAGTCAGACAATCTTGTTTATGCGATTTCCGATAGTCTTGCCAACCCGGACCGTGAGTCTGAGATTAGGCGTACAATGGCTAGCCATATTTTCCATGCCCCGGGTTCTGCTACCGAGAACGTAGCTGGTGTGGTTCTTTATGCTGCAGGCCTGAGTGAAACGCTGCCAGAGAGTGTAGAGGCGCTGAAGGCCGAGAAGCAGGAGCCGTCGGGTTGATCTCCTCTTCTCTTGCCGGTTCATTTCAAAACAGAGCGCCGGTCTACAGGTTATAGAGAGAAAGAGTAAAGAGTTCTTATGTGGACCGCAAAGAAAAGAAAACGGGCGATCAAGACCATAATCACCTACGGTGGGCCGCACAGGTCGTGGTTTGCACGGGGAGTATTAGCCTCTTTAGGTGTGGTCTTCTTTCGCCTGTTGATGCCTTGGCCTCTTCGCGGCGTCATAGAGGCGGTTTTTCCCAAGAGCGAGCATGGAGGAAGAGCCCTTGTCGATCTGTTACCGGATTGGGGAGAGCCTGTGCTCTGGTTCTGTGCCGCGTACCTGGTCATAGCTTTCGGTCTCGGCCTCTTTGAGATGATTCAGCGTGTTAATATTATGCGTTTCGCCGCGCAGACTGTCCACGATATGCGCGGGGCGGCAGTGCGCGGAGCGAGCGCAATGCCGCAAGAGCAAACGGTATCTGGCGATTTTATAGCGAGGATAATAGGTGATTCGGCACGTATTAAGGCAGGCCTCTCCGGTATATTAGTACATGGTCTGCAAAACGGGCTGCTCTTCTTGCTCGTCTGTATCGTCATGCTCTATATCTCGATCCAGCTCGGTCTGATATTTTTAGTTGCAGGCCTGATCGCCGTCTATATAGGTCTCTATGCCTCCAAGCCTGTTGCCGCTAATGTAAGCAAGCAACGGAAAAAAGAGGGTATCTATGCCACGGCATTGCAGGAGGGCATAGAGTCCGGAGATCTCGATACTCAGTTAGAAGAGATTAACTGGTCGAGTGCGCGCAAAGAGGTACGTACCACCAAGCTCATTACGCGCTCTTCGTTATATGTACATATTGTGCTGGCCTCAGCCGTCGGGCTCGCTCTCTGGATAGGTTCAATCGGAGTGGCCGAGGGTTTTATCGCACCAGGAGACCTCTTTATCTTTATTGCTTACGCTCTTACCGTACATCGCCGAATGGTGCAGGTTGGGCGCCAGGCCGCAAGGTCCGGTAAGGTATTGGCTTGTGCCGACAGGATCAGCGTTTATCTGAATTCGAATAATGGTTCGAAGGAGCCGGATAGTGGTAGCGAACCGGTTACTGAGCTTAAAACAGGCCTCAGTTTTGAGCGCGTCAAACTCGATTCTGCGCGTGGCCGTGGCGACTCTCCGCGCCTCAAACGTACCGACCTTTTTATACAGCCGAAAACGCATGTGGCTGTTTTGGGTAATGTGGGAGCAGGTAAATCGACTTTGCTTCACCTGCTGGCCGGCGTGGAGACGCCGGATAAAGGGAATATATACTGGGACGGAGAAGACATAACCGAACACTCTAATTTGCTCTCTTCGAGGGTAGCTTATCTTCCGCAAGACCTGGTCTTTGCGCCGACTAATGTCTGGAAGGTTCTCGGGTTTGATGCTCCGGTGGAGTTAAGCTCTGAGCAGGAAGTGACGTTAGATAATATAGAGGCGCTAAAGATAATAAAGAGTTTCTCCAAGGGGCTTAAAACAAAGGTGGGTTCGAGTAATATATCGCGTAACGAGGCGCGTATTCTACGCCTTGGGGGGATTCTGCTCAACGACTCGTCCCCGGTCTGGATCCTTGATAATCCGGTACAGGGACTAAGGGGCAAGAAGGCGCGCCGGAGTCTGGAAGAGATTCTCAAATGCGGTGCGGGGCGGACGCTTATAGTAGGTCTCCCCGGCCCGATCCTTATTGAGCGCTTCGATAAAGTAGTAGCGCTTCGAAATGGAAAGGTACGTTTCGAAGGGAATCCCGGCGAGTGGAATGAGAGCAAAGAGGCTTGAGAGTTCAGGTAACGAATAGAGCAGACTAGTACGGTTTTCTTTAGATAATTGAAAGGTTTCTTTATGCAAGCGGTAATACTCGCAGCAGGTTATGGCAGCAGGCTTGAGCGCGTTTCAAGAGGGCTTCCGAAGTGCCTGCTTCCTATAGGCGGTCGCCCTCTGGTGGAGCATCAGCTCGAAGCGTTACATGATGCCGGGGTTGGCAAGATACTTGTCGTCGTCGGACATAAGGCGGATGAAGTCAGAAAGGTGCTCGGCCACAGGGTAGAGTTTATCGAGAATACGCGCTATGCTGAAACCAACAGCCTCTATTCGCTATGGATGGCGCGCGACTGGGTAAAGGGCCCGTTTGTTCTGCTCAACTGCGACCTCTTGTTTGATCCCGAGATACTCGATCGCCTGCTGTCCAAAGGCGGAAATGGTCTCGCTTTCGACTCGACCTCCTCAAAGGGTAAAGAGCAGACGAAGGTTGCGGTCAGCGAGGGTAAGGTTATAGATCTTGGTAAAGATCTGGCGCCGGAACTTTCGAGGGGGGAGAGTCTTGGACTTTTGTGTTTCGATACCCAGGGGACACACGCACTCTTTTCAAGAGCAAACGCTCTGATAGAGAGCGGAGCCGTTAACTCCTGGGTTATTGAGGGGGTCAGATCTGCATGTACCGAGGTTGAAATAAAGGCGCTGAATGTAGCCGGCATGCCGTGGACTGAAATAGACTTTCCGAACGACTATGAGCGTGCCCAGAAAGTCGTGTTGCCCGCAATAGAGAAGGGGCACTGGAAGAGGAGTATTCACTGGAGGAGAACCAAGTATCTTCTTCTTGCCGTTGTGGTAGCGCTGGTACTCGTTGCAGGTCTGCTTATAGGAAACTATTCTGCAACTGAAACTGCAAAGATTACCTGGGCAATAGAGACTCCGTTATACGCAGAGAAGGTGGTACTGCAACTGCCTGTCAGGCAACAGAATTGGTGGATATCCTCAAAGGGTGCTCCGCTCGAAATTAACATATACGGTCCAACGACTCTGAGAATCGACGTGCGGCTTCTGATGCCGGCCGGTACTGTAAAGCCGGGCAGATATGTAGTAGAGGTAGGTCTTGACGGAGAGCCGTTTACATGGAAGAGTTTTAAAGCGTCTCCTGAACCGGATGCGATATTTGCCGACGCTGTTGTCGGTGACCGCGACAGGTTTAAAGTAGAGGTGCCGGCAGGGAAGCATATCATCACGGTTGACCTGCTCGCAAGCACAAGCGAACAATTTCTCGGACGTTTAAGCTATGCCGAGTTTGCTGCACCAGAGGCAGCTGCGGGTGATGGTGAAGATTAGGCCCAAGAGCAGATATGGAGAAATATTGGGTAGGCCTTGACATGCCACCAAACTTGTATTATATTATTTAAACAATCGAATATAGGATATTTCTTATCCCGAGTGGTTGAGGGACTGGCCCGTTGAAACCACAGCAACCGGTACGTTAAAGTACGTCAGGTGCTAAATCCAGCAGGGAGTAATTGGCCCTGGAAGATAAGAAGCTTTTTTGTTTACCCCTTCTTAAGCTTCAAAAAAGAGGGGGTTTTTTTATGGACTTTTTTTGTGAGTAGCCCCGTTTTATAGATATGGCAGTTGCTTCTTTCTGTTTTTACGCCAGAGTATTCGATTGTGTCTATTGTATCTATGCTTGCGGGTTTACTGTTTTTTTGATAATAATTTTTTTTATAGCAGGTACTGTTTTTTATAACCAATGATGTTTATCTAGAATGATGTTTATATAGAAGGAGAGTAAAAGATGAGTTATATGAAGGGCCTTAAGTGCAGAGAGTGTTCCAAGGTCTACCCAGAGGAGGCGCTGCATGTATGTGAACTCTGTTTCGGCCCCCTTGAGGTCGATTACGATTACGATAAGATAAAAACGGTTCTGAACCGTGAGGTGATAGAGTCGAGAAAACCAAACATGTGGCGCTACCGCGAGCTCCTTCCTATAGATGGGGAGCCTAGCGTAGGCCTTCAGTCCGGTTTTACGCCGCTTATAAGGGCAACGAACCTTGAGGCTGCGCTCGGAGTCAGTGAACTCTATATAAAGAACGATGCCGTAAACTTTCCGACACTATCGTTTAAGGACAGGGTCGTTTCTGTTGCGGTCTCTCGTGCGCGCGAAATGGGTTTCGATACAATAGCCTGTGCGTCTACCGGAAACCTCGCGAATTCCGTTGCTGCCAATTCCGCTGCATGCGGCATGCCGAGTTTTGTCTTTATACCGCATGACCTTGAGCAGACGAAAATAACCGGTACGCTTGTTTACGGTGCAAAGGTTGTCAGCATAAAGGGGACTTACGACGAGGTTAACCGCCTCTGTAGCGAGATTGCGGGCAAGTACGGTTGGGGTTTTGTAAATATTAATCTGAGGCCTTATTATGCAGAGGGATCCAAGACCTTCGGGTACGAGATTGCTGAACAGCTAGGGTGGAGGTACCCGAAGCACGTGATCGTGCCTATGGCCGGCGGGTCGCTGATAACCAAGATATGGAAGGCGTTTAAGGAACTAAACGCCCTTGGTATTATAGAAGGCGATGTGGAGTCCAGTATTTACGGGGCTCAGGCCGCAGGCTGCTCTCCTATAGTTAACTCGGTGCTCGAAGATACCGAACTGATTAAACCGGTAATGCCCGACACGATCGCCAAGTCGCTCGCTATCGGTAACCCAGCCGACGGCTTCTACTCATGCAAGGCAATAAAAGAGAGCAACGGCTGGGGCGAGAAGGTGACAGACGCCGAGATAGTAGAGGCGATGAAGCTTCTGGCCGAGACCGAGGGGATTTTCGCCGAGACCGCTG
This sequence comes from Deltaproteobacteria bacterium, assembly GCA_029262515.1. Taxonomy (GTDB): domain Bacteria; phylum Desulfobacterota; class GWC2-55-46; order GWC2-55-46; family JADFVP01; genus JADFVP01. The sequence continues at coordinate 12,145 of JAJCZH010000024.1, read as the reverse complement.
GCGGGGTTACGCTCGGTGTTACCAAGAAACTTATCGAGCAGGGGCGTATCCCAAGAGACGAATCGATAGTTATCTCCATTACCGGAAACGGACTCAAGACCCAGGAGGCGCTAAAAGGGCATCTTGTGGAGCCGGTTGTCATAAATGCGAAACTCTCTGAGTTCGATTCTCTGGTTGAGGCGGAAGGCAGAGCCGAAGAGCCGGTAAAGGTCTGATTCCATTGTGTGATTTTGCAAGTTAAATTTTTTTTGTTTTTTTGAGCCATCTGTTCTGGTACAATATTAAGATTGCACTCCGGCAATACTGCTTAGCTTTTTCTGCTAAACTGTAGAGATACGAGCGGTAGTGCTTTCAGGGCTGCAATAGAACACGGTACTAATATAAACGGTGACCTTGCAGGTTTTCCTGCAAGATAATGAAAAGGAGCACTAAGATGACCGACCATTACATCGAGGACAAGACCAATAAGGTCGAGGTCCATGTTGAGGGTATGGAAGGCAAGGTCGATTTTAACGACCTTAAGTCCGGTGGTTTTATTAAGCAGAAGCAAAAGGACCTTTTTACCGTGAGGCTCAGGTGTCCGGGCGGTAGGTTGACGACCGATAAGCTGGTAGAAATATCGAAGATAGCGCAGAAGTACAGCAAAGAGGGTGTTATCCACCTGAGTTACAGACAGTCTCTTGAGATACTATATGTCGATTATAACGACTTTAGCGCCATAGTAGCCGATCTCGAGGCCATAGGTCAGAAGGTCGCTTCGTGCGGCCCGCGCGTAAGAGTACCTACAGCGTGCGGTGGTTGCGAGTATAACCCCAATGGATTAAGCGACACTCAGGGGCTGGCCGCAATGGTGGATGAGAAGTTCTTCGGCACGCCGACACCGCATAAGTTCAAGACCTGCTTTTCCGGCTGCCCGATAGATTGTTCCAGAACCAAAGAAATGGATCTCGGTTTTCAGGGTGTTGTGGACCCGGAGTGGGTTGAGCCCCTCTGCACCGGTTGCACCATCTGTGAGCAGGCCTGCAAAGAGGGTGCGATAGTAGCAGACCCGGATACCGGCAAACCGATCTTTGACCGTGAGAAGTGCATCTTCTGCGGCGACTGCATCAGGGCATGCCCGACCGAGGCGTGGGTGCCATTAAGGCACGGCCAGACCGTGAGGGTAGGCGGTAAACACGGGCGCCATCCGATGGAAGCGGTAGAGGTTTGTACCTTTCTTCCAGAGGAGAAAATACCTGACGTGATAGAGAAGACTATAGAGTGGTATAATGCCAACGGTAAACGTTTCGAGCGTATAGGAACCGCAATACATAGGCTGGGTGTTAAGAACTACACCGACTTCATGGGCGACCTTCTCGACGACTCGTTGGAATCGGCCAGAAAGGCCGTGGCCGAGTAACAGGGCACGGTACTTTTGGTTGAATAAAAGACAAACGCCCGGTCACTGTGGCGGTATAGGAGGTTCTTTAAGTGAGTGATATAAATGCCGATGACGAACTTGATCTGCGTGGCGTGCTCTGTCCTATAAATTTTGTAAAGACTAAGCTAAAGCTCGAATCGATGGGTGAGGGGCAGGTGCTCGAACTTGTACTCGACTCCGGCGAGCCTATGCAGAATGTTCCGAAATCGTTGAAGGACGAAGGTCATAAGATAGTAGAGGTAAAGAACGAAGGCGACCATTTCCGGCTAAAGGTGGTACGGTCGTAGCAGGCGGCCTGTTCGGGCTTGCTTTTGACAACTTCTTTGTTTAACAGTATTGAGGTATCAAGGGGGGATAGAATGGCGGTTACAGTTAGGATTCCGACACCGTTGCGTAAGATTACTGATGGTAATGACGAGGTAGTGGCTGAAGGAGCGAACATTTCCGAGGTCATAGAAGATCTGGAAAAGAACTATCCGGGTATCAAGGAGCGTATCTGCGAAGAGAGCGGCGAGTTGAGGCGTTTTGTCAACCTCTACCTCAATGACGAAGATATACGTTTTAAAGAGAATCTCGCAACAGCGCTTAACGACAACGACGAACTTTCAATCATACCGGCTATTGCAGGTGGCAGCATAGGTGGCAAGAGATGAAGAAAAGGGTTTATCTGACATATACTCAGGAACTGATCCCTGAGCCGTTGCTCTATGAGTGCAATAAGAAGTTCAACCTGGTGACGAATATACGTCAGGCTTCTATCTCCGCCGAGATTGGAATCGTAGCCCTCGAACTCGACGGTGACGAGGATGAGATACAGAGGGCGATTACATTCTTTTCAGAAAAGGGTGTGAAGGTCGAGCCCATAGAACTCGATATCATAGAGTAATAGAAGACGGTTAGTATACTCTGTTTTTAAAAAGATGCAGCATTAAGCACTATATGTGAACCCCCGTCACTTACTTATGGCGGGGGTTTTCTTATATCATGCACAGTGTTATTGCTCCCTTTTTATGCATATTGTACACCACGGTAGCCGAAACCAGCTTGAAAATAGCAGTTAGTTCATGACTATTTTTGACCTTGATTTCGAGAAAAACCTTTGATTTATAAGGTTATAAATATCTTGACAAACTTACTTGGTTATTATAAAAAATAGAGTAAACTTGATTATACTACTAAGGTATTGTCGGTTCAGATAATGTTGCTTTTTCCTGTTTAGCATCGGGACTGTTTTCCACTGTTAAAACATGTCGCTTTTATATTTTGTCTGGCCGGTTTATGTAGCGCACCCGGATGAAGAGGCGGCGCTCTTGCTGTTTTGACCTTAAGAGGTACTCTTTTTTATGAAAAGTCAGAAGTTATTTAGTGTGGATGATTGCTCGGTCGGTTGCATTCCTCCGAAGAAAACGTCTGTGCTTGATCTTGTAGGCAATACGCCGCTTGTGAAAATTAACAGAATTACTGTCGGGCTGCCAGAAGGCATTGAGATCTATGCAAAGCTTGAAGGTTTCAACCCGGGCGGTTCCGTAAAGGATAGAGCTGCGCTTAGCATGATAGAGGATGCTGAACGGAGTGGCAGACTTACGCACGACAAGGTTGTGCTCGATTCCACTTCGGGCAATACTGGAATTGCGTATGCATGGATATGCGCTGTTAAAGGATATAAGGCAGAGCTTGTAGTACCGGCCAATGTTAGTGAGGAGCGCAAGAAGATATTAAAAGCCTTCGGCGCCAAGGTTATCTTCTCTGATCCGCTCGAAGGTTCTGACGGCGCAATCAGACACGCGTGGAAACTGTATGTCGAGCATCCAGAGAAGTATTGCAAGCTCGACCAGTATAACAATCCCTGCAATTCAGAGGCCCACTACAACAGTACCGCGGTTGAAGTGTACGAGCAGACTGGTGGCAAGATCACCCATTTTGTAGCTACTATCGGTACCGGTGGCACGATAATGGGTACAGGGCGCAGGTTGAAGGAGTACGATAAAAACATAGAGGTTGTAGCCGTAGAGCCTGATGACCCTTTTCACGGACTCGAAGGGCTAAAGCATATGGAGTCCTCTATAGTGCCGGGTATCTATCACGAAGAGAAACTCGACCGTAAAGTTTCGGCTCCAACCGACGCTTCGTATGATATGGCACGGAGGCTTTCGAGAGAGGAGGGGCTTTTAGTAGGTCAATCCTCTGGGGCGGCAATGTGGGGCGCGCTAGAGGTAGCGAAGGAACTGAGCAGTGGAGTTATAGTGGTGATCTTCCCGGACGGCGGAGACAAGTACCTCTCTACGCGTCTTTGGGACTGATATTATTTTTAATAAATTGATGCCGTGGTTCTGCGGTATTAAATCTTTTTTTTGAGGTTGAACAGAGATGGGATTATTGAGTAAGAAGAGTAAGCTTAAGGTGGCAAAGTCCGCTTATGCGCAGATAGTGGAGCACGCAAAAGATGCTTACCCGGAGGAGTGTTGCGGAGTTCTGGTAGGGCATGTGATGGGCGGGCGCAAGGTTCTCAATGTAGAACGGATGACAAATACCAATACTGAGAGGGCTCACGACAGGTATGTGATAGACCCGCATCAGTTGAACCTTATAGACAAGGTGGCAAGATCGCAGGGCTGTGAGATAATCGGCTTTTACCATTCGCACCCGGATCATCCTGATCGTCCGAGCGAGTTCGACCGCGAAAGAGGACAGCTCGATTACTCGTATGTGATAGTTGCTGTGCAGGGCGGCACCGAGGTATCCGTGAAGAGCTGGATATTCACTAAAGAGGGCGCGCCTTTCTCGGAAGAGAAGATAGAGCAGATAGACTGAACCGGTCTCAAGGTTCCGGTCTGTATAATAGTTGATTAATCAGTTTTGGCTCAGCCAAAAAAAAATATAGCGGGAGATTTTTTAGAGATGGATTTTACTGAAGAGCAGATAGAACGGTATTCACGCCACATAATACTGCCCGAAGTTGGTGGCGTAGGGCAGGCTAAACTTTTAAAGAGCAAGGTCTTTGTGCTCGGTGCCGGCGGATTAGGCTCTCCTGCGCTGCTTTACCTTGCTGCTGCCGGAGTAGGTACTATCGGCATGGCCGACGCCGATGTGGTCGATATGTCCAACCTGCAGAGACAGGTCATACACAAGACCGAGACTATCGGTACGCCGAAGGTCTTGAGTGCAAAGGCGGCTATAGAGTCGCTCAACCCGGACGTAAAGGTTGAACCGGTCAATGCGCGCCTGACAGCGGATAATATTCGTGAGATTATTAGAGAATACGATGTCGTTCTCGACGGATCGGACAACTTTCCAACTCGTTTTCTGATGAACGACGCGGCATTTTTCGAGAAAAAGCCGCTCGTTTCCGGCTCCATGTTCAGGTTTGACGGCCAGATATCCGTCTTTAAGGGGCATGAAGAGTACCCGTGTTACAGGTGCCTTTATCCAGAGCCGCCGCCAAAGGGCCTTGTTCCTAGTTGTCAGGAGGCCGGAGTGCTCGGTGCGCTTGCAGGTGTTATCGGTGTGCTTCAGGCGGTTGAGACGGTTAAAGAGCTTCTCGGTATCGGTGACGGTCTGGCCGGAAAACTTATGATCTTTGACGCGCTCGGCATGAACTTTAGAAAAGTCAAGGTCAGAAAAGACCCCGAGTGCGCGCTTTGCGGAGAAAGCGCCACAATCACTGAACTCAAGGCGTACGAAGAGGCGGTCTGCGAATTCAAGACCTGAATCTCGTAGTACCGGGAACTAAATGCCTCTCAAGGTTCTTGGGAGGTGTTCGGTTACCTTCTGTTCGGTAGCCCTGTATTTGTAAATATGGCACCGGCTGGAACATAACTTCCGCTCCTCAATAGTTCGCACTCACTGATCGCCGAGCGCTCCATAAACTCGTTTATAATACAGGATATAATGTCGGCACTCGGATACTTCGATAACCCCTGGGCGTTAAAGATAGACCTTATGCTCAGGGGCATAAGGGTAGTCGATCCGTTGGCCAAAGCCTGGGCATGCGGCACTTCGGGCATAGATATGCTTCTGCCGGAAGAGACGTTGGTCAATATTCCATGTAGAGAAGAGTTTACCGAGCGCTCTCCGTATGAGCTTAGAAAGCGCGAAGAGACCCATTACATAACTGACGGGGTCTCGGAGATGAATGCCGAGATACTGCCCATGCCGGAGTTCTACAGCCGCAAGACGACTACCGGCGTGCCTTTTGGAGATATAGCCGTTGTTCACGGCAGTTATACGGTAATTACTCCGTCTCCGAAGTGCGACTTCTTCGATACCGATTCGGAGTGCAGGTACTGTACGCTCAACAAGAATATAGATGGCGTGCCGAAGAGAGACTTTACGGTAGAAGAGGTTTTAGAGGCCGTTGGCGTAGTCTTGAAAGAGGGGTTATCGAAGATTATTTATCTCTCTGTCGGTTTTACCGAGGGCGATGACGGTGGCATAGAATTTCTAAGTCCGTATATAAAGGCGATAAAGAAACATTACAGTTGTCTGCTCGCGGTAGAGGCCCTGCCTCCGAAAAAGAACCGATGGATCGACGATACGTATGCTCTAGGCGCCGATTCGATCCTCTATAATATGGGAATATTCGATGCCGAGCTTTTTGAGGTGATCTGTCCCGGTCGGTCCAGGCTTGTGGGAAGAAAACGGTACCTCGATGCGCTCAAGTACGCGGTGGGGATATTTCCTAACGGTACGGTTGCATCGCATCTTATCGTCGGTTTAGAGCCGCCAGGCTCTACAAGGATCGGAATTGATTACCTGACTGGTATGGGCGTGGTACCTATTCTGCCGATCTACAGGCCGCGCGCGGGGCGTACCTTGAGAATAGAGCCGCTTACGACGGAGATTATAATACCTGTATTCAAGCATCTCTATACGGCGGTCAAGAAGAGCGGTGTGAACTTTAAGTGGGTTAGAGATATAAGCATGGTTACCACACCTGCAGAGGCATCAATGCTTATGGAGGGGGCTGAGAGCGAGATGAGCCTTTTAAAGAACCTCTATGGCTCACACCTGGGGCTCAAGGCCGCCTGGGGTCTCTCTACAATAAGACGAAAGCTGAGGGTAAAGAACGGAGATAAATAAAGCGCTCTTTTAACCCTCGGATGCGCTATGTATTTAGGCTTTTTTAATATTGAATAATTGGCAAAGAGTTTTGCCTGTTGCCTACTTAATATTGAGTTGTGAGTGTTGAGCCATGAAGGTTGAAATAGACACAAGGTCTATATGGGTCCTTCTTGGGATCAAGACGCTCAGGCCGCTCTTTTTTATTCTTATTTCTATCGGTTTATGGGCCGTCGTTACTATGGAACCGGCCGATGGGCTTTCGCCGGAGGGACAGCGCGCAATCGGTGTTTTTCTGCTCTGCCTGGTTCTCTGGGTATCGAATATGGTGCCGGTTGCCATAACGAGCCTGCTTGCGATAGTCCTTGTGCCGCTTCTCGGCATACTGCCCAGAAGCGAGACCTATGCGTTTTTCGGTAATGAGGCCGTCTTTTTTATCCTCGGCGCCTTCATTCTTGCCGGTGCTGTAATGCATTCAGGGCTCTCCAACCGTATTGCGCTCACGATGATGAAGCGCTACGGCCATTCGCCCCGAAGGCTTCTGGTCAGCATATTCCTGCTCGCAGCGGTACTTTCGTTCTTTATGTCCGAGCATGCTGTTGCGGCGATGTTACTGCCTATTGCCCTTGAGATATCGAAGGCGTTGGGCCTCAGGCCGGGACGCTCCAATTACGGTAAGCTGCTCTTCTTCGCGCTTGCCTGGGGTTCGGTAATAGGAGGCGTGGCGACCTTTCTCGGTGGGGCGCGCGTGCCTCTTGCGCTCGGAATTCTGCAGGAGACTACGGACTCCACTATAGGCTTCATCGAGTACACCGTAGCGGTCTTTCCGCTCGTAGTGGTGCTTCTTATAGTCGGTTATCTGGTGCTTACGCGGATTTTCCCGGTAGATATACCCGACGTCGCAAAAGCGATGGGCGTTATCGAGAAACGCGCTAAGGGTCTGGGCAGGCTTCGGTACTCCGAGTATGCGGTTGGCGTTGTAATGCTGCTGACAATAGCCGCATGGTCTACTTTAGGCCATACGATAGGGCTCTCTACGGTATCGCTGATAGCGGTAGCCGTGCTCTTCGTATTCAGGCTCGTCAGGTGGAAAAATATCGAAGAGTACGTCAATTGGGGTATAATATTGATGTACGGCGGCGCTATTATTCTCGGCAGCGCACTCGATAAAAGCGGCGCTGCCCGCTGGCTGGTCGAGAGTCTTATCAGCGACTGGGCGACCTCTCAATGGGCTGTCTTCGCAGTCTTCAGTTTCCTGGCGATTGCGCTTACGGAGTCCATGAGCAATGCTGCGGTTATAGCCGTTTTAGTACCAGTAAGTATAGGCATGTCGGATAATCTGGGAATAGACCCGGCTCTTCTGACATACGCCATCGCCGTACCGGCGGGACTCGCTTTTATGTTGCCGATGAGTACACCGGCCAATGCTATTGCGATTTCGTCCGGTTACGTATCCGTTAAGGATATGGTCAAGGGCGGTTTTATCATGTTTTTAACCGCATGGGTGGTCTTTAATCTCGTTGCGGCCTTTTACTGGCCGCTGATAGGGCTCGGAGGCTGAGGATGAAGCAAGGGAGAAAGGTGTTGATAGTGCTCTCGACTTCAGGCACGCCGGAGAGCGCACTGGAGTATGCCGTAAAGAGGGCCTCGGAAGAAGGAACAGGGCTCGTTGCTTTCTACCCTGTAGATAGCGACCTTGCTTCCGAAGCGTTCGATAGTTTCACCGATATCGGTTTTATTGGTGACAAACCCTCCAGCGAACTCTCGGAGTCTTTGATGCGCGAGTATCGCCAGCGCGGTTATGAAGAGCTTGGCCGGGTACAGGTGCTGGCAATGGAGGCGGCTATAGAATATGAGCCAATAATGGAGGACGGTAACTTCGTGCCCCAGGTACTCGACGTCATAGGCCGGTACGACATAGATTTGGCGGTTCTGGTCAGCAGGCGCGAGCACTCTTTTATAAAATACTTCTCCAGGGATATGGCCGGAGAGGTGAAGAAGCAGGCCGGGTGCGAGGTAGTGATCTTTCCCGAGAAGTGATGGCCCTAAAAGCTACTCCTCTTTAATGGTGTTACCATTAAAACTGAGGGGAATATATATGAGGATGATTAAAATGGTTAAAGATGAAATGGTTGAAAAAGAGACGGTCAAAGATAAGGTCTGGACTGAGGAAGAGCTCGTAGCCGTAAATGACGAGCTTGAGAGCAAGAGCCCGCAGGAGGTTATTCGCTGGGTGATTGAGAACTTTGAACGTGAAGAGTTTGCTCTTGCGTGTAGTTTTAAAGAGCTTGTTCTTCTCGATATGCTTTTGAAAGAGAAACCGGATGCCAGGATATTTTACATTGATACCGGTTTTCATTTCAAAGAGACACTCGATTTGAAGAAGAAGATTGAAGAGACGTATAAGATAACCGTTGAGAGGTACGAGCCAGAGGTGACTCTCGATTATATGGAGAAGGTATGCGGACCTAAGCTCTGGGAGACCGATCCGGACAAGTGCTGCACGATAAGGAAAGTCGAACCGCTCAGGAAGGTTCTCTCTACGCTCAAGTTATGGATGACCGGCATACGCAGAGACCAGGGGCAGACACGGGCCAATATACCGATAATCGGCTGGGACAGAAAGTTCGCTCTCGTAAAGATAAGTCCGCTTGCCACATGGAGCAAGAAGCAGGTCTGGGACTATATTATGACTCACGACCTGCCGTATAACGAACTGCTCGATAACGGTTATCCGTCTATCGGTTGCGAGCCCTGTACACACCCTGTAGTAGATGGTGACGATGACAGGGCCGGCAGGTGGACCGGTCACAAGAAGACGGAGTGCGGTCTCCATTGATAACCTCTTATTCTTATTACCTACAGAGTATTCATTGTTTTAGGAGGCTGTCATCGCGCTAATAGATGATATAGTCGCTCTGTCCCAAAGGGCCGGTTTAGCGATACTGAAGGTTTACTCTTCCGGAAACTTCGGCACCACGGTTAAAGATGGCGGCTCCCCGTTGACGCTTGCCGACAGCGCAGCCGATGCGATTATTACCGAGGGGCTTAAAGAGCTTACTTCCGGGGTACCGATTCTTTCCGAAGAGTCTGTCGCAGCGCCGTATGAAGAGCGTAAGGACTGGGCCCGGTTCTGGCTGGTTGATCCGCTTGACGGCACCAGGGAGTTTATCAAGCGTAACGGCGAGTTCACCGTAAATATCGCCCTTATAGATAAAGGCCGACCTACGCTCGGAGTGGTTTATGCGCCGGTAACCGGCGTGACCTATTTGGCGGTAGATTCTATTGCCTATAAGATGGTACTATCTCCTGATGGAGACAACGGCACCGACTCTGTTTATGCGCAGGAAATCTGCGTTGCACCGTACGAAGAGGGCGAGGGGCTAAAGATTGCCGCGTCGCGCTCACATAAGGGCGAGAAGCTTGAGAAGTTTCTGGCCAGTATAGAGAGCACCGAAAACGCGCAGGAAGAGGTTAAACTCGTCAGTATGGGCAGTTCTTTAAAACTCTGCCTCGTGGCCGAAGGCTCTGCGCACCTGTATCCGCGTCTGGGGCCAACGATGGAGTGGGACACAGGTGCTGCGGACGCAGTAGTAACCGCAGCCGGCGGCACCGTAACCGACCTTGAGGGCAGGCCGCTCAGGTATAATAAAGAGGATCTGCACAACCCCTCTTTTATGGTCGCAGGCAGTCCGGCTTATCCGTGGAAAGAGTGCCTTGATTAGATTTTTTTTTGATTATTCATACAACGTTCTTAATACTGTAAGCAAGGAGGATTCGTAAAGTGTCATCATTGAATGAGCCGCATGGAGGAGAATTAAAGCAGTTGATTTTGTCCGAGACTGACTCGGCTGCACTGAAAGAGAGAGCGCTTGAGTTTGAGAGTTGGGATCTGACCGAGAGGCAGCTCTGGGATATAGAGATGCTTTTGAGCGGTGCTTTTTCGCCGCTGGAGGGTTTTATGGGGCGCGCAGATTACGACGGCGTGCTCGATAATATGCGCCTTGCGAATAATACCATCTGGACGATGCCTATCACTCTCGACGTTACCGAAGCTTTTGCCGAGAAGGTTTCTGACGGCTCTGAAATAGCGCTAAGAGATCCCGAAGGCGTTATACTTGCCGTTCTGACCATAAGTGACAAGTGGACACCGGATAAAAAGAACGAGGCCGTAAAGGTCTTCGGTTCCGAAGATACTGTGCACCCGGGCGTTAACTACCTTTTCAATAATGCAAATAACGTCTATCTCGGTGGCACCTTGCAGGGATTAGAGCTACCACGTCACTACGACTTCAGGGAGCTTCGCAATACTCCGGCAGAACTGAGAGCCAAGTTCCAGAAACTCGCCTGGACAAAGATAGTTGCTTTCCAGACCCGTAACCCTATGCACAGGGCGCATCAGGAGATCACTTTCCGGGCCGCTCGCCAGGTAGAGGCCAATCTCTTGATCCAGCCTGTTGTCGGCATGACCAAACCCGGAGATGTGGACCATTACTCCCGCATCCGCTGCTACCAGCACCTGATAAAGCAGTACCCGGAGCACTCTACTGACCTGAGTCTGCTTCCACTCGCTATGCGTATGGGCGGACCGCGCGAGGCGATATGGCATGCGATCATCAGGAAAAACTACGGTTGTACCCACTTTATTATCGGCAGAAACCATGCCGATCCTGGTAAGGATTCCAAGGGTAACGACTTCTACGGCCCTTACGACGCTCAAGAGCTTATGGAGAAGCTGACCGACGAGCTCGGAATAAAGATGGTTCCTTTTCAGATGATGGTCTACGTAAAGGAGAAGGCCGAGTACATGCCCGTAGAAGAGGTTCCAGAGGGGCTTACCGTTATGAATATTTCCGGTACCGAAGTCCGCAGGCGTTTGGCCGAAGGGCTCGATATACCTGACTGGTTCAGTTATTCCAATGTCGTTGAAGAGCTTAGAAGAACCTATCCGCCGCGTGACCAGCAGGGTTTTACGCTCTTCTTTACGGGACTCTCGGGTTCAGGCAAGTCTACCATCGCGAACGCTTTAATGGCTAAGCTTATGGAGATTGGCGGCAGGTCGGTAACGCTTCTCGATGGAGATATCGTAAGGAAGAATCTTTCAAGCGAGCTCGGTTTCTCTAAAGAACACAGAGACATCAATATTCGTCGTATCGGTTTTGTTGCAGCTGAGATAACCAAAAACGGCGGTATAGCGATCTGTGCGCCTATTGCTCCGTACACAGCGACTCGTGCGGGCGTAAGGGCCGATATAGAGCCATGTGGAGGGTTTTTAGAGGTTCATATCGCTACTTCGCTTGAAGTCTGTGAGTCGCGCGACCGTAAGGGTCTTTACGCTTTGGCGCGGGCAGGAAAAATCAAAGAGTTCACCGGTATTTCCGATCCGTATGAAGCACCGGAGAACCCGGAGATCTGTATAGATACAGCCGACTGTACGCCGGATGAGGCCTCGGAGCAGATTATTCTCAAGCTCGACCAGCTCGGTTATATAAAGGGCGGTAAATGAGTCTTCAGGAGATAGCTGTTTCAGGTGCTATCTCTTCGGCACCATAGCAGTATCATATAGAGGGCCGCGCCGTTTTGCGCGGCCCTCTACAATTTAAAGAGAGTTTCATTTTTTTTTAAATAAATTACCGGTATGAAGAAGTGTTTTTTTTGTTAGGTGGG
>JAJCZH010000023.1 GCA_029262515.1 Deltaproteobacteria bacterium | reverse complement strand
AAAAAGGGCTCAAATATCTTACCGGCAGTCTCTGCGTCTACACCTTGCCCCTTATCTACAACACGTATAATAGCGCTCTCCTCCGACTCAGCAGACGGTTGCACCGTCGCCAGCCGCCTGTCATCTTTACGGCGTTTAAATTTTTCTTTATCCGATTGACTCTCCGCGCTCTCAACCGGGGTCCCCACAGAGGTTTCCACGGTAATAAGCCTCTCTCCCGTTATATCGTCCATAGAGTGGGCTGCATTTAGCAGCAAATTAATAAGCACTTGCCTTAACTTGTCAGCATCTATTTTTACTCTCGGCAGACTAGGGGCGAGTTGCACCTGAACCACAACGGAACCCATGTCTTTATGAGCGCGCAGAGTTGATACCGTCTCCTCTATTACAAGGTTCACATCCACTTCAACCGAAGTATCCGAGGTCGACGGGCGCGATATATCGAGAAACTCTCTGAGTATCTTATCTATACGCTCTACCTCTTCGGCGGTCCTGCGGATAATATCGCGTTCCTGCTCTCCTCTGCTTTCACCATCGCCTCCTGCAAGTATCTCGAGATAACCCTGCACAGCTCCCAACGGGTTACCTATCTCATGAGCAATTCCAGCAGCCATCCGCCCCAGAGCCGCCAGTGTTGATGAACGGAGCAACTCTTCCTGCGTTGACAGAAGCTCGCGGTTTACTCTCTCAAGCGCATTTATTTCCGACTCTACGCGTGCGGCCATTGTGTTGAAAGAGGAAGCGAGGCGTCCAACTTCATTATCTACCGAGGTCTCAACCCGCTCGTCAAACGCACCTGACGCGATACGGGCAGTCGCCTCTTCAAGCCCCTTTATCGGGCGCGTTATAGATCTTGAGAAGAAGTAAACACCGAAGAGTATAATAATGATCGAGTCAACCACGGCATAGAGGAGAAGAAAGAGCCTGATACCGGCAACCTCTCTTTTGATATCGTCCATTGGCAGGGTGAAGCTCAGTGAGCCGTTTGCAACGGTAGCCCTGTCGAGTCTTGCCGTAACGTGAAGCAGTTCTCCGGGTCCCGCGAAGAGCCCGCCTCCGAACTTGTGAACCTTTATTCCCTCTGAGAAAAAGAGTGTGACGCCCTTACCCGGCGGCAGCTTGCCTTCGCTCAAAAGAACAGTGCTGTCAGGAGCCAGGAGCGTAAAGTCGGCCACACCAGACTCCTTCAACGCCGCATAGACAAATGCTACCGCGTCAGAGTCGCTGCCCGGCAAAGTGGAGTTACGTACCTCGATCCGAATAAGGTTAACAAGGGTTACTGCCTGGCGCACCTTCGCTTCAACGCTTCTGCTTTCGAGCACCTTGAGAGAGAAGATACCGATGAGCCCTATTCCGGCAAGCGTAATAATTACAATGCCAGCCGTCAACTGAGCACGGATGGAGAGCGTCCTGTTGCTGCGCTTTATATTTTCACTGTCCATATAAAAAGCCGCCCGGTCAATTAACACAGAGGCCGGTTACCGAAAAGACCGGCCCTCGGTTACCCAAGTGGAGCCGTTGCGAAATTGATATACAGATCTATCAACCGTTCACCGTAAAAGAGATAAATGATAGCTCCTAGAGCCAGAAAAGGGCCGAACGGTAGAGCGGTGCGCCGACTCTTGCCGAGGGTTGCCATAAAGAGCACCCCTATCACCGAGCCGACCAGCGAGCTTGCAAAGAGGGTGAGTATAACGCCTTTCCAGCCAAGGAAAGCCCCTATCATAGCAAGCAGCTTAATGTCGCCTCCACCCATCCCTTCGCGCTTTGTAATAAGGTAGTAACCGGCGGCTATAATAAAGAGAACACCGCCGCCGAGCAGTGTGCCGATTATGGAATTTATAAAACCGATCGGTAGAAAAAAGAATGACAGGCCTAAACCTATTGCAATACCGGGCAGGCTCAAGACGTCGGGAATTATCTGATGCTCGAAGTCTATAAAGGTAATGATTATGAGAACCGCAACAAAGTAGAAGTACGAGAAGAGTTCCGGCGTGAGGCCGAAGCGAACAAAGAGCGCTACCGCGCTCAAGCCCCCTAGAAGCTCCACGAACGGATAGAGCACCGAGTACGGTGCGGAGCATTTTGAACACCGGCCGCGGAGTAACAGAAAAGTCAGTATCGGTATAGTATGGTAGAATGGAATCCGTCCTTTGCAGACAGGGCAGCTCGACGGAGGCGAGACAATGGAAATGGAGAGCGGCAGCCGGTAGATACATACATTTAAAAAACTACCGACAACGACGCCAAAGATAAATGGAACGATTAAGATAATATAGTCAGGCAAAATCCTTCCTTACTCTCAAATCTTTTTGTCACCGGAAGAGACTCAATGGATATCAACAGAAAAACCGGAACCGGACAGAGGAACTTGGACCCTTAAGCGGCTACAGGGTATCGGGCAGATACTCCTTGCGCTTCATCTCGACCATCTCGATAATGTCAGAGGCCTGCTTTACCGCGTCAATCGCATCTTTAGAGCTAATCACCTCTGAAGGTATGCCGCCTGGCAACGCATCAGGAAAACGCGCCGTTTTGTAGTACAGATCGAGGCTGGTAGAGACGCCGATAAATCCCTTGAAACTCTCATCGTACGTCATAACCCTGTCGAGCAGGTCGTTGACGCTCCGTGTCGCTATCGCATCCTCTTTATGTAGAAAGAGATAACCTCTTAGAGCCTTTGCCGCTGCCTGTTGTGCCCAGAAGCAGCACGGCGCGTAAAACTCGCCCTGAAGAGTCCACTCTGCAGCCTTAAAGTCGTATTCGGCCTGTCTCAACCACCTGTCGGCCTCTTTAGCAAGAATCTCCATGATACCTCCTTTATAAGAAATCAACTCCTCAATACCGAAAAGAAAAAGAGATGGTAACAGAGTAGTTGCTTTTCCGTACGATTGTCAAGTCCTGTAAGCCGAGTTTATCCTTATATATTCGTAACCGATATCCGATGTCCATAACCGCGCGGCACCGCGCCCCATATTCAAATCGATCAGAACCTTGACTTCCGGTCTCTTGATAGCAACGGAAGCCTTTTTCTCTGCGCCCGTGTCGATTCCGTTCTTCACGACACAAACTCCGTTAAGTACTATATCGAGCTTCTCTTCGTTAATCTTAATACCAGACTTTCCTATAGCCATAACGATTCTGCCCCAGTTCGGGTCTCCGCCGAAGAAGGCCGTCTTTACGAGCAGCGACTCGACGATTGAGCGGGCCGCTTTTCGCGCATTGGCCTTGCTCGTTGCGCCCTTCAGCTCTACCTCAACAACTCTCGTCGCTCCTTCGCCGTCGGCGACTATCAGAAGGGCAAGCTCCAAAGCGAGGGCAGAGAGGAGTTTTACAAAGGTCTCGAAATCCTTCGTTCCCTTCTTAATCTCTTTGCATCCGCTGAACCCGTTCGCCAGCGCCAGCACAGTATCGTTTGTCGAGGTATCATTATCAACGACCACGGAGTTGAATGAACCGTCCACCGCTACCTTGAGCGCAGATGAGAGAACCGCACTGCCTATGGTCGCGTCCGTCAAGAAGTAACCGAGCATGGTAGCCATATTAGGCGCTATCATGCCGGCGCCCTTTGCAATTCCGGCGACCGTTATGCTCTTGCCCCCTATGCGAGCCTTTTTCACTACCGTCTTCGGCCATACGTCCGTCGTCATAATCGCAGTAGCCGCCCTTGCCAGCCCGTCGGAAGAGAGTTCCTTTACCAGTTTCGGCACACCTTTGAGTACCTTCTCTTCCGGCATCGGAACCCCGATTACTCCGGTTGAAGAGACCAGGATAGAGCCTTTTTTCACTCCGACTTCAGACTCAACGGCTGAAGTCATAGCAAGGGCCGTCTTCATGCCGAGCTTGCCAACGCTTGCGTTCGCGCACCCGGAGTTAACGATTATCCCGCGCGAGGTGCCACTGCGCACCCTCTTGATATCGAGAATAACCGGGGCTGCTTTAGTGGTTGAGAGAGTAAAGACCCCGGCGACCGAAGCATCGGTATCGCTGAGTATAAGGGCAAGGTCGAGCGCGCCTCTCTTGCCCTTTATTCCGCAAGAGATACCAGAGGCCCTGAAACCGGGCACAACAAGCCCGTCGACAATGCCTCCGACCCGTGCGCCCGCACTTCTTTTACCGGACTTTTTTGGAGATGAAGCCGTCTTGAGCTTGGACATAGATATAACCTGTTCTATAATTGAACAAAAATCCGTATGGTTGAAAAACAGGACTGCCGAGTGAAACGAGCATCTTTCCACTCAGCAAACAGATAGGACAAAATAGAGAAAACAGAACAGCGACTGCTCAGGCAATACCGCAACACTTCTTGTACTTCTTGCCGGAACCGCACGGACACGGATCGTTTCTGCCGACCTTCTCGCCCTCTCTCTTGATCGGTTCCTCTTTCACTGCCTCACCACCCTCTTCAGCATCGGTCAGAAGCTCTTCACCGGCATCGTGCTCCTGCTCCAAAGGAAGTTTCGGGCTTTCTCCCCTGCCGAGCACCGCACCAGTTTGAAGTTCCTTCTGCTCCTGAACGATACTCTCAGCCGGAGCCTCTTCAGAGGTTATCTGGACCTTAAAGAGCTTCTCGACGACATCGGCCTTGAAACGCGCTATCATATCGACAAAGAGTTCATAACCCTCTCGCTTATACTCCTGCAGCGGATTCTTCTGGCCGTAACCTCTAAGCCCTATTCCGCCCTTAAGGTGGTCCATGCTGAGCAGGTGATCTTTCCAGGTACTGTCAATATCATTGAGCATTATCATGCGCTCGAACTCGGCAAACACCTCATCTCCGACAAGATTAACTCTTTCGTTGTAGGCTTCAACCGCCCTGTTTGAGATCATTTCAGCCAGTTTTTTATTGTCGCCTACCGCCTTGAACTCCTCATCGGTCATCTTAATACCATACTGTACATGAACGGCTTCTCCCAGGGCGGCAACGTCCCAGTTCTCGGAATGCGACTTCTCTTCGATATGAGTCTCTACGATACCTTCCGATATCTCATCCGAAAACTCGCCGAGCATCTCCCTCAGCCCTGCCTTAAGAAGTATCTGCCGCCGGTATCCGTAAACAACCTCTCTTTGCTGGTTCATCACGTCATCGTATTCGAGCAGGTGCTTTCTTATATCGAAGTTATGAGACTCAACCTTCTTCTGTGCTCCTTCTATCGCTCTTGAGACCATGCCATGCTCAATCGGCACACCCTCGCCCATACCGATCTTGTCCATAAGCGAACCTATTCTGTCAGAGCCGAAGATCCTCATAAGGTCGTCTTCGAGAGAGAGATAGAAGCGCGAAGAGCCGGGGTCTCCCTGACGGCCTGCGCGCCCTCTTAACTGGTTATCTATACGGCGGGACTCGTGCCGTTCCGTACCGATAATATGGAGGCCTCCGAGTTCGAGCACCTTCTCTTTCTCTTTATCAGTAATCTCTTTTGCCACGACAAAGGCCTCCTTGTAGGCCTCTGTCGTATCGTCCAGTCCGGCCTTTTCAGCCGCCATGAAATCAGGATTTCCTCCGAGCAGAATGTCTGTTCCGCGCCCGGCCATGTTGGTGGAGAGAGTTACGGAGCCGAGGCGTCCGGCCTGCGCCACAATAGCGGCCTCACCCTGATGCTGCTTGGCGTTAAGCACGCTATGCGGGAAACCCTCCTCAACGAGCATCTTTGATAACTTCTCAGAATCATCTATAGAAATAGTGCCGACAAGCACAGGCCTTCCCTTGGCGTTCCACTCTTTTATCTCAGCGATTACCGCATCGAACTTTTCTTTGTTAGAACGGTATACAAGATCGGGGTAATCAGTTCTGAGAAGTGGCTTATTGGTCGGTACGACAACGACCTCCAGTCCGTATATCTCGGCAAACTCAGCCGCCTCGGTATCGGCGGTTCCGGTCATTCCGGCGAGCTTATCGTACATGCGGAAAAAATTCTGGAAGGTAACCGTAGCGAGAGTCTGGTTCTCACTCTCTATCTTGACGTTCTCCTTCGCCTCGACCGCCTGATGAAGTCCGTCGCCCCACCTCCTGCCTTCCATCAGCCTGCCGGTAAACTCGTCCACTATTATGACATTGCCGTCCTTTACGACATAATCGACATCGATAGTAAAGAGTACATGCGCGCGCAGGGCCTGGTTGACGTGGTGAAGTATGTCTATAAACTTGGGGTCGTAGAGGTTCGGTACATTAAGCAGTTCCTCAACCTTGATGATACCCTCTTCGGTAAGGATAACCTGCCTGCCCTTCTCATCAACCGTAAAGTGGGTCTCGCGCTCCAGCGACGGCATAATCCTGTCTATCGTATAGTACTTGTCGGTAGACGTCTCGGCCTGTCCCGAGATAATAAGCGGGGTACGCGACTCGTCGATCAGTATAGAGTCAACCTCGTCAACTATTGCAAAGTTATACTCGCGCTGTACGCACTCCTCAATAGAGAAGGTCATGTTGTCTCTGAGATAATCAAAACCGTATTCGTTATTGGTACCGTAAAGAATGTCTGCGTCGTACGCCTCGCGCCTGCTCACGGGCCTCAAGTGATAGTAACCCGTGCCGTCGTCTCCGGTATGGACAGGGTCGAAAAGAAAACTGCCGTTATTCTGTATAATACCGAGAGAGAGGCCCAGTTCATGGTAGAGAGGCCCCATCCATGCGGCGTCTCTGCGGGCGAGGTAATCGTTGACGGTGACAAGTTGCGCGCCTTTACCGGACAGAGCGTTGAGGCATAGCGCAAGAGTAGCCACCAGGGTCTTGCCCTCACCTGTCTTCATCTCCGATATCTTACCTTCGTGAAGTACGGCGCCTCCAATAAGCTGCACGTCGAAGTGGCGCATCTTTAGCTTTCTCCACGCCACCTCCCTTACCGTTGCAAAGGCCTCCGGCATAAGATCATCGAGAGACTCTCCTGCCTTATACCGCTTTTTAAGAGCGTCCGTTATGGCGGCAAAACCGCCGTCGGGAACCGACTGCATCTTCGGCTCCAGTTCATTGACCTTGCCGACTATCGGCTCGATACGTTTGATCTCACGGTCGTTCCTGCTGCCGAAGACCTTTTTTAAAACTTTATTAAACATAGACCCTTTAAAGATTACGGGGTTAATTTCAAGTAACGTTGCCGGGTTCACAACTGGTAACTTTTAAAGATATTAACACAAACGGAACCGGAGTTCTATTACTAGAGTACTGGATCGGTTATAAGGCGTGAAACTAAAATATCGGCACAACATATAAAAAAAACCGCCGGGCAGACTTAACCGGCGGTAAATACTCTTTAGTCTCTACAGTCGCAAATCAGTTAAGAATATACTTTGACGGATTGACCAATACCCCGTTGACCTTAACAGAGTAGTGGAGATGCGGGCCGGTGGAGCGGCCGGTATTGCCTATAGCGGCTATCTTCTGCCCCCTCTTAACCTTCTGCCCGACACGTACCAGAACCTTGGAGAGATGGCCGTAGATAGTCTTTGTGCCGTAGCCGTGCTTAATGGTAATCGTCTTGCCAAGTATCCTCTCGCGGGCAACCTTAACTACAATACCGTCTGCCGGCGCCACGACCTGACTGCCATGACGGTTCGCAATGTCCATTCCCTTATGCTGATGCGGCAGACCGGTAAACGGAGATATCCTCTGCCCGAAGGTAGAGGTTACCCAGCCGCGCACAGGCCAGATCGAAGGGGTTGAAGCGAGCAGCGAGGTCTGACTCATAAGCTGCCCCTGAAGCTCGGTGAACGAAGACTCCTGAGAGTCTGCCTGAGCCTGAAGAGTATTTATCTCGGAGCGCATATGATCCACCAGCTGGTCTACCTTGCCGGCAGGGGTCATCAGGTAGTTCTCGGCTTCCGCCGGTGACCCGCCGCCAACACCCCTCATTGCCACACCGGAGCGTATCTGCTTCGGCTCTTCTATGTTAGCTATGATACGAAGCTTCTGATCAAAGACGTTCAACTTCGCAAGCTGAGTCTCCATGCTCTTTATCTTCGAGGTAAAGGACTGAAGCTCTATGCGCTGCTCGGTATTCTCTGTCCTGAGTCCGGCAAGCTCGGAGACATCGCCTCTTAGCCTGACGTAATCTATAACCACGAAAGCGAGAACCAGCGAGATTACAATACCTAGACCCGCCAAGGCCTTCAGCCGCCCAACCCCGATCTTGTATTGCCTTGACCTGGTAGCGTCATTTGTTAAAACGAAGAATGAAAGGTGTCGCTTCGACAATGGGTACGCCTCCTGATTAATATTTAAAAAGTTGCCTTATAAACATTTTTTAGACGCTACTACCAACGGCCTTAATAACAACCATCTGCAATAACGATTAAAAACGGTAACGGTTAGCATTTTCCGGTTTCCCGGAACAACTCTATACTTATTCTCTACAATCGGCAAAAAAGACTAGAAACTAAAGCCATTCTTCTCTGTCACCTGCTCTATATACCGTTGTCACAGCAAACTCTACTTAAATGGTTTAAGACCAGGCTTTGAAGTTTAACAAACAAAACAGAAGCGGGTCGCTCTGTAGAAAGAAAAAAGTGCCGTAAAACTCTTCGTAGAGACCGTATTCTCATAACCTCTTAAAAAGAAGTAGAGAATCGTAATCCCGTTTCAACCGCTTATAGATCTACTGCAACAACCTCTAAAAAACAAAAAGGTCCGAGACAGCGGCTGTTATAAATATCAGGGGAACCGGTATAATAATTAGCATAAAGCCTATAATTGTGTCAAGGCCTTATACAGCCGCTCAATCGGAGCCTGCAACAATAAAATAAATTGCGTCCAACACCTTTAACAGACCCTAATAGTACCAACTCAATAAAGTCAACAACGCTATTATAATAGTACAATAAGGCGGCCTAATGTTAAGTGACAAGAGTCACAGCAGGTTGTCCGCCATTTTCAACCTACCGCAACAAGGCATATCCGCTTTCCTAAAACAACTCCATACCATTATACCTGTATGCTGATGTCCCCGTACGTTGATATCCCCGTGCATTGATGTCAATGAGATCAATCATTCATATAGAGCAGTATGGAGTGTTTTTCAATCTTTATATAACCTTCTCGCGTCATCTTCTTCAATGCTCTCGAAACAACCTCGCGCGAAGAGCCGATCATTGCGGCCAGCTCTTCATGCGTCGGCCTTTCAATCTCGATAACATTGTTCTTCCCCCTCTCGGCATCTTTCGCCATGCCGATAAGCGTATGCGCAATGCGACCGCAAACATCTAAAAGAGCGAGACCTCCGATCTTTCTGGTCGCCTCTCTAAGGCGCGCGGTCAGGTGGGCGAGAAACATCATGTAGACCCTGTGGTGGCTGGCAAGAAAACCGAGGAAACGCTCGCGGCTCAGCACGAGACAGTCGAGGTCCCGTACCGCTTCAACATTTGCCGAGCGCGGTTTACCGTCTATTATCGACATCTCGCCGAACATCTCGCCCTTTTCTAAAACAGCCAGAACGATCTCCCGCCCCTCTTCGCCGTAGAGCGTAACCTTTGCCCTGCCAGAGAGAATGAAGTAGACGATCTCACCGCTGTCCCCTTCACAGATAACCTGAGAGCCCTTGGCCCACGACTGCATCTCTCCCGAAGGTACAAAATCGTCTATATAAAACGGGTCGAGCCCCTTAAAGAGCGGGTTGTTCGAAAGCGTAACACGTATAGTCTCTTTGTCCATGCCTTTAGACTCACTCATTATGCACCACTCGCCTCAATTTCATTAAAGAGTATACTCGGGGCTCCTATAGAACCGATGAACCGCAGATCAGAGCCGCAGACAGCGGCATGCCCGAACAGCTCCAGCAAATTTCCGGAGATTGCCATGCCGCGTACCGGGTACAGGAGCTTGCCGTTCTCCACCCACAACCCTGCCGCACCTATGGAGAAGTCTCCGTTAACCGTATTGATCGTATGCACACCGAGAAGTTCGGTAATTAAAAGGCCCTTTGATATCTCCCCGAGCAGTTCGTCCAACCCCTTTTCTCCGCCCTCTATATAAAGGTTAGAGAGACCGATGGACGGCAGGCTCTTGTAAACGGAACGTGACGAGGAACCTGTTGATGTTACTCCATCGCGCGCAGCCCAGTACGTATCGTAAAGAAATGACTCGACAACCCCGTCTACCAACAGCGGCGTATCTCGGCACGGAACCCCCTCGCCGTCATAGAGCGAACTTGCCCAGCCACCTGTCATAAGAGCATTATCATGGATATTGAGTACGCTTGAAGTCACCTTCTTGCCGAGCTTCTCATTGAGCATCGATTTACCCTTGTGGACGTTATCGGCGAGAAAAGAGCCTGCAAGAGAGCCAAGCAATTCACAGACTACGACGTTCTCAATCACAGCCGGACACTTTACGGTCTCTATCTTCCTGCCGCCGAGCATCCTGAGCGCATTCTTCGCCGCCCCCTCACCGATACCCTCAAGGTCTATACTGCCGCGAGAGTGAGAGAGCCCGACATCCCAGCCCATCTGCGCCTCACCGCTGTCTTCGGCAACCGCAAGAACGGAACCCGAACAGTACGTGGCGCTCTGCGTTACGTCGATGCCGTTTGAGTTGACAACCCTGTTCGTGGAGATGCTTTCGGAATAGGAAGCCTTGCGCACGCGCTGCACTCTGGGGTCTACTCCGAGTGCGCTCTCTTCAATTAAAAGCGCGCACTCTATCCGCTCTGCCTCTGTAGTCTCCTTTGACGCATCGAACGTTGCGAGTTCCACTCCAGTTGAAGCGGCCTCCGGTGTTGAAAAGGAGAGAAACTTATCCTCCGCCGTACTCCTGCTTCCTAAAATCGTATCATCGACCATCGATTTCAACGCAGCCTCATCGAGCACGCTGGTAAAACCGAAACCGAGCTTTCCCTTGTCGATTGTTCTAAGGCCGACACCTAAGCTGCTGCGCGCCTTCAGGGCATCGACAGTGCCCCCCTGAGCCTCTACGGAGAAACCGTCGTCATGAGAGCTGAATAGCTCGTACGCATCCACCCGTGCCTCGACCATCTCTTTCAAGGTCTCCATAGACCTGGCAAGGCGATTATCTCCAACCGACTGCTTCATATCCTGCCCTCCATCACGCTCATCTCAATACGATCCAATCTTAATACTATTCGGCATTTCAACTAAATTCTATTACAACCGCCGTCTCGTCACAGCTCGGAAACTTGGCGCACCTTGCACAGTCGCCCCAGATCTTCTGCGGCAACAAGGCCTTATCTTGAACATGAAAACCGACTTTTTCGAAAAAACCGGTCATATATGTCAACGCGAAGATCTTCTTCAACCCTATTGTACGCGCCTCTTCGAGGCAGGCCGACACCAGGGTGCTTCCTATACCCATACCCACGAAAGCCTGTTCCACGCCTAAAGAGCGGATCTCGGCAAGCTCCGCTCCCCAGATGTGTAGCGAACAGACGCCAGCCACCCTTGAGCCGCTTTCCTTGGTTCCAGTTTCGTCTACAGCTTCAACAACAAAAAAATCGCGCAGATTGTCATAGATATTTTCAAGGCTTCTTTTGAGCATAACCTCGCGCTCGGCATGCCTGTCGATAATAGCGTATATCTCTTCAGCATCACATGCTCTCGCTTTTCTAACACTTCCAATTCTGGTTGCAACATTCTCCACGGCAATACCACCCATATAAAAGATAACTTAAGACTTAAACCGC
The DNA here is from genome assembly GCA_029262515.1 of Deltaproteobacteria bacterium. Lineage (GTDB taxonomy): Bacteria > Desulfobacterota > GWC2-55-46 > GWC2-55-46 > JADFVP01 > JADFVP01. Next base: position 89,283 of record JAJCZH010000023.1, on the reverse strand, counting down.
CGGCAGCCCAAAGTCCAGCCCAGCGACAGTTCCTAACAGACGAGACTTCTAACTATACGCCCCTGCCGACAGCCGCCTCTATAAGTTCCGTGGCATGTTTGCGCGTAGTCTCGGTAACGTTCAACCCGCCAAGCATTTTAGAAATCTGCTCAACTTTACCGGCCTCCTCAAGTTCCACCACAGAGGAGACCGTCCTTCCGTCTTCTCTCTCCTCTTTAGAGACCGCAAAATGCTTCTGGGAAAAAGCGGCGATCTGCGGAAGGTGCGTTATGCAGATGACCTGCTGCGCGGCACCTACCTCCTTGAGCTTCGCGCCTACGGCCTGCGCCGTCGCGCCGCCTATTCCCGCATCTACCTCGTCAAAGACAAGGGTCGGGACGGTTTGAGAGATTGTGGCCCTCTTGAGGGCCAGCATTATTCTTGAAAGCTCACCGCCTGAAGCGATACGCGCCAGAGGTTTGGTCTCTTCACCAGCATTCGGAGCAAGCAAAAAATAGACGGAATCGAAACCCTTAGGGCCTAAGCGCGGCAATGCGCCTGAAGGACCGCCTTTGTTCGGACCACCACCGGGAGCATTGTTGGAAACGTCGTTCAAAGCATCACTGGGGCCGTCTCCATCAGTACCCTTTGCAATAACAACTTCGACACTGACATCGAAGAGCGCTCCACCCATGCCGAGGTCCGCAAGCTCCCGCTCTACGTTCGCTTTTAGCCTGAGGGCGCCTTCGGCGCGCGCTTTCGAGAGCTTCTCTGCAATAACCTTAGCCTGCTCTTTAGCGCTCTCAAGAGCCGCCTCCAGCGAGACGGTCTCGGTCTCTAATCCATCTAGCCTTTCGAGCTCCGCATCGACAGCCGCCTTATGTTCGAGGATCGCATCTATTCCCGGGCCGTACTTCTTACTCAACCGGCTTATCAAATCGAGCCTGTCGAGTACAGACTCAAGCCTTTCGGGCTCTTCACCGATCGAGTCCGCAAGGTCACGAAGCGTATTCGCCGCATCTTCAAGCCCGTACAAAGCCTCTTCAACACTCTCGGCGCTACCCTTCAGACGAGGGTCAAAGCCTGCCGCCTCCTTCAACGGAGCGAGCAACCGGCCAAGCCGCTCAACTATCGCGCCGTTATCTGCATAGAGCCCATTCTGCGCCTCGACGACCGCGCTCTTTATCTTACCGGCATTATCGAGCCGCTCTTTTTCACCCTTAAGCTCTTCTGTTTCACCTGCCGAGAGCGCCGCATCCGCGATCTCATCAGACTCGTAACCGAGTCTCTCTTTTCTTTTGGCAAGCTCCTCGGCGCCACTTACGATAGCTTCATACTCGGCCCTTCGCTCTCTCAGTTCGCCGTATGCCAGAGCCATCTGCTCTCTTAGCCCGCCGGGAACCGTCAGCCCCGCAAAGGCGTCCAACAGCTCGATATGCTCTTCGGTTCTGGCAAGGCTCTGGTGCTCGCTCTGGCCGTAGACATCTATCAGGGAACGGGCCACCTCGCTCAGCGTTACCAATGTTGCGAGCGAGCCGTTTATGTAGACCCTGTTCCTTCCTGCCCTCTGAACCACACGCTTTATTATGAGCTCGTCCGCAACATCAATTCCGGAGGACTCCAGTACATCGGCCACCCATGGAGCGCCGCTTATATCGAAGAGCGCCTCGACCTCGGCCTCATCCGTATCGGTTCTGATGAGGTCTGCGCTCGCCCTGTCGCCGAGTATAAGAGAAATTGCGTCAATTACTATGGACTTTCCAGCCCCGGTCTCACCTGTAAAGATATTGAGCGCAGGACCAAAACCGAGTTCCAGTCTCTCGATGATTGCAAAGTTCTTTATACGAAGTTCCAGGAGCATTTGGCATCTACCGGTCTGTTTTGTTTGCCCGGATCCGGGTTTGCATTTGCAATGGACACGAACAATGATGGAGACAAAAGAGTGCTTACTTAACTACCCTTGTCTACCTTGACCTCCCACATCAGCCGCTCTCTAAGAATATCGAAGTAGCTCTTGCCTTCGTACTTAACGAGGTATACGGACTCAGGCGCCCGGCGTAAGCTTATGAGATCATCACACTCGATATCGACATCAACCTGGCCGTCCATTATCAGCACGATATTCTCCTGCTCCGAGCAGACCTTGATATCGATACTCATCCAGTCCGGGATTACTACGGGGCGATTGGTGAGGTTGAACGGACAGATCGGCACGACTATTATGGAGTGAATAGTCGGGTAGAGTATCGGGCCTGCCGAAGAGAGAGAGTACGCCGTAGAACCGGTCGGAGTAGCGACAATAAGGCCGTCGGCTCTGTAGGTGGTAACATACTCGTTGTTTATGCGCGTCTCTACCCTGATAAGGCGGGCTACCGTGCTCTTGACAACAGCGTCGTTCAGGACCTTATGGGTGGAGATCAGCTTGCCGCCCCTGAAGTGATCGACACAGAGCATCATCCGCTCTTCAACGTTAAAGGTGTCGGCGACAACACTTTCCAGAAGCGGCATCGCCTCCTCAACAGTAACTGCCGTCATAAAACCGAGCCCACCCATGTTAACACCGACAATAGGCACCTTCCTTCCGTTCAAAAGACGCGCGGCATAGAGCATGGTACCGTCACCACCGAGCACCACCATATTGTCAACAGTAACCGCAAGCTCTTCTGGTACAAGCTCTGTGGCCGGGCTGACAGCCCCGCCGGTCGTATTCTCGGCAAAGACCTCGCAGCCCTTCGACTCCAGCCATGCGGCTATCTCGCAACCGAGTTTTGCGGCGTCGATACTACCTGACTTGACTATTATTCCGTACTTTTTCACGCGTTGATTTCACTCCATTCAAGGCTCAAACTCATTGAGTCGAAATATCTGGACAGAGAATCAGGACTGAGTTGCAGCGTGAGGCTCAATAACTACCTTGATCGATTCCACTCCGGTGCTCGCAAGAGTAAAGGCATCGGAAGCTCCACTGAGTGCGAAACGGTCTGTCACAAGGTCTGCGACCACTACCCTTTTACTCTCTATCAACTCCAGCGCCACAAGGGTATCGCCCGGTGGAGAAGCATAAGAATTAACCAGCGTAATATTATCTTTCCACAGTTCAAAGAGATCGACAGGATAGGTCTTGCCCGGCTCTTTCGGGGCAAAGAGAAGTATCGACCCGGCCCTGTCAACGCTTGCTAGTGCTTGCGCTATGGCGGAGTCGACCGGAGCGCAAAGCACGACTATATCGGCGCCGCGACCGCCCATAAATCCTCTAACTGCTGCTGGCACGTCTTCAGTGGCGTCTATAACAAGATCGGCTCCTGAGACACGTGCCGCCTCTTTTTTAAATTCACTTATATCCGTTGCGATCACTGCAAAGGCTCCGAGCGCTTTTGCGAGCCTGATATGCAGCAACCCCGACATGCCGGCCCCGATAACAAGAACACTTCTGCCCGGCGCCATGCCCGACCTCGTAAGGCCGCGAAGTACGCAACCGAGCGGCTCGGTAAACGTAGCCTCCTCGAAACTGACAGAATCAGGCAGCAGGAAAGTGCCTCTATCGACATTAACAGCCGGTACGCGAACATACTCGGCAAAACCACCGGGGTCGAAGTTGGTGCTTCGTAACATGTCGCAGACCGAGTGTTCGCCCCTCAGGCAGTACCTGCAACTGTTGCAAGGCACATGGTGGGCAACGGTTACGCGGTCTCCGACACCGAACCTCTCGACGCCGGCTCCGACCTCTTCGACAATTCCGGCTATCTCATGCCCGAGAACTATCGGCGCCTTCTTAATGCGGTACCACTCCATGACATCGCTGCCGCAGATGCCGCTGGAGAGAACCTTGACGAGAATCTCGCCAGGCCCGATAACCGGTCTCGGCACCTCTTCTACACGCACGTCGCTGTTGTTGTAATAGACCGCGGCTTTCAACTAACTTCCACCTTAATAAGAGACAAAAATTATGCCCCTACCGTGCCGGACTCATTGGCAAGCGTAGTAAACATATCGTACGCCTGCTCGGCGCTCATGTCATTATGAACAACCTCGCGAACGGCCTTTATCATCGGCACCGGGTGCTCGCTCTGGAAGATATTACGTCCCATATCAACGCCGATCGCTCCGCGCTGAATAGCATTAAAGGCCAACTCAAGAGCATCCTTCTCCGGTATCTTCTTGCCTCCGGCTATAACTATCGGCACAGGGCAATTTCTTACCACCTTCTCAAAATCGTCACAGTAGTAGGTCTTTACAATGTGCGCGCCGAGTTCGGCGGATATTCTGCACGCTAGACCCAAGTACCGGGAGTCCCTGACCATGTCCTTGCCTACGGCCGTAACCGCAAGTACCGGCATACCGCACTCTTGCGCCTCGTCAACAAGGTCTGCCATGCTAAGAAGCGTCTGCCGCTCATTCTTGGAACCGACAAAGATTGAGAGCGCGACACCTGAAACATTTAACCTGATGGCATCATTCATGGAGACCGTAAGCCCCTCATCCGACAGGTCGTCTTGTAAGACGCTCGTGCCTCCGGAAACCCTCAGCACTATCGGCACATCGGTCCCGGCATCCACACAAGCACGAAGCACGCCACGGGTAAGCATAAGCGTATCCGCGTACTCTAAAAGCGGTGCAACCGTTTTGCCGGGTTCTTCGAGCCCTGAGGTCGGGCCAAGGAAGTAACCATGGTCAACCGCCAGCATAACGGTGCGACCGGTATCAGGTTTAATTATCTTAGATAAACGGTTCTTCATTCCCCAGTCCATACGATCCCTCCTTAAAAGTTCAATAAAAACGATCTATTATAATAGGCCACAAAAGAACTAAAAGACCTTATAAAAACGGCTTAACAGCCAGTAGGATAACAGTCAAACGAATAGACGTCAACCGATTTAACAGCACGAAACAGGAGCCGAAACAGTGCTGAAACCAGGCGCAAGTAGAAGAAAAATGACGACTTTCAACGCAAAAACGCGACTAATAAGAGTCAAAAAACGAGCAAAAGTAAAAAAAATCAGTCCTGATACTTGTCACAACACTCTTTACTACAGAAGTAGACTGTTTTGGCACCGACGCCCTTTTTTATTGCAACCGAAAGAGGAACATAACTCGAACAGACCGGATCAAGCACCATCTCTTCACCCGGGTCCGACTGAACCTGCTTCTCCTCTGCCGACCTCTTCGGCCTGCCGGTGGCTCTATCGGAAATATCATCAGAGACGCTCCTGTTGCTGTGCGCCTCCCTGTAACCGCGTCCGCCTGAATTGTTGCCGATCCTGTTCTTGGCAGCAATACTCTTTAGTATATAGTACCCGAGGTAGACAACGAGCAGCATGAATATCAGTTTCATATCACTCTCCCTCGTACCGTTTTACACCGCTTGCGCCTTCGACCTCTGAGGCGAGTTCGACAATAGAGCGGCCGAGTTGAGGGTGTATAAAAGTTCCTGCTATCTCTGCCATCGGAACAAGTACGAAAGCCCTGTTCGCGGCCTCTCTGTGCGGCACGCTCAGACCTTCTTCATCTATTACCTCGGTATCGTAAAAGAGTATATCGAGGTCTATCAGTCGCGGGCCCCAGCGCTTGGACCTTACCCTGCCCAGATCCACCTCGATCTCTTTTAACTGACCGAGCAGCTCCAACGGCCTGAGCGAGGTAGAGAGCTCGACCACGCAATTAATAAAGAGGCCCTGAGTAATAAGGCCTACCGGCTCCGTCTCGTAGAGAGCGCTCCTTGAGACGACGGTCGTATCCTTAAACTCGTCCATCCTTCTAACGGCCTCTTTGCACATGGCAACCCGGTTGCCACGGTTAGACCCTATAGAGATATATACCGATTCCATTAAATATACTCGTACCCAATTACTCCAGCCGGTCACTCAAAGAACGTTCGACAGGTCAAAACTCGAGTTCCAGTCCCTTTAACCGGTCCTTCATCTCATCAATCGCTTTAATCTCAGCCGCATTGCCCTTTGCCGCAAAGGTCGCGGAAAAGCGGAGAAAGTGGCCAACGTCATCCCACGGCACGGTAGAGATCTGCGCCTCCTTTATCAGAAACTCGGATACCTCTTCAGCGCTCTTGAATTCGATACTCCGTTTCGCTCTTATCGGGGCCTTTACGTAAAGGTAGAACGAACCGCCCGGCATAACCGCACTAACGCCGCACTCTTTCAGAGCCTCTACCATGAGGGCAAGCCTGCGCTTGTACTTTGCGGCTATCTTCTCCGTTATCTCGGGATGGTTTAGAGCGTATACGCCGGCCTTCTGGATCGCAACAAACTGACCCGAATCGTAGTTATCTTTAACATTGGCAAAACCGCTTATCACCTTGGGCGAACCAACAAGAAATGCGAGCCTCCAGCCTGTCATGTTATACGCCTTGGAGAATGAGTGTATCTCAATACCCACCTCCTTGGCTCCAGGAGTAGACAGGAAGCTAAAAGGTTTGTTATTAAAGGTCAGCGCGGCATAAGCGGCGTCCTGTACCACTATGATACTGTTTGCGCGCGCAAACTCCACTACCTTCTCGAAGAACTCGGGGGTTGCAACAGCGCCGGTCGGGTTGTTCGGATAATTTAGATAGAGGAGTTTGGCGGCCTTCCTGTCTGCAGCGCTTATTGCGTCGAGATCGGGCAGAAAACCGTTCTCTTCGCTCAGCGGAAGGTTTACAACGCGCCCCCCGTTCCAGACCGTATGGGTGGCGATTACCGGATAACCTGGCGTGGTCATAAGCGTAACGTCTCCGGGATTTATAAATACGCTCGGCAGCATGGCAAGCGCCGGCTTGGAGCCTATTGAGTGGATTACCTCTGTATCAGGGTCTATTCCCCTTACACCGAAGACAGAATCCATATATGTAACAACGGCAGCCTTAAGCTCGTCAATTCCGTTATCCGCATAACCCCTGTTTTCGGGTTTTGCGCACTCGTGCTTTAACGCTTCCACAACTAGGGGAAATGCCATCTCGTCAGGCTCGCCTACGCCGAAATCCAACAGCTCTACATGAGGATGAGTCCTCTTCGCTTCGGCCTTGGCCCTCTTTATCTTCTCGAACTTATAGACCTTGGTATCCTTACCGAAACCCTCTCCTCCGATACGCTCTGCGAAGAGAGACTGAATATATTCGTCTGACATTACCTGCTGCCTCCTTAAAACCTCTATTGATTTTTTACGGCTATAACAAAAAGCTTCTTCTTTGATAAATCACAACACCATAATAACAACTATATAACAACGGCCCTCAGGCCTTACATGCTCTTATTTATAAACAACCCTACAGGACCCCGGCCCTATCTTTAAACGGACCCGGTTGGGCGCGCCACAACACTGTTTACCAGGCTTCCTATGCCCTCTACCCTTATCTCTATAGTGTTGCCGGGTTTCATCTTGCCTATTCCCGACGGGGTTCCGGTGGCGATGACATCCCCGGGAAGCAGCGTCATAACGTGTGAGACGAAACTCAAGAGCTCATAGACGTTAAAGATCATGTCTGCGCTCGTTGTTGACTGGCGCGGCTCGCCGTTCAGAAACGACTCAATCCTGACGTCGAGCGGGTTGAGCTCCGTCTCTATCCACGGACCCAAAGGCGCAAAGGTATCAAAAGACTTGGCCCTCGTATACTGAACGTCGCGTCCCTGAAGATCACGCGCCGTAACGTCGTTAACGCAAGTATAACCCAAGATATGATCGGCTGCCTCATCTACAGCCACCTCTTTCGCCCTCTTTCCGATTACGATACCGAGTTCGGCCTCGTAATCGACCCTGTACGACATATGGGACGGATAGACGATCTGTTCATTCGGGCCGATAACGGAGGTAGACGGTTTCAAAAAGAGCATCGGCTCAGTCGGCAGCTCTTTGTTAAACTCGGCCGCATGGGCTTTGAAGTTGAGCCCGATAGCAACCACTTTCGACGGCTCTACGGGGGCGAGCAGTTTCACATCACCGAGCGCGTAAGTAACACCGGTCTCTTCAAAACTCTCACCGTCAAAAGGGTAAGCGGTAACCTCGCGGACTCTCTCACCGTCCAACACCCCAAAGCCGGTAACACCGTCAACGCCGAAACGTAAAAACTTCAAACATCCTCCGTTAAGATAACAAGCTCGGAACGTACACCTAAACCCCGGTCTTGCCTATCATGCTGTTTATCTTTAGCCTGAGGGCATTGACCTTGATAAAGCCGTTGGCATCTTTCTGGTCATAGACCGCGTCTTCCTCAAATGTCGCAAAATCCGGACGGTAGAGCGAGGTCGGGGCCTTTCTGCCGACAACCGTGACGTTGCCCTTGTACAGCTTCAGGCGCACGGTACCGGTAACGCTTCCGGCAGACTCGTCTATAAAGGCCTGCATTGCCTTGCGCTCCGGAGAGTACCAGTAACCGTTGTAGATAAGCTCTGCGTAGCGCGGCATAAGGGTATCACGAAGATGCATTAGGTCGCGATCCATGGTCAGAGACTCAACGGCCCTTCTCCCCTCGTGCAGTATCTCGCCTCCGGGTGTCTCGTAAACACCGCGGGACTTCATGCCTACGTATCTCGACTCCACGATGTCAACCCTGCCGATGCCGTTTCTGCCACCGAGTTTATTTAAGTGCTCCATCAACGTCGCCGGCGTCAAACTCTTGCCGTTGACCTTTACGGGGTCGCCCTTGCAGAACTCGATCTCGACATAAGTAGGCCTCGACGGGGCCTTCTCGGGCGAAACGGTCATGACGAACATATCCTCTTTCGGCGCCTTCCACGGGTCTTCCAATACCCCGCCCTCGAAACTCAGGTGAAAGAGGTTACGGTCCATGCTGTACGGTTTCTTCTTTGTCACCGGCACGTCGATTGAACGCTGCTTCGCATAGCGCAGAAGGTCGGCCCTGCCCTTTAAGTCCCATTCGCGCCATGGGGCTATAACGTTAATATGCGGGTCGATCGCATAGTACGTAAGCTCGAAACGGATCTGGTCGTTGCCCTTGCCCGTAGCTCCGTGAGAGACGCTGTCGGCATTGACCTTGCGCGCAATCTCCATCTGCGCTTTAGCTATAAGGGGTCTTGCGATCGAGGTGCCTAACATGTAAGAGCCCTCGTATACTGCGCCGCAGCGGAGCATCGGAAAGACGAAGTCCTTGACGAACTCCTCTTTGAGGTCGAGTATATGGATACTCTTCGCTCCGCTCTTAAGGGCCTTCTCCTTGAGGCCATTAATCTCGGTGCCCTGTCCTACGTCCGCGACAAAAGCGATCACCTCTGAGCCGTACGTCTCTTTTAGCCACTCAATTATAACCGATGTATCTAGCCCGCCGGAGTACGCCAGTACGGTCCGTTTTACCTTGTTGCCCATCTTCTAGATCTCCTTATAAAAAATTCTCTCTCTTTTTAAGAAACAGCCCGTTCCGTCTCACGGATACCGAGCCCGGATAATCCTTTTTATGCTGCCCAGTACTATTTAAAACCTCATATATATACTTCAACGCTTCACCGAACAGATAAGAATACCCTTGGTCGAGATAAACCCCGGTTCAGGTTAAGAGCGTTTCGAGTATCGCCTTCTGCATATGGAGCCTGTTCTCGGCCTGATCCCATACAACCGAATTAGGACCCTCGAGAACATCTTCCGTGATCTCTTCGCCCCGGTGCGCCGGCAGGCAGTGCATTACCATCGCATCCTTCTTGGCTAGCGAGAGGACTGCGGAGTTTATCTGGAAATTCTCAAACGCCAAAATCCTGTTCTCACTCTCAGACTCCTGTCCCATAGAGGCCCACACATCGGTATTTAGCACGTCGGCGCCCTCTGCGGCCTCCTCAACACTGCCAACAACCTCTATCTTGGCTTTTGTACCAACGCATGCGTTAGCCAAGAAAGCGGCATCAGGCAGATACCCTTTCGGACAGGCAAGCTTGAGATCGAAACCGAGCACTGCCGCAGCCTCTATCCACGAGTTAGCCATATTGTTACCGTCACCAACCCATGCGACCTTGAGGCCTTCTACCGTTCCCCTGCGCTCTATTACCGTCAAGATGTCGGAGAGGACCTGGCACGGGTGATGCAGGTCTGTAAGGCCGTTTATCACCGGAACATCCGAGTACAACGCATACTCCTCGACGATATCGTGGCCAAAGGTCCTAACGACAAGGGCGTCCACATAACGCGCCATTACGCGCGCGGTATCTCTAATAGGCTCGCCTCTACCGACCTGAGAGTCGCGACCGCTGATAAAGATAGCGTTGCCCCCGAGCTGGTACATTGCGGTCTCGAAGGAGACGCGCGTGCGCGTAGACGACTTTTCAAAGATCAGCCCGAGCACGCGTCCCAGAAGTGAGCTCTGCGGCACGCCCTTCTTATGCAGGCCTTTTAGCCTTGCGGCCCGTTCTACAAGGGCAACGATATCGTCTTTCGTAAGGTCGGCTACTTTTAGCAGGTTCATCTCAATACTCGCTCTTATCTATCTTAAACATCAGAAGGCTGGCCAGGTAGAGAAGATGCAGACCCTCTACTTCGCTGATCACTATATTATCGTGGGCCTTGGGGTTACGTATACCTGTCATCGTACCGGAAAATATCTGCATATAACCCTGCTGTATGTTCTTGCCGGTCCCGGTATCGAGGTCTCCGAGTTTGAAGATAGGCTCGTTTACCGAAAAGGCCCTGTTCATCAGCTTGGCGCCGTCGAGCTCTTCGCCCGTCTTCTCCAGCACGACCGTCTTTATGCCGCTGTTTAGCTCTTTCAGCACAGCCTCAACGGCGTCTGCGTAATGGCGACTCTCGAAACGGCTCCGCGCTAACTCGGCAACGCGCGGGTGAAGCGTCTCCCAGATAGTCCGGCGCACGACAGAAGCGATTTCATCAAACTCAACACTCGACATACTTTACCAGTAACCCAAAAGGCCCTTAATCTACACTCATCCCGTCCAGCACAGAGGTCAGTATCTCCATCATCTCATCCACTTCCGCTTTCGTCACTATGAGCGCGGGCAGAAAACGCAATACGAATTCGCCGGCGCCTATAAGAAGCAGGCCTCTTTCCATGCAGCCGTTTACAATCGGCAGAGCAGGCAGATCCATAGCCATACCGATTATCAGCCCCTTGCCCCGCACCTCTTTAATAAAAGAGTACTTATCCCTTAAACTGCCGAGCCTGTCGATAAGGTAGCTTGAAACCGTTCGACAGTTCTCCAGCATGCCCTCCTCTATAACGACCTCCACCGCCGCTTTTGCAGCCGCGCTCGCAAGCGGGTTACCGCCGAAAGTAGTCGCATGCGACCCTGGCCCAAAGGCCTCGGCAACCGACTCTTTCGCCAGCATGGCGCCTATTGCCATGCCGCCGCCGAGGCCCTTTGCGAGCGTCATAATGTCTGGCTCCACGCCGTAATTCTCATAAGCGAAGAGTCTGCCGGTGCGCCCGACCCCTACCTGCACTTCATCGAAGATAAGAAGCACGCCGGCGTCATTGCAGATCTTGCGTAACCCCTTCAGGTAGTCATCGTCCGGCAGATTAACCCCGCCCTCACCCTGGATCGGTTCGGTCAAAACTGCTGCGGTCTTCTCAGTAATCGCCTCTTTGATCGCAACGAGATCGTTAAACGGCACATAAGTGAATGTTTCCAACAAAGGCTCGAAACCGACCTGCACCTTCTTCTGTCCTGTAGCCGCTAAGGTGGCGAAGGTTCTGCCGTGAAAGGACTTCTTCATTGTGATGACCTGAAAGCGGTCAACGCCGCGCGAGCTGAAGTACTTGCGCGCAAGTTTTATCGCCGCCTCATTCGCCTCGGCCCCGGAGTTGCAGAAAAAAGCCCTGTCGGCGAACGAGTTGGCGCAAAGAAGAGCAGCAAGCTCTGCCTGCGGCCCGATGTGGTAGAGGTTCGATACGTGAAGCAGCCTCTCCGCCTGGTTCTTTATCGCCTCAACCACCTTCGGGTGGCAGTGGCCCGGATTACAGACCGCAAGGCCGGAGACGAAATCGAGGTACTCTTTTCCATTCGCGTCCCATACCCGCGTGCCAGCCCCCCTGACGATAGCAATCGGAAAACGGGCGTACGTATTCGCCACATGGGTTTGCGTAAGTGTTATAATCTCTGAATTATCCATCTTGAAAAAAACCTCTTAAAGTCCTACTTCAACTCCTGAACCATAACTTTTCCTTCGACCATGCGCGGCAGCCACAACTTATTCGTACCCTTGTCGTAAAAAAAATCGGCCGGGCCTATTGCATCCTCTTTAAGCTTGAGGAACGTCATCTTGCCGGACTCAACATCAAAAATGTTGAGCCTGCCGGGGCTGCCAAACTTGACCCAGTCAGAAAAGAGCACGCGTCCGTCAGGCAAAAGTGCCAGACCGTCGAGCAGGCCGACCGGGCCGCTGAGGTTCTGCAGGTCTCCCGGAACGCCGGCAAATGGTATAAAACCCAAGGCTCCCTTTCCTTCGACAAAATTTACGAGCAGCAGCCTTTCGTTTGCCGTATCATAAACCAGCCCGTTTACCCCTGTTATACCCTTGGCAACCGGGGTATACCTTTTACCTGCCCCTAATGTAACCGCATATATATTGCCGATATCGGTTGCCGAGACCAGCAACGTGGTATCGTCGACTACCGTAATATCGTTTAAGTAGGCGGTTCCTTCATGAGAAAAATCGAGGTCAAAGACCCGCTTTCTCGTCTTCAGGTCGAAACCGAGAACTCTATCCACATCCGCTACATAGAGAACACCACCTGCGATAACCATGCCCTTCGGCGCGTTTAACCCGGAGATAAACTTTCTCTCAAGAACCTTGCCGCCGGCAGAGAGCAAAGAGATAAAACCGTCACCGTCCTTCTCGCTCGGTTTCAGTTCCACCCCCACATTTGAGACATAGAACCTGTGTCCGTCGGAGGTCACGCTCTCGGGTGATGAGAAACCGTCGATAACAGTATGACCGGTAATAACAGATCCTACCTTCTGTTTCGCGCCCATTGCGTTTACAACTGACGGAAGAAGCATAAAAACCGTAAAGAGCACGGACAAAAAAGCTACGTTTTTTGTTCTAAGTAACTGGCGCAGGTCAAACCGACGCAAACTATATCCGTTTTCTGTCATAAGTCCCTCCGTAACAGATTACACCCTCTACATTACACTTCTATAAAAGGTAAGTTGTTACTTCTTGAGCCCTATCGCCGTGCCGATTCCTTTATCCGTAAAGACCTCCAATAACACCGCGTGCTCCACCCTGCCGTCTATTATATGGGCAGCCCCGACTCCATCGGTTACAGCCTCTATGCAGCACTTAAGTTTCGGTATCATGCCGCCTTTTGCGACACCGGAGCTTATAACTCTCTTTGCCTGGGTCAGTGTAAGAGTTGAAAGCAGTTTTTTCTTCTTATCGAGCACGCCCTCGACATCGGTCAAGAGTATAAGCTTCTCGGCACCGAGTGAAGCCGCTACGCGACCGGCGACAGTGTCAGCATTTATATTTAGGCTCCTGCCGCCCGCACCTGCGCCTACAGGGGCGATAACCGGTATGAAGTCGCTCGAATCGAGCAGTTTAATCACCGACGGATCGACCGAGTCGATTATACCGGCAGAGCCCATCTTCTTTCCGCGCTTCTTCATCGGAGAGGCCTTAATCAGGCCGCCGTCCTTGCCGGCAAGGCCTACGGCATTGCCTCCGTAGTGGTTTATCAGGCCGACTATCTCTTTATTAACGCCTCCGACGAGCACCATTTCAACCACATCCATGGTCTCGTCATCGGTCACGCGAATGCCCTCTACGAACTCGCTCTTCTTTCCGAGTCTCTCAAGCATACTGCCTATCTGCGGCCCGCCGCCGTGAACTACCACTGGGTTGAGCCCGACCGACTTCATGAGAACGACATCGCGCGCAAAACTCTTCTTTAACTCGGTCTCGACCATCGCGTTGCCGCCGTACTTGATGACGACGGTCTTGCCGCTGAACTTGCGTATGTACGGCAGCGACTCAAAGAGCAGTTTTATCTTCTCTATTTCTTTCTTCATCTATTGTCTTTCTATCCTTCCGGCTACCATGCCGGCACCAGCCTTCAGAAGAACCTGCTCTACTCTTCCTGCCAGCAAGTCTATGCAAATTATAGAATATACCTCGACAGATCCTCGTCATCGAGAATCTCGTTCAGCCTCGAAGTCACGTACTCGCGATCTATAACGACCTCTTTATCCGCCCTGTCCGGGGCGTCGAAAGAGATCTCGTCAAAGACCCTCTCCATAACCGTGTGGAGCCTGCGCGCACCGATATTCTCCATCTTGTCGTTCACCGTCGTTGCTATGGAGGCTATCTCCTCTACCGCATCGTCAGAGTACTTTACATCAATACCCTCGGTTTCAAGCAGCTCTTTATACTGCTTTAGAAGCGCATTCTTCGGCTCAGTCAATATTCGAACAAAATCCTCTTTACAGAGTGAGGTGAGTTCTACCCGGATAGGGAACCTGCCCTGAAACTCAGGGATAAGATCAGACGGTTTTGCGACATGAAAAGCGCCGGAGGCGATAAAAAGAATATGGTCGGTCTTGACCATGCCGTACTTCGTCTTTATAGTCGAGCCCTCTACTATCGGCAGAAGGTCGCGCTGCACACCTTCGCGCGACACGTCCGCGCCCTGCGCCGACTGCTTGCCGGCTATCTTGTCTATCTCGTCGATAAAGACTATGCCAGACTGCTCTACGCGCTCTATGGCCGACTTTACGACGCTATCCATGTCGATCAACCGCTGCGCCTCTTCGGCAACCAGCAGCTCGTACGCCTCTGGCACCTTTACCTTGCGCTTCTTGCTCTTCTTCGGAAAGATATTGGAGAACATGTCCTTGATACCGGAATCCATATCCTCCATGCCCGGAGCCGCGAACATCACATCAACCGAACCCTTCTGCTCGACCACGTCAACTTCGACGCTCCTGTCGTCGAGCTTGCCGTCCCTGAAGAGCTTGCGAAGCTTGTCCCGCGTTTTCGACTGAAGCTCGCGCTCGCCTTCAATTCGCTTTTCGTCAGGTGGCTGCGTCTGCAAAGGTGAAGAAGTCGCCGGGGGCAGAAGCTGATCGAGTAACCGCTCTTCGGCCGACTCGCGGGCCTTTACGCGAAGCCTTACGGCCTCTTCGTCCTTGACCATCTTTATCGCAAGCTCGGTCAGGTCCCTGATAATAGACTCGACGTCCCTGCCGACGTAACCGACCTCGGTAAACTTGCTCGCTTCGACCTTTATGAACGGGGCTTCGGCAAGCTTTGCCAGACGGCGCGAAATCTCGGTCTTGCCGACCCCTGTAGGGCCGATCATGATTATGTTCTTCGGCGATATCTCGTCTCTGAGCTCGGCGCGCACCTGCTGGCGGCGCCACCTGTTACGAAGCGCAATTGCAACGGCGCGTTTCGCTTCCGATTGGCCGATAATATACTTGTCGAGTTCCGAGACGATCTCTCTCGGCGTAAAGTTCTTCATAGTAATAATAACCTCTTAAGCTTACTCTCGTTTTTATACAGGCGTTATCTCTTCTATCGAAATAGAGTCGTTCGTATAAACGCAGATCTCGGCGGCGGCACGCAAAGACTCCTCTACTATTTGGCGCGCGTCGAGTTCCGTATGCTTAACGAGAACACGCGCGGCGGCAGTGGCGTAAGAGCCTCCGGAGCCTACTGCGGCTATGCCGTCTTCGGGCTCTATGACGTCACCTGAGCCGGAGACGATAAAGACGTGGTCGATATCCGCTACTATCATAAGCGCCTCAAGCTTACGGAGCATTCTGTCGGTTCGCCACTCTTTGGCGAGTTCTACAGAGGCACGCGGCAGGTTGCCTCTGAACTCTTCTACCTTTGCCTCGAACTTGTCGAAGAGCGTTAGCGCGTCTGCGGTGGAGCCGGCAAAACCGGCGACGATATCACGCCCCTTGACTCTGCGTATCTTCACCGCGCCGCTTTTCATTACGGTCGGCCCCAAAGAGACCTGCCCGTCTCCGGCGATTGCCACGCGCCCGTCGCGCCTGACCGCAACTATGGTGGTACTACGAATCCCGGCCCTGTTGGCTTTGTACACTTTCAAAAATTCTCCTCATTAACTATTTTATAAGGTGGCAGTGCCCACCCTACATGGCTATTTTCGTGTCATGCTGAACTTGATTCAGCATCTAAATACATACAAGTATTTTTGCAATTACAACCAGACCCTGAATCGAGTTCAGGGTGACAATAACTTTTTTTGTTGGGTTACGCTTCGCTAACCCAACCTACCCGGCTAAGCGCTTCCATGAATCGATTATAATCGGCTCTTCTGTAACTAGCTCTACATTACGAGTGGTTTTATCCGAGCCAACACGCAAATTTTCATCTGTTTTATATTTGAGCACTCTTCCGTTAGAAAAAACTATCTTACCTATATCAATCCGAGGAGGCTCAGCAAGTGCAATTGAACATGATAAGAGTAATAATATGCTTACTAAAAAGGTTACCTGCCTTGCAGGGTTGGCTTTACCCACCTTCAAAGTATTCATTCATTGCCTACCCTTCGTGGAGTTCAACACAGTCTCTCCCCCCCCAAAAAATAATGCCCGGATGGCCAGTTCACTTTAACCGCGCCTTGGGGTGCGCTTTATCGTACGCCTCCATCAACGTATCTATGCCGACCCGCGTATATCTTTGAGTGGTCGAAAGCTTGGCATGGCCGAGCATCTCCTGAATAGTCCTCAGATCAACACCGGCGTCCAAGAGGTGCGTTGCAAAACTGTGGCGGAGAGTATGCGGAGTAGGGGTCTTATTAATACCGCTCTTGGCCGTATACGCCTTTACCGCTCTCTGTACCGTTCTCTCGTTAATTCGCGCGCCTTTAGAGTTTATGAATAACGGCCCGTTCGGCGAGGCATCTATTGTAACGCCTGTTACGTCCGATGCCTTCTTGTTAAGATAGTGCCCAAGCGACTCGATGGCAAGTTTGCCTAGAAAAGCGATGCGCTCCTTGCCGCCCTTTCCGAAGACTCTTATTATACCTTCGTTTATATCGAGGTCCTTATAGTCGAGCCCGGTCAGCTCGCTGACCCGTATGCCGGAGGAGTATAAAACCTCCAGCATCGCAAGGTCTCTGAACGCGGCTGTACTCGTTTTGGCCCCTTTTTTCGACTCTTTATTACTCTTGTCATCTTTGCTAGCTACACATCTCGGCACATCCATCAGCTCGCCGACCTCTTCCGCGCTCAGTATAGAGGGCAGATAAGAGCCTGCCTTCGGCGTGGGGATCAACTCCGCCGGGTTTGTACGCACAATGCCGCGTTTTATAAGAAAACGGAAGAAGGAGCGTATTGCCGAGAGCTTTCTCGCAACAGTGACCTTCTTGTTCGTTCCATAGAGGGCGTATACGTACGCCCTGACGGAATCGAGACCGATTCCGTCAACCGGTATATCTTTAGCCGGTAGACCTTTAGACGACGCAACAGACGGCTCAACAGATAACCCAACCTCTTCTTCAACTCCGGCTCCAAGAGTCCCGGCCTGTTCGTTCCCGGCAATCAGGCCGCTTTCGGTCAACAGAAAGAGACGAAATTGGGCCAGGTCCCTCTTGTAAGCGAGGCGCGTATGCACGGAGACATTGCGCTCAATGCTCAGGTACTGAAGAAAGTCGTCGATTTGGGCCTGCATGTCAACTCTCTGCTATCGTGAGGCACCGTAAAGCAGATACAAGAAAAACTGAGAATCGTAAGGTACTTATACCATTTAGGAGGCTTGTCTTCAATCTAAATTGGGCTAAATTGGGCTAAATCGAGCAAACAGTATATAACATCTGCCAATTATGGATAATAGCGAGACAGAGAGAAGGTTAATGGAGAATCGAGCCGATCCTGCCGCCGCGTATCCATTTCTTGCCGCCGTCCCACGACCAGTAGATGATAAAGGCCTTGCCCTTGATATCTTTTATAGGCACAGGGCCCCAGAAGCGCGAATCGTAACTCCGCTCGCGGTTGTCGCCCATAGCGAAGACTTTGCCAACTGGAACTTTATACGGGCCGAAGTTGTTGGCGCGCTCCTGGTTCTCTCCATAAAGGCCGCCCTTATGCACCGCATACGGATCCTCTGTTCTCTTGCCGTTGACATAGACCACCTTGTCGCGAACCTCTACAGTGTCCCCGGGTATCGCAATAGTCCGTTTGATATAATCCTTGTACCTGTCTCCGGGAAAACGGAAGACTATTATATCACCGCGCTCGACTCCGCCCCACGTATTGACAAGGCGCGTGGAGAAGAACGGAACCTTGACACCGAAGAGCTTGATCATTGCCGGTAACGGCACCTGCAGACCGTAAGCGAATTTGCTTACAATCAGGTGGTCGCCAACGAGCAGGGTATTCTCCATGGAGCCCGACGGTATCTTGAAGGCCTGAATAACAAAGGTCCGTATAAAGAGCGCAAGAAGGACTGCAATAAGTATAGCCTCTATGGTCTCTTTGACCGGCCGCTTGCTCTTCTTGCTCTCCGGCTTGCCCGCCCTGTCGGCGATGGAGCCCTTCTTTGACCCCGTCGGCTCTTCTTCGTAATCTCTGCGTCCCATTGCACCTCACTTTAAGAAAAAAAAGAAAATCATTAAGAAAAATCAAGAAAAAATCGACTATTCAAAGAAATCTATCAATAAACCGACCAATAACACGGCAGACCGGCATTCAGCCATCTTCAGGTTACCTTGAGCACCGCAAGAAAGGCCTCCTGCGGAAGCTCGACCCTGCCTACGGACTTCATCCGCTTCTTGCCTTCCTTCTGCTTCTCAATAAGTTTTCTCTTTCTGGTAATATCCCCGCCGTAACACTTGGCCGTCACGTTCTTTCTCATGGCGCGTACGCTCTCTCGCGCAACTACCCGACTTCCTATAGCCGCCTGAATCACTACCTCGAACATCTGGCGCGGTATTATCTCCTTCATCTTGACGACCAGATCCTTGCCCCGCTCAAAGGCCTTCTCCTTCGGCACGATAAGAGAGAGCGCGTCGACGGACTCGCCGTTGATCAGTATATCCAGTTTTACGAGCTTTGATACCCTGAAATCGAGGTACTCGTAATCCATGGAGGCATAACCCTTGCTAAGTGTTTTGAGACGATCGTAAAAGTCCATAACGACTTCGTTCAACGGCAGTTCATACGTAACGAGCACGCGCGACGTGGTTAAGAACTTTATCTCCTTCTGAATGCCGCGCTTACTCTCGCAGAGCGTCAAAAGGGAGCCCAGAAACTCGGCCGGCACATGCAGCGACGCCTCGATAAACGGCTCCTCCACAAAGTCTATCTTCTGCACCGGGGGTAACTCCGACGGGTTCTCCACATAAACCTGCTCGCCGTCTACCTTCGTGACCCTGTAAGCAACCGTCGGGGCGGTGGTAATAAGCTCAAGGTCGTACTCGCGCTCCAGCCTCTCCTGGATTATCTCCATGTGAAAGAGGCCGAGAAAACCGCACCTGAAACCGAAACCGAGCGCAAGCGACGTCTCCGGCTCGAAAGAGAAAGACGAGTCGTTGAGGCGCAGTTTCACAACGGCCTCTTTAAGATCTTCATACTGCTTCGAGTCCACGGGGTAGAGGCCGCTAAAGACCATGGCCTTGGCATCTTTGTATCCTGGAAGCGGCTCAGGCGTCGGGTCGAGGGCCCCGGTTATGGTATCACCTACTTTGGTGTCGCGTACCTCCTTAACGCCGGCTATAACGAAACCGACCTCACCCGGGCCGAGTTCACCGGTTTCTAGCGCCTGGGGCGTAAAGACCCCGACGGAATCGACATCGAACTCTTTGCCGGTGGCCATAAAACGGATCTTCATGCCTTTCTTTAAAACGCCCTCGACTATCCGTACCTGCACGATAACTCCCTGGTACTTGTCGTACCAGCAGTCGTAGACAAGCGCCTTTAACGGGGCTTCGACCATGCCCGACGGAGGCGGAACAAGATGGACAATAGCCTCAAGGGTCTCTTTTATCCCTATACCCTCCTTGGCGCTTACGAGCAGGGCATCGGAGGCATCGAGCCCGAGCACCTCCTCGATTTCGGCCTTTATCCTGTCCGGCTCGGCAGAGGGAAGGTCTATCTTGTTCAGAACCGGCAGTATCTCCAACCCGACGTCTATGGCCGTGTAGAGATGCGCGACCGTCTGAGCCTCTACGCCCTGCGAGGCATCTACTATCAGAAGCGCACCCTCGCAAGCCGAGAGCGAACGGCTGACCTCGTAACTAAAATCCACATGGCCCGGTGTATCTATCAGGTTGAAGACATACTCCACCCCGTCGTCGGCCTTGTACTCTAAACGTGCGGACTGCGCCTTAATGGTTATGCCGCGCTCGCGCTCCAGGTCCATCTTATCGAGAAACTGCTCCACCATCTCGCGCTTGGTTATAGCGCCGGTGTACTCTAGCAACCGGTCGGAAAGCGTACTCTTGCCGTGGTCTATGTGGGCAATTATTGAAAAATTGCGTATTCTTTCCTTGTCTATCACTTTATTTCCTTTTTAATCACACTTATGCTGCTCTGCTCACTGCGTCAGTTCAATCGACAAACGAAGCCGCAAAACAGAAGTGTGCTGTCGTTGATTTAAGCAAAAAAAACAATCTGTTATTGTAATGTATCGACTCATGCTTGTCAAAAGGGATTTCAAAAAGAGGCCGAAAGAAATGTCCGGAACCTGCCCCGGAGGGGAAGTCAAAAGACCAAAAAAAAAGAAAAAAGATAGTGCTAAAAAGACCGAGAACAGATAATATTCGCCTATCGACAAACAAGGCCTGCAATGAACCTCTTTTGGTGAAACAGAGAGGTTTTAACCTGCTATACTTTAAAGAGATAATGGACTATCAAGATAAAAAGCTCAAAGAGATCATCTCACCCGTTGAGATTAAGCAAATCGTAGAGCGGCTCGCCCGCGAGATCGCACGCGACTACAGGGACAGCCACCCGGTACTCGTCTGCGCGCTCAAAAGCGCCGTAGTATTTCTCGCAGACCTGATCCGCGAACTCGACATCGACTTCGACATAGACTTCATACAGCCTTCGAGCTACTCAAACGGAAGCGAAGCATCAAAGAACATCGCAATCAAAAGAGAGATAACAACCAATGTAACGGGGCGCGACGTGATTCTGGTTGAAGATATTATAGACAGGGGCAAGAGCGCGCATGCCGTCACGGAACACCTTTCGAAAAACTCACCAGCCTCTATAAAAGTAGCTACTCTGCTCTACCGCGAATCGATAAATGAAGATCCGTACTGGCCCCAGTATATAGGCACACGCATCTCAGAAGGTTTTGTCGTGGGTTACGGAATGGATTATAATGAATCTTACCGGGGGCTCAAGGGAATCTATATTCTGGAGGAAGAGTGAAGACGCTTACGGGGCCGCATAACAACCCGGCAAAGCAAAACAGGACCGGTATGCAGGAGGAGTTATGAGCCTGCCTGAAATACCGAAAACACCTAAGATACCGGAAATGATAATCGCGTTGCTCAACTCCGAGGCCTACCCCGAACCGACAACAAAGGTAGAACTTATTCAGACCCACATCTCCTACGTCCTTTTAACCGACAACTTCGCCTACAAGATAAAAAAACCGGTCAATTTCGGCTTTCTCGACTTCACCACGCTCGAAAGCCGCCTCCACTTCTGCTCTGAAGAACTTAGGCTCAACCGCCGTCTCGCCCCGGACCTCTACCTCGGCATGGTCGAGATCACGGAAAGAGGCGGCACCTACCGCATTGAAGAAACAGGAGCCGGTTCTTCTGTACCCGGTTCTTCTGTAATCGATTGCGCGGTCAAGATGAAGAGGATAGCAAAGGGTTGCACGCTCGAAGAGAAGATCAATGACAGGAGCGTTACGCCAGAGATGATAAGCGACATAGGGGCCCGTTTAGCAAACTTCCACTACGGCGGCAAGGCCGTTTCGGGTATTGCTCCAGAAACCGAGACAGGGGCCGAGACGAACGAGGCGATCTCCGCCTACGGCGCCCCTAAAGCAATAAGGCAAAATACAGAGCAGAACTTCACTCAGACAGAGGGCTTTGTGGATAAGATTATCCCCGAAGAGGCTTACCGATACTTAAAAGAGTACACCGATACTTTTTTGACCGAGTTTGACGAGCTCTTCATGGCCCGTGTAACCGGAGGGTTTATTCGCGACTGCCACGGCGACGTCCATGCCGAACATATAATACTCCCCGCTTCCGGCAAGAAGAACACCGGCAAAGAGACGGAGATAGAAATCTTCGACTGCATCGAGTTCTCCGAGCGGTTCAGGTTCTCGGACACCGTGGCCGAGATCGCCTTTCTCTCAATGGACCTCGACTTCAGGGGACGCCACGACCTGGCCCGTATCCTGGAAGACAGCTACTTTGGCGCCACAGGGGACTCTAGAGGCAGAGAGCTTATAAACTTCTACAAGAGCTACCGCGCATACATACGCGGCAAGGTAGAGGGTCTTAAGTTCAAGGAGCCCGAAGTGGCAAAGAGCGATAAAGCCGAAGCCTTCTTCAATGCACGCCACCACTTCCATCTTGCGCTCAGGTACGCAGCCTGTTGCATCGCAAGCCGTAGCGCCAATCGTAGCTCCGGGGTTAAGGCCTATCATACAGAGCAGTGCGTTGAGCCTATGTTGATCATCGTCTTCGGCCTCTCAGGCACCGGCAAGAGCACCCTGGCGCAAAGACTGAGCCGTCTGCTCGGTGCTGCCCACATAAGCTCCGATAACGTAAGAAA
The DNA here is from genome assembly GCA_029262515.1 of Deltaproteobacteria bacterium. Classification (GTDB taxonomy): domain Bacteria; phylum Desulfobacterota; class GWC2-55-46; order GWC2-55-46; family JADFVP01; genus JADFVP01. Next base: position 66,643 of record JAJCZH010000023.1, on the reverse strand, counting down.
GGAACTCGCCGGTCTCGGCGCCTCTGCCCACAGTTACGCAGGCTACGAAAAAGGAATCTACTCCCCGGAATTCACAAAAAAGACATACGAAGAGATCGTGCTGAGAGCCAAAGAAACGCTCGGTGCCGGACAGGCCTGCCTGCTCGATGCGACATTTTTAAAAAAGAGCCAAATAGACTCGGCCCGGAGTCTGGCGGGTGGCTACCCTTTCCATATAATAGAGTGCAGCGCGCCCGAAGAGGTAATATTAAAACGCCTGAGCGAGAGGGTTGTAAAGGAGAGCGCTGCCGGGGGCACACTCTCCGACGCCGGCATTGAGACCTATTTCCAGCAGAAAAAGGTCTGCGAGACTCACAATACGGACAGCATAAAAGTAGATACGTCACTCGACGAAAGCGAAACCTGTAGGAAAATCGCGACAGAAATTTTTTCATTGAGGCAACGCGGCTCATATGGTTAAATTTAATAATGAATAAGTCTATCGTACTGCTAAGCGGAGGGCTCGACAGCGCCGTTACCGCGGCAATAGCCGTTAAAAAGAGCGATGCCGCCTTTTTGCACGTCAATTACGGCCAGAGAACGGAAGCGAGAGAGCTCAAAGCCTTTAACGCCATCGCCGACCATCTTTTTATAAAGAGACGCCTCTGTGCCGACATTACATACCTGTCCCAGATAGGCGGAAGCGCCCTGACGGACCACAGCATAGAGGTCCCGGAGGGTCCGAGCCCGGAAGGCGTTATACCGGCAACCTATGTACCGTTCAGGAATGCGCACCTGCTCGCGATAGCCGTATCGTGGGCCGAGGTTCTCGGAGCCAAGGAGATCTATATAGGGGCCGTTGAAGAGGATGCTACGGGTTATCCCGACTGTCGAAGAAGTTTCTTCGACTCATTCGAAACGACTGTAGCCCTCGGCACCAAGGCGGCAACGGCCCATGACAAGTCGATCCGTATTATTACGCCGATCATCAACCGACGGAAATCGGAAATCGTAAAGAAAGGCTTCGAACTCAACGCGCCTCTCCACCTTACATGGTCCTGTTACTCCGACAACGATCTCGCTTGCGGAAAGTGCGACTCGTGCCTATTGAGGATCAAGGCCTTCAAAGAGGCCGGGCGCGAAGATCCGATACCTTATGCAACCTTGAACCGTATTTGAACAAAGAAAGGGAGAGGAAAGAATGACCTTTAACGAATTTCTAAAAATCAAAAAAGATATCGACCCGGAAGGCGCCGACCTCGCAGAGCTGATGGATGAGCATTATGAAGAGTACACCGACTTTCTTTTGACAATAAAGGACGGCTGCACCGAATAACAGTGTGCTCCGGCCCGCTCCGTAGCACCGAAGTCGGCTCAACACAGAGCAACGCAAATGAAATCCGTACGGATTCCGTACTGCCACATCAACATGTTACTTTACCGGATCAATCAATACTAATGCCGAAACTGAAGAGCTACATAGAGACAGAGGCCGAAAGGCTCAGCTCTTTTGCCGTAAAAAGCGCCGAGACGCGCGGCAGGAGGCACAAAGAGGCCGAGCACCCTTTCAGGAGCCCCTTTCAGCGCGACCGCGACCGCATAATACACTGCGGCGCATTCAGGCGACTAGAGTACAAGACACAGGTCTTCGTCTACCACGAAGGCGACCACTACAGAACACGCCTTACGCACAGCCTTGAGGTCGCCCAGATTTCGCGCACCATTGCGCGCGCCCTCGGGCTCAACGAAGACCTCTCAGAGGCGATAGCCCTTGCGCACGATCTCGGACACCCCCCCTTCGGCCACTCGGGAGAGGCGATACTCAACAGGCTGATGGGTGAATACGGAGGCTTTGAACACAACAACCACAGCCTGCGTATAGTCGAAACACTCGAAAAGAGATACCCGAGTTTTAACGGCCTCAACCTCACCTGGGAGGTACGCGAAGGAATCGCGAAACATAACAGCGAGCACGACACTCCCAAAACCGACCGTGAGTACGAAGACGACCACTCTTCATGCCTCGAGGCGCAAATTGTCGACATGGCGGACGAGATAGCCTATAACAACCATGACATAGACGACGGGCTCCACTCCAGCATGATTACGCGTGAGGACCTGTCGAAGGTACAGTTATGGCAGAAGAACTTCGAGGATGTGACTACTGAGTTTCCTAGTGAATGCTTCAGGGTTCATACCTATCAGACGATAATAAGGATAATCAACGCACAGGTTACAGACCTTGTAGAGACGATAGAAAAGCAGATAGAGGATGAGGGGATCACAAGCCTTGCTGATGTCAGGCGACGCGGCAAGGTTGTAGCGCGCTTTAGCGACTCAATGCGAATCGACAATATAGAGCTTAAGAGGTTCCTCAACAACAAGCTCTACAAGCACAACCGGGTTATACGAATGGCGCACAAGGCCGAGCGCATTATCACCGAACTCTTTGAGGCATACGAGTCGCAACCACGACTTCTGCCCCCTGCCACATCCTTTCTGATAGAGAGTAACGTCAATGAGAAGCATAGAACTATTTGCGACTATATTGCCGGCATGACCGACCGCTTCGCACTTGAGGAGCATAAAAAGCTCTTCGATCCATTCGAAAAGGTCTAAACCTTGGGCCGAAGACGGTACCGAGGTAAAACGAGACCATTATGAACGAAATGAACGACCATACTACCATGCCAACAGCAGATAGCGGCTGGCGCCGCCGGGCCTTTGATGTCACCGCACTACTACTCATGGCAATACTCTTCTTTACCTACTTCTCTTTAATCACCAAAAACGTGAACAGGCACTACTCCAAGGGTGACGCGTCAACCTACACGCTGATGGTGCTCCACATGGATGATCCGGAGAAAATAGAACAAACACTGCCTATCATCTACTCGCAGCGTATCGTTCCACCATTGATAACTTACCTCCTTGGCTATCGGCAATTTAAGGACTTGGGTGACAGTGCAGACCACATTACTACCGGTGCAGACACCGGAAAGGTAACAGCTATTACCTCCAACCAGCTGGTGTGGCACTACTGGAACATATCAAACTTCATCGCATACTCGCTCCAGCTCTTTTTTATCTTTCTTATTCTCTTACACTTAAAAGTAGAGCGGAGAATAAACCTCTTCCTACTCGCTATATACTCTACCTGGTTCCTATCTATCAGACTGTACGTTGACTGGGTACAGATGCCGGACCCCTGGGCTTTCACCTTCTTGGCTATAGCTGCTTACTGCACTCTAAAACGCAATACTCCGGGTTTTATAGTCTCAATTCTGCTCGGAAGCCTCTGCAAGGAGATGCTGCTCTTTATGCTACCGACATATATTTGGAGAAGAGCTACGGCAAAGGATAGTATGCCAAGGCGACTGGCAGAGTCTTTTGCCGCTGGCGCGGTACCGCTTCTGCTCTTTTTCTGGCTCCGCGAACACCCGCACTTCGCCTCAGAAGTACTGATCCCGAACAGCATAACAGCTCCTGAGGCCCCATCCTGGAACAGGCTCCTGCCGCAACTCGGCGACTATCTCTACCTAATCTACTACCATTACTCTTACAGACTGCAACTTGGACCTTTATACCTACTCGACATTTTGCTTATACCTATCGGCACATTCGCCGGACTCTCGGCACTTCTTCTATGGAGCACAAAAGAGGCGGCACGAACCCTTCTGGAACAAGCCTACTGGCTCCCCTTTATAGCACTGACGGCAGTCGTAGGCATAAACGTCGATCGGTACATCTTCTACATATTCCCAGCCGTTATACTTCTAAGCGGCCTCGTGCTCCAGAAACGCTTCCACGGCAAAGACCTGCTCTACGCGCTTATTTTAATAACCGCTATATCAGCAGTCAGCAATGAATTGCTCGGGCCCTTCGACACAAAGTTTCTGAGCTATGGACACCAGCTCGAACTCGCCTCAACCATATCAGAGAAGATGGCCTGGGATTATCGGCTACGGATCTTGGGAATTACGCTTGCAGGAATTGCAGGCTTATATATGATAGGTAGAATGGCCAAGAAAAGAGACCTGACACTAAACAAATGTGCCAAGGCCCACTAAAACAGACGATAAAGACCATGACAAAACATGAAAAACCATCTGCCTTTCTTCTCTACCTGGTTCTCATAGCCGTTGCCTACGGCCCTGTGCTCTTTTCCGCCCGCTCGCTCGCCCCGCCGCTTCTCCAGCCCCACGGCGTCGTCGCAAGCTGGCCCCGGGGTTACGAAGGCCGCACACCGGCAAACATGTTCAATATGGATATTGCCACGCCAAGCTACTACGAGTGGCCTGTCAACAAGTTCGTTGGAAATAGTTATAAGAACAAGGAAATGCCGCTCTGGAACCCGAACCAGGCCGCGGGCACGCCTCTTATAGCGCAGTACTCTACAAGGGCCCTTTTTCCCTATCAAATACTCGAAGACATAAGCCCGGTTAAGTACTGGGACTTCTTTCTTCTCGGTCGCCTGCTCATAGCCGGCCTCTTCTCCTTTATATTCCTTCGACACCTCGGTCTTACATTTGCCCCGTCCTTTCTCTCCGGCGCGCTCTACATGTTCTCAGGTTCTTCAATCTGGTTCATCAACCTTGAGCAATTCGCCAACTGCGCAATGATGCTACCCGTGCTCATGTGGGCGATAGAGCGACTTGCCACCAAACGGTCGTCCTGGGAGGTGTCGATCTCTGCCGTGGCGCTCGCGCTAACGGCGCTTGCCGGACATCCGAAGATGGCTCTCTATATCGTCTCCATCGCCACCCTCTACTTTATACTCCGTACTCTCATGCTCTATAAAAAGGCGCATACGTTAAGAAACATAAAGAGGTTCGCCCTCGCCTCGTTACTATCTTTACTTCTGGCCGCCCCGCTCCTGCTGCCCTTTGCGGAACTGATGCAAAATTCCAGCTTCACCTACTCTCCGGGCGAAGTGACAAGGGTGCCGAACATCGTCACTTCGGGCATGGCCGCCTCTATCATCACACCTACTGCGCACGAGTCTCCCCGGAACCGGTCCTTTACGCCGTCCGTTCTGCTAGAGCAAGGCACGACTCCCGAAGGCGAAGTCTTCTTCTTTAGAGACCTTCCGAGCAACGGCGTCTGGGACCTTTTAGGAGGGTACACCGGCAGCATTACGCTCTTACTCGTTTTTACCGGTTTACTCTCTCTTCCTTTTGGCAGAAAAGATCCGAATACCGCGCCTCTGCTCTTCTTTACAGGGCTCTCCACGCTGGTACTGCTCATAAACTTCGGTCTGGAACCCTTCGCGCAACTCAGACACCTGCCGCTCTTCGACCTCTTCTGGAGCCCCAAATGGACGGGGCCCGTCTGGACCTTCTCATTCGCAGTGGCAGCCGGTCTGGCATTCGACACGATTCACCGGGCCTTCGACCCAAAAAGAAAAGAGGCCCTTGCCGAGGGTGAGAGCACGGAAAACCTCTACGACACGGAAACGGAAGAGCCGAAAAAATGGAGCCTCGGGCCACCGGTCATACTGGTACCGATCATAGCGCTGGCACTTTCGTTAGCTCTGCTTATCTACTTTGTACCGGTCCAATCGATCATGCTCTTTACACGATCGATCCGCACAGACCAGTTCCTGGCGGCCCTCGGCCCGACACTCATACTCGGCACTCTTCTATCGATCCTATTCCTCATTGCGGCTGCCTTTTGCGTAATCTCCTACATAAGAAAGGGGCGCGCCCTCGAGACGCTCATTCCGCTTGCGCTTATAGAACTCTGGTGGGCAATACCGCGCGGTTACGACACAGGGTGGTTATACCTCAAGTGCGTGCCTCTCGTTCTCGGGCTTTACATAACAGTGCAGTTCTTCAAGGGACGGCGTAAAAGCGCCGCCCTTACGGTGCTGCTGCTCTTCGCCGCCGTTATGATAATCGATTACAACTCGCCCAAAGGACTGCCGGACCGGTACGATCCATTTACGTCGGCGCCGTATGTAGAGTATCTAAAAGAGCACGCGACCGAAGGACGTGTGATCGCAGGGCACGGAATCCTGTATCCCAACTTCGCAAGCGCGCTCGGCATTAGAGATTTCAGGTATATCAATTCACTCGCAATCGACACTTTTCAAGAGTATCGAGACTCGCACCTTCAAACTCTATACCCGGAAGGATCGAGTCCACCGGAATCCTCTTCGCTCTGGTTCACCGGCAGGTCTGAAAATCGAGTCGATTCGGAAAACAGGAAAGCACAACAGAGGCGCGGAATTGAAGAAGATATAACAGAGTCTCTTACGCACTACTCATTACTCTCTGTAAAGTATATTGTGCTTCCAGCAAGAGTGGATATAAACGAGATAACCCGGCAAACGGGACAAATAAACGAAACGCCTGTAGAGTTTCCGCGCGTCTATAGCGATAGAGAGGTCTCGATCTACGAAAATCCGAAGGCGCTGCCACGCGCCTATGTGGCCAAGGAGATCGAACTGGCCAAAGGGTATAAAGAGGCTCAGGAAAGAGCGGGACAGGTTCAGGTTGCAACAGGAACCGCCGCAGTAATCGAGCAAGAGCCTCCTGTTTCATTTCACCCTGAGGCTAGCTCTCATAACCCTGAGGCCGCCGATAGCACCGTAACCGCAAAACCCGCTCACAGCCCGGAGGCTCCGCATAGCCAGTCTACCCAGAATAACGCCGGTGGTGCGGGTGGCGTTGGTATCAGCGGCAGCTCGGATATTATAGGCAGCACGGTGGAGACCGATACAGCTGTTTCTCAGGTTATGCCGAACACTTCGCCAGAGGCGTCAAAGAGTATGCCAGGAAGTATGAACGACAAGCTCAAGCAGAAGAACCCAATGAGCGCAAAGATACTTTCAGAGCGAAACAACAGCGTAAGAGTAGAGGCAACAGGACCTGGGCTGCTCGTCCTGACCGACACGTTCTACCCTGGCTGGAGCGCCAAGATCGGCTCCGAGAAGGCGGAAATCTACAGAGTTAACGGCATAGTCAGAGGCGTCTTTATCTCAACAGGTACTCATATTATAGACTTCAAGTACCGGCCACTCAGTTTTATCGCCGGAATAATCCTCTCATCTATTGCCCTGATATCGTGTTTTTGGTACGGACTCAAGTGTGAGAGAGGACGCAAAAAAGGGGACGTAACAGACGAAGATAGAGACGTCTGAGAGAATATATTTGAACCTAGACGACAGATATAGTATCTTATACCTATAGAAAGTATAAAAAATAACATTCAGGAGGTTTTTAGTATGGGTGATTGTGGAAGCTGCGGACCCGAAGGTGGAGGGCCGTTTTCAGAAGGAGTAGAACTGGTGGAGTTCGTTAATCAGGCGCACGGCGGATCTATAGCCAATACGCCGATTCCCGACGGCGGCCTCAGCGCCAAGTGCCAGGGCTGCGGAACGGACTTTCAGATGACGACATTCGTCTTTAAATGCCCAGCCTGTCAGGCCGTGCATGCGGTCTCGCCGCCACGGTGTGCGGACCCGGCCAACATACAGTTTGCCGGGGCAGAGTACAAACTGCCGCAAGACAGATAGACAAAAGGCGTTTATCTTTAAAATCACTAGAGGCCGTACCAATTAATTGGTACGGCCTCTAGTGATTTCAAGCCCTTTTGTAACCGTAATTCACCTTTAAAACTCAGAAGGCCTGTTGAAACAGTACTCTCAATCGAATTTACCTGACTGCTAATCGTCAGAATTCAATTGAACTTTCATATCACTCTCTTGTACCTGCTCTACCTCTCTCGACGGGCAGGCATCGCTAAGCAAGATTCCTGCGGCATTCAACTGGGCATGAGAGCCTATCATCACCAGAATATCACCCGCCGCCACCTTATGAGTTGGAGGCGGGTTGGTCTCCGCAGTACCGCTTCTTACAACCGCTATTACGCTTGTACCGGTCTGTTGCCTGAGATCGAGCTCGGCCAGCGTACTACCGGCAACGGCACAGCCCGCCGCAACATAGAAGGTCTCCATCAGCGACTCCTCCAAAACGCTCGTAAGGCTTGTGAGCCGTTCCGACTCGACCGAGGCGCTTCTAAACATCGCATACCCCTGCTGGCGCACTATCTCTATCTGGGTCTGAATAATATTGTTCGGAATCCTGTAGTCTTTCAAGACGCGGGCGAATATCTCGACAGAGGTCTCGAACTCTTCGGGTATTACCTGATCGGCGCCCAGTTTATACAGGTCTTCGACCTCGTGCAGGTAACGTGTTCTGACTATTATTGAAAGCGACGGGTTGAGTCTTCTCGACGACTCTACGACCCTTCGCGTAGTAATCGGGTCGGATATTGCAACAACCAACATCTTCGCCTTATCTAGGTTCATCTTCCTGAGCAGTTCAGGGTGGCTTGCGTCTCCGTAAAAGGCGTGGTGGCCGTCCTCCTTGGCGCTGCGTATCTTGGTCAAATTTATATCGAGTATGACATGCTGGATCGAGGTGGATTTGAGAACCTGCGCCAGATGTTTTCCATTTACGCCGTAACCTATTATCACGACATGGTTCTTCAGCCCGTCCTTACCCTCTTTTCCGTTTCCCGCAAGCTCCGCGTCCTTGCCTCCCTTTGCCAGGTGTCGTCCGGCGCTTGAAGCGATCTTGGAAGACCACATAAAGATAAACGGGGTAAGCGCCATGGTTATTACGGAAGCGGCCAGAAGCGACTGGTAAAGGTCGCGCCCTAAGAGACCGTAACCCTCGCCCATTTTAATAAGGATGAAAGAGAACTCTCCTATCTGGGCGAGCGAAAGCGCAACTATAATAGTATTTCTGAACCGGTACCTCAATACCGTACCGACAACAAAGATAACTACGGCCTTCAATGCAATAATCGCCAGCACTAACAGTAGCAGGTTGGGCAGATGAAAGATCACGTACTTGAAGTCGAGCAGCATTCCTATGGAGATAAAAAAGAGCGAGGCGAACGTATCCCTGAAGGGAATTACTTCGGCTACTATCTGGTGTGAATACTCGGACTCCGATATCACAAGCCCTGCTATAAAGGCGCCGAGAGCGAGCGAGAGGCCGAACATCGAAGTGAGCCATGCGGTGCCGAGACAGGCAAGCAGAATCGTCAGTATGAAGATCTCGCGGTTACGAAGTTTCACCACCTGCTCGAAGATTCTAGGAATTACAAAGGCCACGACAACCACTATGACCGCAAAGGAGAGCAGCGATAACAGAAGCCCGGTAACCACCTGAAAAGTGCTTGAGTCGCCCTCTCCTCCGATACTCTGGAGAACCATAACCATCAGAACAACGCAGATATCCTGAAAAAGCAGTATGCCGACGGTCATGTTGCCGTGATCCGTATTGACCTGCCCCTTGTCCACAAGCAATTTAAGCACTATCGCCGTAGAGGAGAGGGTTACTACGAAACCGAGCAGAAGAGAGACCACAAAAGAGTAGTCGAAGAGAAGTCCCGCCCCAAGGGTGATTAAGAGGGTAACGAGTACCTGAAGTCCGCCGCCGAGCACCGCTTCGCGCCGAATATTGAGCATCTTGGTAATGGAAAATTCTAGACCGATGGTAAAGAGCAGAAGCACAATGCCTATCTGGCTGAGGGTCTCAACCTCATGAGCCTCATGGACGAGTCTCAGTCCGAAAGGGCCTATTATGACTCCGGCCATCAGAAAACCGATTACCGTCGGCAGACCCAAACGGGTCAATAAAATGATGATCGGAATAGACACGACCATCAAAACGACGATATCTCTAAGAAGCGGGATATTCTCCACCGGTAAATCTCCTAACTGAAACCGACAGCCTGTCGGCGTAAAGTCTGCCTAAGCCTATTTTATCGGCGAAGAACGCGGCGACTGAAAGGGTACCGGGTCACGTACCGATAAAGAGTAAAATTTAGAATAAAAACAGAGGCATATAAAGAAAAAAGAGACCGTAACGGAAATACTCCCTATCGCGGTCTCTTCTTAATAATCTCTTATCTTATTTATTCTTCATTATGTTGCAAAAGAGAACTTTTATGAAGAGCCCGACTCCGAGTCCTTAACCGGCTCCAGGCCCTCTTCCGCCTCATCTCCGGACTCATCCGCCTGCCTGTCTCCGGTGGCCCCGAGCGAATCGTCATCTATGCCCTCTTCGTCCGGCATACGGTCGCTTACCGAAACCTCTTCGGTGGCAGAAGTATCCTCGGTCACGTTCTCCATGCTCTCATCGTCGTTTTCGTCTTCATATACCTCTTTTGAGACCGCGGCAGGCCATGCGCCCTCTTCGGCCCCGCCATAAGTTTCGGGCTTCTCCTTCTCACGGGTCATCTCTATCTCATGCTCTATTTCGGAGCTCAACGCCTCTACCCTCTTTATATCGTCGATAAGGTCTCGCACCTCGGGCCGTGAAAGCGGATTGTCGCCCTTGGAGTCGGCCATATCGTAGACGATGCCGCCGATTTCGGCAAAAAGCGCCTCGGCCTGTTTATGTAGCGAGTGAAGTTTGTAGCGACTTTTACCTATTCTAGCGCTATCACGAACCGCAGTCCACCCCTCATCCACAGCCTTTTTTAGCCCTGTATTCACACTTTCCCAGAAAGCCACTTGCGACTCCTTTCAAAAAAGTACACACTACATCAACTTTGATTACCTTATTTGATGATAGCTACCGGTTCTGGAAGTGTCAAGTGAAAGTAGTATCAATACTCTACTCTATACCGGTTTATAAGTAGCTGCTTACTTTAGAGTTGCCGAACAGGTTAAGTTATTGTATATTTTTGTTCTGTTTACGACTGAATCGTCCTCTACAAGCACCGTAAAGACTTACCCCGGGTAATGGTACCGAGCCGCACCTTTATAACCCGTTAATATGAAGGAGCTCTTACGATGTCAGCATTAATCGATGAACTGAGAAAGGAGCACGAAGCTATTCTCAACGTCCTGAACGAGATCAAGGCGGTCGATATTACCGCGCCCGAGGTTTGGGATAAGTTCAAGACGATGCAGTTGGGTCTGATAGACCACCTTCAGAAAGAGGACGAGTTCATCTACCTCGTTCTTCGTGAGGCGGCAAGCAACAGAACAGAGCTGAAGCGCTTAATCGACTCTGCGGCCGACGATATGGAGGCCATTACCAGAATGGTTCAGGACTTCTTCGCCAAATACCCGACAGAAGGCAAAGGGCCCGATTTTAAAGAGGAGTTCAACACCCTTATAGCCACCATTAGAAACAGGATACTGAACGAAGAAAACGTCTTTTTCATAGAGTACGAACTGTTAAATGACTAAGTGAAAGAGGACCCTAAAGTGAAATCTACAAGAACCTATTGGAATCCGTTGTCGAGTAATAATGCGGGAGAATGGGAGAGTATTGACGGTTCGGATGAGAACCTAAGTCAACTGACAATAGCCATTGACCATGAAACAGGCGATTATACCAGGTTAACCCGGTTTAAAAGCGGCTATTCCACCAAACCGTTCGGTCCCAAGAGCCATGATTATCCTGAAGAGATATTCGTGCTCTCCGGTCGTTTATACGATGAAGCATTCGGCATATGGCTTGAGCCGGGTTACTATGCAAGCAGACCCCCGGGAGAGGTGCACGGCCCTTTTACCGCCGAAGGGGAAGTGGTAGTACTTGAAGTATCATTCCCGAGCCAATCGGTAACTAAAGAGAACGGGTAAGCAGTACATCAACAACGATATCTAAGACCGCGCCATGCGCAATCCCAACAAAAACTCGATTTTCTTTGCAAAAAAAGCCCTCATAAAGTATAATCTACAGCTATTATGACTACTACAATTACAGACCCATCCCTGAAGATAATAGACGGCAAGGCAGTAGCAAAAGCCTTAAGAGTTGAACTCGCTACCGAAGTTGCGGACTTGAAAGAGTCCGCTGGCATCACTCCGGGGCTTGCGGTAGTCCTCGTCGGCGAAGACCCGGCCTCCAAGGTCTACGTACGGAACAAGGCACGAGCATCGGAAGAGGTCGGAATCCGCTCGGTCCAGCACATTCTGCCCGAAGAGACTAAAGAAGCAGAGCTTCTCTCGCTCATCTCGGAACTGAACTCCGATGCCGACATTCACGGTATACTCGTCCAGTTACCGCTACCGGCACATATCAACCAGGCCACTATAATAGAGGCGATCTCGGCCGAGAAGGACGCCGACGGTTTCCACCCGTACAACATGGGGCGCCTGCTCACCGGCTCTCCCACGCTCGAACCGTGTACCCCGCTCGGCGTTATGCACTTAATAGAGACCACTGGACTCGATATCGCCGGAAAGGACGCGATAGTCATCGGCAGAAGCAACATCGTCGGCAAACCGGTTGCGGTGATGCTGCTCGGACAGAACGCTACGGTAACGCTCTGCCACTCCAGGACCGCAGGCCTCGCAGAGAAGATCGCGACAGCCGATATCGTGGTCGCGGCCATAGGTCGGGCCGAGATGATAAAAGGCGAGTGGATCAAAGAGGGCGCAACTGTTATCGACGTCGGCATGAACCGTAACGCCGACGGCAAGCTCTGCGGCGACGTAGAGTATGCTACTGCCGCCAAACGCGCAGCACGCATAACCCCGGTACCGGGCGGAGTAGGCCCTATGACCATAGCGATGCTCTTAAAGAACACCGTAACCGCTGCGCGCGCGATACATAAAATTTAACAGATTCGAGCTAAGACAGCTTCCAATACCACCGAAAGACCCACCCAGAGCCCGGCCTTCCATTAAACAGGAAGTCCGGCTGTAAAATCGGAGGTTTCAAGATGATAATCACTAAAAAGAAAGACCCGAATGACATAATAGAGTCGCTTCAGGGTTATAAATCAGTCTACCTCTTCGGGTGCAATACCTGCGCCGAGCAGTGCAAAACAGGCGGCATAGAAGAGATCGAGCAGATGACCGCCACCCTGACCGAAAACGGCTTCGAGGTCACCGGCCACTCTCTCGTTGACGAGACATGCTACGAGCAGCTCGCCAGGCGCGAGGTGCGCAAGGTCCCCGAAATAAAAGAGTCCGACTCCGTGCTGGTGCTCTCCTGCGGAGCCGGAGTCAAGACGGTAGCTGACTCGGTTGACGAAACCACTCCGGTCTTGCCTGCACTCGACTCGCTCTACCTCGCCTCGGTTGAACGGGTCGGGCGCTTCTTCGAGGGCTGTTCGCTCTGCGGGGAGTGCGTACTAACTGAGACGGCCGGCATCTGCCCGCACACCGAGTGCCCGAAAGATATGCTAAACGGCCCGTGCGGCGGCGTATCCGGAGGCAAGTGCGAAGTCCTGACGGAAAACGACTGCGCCTGGACCAGAATCCACGGTAGGCTCAAGGCACAGGGACGGCTCGACCTTATGAAGAAGTTCCGCCCGTTAAAAGACAACTCGATCAAACTCAACCCTAGACAGACGCTCCTTCGTGGGCCGGGCAGCGAGGCGCATAAAGACAGGTAAAATATATCACCTAAAAAGGCTGAAAGACTTCTTTGAAAATGCTTCGCTTGAAACGTCTTCTTCTCTTGCCACCCCGGATCCACCTGTTGCATAATACTGTTTCGCCTCCGAGTCACCGATAACAAAGAGGCCGTTAACCGGCCCTTCTATTGTCACAAGCATACAACAGGCTTACAACCTTACGGATGAGGATATGAGCACAGCCTTTATCTATTCGGAAAAGCTCGGCTCTTACTACTACGGCAAGGGCCACCCAATGAAGCCGCTCAGGCTTACGCTCACCTACGAACTGATTACGGCGCTCGGCCTTTCGGAACTTCCGGACTCCGTCATACTGCCTGCACGCAGAGCGACAACAGAAGAACTGCTCTTGTTCCATACCCGGAAGTACATCGACATTATAAATGAAGCCGACACCGGAGTGATACCGTTAGACGGCCAGGCGCACGGTATCGGCGCAGGAGACAACCCTGTCTTTAACGGTCTCTACGACTGGTCGTGCCTCTCCACGGGAGCGTCCGTTCAGGCCGCAGAACTGGTCGCAAGCGGCGAAGTTGACCGGGCCTTCAATATTTCGGGCGGCCTCCACCACGCCATGCCGGCGCGTGCCTCCGGTTTCTGTTACTTCAACGACGCAGCGATTGCAATACAGAAGCTGGTAGAGCTCGGAGCCCGCGTTGCCTACGTAGATATCGACGCCCACCACGGAGACGGGGTCGAGTACGCCTTCTACGAAACCGACCGGGTACTCACTATCTCGCTCCACGAAAGCGGACAGTGGCTCTTTCCGGGCACGGGCGCCGTTACGGACAGGGGCATGAACAGGTACAAGGGTTATGCTTTGAACATGCCCTTTCCGCCCGAGACCTGCGACACCGAATTTGTCGATGCCTTTATGGAGATCGTACCCGACGCGCTCGAAAAATTCGCGCCTGACGTACTCGTAACTCAGCTCGGAGTCGATACCTTCTACACCGACCCTATAACGCACCTCAACCTTTCTACCAACGGCTTTGAGGCTATGGTACGGTTCTTTGCAGAGACGGGACTGCCGTGGGTGGGACTCGGTGGAGGCGGTTACAATATGAGCAACGTTGCGCGCGCATGGGCGCTTACATGGGCCATCATGAACGGAACGGATGTTCCGGACTCAATACCGAAAGAGTACCTTGAGACCAACTTCGAGTTCTTCTACTCTGACAAGTTGCGCGACCCCAAGAGCACGCACGGCATGGCAGGAAAGGACAAACGCGAGATAGAGCACGATGTCGAGTACCTGAAACGCGAAGTACTTCCGCTCATACAAGGCCCGCAAAAGTAGACTTGTTTGGCGGTTGACGCATTGAGTTAAAACTGGTAGCTTTGCTCTATACTGGTAGCTTTGCTCTATAAAGAATGGATAGACGATATTAACCAAAAAGAGGTTTTAAAACGATGCAGATAGGGGTTCCGAAGGAGATAAAGGATAACGAATATCGTGTAGCCATGATCCCGGCAGTTGCGCGCGCGCTAAAAGAGTCGGGACACCACATAATGATAGAGACCGGGGCCGGCATCGGCAGCGGTTTCAACGATGAGGAGTACATAGAAGCCGGGGCCGAGATAATAGAAGAGAGCACCCCTATATGGGACCGCGCGGAGATGGTCTTAAAGGTAAAAGAGCCTCTCAAAGAGGAGTACCGCCACTTAAAAGACGGCCTCCTGCTCTTCACCTTCCTCCACCTTGCCGGAAACCGAAGGCTCTTAGACGAACTGCTCCGCTCCGGCGGCACCGCCGTAGCGTATGAAACGATAGAGACCGAGGACGGACAACTTCCGATACTCACCCCCATGAGCGAGATAGCCGGAAGGCTCTCTGTTCAGGTCGGCGCTCATCACTTGATGAAACAGAATAACGGAGCCGGAGTGCTGCTAGGCGGCGTGCCCGGAGTAGAGCCGGGGCGCGTGGCGATTATCGGCGGTGGTGTGGTCGGCCTCAATGCCGCAAAGATGGCGGTGGGGCTCGGCGCAGACGTAACCATAATCAACCGGGGGCATGACCGGCTCCGGTATCTGGACGATATTTTCAGAGGCCGCGTGCACACGCTCCACTCCAACTCTCTCAACATAGAGCACGTTGTTACTGATTGCGACCTGCTTATAGGAGCGGTCCACATGCCCGGGGCAAAGACCCAGAAGCTCGTAACCAGGGAGATGGTAGCCGGTATGAAGAAAGGTTCCGTAATAGTTGACGTATCGATCGATCAAGGGGGCTGTGTTGAAACGATTGTGCAGACGAGCCACTCGAAGCCGACTTACGACATAGACGGGGTTATCCACTACGGCGTAGCCAACATGCCGGGCTCGGTGCCGCACACCTCCACTCTTGCGCTCGCCAACGCCACATTTCCTTACATTATGCAGATAGCGGAACTCGGTTTTAACAAGGCAGTAAAATCGACCCCGTCGCTTGAGCGCGGCGTCAATATACGCATGGGGCAGGTCACCCACCCGAACGTGGCCGAGAGCGCGGGCAAAGAGTGCGCTCCGCTCCGGTTCTAGTCAGGACTATTTATTCCTGCAGTAGCTGAACACAGGACAAACGCAAGGTCAAAGCTCTTTGCTCCACAACTCCTTAATGCTATAACCTGCAATAGACTCCGGCAAGCACATTAAAACCTCCCTGCACGCCTTAAAGTGATGGCTTTTGCCTTGACTCTCCGCAGCAAATACGATACTTTTGATTATTCCGTTTGAATGGAGTTAACCTGTGAATTTAACGGTATTTTTCCCCTCCGGCGCATGCCATGTGAAATGGCTGCCGTTGACCATTAATAACCGGTAGGACCTATCTATCTTAAAGCACCAAGAAGGAGTTTTTCCAGTGGACGAAAGAAGTGCGGAATTTAATACTCGCCTCGAAAAATTGCAGGCGATTAAAGATAGCGGTATAGAGCCGTACCCGAACGACTTTAAACCGTCGGCGACTACCGCTTTCATCATCGAAAACTTTGACGGCCTCGACGCTGCGGCCCTTGAGGATAAAAAGGACAACCTCTCCATAGCCGGGCGCATTATGGCCAAGCGCGACTTCGGCAAGGCCTCCTTTATCCATATTCAGGATAGAAGCGGACGGTTGCAGGCCTATGTCAAGAAGGACGTCGTCGGTGAAGAGACCTTCGCGCTCTTCAAAAAAGCCGACGTCGGCGACATTGTAGGTATCTCCGGTACGCTCTTTAGAACCCGCACGGACGAGCTTACGATAGAGGCCGCCACTTACGCGCCTCTTGCAAAAGGCCTTAGTCCGTTACCGGAAAAGTGGCACGGCCTTACCGACGTCGAGGCGCGCTACCGCCAGCGCTACGTAGACCTTATGGTAAACCCCGGCGTAAAGGAGGTCTTTGCCAAGAGGAGCGAGATCGTTCGTTTCATCCGCGACTTTCTCTCTTCAAGAGAGTACGTTGAGGTAGAGACGCCCATGCTCCAGCAGATTCCGGGCGGAGCGGCGGCAAAACCGTTCAAGACGTACCACAACGCGCTCGGCATGGAACTCTACATGCGTATCGCCCCGGAACTCTACTTAAAGAGGCTGATAATTGCGGGACTCGAAAGGGTTTTCGAGATCAATAGAAATTTCCGTAACGAGGGGATCAGCACTCAGCACAACCCAGAGTTCACCATGCTGGAGTTCTATCAGGCGTACGCCACGTTCGACGACCTTATGGACCTGACAGAAGAGATGATCAGCTCGCTCGTTCAGAATATCTGCGGCGCAACTACCATAACATACCAGGGGACCGAACTCGACTTTGCCCCGCCGTGGAGACGCGTATCCGTAAAAGACGCGATTACCGAACACTCTAATGCGGATATTGCCATCTTTACAGATAAAGCAGAAGCGCAGAAGTTCGCCGCGTCTATCGGACTGGAGCTATCGGACAAGTTCAGCCACGACAAGGTAATCATAGAAATATTCGAGTCGGTCGCCGAACCGAAGTTCATTCAGCCGACCTTTATCACGCACTACCCGCTCGAAGTCTCTCCTCTGGCCAGAAAGAATGATGGGGACCCGAGCGTCGTAGACCGTTTCGAGCTGATGGTTGCGGGACGCGAGATAGCAAACGCCTTTAGCGAGCTGAACGACCCTGTGGATCAGAGAGAGCGTTTTATGGCCCAGATTGCAGAGCGCGAGGCCGGAGACGACGAAGCTCACCACATGGACGAGGAGTACCTGAGGGCGCTCGAGTACGGTATGCCCCCTACAGCAGGAGAAGGCATCGGCATTGACAGGCTCGTCATGTTATTAACGGACTCAGCCTCTATCCGCGACGTAATACTGTTTCCGCAGTTACGGTCGAGTTAACTGACACAAAACCAATAAGTCCAAGGCTTTCAAACCATTCGCCTATGTCTTATCAATTATTCATAGGGCTCCGCTACCTTAAAGCAAAAAGGAAGCAGACCTTTATCTCCGTTATAACCTTTATCTCCATCATCGGTATAATGGTCGGTGTTACGGCGCTTATAGTCGTGCTCTCGGTGATGCACGGCTTTGAAGAGACGCTGAAAGAGAAGATACTGGGGCTCAACGCCCATGTTGTGGTGGTAGGCTTCGGCAACGGGATCGGCGACTACGATACTCTGGCCGAAACAGTCCGTACCGTGGAGGGAGTTAAGGGCGCCAGCCCCTTCACATACTCCCAGGCCATGCTTTCGGGCGGTAAAGGTTCAACCGGAGCGGTTATCCGTGGGCTCGACCCGGCCACGGTCGCAGATGTAACCGTACTTCCCGAACGGATAATCGAAGGCTCCATGGAGGGCATAGAAATCGGCTTCGGAGAGACCCGAAAGGTCGACAAAACCACGGCCCCGAAGACGAAAGGTGACGAAAAGCACGGAATAAAAGCGACGCTTCCGGGGATAATCATAGGCTCGGAGCTCTCAAAGAGTATCGGAGTCGAAGTAGGCGAACGCCTGAACGTCATCTCGCCCATGGGTACTATGACGCCTGCGGGACCCGTGCCGAGAATGACCTCCTTTACGGTCACCGGGATCTTCGAGTTCGGAATGTACGAGTACGACTCGTCGATGGCCTTCGTCTCTATTGAGAACGCGCAGAAGTTCTTCAGGCTAGGCGATACCGTAAGCGGCATAGAGGTGAAGATAGATGATATCTATGCGGCTGAAAAGATAGCTGACGATATCCTCCTTGCCATTAAAGGCAACCACTGGACGCGGACTTGGATGGAGATGAACAGAAACCTCTTCTCTGCCCTGAAGCTCGAGAAGGTAGCCATGTTCATAATCCTGACTCTCATAGTACTCGTTGCCGCACTCAACATAATCAGTACGCTCATCATGGTAGTGATGGAGAAGAACCGGGACATAGCCATACTCAAGAGCCTGGGTGCGACCTCGAGCGGCATAATGAGGATCTTCATGATAGAGGGGCTCGTAATCGGTTTCACCGGCACATTACTCGGAACGATCGCTGGCATAACAATGGCAATGAACCTCGAGGGGATAGTCTCGATAGTGGAACAAACCTTCAACTTCAAGGTTCTACCCCCGTCCGTCTACTATATTGACAAACTGCCCTCCGAGGTAGAACCGCTTACCGTACTTATTATCGTGGCCATATCGGTCTCCATCAGTTTTCTTGCGACCGTCTACCCGTCGTACCAGGCCTCAAGACTCAATCCTGTCGAAGGCCTCAGATACGAATAGGAGGTACGCAAACAGATGGAACTGATCAGCCTCAAGGCAGTCTGCAAAAGATATATAAGGGGAAGTTCGACTGTGGAGGTGCTGCGCGGTATCGATCTCGGAATCGAGTCCGGCGAGACCACTGCAATAGTCGGAGCGTCAGGGGTTGGCAAATCGACGCTCTTGAATATCATGGGCGCACTCGACCGTACCACAACCGGAGAGGTCTTCTACCGGGGCGAACCCTCCACCTCGCTCGACGAAAAGAGTCTGGCCAGGTTCAGGAACCGCTCCATAGGTTTCGTCTTCCAGTCGCACCACCTGCTGCCGGAGTTTACCTCACTCGAAAACGTGATGCTGCCGGCGCTCATCGGCGGGGTCTCAAGGGACGAAGCGATAGTGCGCGCCTCGGAGTTACTCGACTCGGTGGGACTTAAAAACCGGCTTTCGCACAAACCGGGTGAACTCTCAGGAGGAGAGCAGCAACGTACCGCGATAGTCCGCGCCCTTATACAGAACCCGGACGTCGTACTCGCCGACGAGCCGACCGGCAACCTCGACACGGTTACGGCTGAGGAGGTCTTTGAGCTGCTTCTAAAGATAAACCGGGAACGCTCAACCGCGCTTGTCGTGGTTACGCATAACGAAACCCTGGCCGAAAAACTTTCGCGTACCATACGGATGGTCGATGGAAAGATCGCCGAAGAATTGAAAGCTTAATCGTTCCAGCATAAGCATAAATGAAGATAACAGAGAATCAGGACTTGAACATAAAAAAAACAAAAGAGACCGCCACGACCTTTTTCTCCCTGGTATTGCTCGCCGTACTCTGCGGGTTTTACGCTACAGGCCCTGCATACGCTTCCGAGCTCAAGGTTATCGTAGTGCCGTTTGAGATGCATTCGGCTACCGATATACGCGTAGAGCGCAAGAACGTAATGAACTCGGTAGCACAGACGCTTGCTGGCGCTGGAGCCGAGATAACCGGCATGGACGTGCTCAAGCAGCTTGTCGTTAAAGATAAGGTGGATGGCTTCGACGAAACTACCGCCCTCGAAATAGCGGCAAAAGCGGGAGCCGACTTTGCGATTCTCGGTTCGGTTACGAAGCTCGGCGCCACGACCAACGTAGATATCAGAGTACTCGATATCGTGGCCAAAGAGAGCCTCTCACTCTACTACTACAGCTCGGTCTCGGTTGCGGAGCTGCTACGCAAGATCGAAGCAGGGGGCGAAGCGATCTACAAAAAGATGACCGACACCGTAAGGGCAAGGCCGACAATTCGTTCAGGAACCATCGACCTGATTGATATCGCAGGAAACATTCGCGTCGACAGCGCCGCTATTATACGCAAGGTTTCAAGCCGCATAGGTTCCACTTACTCTCCTGACGACGTACGAGAGGATATTCGCTCAATCTACTCTACCGGTTACTTTGATGATGTTAGCGCTGACCTCTCGGACACCGCCTCCGGCAAGGTACTGACGTTTACGGTAAAAGAACTCCCCTTTATCAGAGAGATAGAACTGAGAGGCAATAAAGAGCTTACGGAAGATACTTTAAGAACAATGCTCACGCTAAGCTCCAATAACGTGCTCGACCGGGTGCTTCTTGGAGAGAACAGGGAGATACTGCAGGCGTACTACGAAAGTGAAGGCTTCTACCTCGCCAAGGTTACCACCGAGATAGAATCGAACGGTGTAGATGCAACCGTAGTCTTCAACATAGAAGAGGGCTCCGAAGTCCGGGTAAGGCGTATCACAATTATCGGCAACAAGGCTCTCAGCGATAAGAAGCTGAAGAAGGTAATGACAACGAAAGAGACCTGGTTACTAAGCCTCTTTTCGGAGTCGAACCGTTTCGATGAGTTCCTCTTTCATAATGACCTCAGCCTTATAATGGGCGAGTACTTTGACAACGGTTATATCAAGGCCGATATAACCGACCGCAGGGTACTGCTCAGTGAAGATAAAAAGTGGTTTTACATAACTATAGCGATTGATGAAGGCCCCCAGTACAGCATCAGTGAGATTGACGTCTCCGGAGACCTTCTTGCGACAAAACGCGAACTTATGGAGCTGCTGAAAACCGCGCCCGGTGAGGTCTTCAACAGGAGTATACTCGCTGTCGATATAGACAAGCTCACAGACTTTTATGGAGACAAAGGTTACGCTTACGCTGAAATATTGCCCCGCACAAGGGTTGACGAAACGCAGCGCACTATAGATATCGACTTTAACTTCACAAAAAACGAACTGGTCTACATAGAGCGTGTAGATCTGTCCGGTAACACCAGGACGCGCGACAAGGTTATCAGGCGAGAGCTTGAGACCGAGGAAGGAGACCTCTACTCGACCTCGGAGGTTAAACGGTCGCGTAACAACCTGCGCCGCCTCGGCTACTTCGACTCAGTCAAGATCGGCAGGAGCCAGGGTTCCGGTGATGACAAGATCAAACTCGACATAGAGGTAACAGAGAGGCCTACGGGCTCTATCTCCATCGGTATGGGTTACTCGTCGGTCGACAAGATCATTGCAACGGCTTCGCTAGCGCAAGACAACTTCATGGGCACTGGGATTAAGCTTAACATCTCGGGCACAAAAAGCGCCTCATCATCGAACTACGTAGTTAGCCTGACCGAACCGTGGCTCTTTGACAAACCGATCTCCGCAGGCATAGACCTCTATAACACCATAAAAGAGTACCCCGACTTCACAATTGCCAAAAAGGGTTTTGGACTGCGTGCGGGTTTTCCGCTCTACAAGAAAAATACCCGCGGATATGTTAGCTACAAGCTGGAGGATATTAACGTCTCTGAAATAGCCGATACGGCATCGAGCTTCATTCAGGAACAGAAAGGCATAAATACGGAGTCGAGCATCAAGGTTTCTGCGCGCCACGATACGCGTGACGACGCCTTCTTCCCGTCAGAAGGCGTCGTAGCAAACTTCTCCACCGAACTTGCCGGCGGACCGCTCGGAGGAACTACCTACTTCATAAAATACGAAGGAGACCTGGTAAAGTTCTTCTCTCTTCCACTCGATACGACATTCTCTCTTCGCGGCTCGCTCGGTTACGTTCAAGGCCACTCCGAGAAAGAACCGCCGGTATACGTCCGTTACTTTCTTGGAGGCCTGAACTCTATAAGGGGTTTTGAAACACGAACCATAAGCCCGAAGGATGAAGCCACCGGCGACCTTATCGGCGGAACCACAAAGGTAGTCGCCAATGCCGAATTCGTCTTTCCCCTGATTGAGGCGCAGAAGATAAAAGGCGTGCTCTTCTTCGATGCGGGAAACACTTACGACGGGCAGATCGATTTCAAAGATATCAGGACAGGAGCGGGGGCCGGGTTGCGCTGGTTCTCGCCCATGGGTCCGCTGAGACTCGAATTCGGTATCAACCTCGACCCCAGGACCGGTGAAAAGACGCAGCAATGGGACTTTACCATAGGAACCCTCTTTTAGAAGGCCCGGCAGAAGAACCGGGAATATATATAAAACAATACTGGCAATCATAAATTTTCACTACAAATACCAAGGAGACACGATATGATTAAGAGACTGGCACAGGTATCTATATCGATACTTATACTTCTCGCACTCACACTCCCGGCAGTTGCCGGACCCCAGAAGATAGGGTATGCAAACCTGCAAAAAGCGCTTAACGAATGCGAAGCCGGACAGGTGGCAAAAGATAACCTGCAAAAGAGTGCAACGAGGCTCGAAACCGATCTCAACGCAAAGCAGGAAGAGTTGAAAAAAATGAAGACCGAGATTGATAGCAAACGCGCTATATGGAACAAGGAGACGCTGAGCGCGAAAGAAGAGCTCTTTATGAACAAGAGCCAGGCGTTTGAAAAACTGTTCCGGGCTTCCAACGAAGAGATCAATAAAAAGAAGCAGGCCGAGGAAGCGGCTATAATAGACGAGTTCGCACAAATCGTCGAAGAGCTGGCAAAGAAACGGGGCTACTCCTATGTTATAGAACGCTCTCTCGGAGGACTGCTCTATGCATCGGCGGATGACGACCTGACTGCCGAGGTCATAAAAATACATAATAAGAGATTCAGCAAGAAAGGCCGCTAAGTTGGATAATCAGTCACTGAGCCTGGAAGAGCTAACCAGGGCCGTAGGCGGAAAACTTGACGTAACGGAAGGCGGCTCCAGCAATGAGGCCGTTGTTACCGGAGCCGCGCCAATAGACTCCGCAGGCCCTGGTGACGTCTCCTTTGTGGCCGATGCCCGCAACCTTAAGTCCCTGGCCTCAACACGCGCCACGGCCGTCATCTTAAGAGAACGCGATCTCTTCGAAGAGACCGACCGCGGCGGGACAACGCTAATATACGTAGACAA
The DNA here is from genome assembly GCA_029262515.1 of Deltaproteobacteria bacterium. Taxonomy (GTDB): domain Bacteria; phylum Desulfobacterota; class GWC2-55-46; order GWC2-55-46; family JADFVP01; genus JADFVP01. Next base: position 43,247 of record JAJCZH010000023.1, on the reverse strand, counting down.
CCCGCACCTCGCAATGGCAAAGGTGCTCGAGGCAATCAGGCCGACAGTGCACCCTGAGCCGGGAGTCGCCGCCGGTGCCAGACTCCATGAAACTGCGGTTATCGGCAAAAAGGTGTCAATCGGCGTTGGGGCGGTAATCGAAGAGGACGCTCAGATCGGCGACAGAGCCGTGATCTACCCCGGCGTCTATATCGGACGTAACGTCGAGATAGGCGAAGAGAGCGTGATCTATCCGAACGTAACGGTAATGGAGAGGTGCACTCTCGGAGCACGCGTTATAATACATTCCGGTACCGTGATCGGGTCCGACGGCTTCGGATACGCTAAAGAGGCAGAACAGTATTACAAGATACCGCAGACCGGAACCGTACGTATAGCCGATGATGTGGAGATAGGGGCCTGCGTTACCGTAGACCGCGCCATGCTCGGCGAGACTGTTATAGGACGCGGCACAAAGATAGACAACCTTGTTCAGGTCGCCCACAACGTAGTTGTAGGCGAGGATACCGTCATAGTAGCGCAGGTCGGCATTGCAGGCTCTTCCGCAGTGGGTAGCCGTGTGCAGCTCGGCGGGCAGGTCGGCATAGTCGGCCACGTGAGAGTCGGAGACGACATACTAATAGGGGCTCGCGGGGTAGTAACGAACAACCTTACCAGACCAGGGGCCTACTCCGGTTTTCCGGCCATTAACCACGGAGACTGGCTCCGTGCGCAGACGATATCTCAGAAGCTACCGGAATTGAGAAAGAAGGTCCGTGAACTCGAACGCAAGATAATCGAACTGGAAAAGAGTCTGGACCAGTAAAACAACAGCCGTAACGCATCGGGCAAACAGTTATCAAACAGATGACGAAAGGACACCCAATGATCGACATCAACGAGATACAGAAAATACTACCTCACAGGTACCCATTTCTGTTGATCGACAAGGTAATAGATATTGAAGCAAACAGAGTCGCAGTAGGTATAAAGAACGTAACAATCAACGAACCGTTCTTCACCGGCCACTTCCCTGACCATCCGATAATGCCGGGTGTCCTTATTGTAGAAGCGATGGCACAGGTCGGCGGAATACTCGCATTCAAGAGTGCCGGAGTTGAAGGTAAGGTTCTTTATTTCATGGGTATAGACAAGGCGCGCTTCCGTCGCCCCGTACTTCCGGGAGATACTCTTGAGATAACTGTGAAAGTAAAGAAGGTACGAGGAAAGATCTGGATGCTGACCGGTACCGCCAGGGTGGACGGCAACGTTGCAGCAGAGGCCGAACTGATGGCAACCATTGCCGACAAGTAACAGAGTCGAGCTTCACAACGACCTGTTCGCACGCCATACAAACCGGGTGCGTGTATATCAGAACTTGAGAGGTGAATTTAACAGATGACTACCGAGGCACAGAAAAATAGCGGGGTGCAGATACACCCGACTGCTGTGGTTCACCCCACGGCGGAACTCGACCACAATGTAGAGATCGGCCCTTATACCGTTATAGGCGAGCATGTGAATATAGGTGCCGGAACAAAGATAGGCTCCCATGCGGTCATAGACACCTGGACTACAATTGGACGCAACTGCCATATCTTTCAGTTCGTCTCTATTGGTGCCCCTCCGCAAGACCTCGGGTACCAAGGCGAAAAGACCGAGGTCATACTCGGAGACAACAACGTGATACGGGAGTTCGTAACGATACACCGGGCAACTACGAAAGAGCGTCTGGTAACCGTATGCGGAAGCAACAACCTGTTCATGAACTATGTTCATATAGCCCACGACTGCACGCTCGGCGATAACATCATAATGGCCAATAACGCCACTCTCGCCGGACATGTTACGGTTGCAGAGCATGCAATAGTCGGCGGTATAGTGGCCGTACACCAGCATGTCAAAATCGGAGCATACTGCATAATCGGCGGAGCCTCCGCCGTGAGTAAGGATATCCCGCCGTATGTGCTCGCCGTTGGTAACCGCGCGCACGTAAGAAGCCTCAACATGATAGGGTTGCGACGCAAGGGTTTTTCAAAACAGGACATTACGGAGATTAAGAGGTGTTACACCGTACTTTTTAAGTCCTCTCTTTCAACAAGCGACGCGGCAAAGCAGATAAAAGCCGAAATGGCGGGATCTGTTCATGCCAAGAGGTTTATAGATGCGATAGAGAATTCGGAACGCGGCATAGCACGCCTGAGACTTAAAAAGAAGAGTGACGTTAGCGATGACGAAGAAGATTAAAACGGCAGTAATCGGCGTCGGCCATCTCGGACGCTTTCACGCACAGAAGTATGCGGGACTCGACAACTCGGAACTCGTAGGAGTTGTGGACTTGAATGAACAGAGCGCGCGTAAAGTTGCCGATGAGGTCGGCACGCGCGCCTACACCGACTACAGGGAACTTATAGGCAAGGTTGACGCCGTAAGCGTTGTAACGCCTACGGAAAGCCACCTGAAGATAGGGGCCGACTTCCTGGAACACGGAATAGATGTGCTCGTAGAAAAACCGATTGCCATGAGCACGGCAGAAGCCGAGAAACTTATCGCAGCAGCAGACTGCTCTAATGCGATCCTTCAAGTCGGGCACCTGGAGCGCTTTAATGGTGCGGTAATGGCGTTGGAAGGCAGGGTCAAGACTCCGCTCTTCATAGAATCGAGGCGTCTGTCACCATTTCCAAACAGAAGCACCGATGTGGACGTAATACTCGACCTCATGATACACGACATCGACATAATCCTGAGCCTGGTCAACTCGGATGTAGAGTCTGTGGACGCGGTAGGAATTCCGGTGGTTACAAACAACGTAGACATAACGAACGCACGCCTGCGCTTTACAAACGGCTGCGTTGCCGACGTTACGGCCAGCAGGGTTTCGCGTGAACGGCAAAGGACCATTACCATCTACCAACCCGAGACGAATATTTCAATCGACTACGCCGCACAACACATTACTATCGCGCAGATTACGCCTGATGAAGAAGCAGGATACGCAAGACTTGTAGATACCGAGCTTGATATAATCAAAAGCGACTCTCTGCTCGAAGAGATCAAGGCGTTTCTCTCCTGCTCCGAGACCGGGCGAAGACCGCTGGTCTCGGGTCATGAGGGGCTCGTCGCACTCGAAGTCGCTTCGAGGATTCAGGATGCGGTCGCAAAATCGATACGGACGGCATTAAGGTAAGCCACTCTTTTACCGCCGCCTGAGCCGGTCTCACAACTAAAGCCTATTTTACGGGCCGTATATGCCGATGAAAATTTTTATAAGCAGTGGCGAGGAGTCTGGAGACCACCACGGCGCAGCCCTGATGGCTGCGCTCAAAAGGAGCAAACCCGGTATAATCTTCAAGGGCATGGGCGGAAAATCGATGCGCTCTGCCGGACTCGTTGGTCTCGACGCGAAAGAGGTCTCTGTAGTAGGTATTACCGAGGTCATCGGACGGATGCCCAAGATTCTCTATGCTCTTAAAACGTTAAAAGCAGAGTTGCAGAGCGGAAATTTCGATGCAGTTGTTCTAATAGATTTTCCGGACTTCAACTTAAAAGTTGCCAAAGAGGCAAAACGGCTCGGCCTGCCGGTAATCTACTACATAAGCCCGCAGGTCTGGGCATGGAGAAAAAACCGGGTTTGGAAGATAGCGAAACTCGTTGACAAGATGCTCGTTATCTTCCCGTTCGAGCTAGAGGTCTATAAAAAGACTCGGCTTGACGTGGAGTTCGTAGGCAACCCGATAGTAGAGAGCGCGGTCTGCGCGCTGACCAAAGAGGAGGCGCGCAAAGAGCTAGATCTTGAGAACGCGGCAACGGTAGTCGCATTACTGCCGGGATCGCGAACTTCAGAGATAACGCGCCTGCTTAATATCATGCTGGGGGCCGGGGCTCAGATAGATAAAGGACTCGGCAGGCAGGCCGTCTTCGTACTACCGGCTTCATCATCATTTGACGCAGAGACCTTCTGCCCGGCTCTAAAGGCTTCGGGGATAGACGTAAGAGTAGTACACGGGTCCATGCATACGGCTCTTAGGGCGGCAGACGCGGCTATAGTTGCCTCCGGCACGGCATCGCTGGAGACTGCGCTCATTGGAACCCCTATGGTCATCGTCTATATTATGTCAACGATAACCTTCACGGTGGCCCGCGCTATAGTAGACCTCAAACTCTTCGGGTTACCGAACATAGTAGCCGGCAGAAAGGTCGTAGAAGAGTATATACAGGACGAAGTGACTCCCGAGAGGCTCTCGGAGCAGATACTAGACATACTCGAAAACCCGGACAGACGGGCTGCAATTGAGAGCGGTTACAAGGAAATATCCAAACGCCTTGGAGAGAGCGGAGCCGCAGACAGGGCGGCAAGAGCGGTACTGAAGAGCATCTCCGAAAAATCTGACACAACGCAACTATAGTATCTTCAACGAGGGCCGCATGTACCTTAGAATCCTAAAACTTTTACCGGCATACAAGCTCCATTTTTTTCTTGCCATCTTATGCATGTTCGCATTCGCCCTCTCCACCGGCGCGCTAGCCTACATTATAGGCCCTGTTATGAAGTTCCTCTTCACCAGCGGAGCTGCGGAGGATATCGGCATAGTCCCGTTCGGACTCATTTCCATTCCGAAAGAGAAGATGATAATAGCGGTGCCGGTAATAATAATTCTGGTCGCCGTGGTAAAGGGGCTAAGCTCTTTCGGGCAGATCTACTTTATGGGCCATGTCGGGCAGGGCCTTGTCTGCGACCTCAGAAAAAAACTCTACGAACACATACTAAACATGCCCATAGGTTTCTTCCACGCCAACCCGTCCGGAGTCCTGATGTCTAGACTTACAAACGACGTCAACATGTTACAGACGACCGCGTCAGAATCCTTCGCTGCAATCATAAAACAGTCACTGACATTGATAGTGCTCGGTTCTGTAATAGTCAGCCTCGACTGGAAACTCTCGCTCGCGGCCTTCGTATGCGTACCACTTGCCGTCTACCCGTTAAGAAAATTCGGCAAGAAGATGAAGAAGGTCTCGACCAAGGGGCAGGTAACGATGGGCAACATAACCGCGCTGCTTCAGGAGGCGATTACGGGCGTAAGAATAGTCAAAGCCTTTGGAATGGAGAAGTACGAAACAGAACGCTTCGATACCGAGAACAAAAGGTTCACTAAGTGGCAGTTAAAGTCTATTAAGGTTCGCGCCTCCTCCTCGCCCCTAATGGAAACGATCGGCGCCGTAGGGTTTGCGATAACTATTTGGTATGCAGCCTTCAGAATAGAGAGCGGCGAGCTGAAGCCGGAGAGCTTCATCTCCTTCTTCGCTGCCGTACTCATGTTCTACCAACCGCTTAAAGCCCTCAACGGAGTCAACCTCAGCATACAGAACGGTCTTGCCGCAGCCGCCAGAATCTTCGACCTTCTCGATATGCCTTCAGAGACTTCAAGCACAACAACAGAGAAGAGACCGGAACGGAAACTTGAAACCATTAAAGAGTCTATCGAGTTCAAGGGCGTCTCATTCAGGTATGAAGAGAAGTGGATACTCAGGGGTATCAACCTAACTGTTCCGCGCAGTACAATGGTGGCGATAGTCGGGAGTAGCGGGGCCGGCAAAACGACCTTCGTCAACCTGCTGCCACGCTTCTACGATATTGATGAAGGGTCTCTGATGATCGACGGCGTAGACACTCGCGATTTCTCGCTCCAGACGCTAAGAGAACAGATAGCGATAGTATCGCAGCAGGTAATACTCTTTAACGATACGGTCAGGGGGAACATCTCTTACGGAGACCGGGACAGGAACGAACAGGAGGTAGTCGATGCTGCAATCGCGGCAAATGCGCACGATTTTATTTCAAAGCTGCCTGACGGATATGATACTGTCATAGGGGAAAGCGGCATCAAGCTATCTGGAGGAGAACGACAACGGCTAAGCATAGCGCGAGCCATACTGAAAAACGCGCCGCTTCTTATACTCGACGAGGCCACGAGTTCTCTCGACACGGAGAGCGAACTCGAAGTCCAGCGCGGGCTCGAAAACCTTATGGCCGGGCGCACTACCTTCGTTATTGCCCACAGGCTCTCAACGATACGCAATGCCGATACCATTGTAGTGCTCTCGAAAGGCAAGATATCCGAGACCGGTAACCATGACGAACTGCTTAGGGCAAAAGGCGAGTATCACAGGCTCTACACCATGCAGTTCAGGGACAAAGAGCCGAACAATCGTTCCTCCGAGGTAACGGTTGCAGACAATACAGACATCAATAAAGTAATCAACTGATACGGAACTGGCATGTGGAAGAAGCTTAAAAAAGAGATGCTGCTGGTCATAGCCCCTGTAATCACGCATATAATGATACGGTTGATATACCTCTCCATGCGTATCACCTATATCAACTACGACCACTACAGGCACCTCGCCTCCAGCGGCACACAGAGCATACTCGCTTTCTGGCACAGCCGCATACTGATGATGCCGTACGGGTATCCCGGCTCAGTGCTTACTACACTCGTAAGCGCGCACCGGGACGGTGAATTGATAACGCGAACCGTCAGGCCGTTCGGCATACTCAGCGTAAGAGGCTCCACCACGCGCGGGTGGTTCAAGGGGTTACGCGGCATACTCGAAGCCGTTAAGAACGGGCGCGATATCGCCATAACCCCAGACGGGCCAAAGGGTCCGGCGCGCCGGGCGCAGATGGGCGCATTACAGATAGCCCGCAGCACCGGGCTGCCTATTATGCCGGTCAGCTTCGGCGCCTCAAAAAAAAAACCTTTGGCTCCTGGGACTCTTTTATAATTCCTTACCCGTTCTCACGCGGGGTCTTTATCTGCGGTGAACCTATCTATATCGACCGCAAAGCCGATGCAAAAGAATTGGCCGCGGCATGTGAAAGACTCGAGCAAATACTCAACGACCTTACAGACCAGGCTGACGACTACTTCACACGGTAAACCATGAAGTACCTAATCTACAATATCGTGCTGCACCTGCTACTGCTCGCTCTTACGCCGTACTTTCTTCTGCGCCTAGTAACACAGAAGAAGAGGCGCTGCGGCCTCGGCGAGAAGTTCGGTTTTATAGGGAGTGACAAGCTCTCGGCCCTTGAGAGCTCTTCCGTAATCTGGGTACATGCGGTCTCGGTCGGCGAGACCAAGGCCGCAATACCGCTGATACAGAAGCTTAAATCAAAACAGCCTGAGCTGAGAATCCTGTTCTCTACTATCACCAAGACCGGTAACGACGTTGCCGGATCTGACGGTAAAGACTTGATCGACGCCCTGATCTACTTTCCTCTCGACCTCCCATCTATAATTGGTCGTGTCATACGTCAGACCAAACCGAAAGCATTTATCCTCATCGAAAAGGAGTTCTGGCCAAATACCATCTGCTCGCTCCACTCATCCGGCATACCTATAGTGGTCATCAACGGCTCTATCTCGGAAAAATCGGCAAAGCGGTACAAGAGCCTCGGCTTCTTTTTCAATGGCATATTCTCCAAGATAAATACCTTCTGCGCGCGCACCGATGAAGACCGCGCAAGAGCTATAAGCTCAGGCGTGCCCAAAGAGAACGCCGTAACACTCGGTAATATAAAGTTCGATCTACACCCGCCTGCCCCTGACCAGTCGAAGCTGGCGAGCCTGGCGGAAGCGGCCTCGATTACGCGCGGAACCAAGGTCATAGTAGCAGGCTCCACCCACAGGGGCGAGGAAGAGATGCTGCTCGAAGCCTTCAAGAGCATACATATTAAGGGCACCTGCCTTATAATCGCCCCGCGCCACCCTGAAAGATTCAAAGAGGTTGAAGCGATTATCGAAAAATCGGGTCTCAAGTATAGCCGCCGCACCTCAAAACTTCCTGCCGCACGGAAGTCCAATAGAGTGGACGTGCTGCTGCTAGATACAATCGGAGAACTGATGTCGGTCTACTCCATTGCCGACGTTGCAATTATCGGCGGGAGCCTTGTACCCGGTATCGGCGGGCACAACCTGCTTGAACCGGCTTACTTCAACAAACCGGTGCTCTACGGCCCGCACCTTACGACCTACCTTTCCATGGCAAAACTTCTGGAAAAGAGCGGTGGAGGTGTAAAAGTAGACGGACCGGTTGAGATTGCCGACACTTTAAGGGAACTTCTGTCGAATGATCTACTAAGGGCAAAAACAGGACTCGGAGCAGGTAAAGTAGTGGATGAAAACCGGGGGGCGCTCGATAAAAGCGTAATCGAAATTGAAAAACTTCTCTCTAATAAAAACCAAACCGTTTTTCCGAGGATAAGATGAATAATCGCGGAAAAAAAGGAATAGAGGCTATTATGCGGAGCGAGGGTACGGGTCTGTCCCAACTTCTGCTCAGCCCGCTCTCAACGCTCTACAGAGCCGGTGTGAGTACGCGCTTGCTGCTCTACAGGGCCGGTCTCATCAAGACAGAGGTGCTGCCATGCAAGGTTATCTCAATCGGCAACATAACGGTCGGAGGCAGCGGCAAAACACCGATGAGTATCTTTATCGCGGAACGGCTCAGAAATGCAGGCCGTAGCGTTGCAGTACTCAGCCGTGGATATAAACGGACGACAACCGGAGTTAAAGTTGTCTCCGACAAAGAGCAAGTGTACCTTACCCCTAAAGAAGCCGGTGACGAACCTTACCTTATGGCGCTTAGATTGAAGGGTATTCCGGTCGTAGTCGGAGAGAAGAGATACGAGGCCGGCAAAGAGATAATCGAGAGGTTTGCACCGGACGTCATACTGCTCGACGACGGCTTTCAACATATACGGCTTGCCCGCGACCTCAATATACTGCTCGTAGACTCTGCCATCGGTTTCGGCTCCGGCCGGCTTCTGCCGTCGGGAATACTGAGAGAGCCGATAAGCGCAACGGAAAGGGCAGACCTGATAATGGTTAAAGGCGGCAAACTCGCTCCGAGCGACCGGGCCAGACTGACTCATATGAATAAAGAAGAGATGGAATTCAGGTACGTGGTTAAAAAAATGAACCTCATCAACAAGAGCAAGGTAGATAAAAAAGTGACCAATCAAGACGCCAGGGTGCTTGTGCTTGCGGCCCTTGCAGAGCCCGGCTCCTTTGTTTCAACAGTTGAGGACCTCGGACTAGATATTGCCACAACGCGCTTTTACCGCGACCATCATAGCTATACCGAAGCAGATCTGACAGAGGTGCTTGAGGCTGCCGAAGGCTTGGATGCGGTAGTTACCACCGAAAAGGACGCGGTCAAACTCCATGAGCTGTTCGATAAAGTAAGACCCGCACAAGAAGGCCCGCCGGTTTATGCGCTGCGTATAGACGTTGAGGTCTCTGATCCGGAACGCTTAGACGCTCTGCTGAATTCCATACCGCTACCGACTGGCAGGTCTCACGGCGGTGCCGTATGAAACTTTTTCTGTTAAAACTAGTCGCCATGATTGTCGGCCACGTCCCACACTTCATGCTGCTGCCCATGGGCCGTCTGCTCGGAGCGGTTATGTTCAGGTTCGCCCGCAGGCACCGTGAGACCGCGTACGATAATATTCGGCAATCATTCAAAGAACAAGTCAGTGAGGAAGAAGTGCGGATAATCGCCCTCGGCACATTCATAAACCTTGCGCTCAATTTTCTCGAATTCATGAGGTTACCGTGGCTCAAGGCTTCGGACCTTAAAGGTTATGTCGAGATAGAGGGTCTCGAGCACCTTGAAACGGCCCATGCCAGTGGAAAGGGAACGATAATCTGCACGGCACACTTCGGAAACTGGGAGCTGCTAGGCGCAACGCTCGGGCTGATCGGCTTTCCGCTTGAGGTGGTGGTGCGTAATCCCGACCACCCGGTCTTCGACAACTTCATTGCCTGGGTCAGAACCAGCTCCGGCAACAACTCCGTACACAAGAGCAAGGCCATGCTCAGGCTCATGCGCGCCTTGAAAAAGAACGGCAATGTCGGCATACTGCTCGACCAGAACGTAACCAGACGCGAGGGGGTTTTTGTAGATTTTCTGGGGCGCAGCGCCTGCACCAACAAAGGACCTGCGCTCCTCGCCTCGGCAAGTTCTACCACAGTCCTTCCTACATTCATTATTCGCGACAACATGACACACCGTGTTATTATTAAAGAGCCGCTTAAACTCGTTAATACAGGAAACAAGGAAGATGATATGGTGGAGAATACGGCCATTATGACGCGGGCCATCGAAGAGATGATCAAAACGTATCCGGAGCAATGGTTCTGGGTGCACAGAAGGTGGAAGACGCGTCACGATTCTCCTATGTGATTTGAAAAAAACCCGCGACTAAAAGCCCTGTTTACTATTGTGCCAATTGAATATAGTGGTATAATATAGGTAGGGATGAGAAGTAAAACAGGTGTTGTTTGGACTGAAAGCACGTATACATGATACCCATCCGCAGGGTGCGTACAAACCACTTAAGGAGGTTTCGAGGAGCAAAGCAGTAAAGATAACAGTTCGCATCTCTCATCAAGCCGCAATTTTTCATTACCTCACGGCGGGGAATGCGGGAGAGATAAAGACAGGTTGCTCCGAAAGATCGGCGGATTGGAAAAAAGCAGACCGAACAATACCTGCTCTTTTTTAACACTTCAACTTCAGAGGGCTTGGAACCGGCAAAACGGTCCAAAGCCCTTTTTTTAAATTAATAGATATGGAAGAGGACAGGGCCCGGTGGCCCTGCAGGTCTTCAAAACCTGTCTGTCGTCTGTAAAGGGGACTGGTCGGTTCGACTCCGGCCCTCTTCCGCCATACTCTCTCAGATACACTCTCCCACCTGTCGAGCAAAATACCTCCAAAATACAAAAACCCCGTCCACTTACATGAACAGGGTTTTAAGAATAATAACAGGTTGAGCTAAAACTTGAACTTCAGCAGAGAGATCTCGCTTGTTACGTCGTAGCGATTAACATTTTTATTAAAAACAGTCTTTCTTTTAAGTAACGGTAGGCCGAACTTAAACTTGCCATCTTCCACCTCTCCTAAAGATTCAACCACGCCGCTTGAAGCGACACCGTAAGCAGCGCCTATCAGAAGTCCGACTCCGGCTCCGGAAGCGACATAACTGAGGTTATCTTCTGGTTTGTCACTCAACAATACCAGTGCTCCACCGAGCAGGGCTCCGATAACACCACCGTAAAGCGTGCTCTGCATGGTGTGCTGCATAGTCTCCTCCGCAGAGGCGGAAGAAGAGAATGCCATAAATGTGACCAGAAGCGCCGCTACAGTTACTTTCTTAATAAAATTCATATACTACCCGTTTAATTGCCTTGAAAACTATAACTAATGTTACCTTAAACGTACCATTTCCGAATTCTGAATGCAAGTGTTGAATACAAAGCAGAGCGCTCCCGTTCAGGCTTCATCCTGCATTGTGTTAATGACAAGCAGTTCGCTCCGTTACGCTTGGCCACCAGGGGCGACCAGTAAAAAAACGACTTCAAGAGAAAATTTTATAGAAATATATCTGAAGAGTCAAGAAGGAATTTTTTTTGAATTTTTCGCTTTCCATTTCCTCTAAAAAAAACATATAATATGAACACTTTAAGAACTTTACCAACAACCGGGAAATAAACAGAACGCAGGACAAGGGAATATGACCATTTCAGCCGAGCTCTATGAAATAGCCATACTGATAATCGCATTAGCCTTTCTCGTGTTGGTTATTGTCTCAATTCCCGCGCTACTACAGCTCAAACGAACCGTCAAGGCGGTTGAGGAGCTCTCAAAAGAGGGCCGCAAAGGCGTAGAGACCCTCAACGGGCTGCTTAAAAGGACCGGGGATCAAGCCGGAGAGTTTGAATCGGTACTCCATAAATTTAGAGACGTAGGGCTAAAAGCGGGGAATCTGGGCGAACTTGTTGTCGATTCGGTAAGAAACCCGCTGGTAACCCTGCTCAGCCTGCTGCTCGGCCTTGAAGTGGGCATGAAACAGCTGGTAAAAAACAAAAACGAGAAGAACGAAGGAGAGACCGATGTCGAGTGAAAAGACAAGCACACTTTTAGCCTTTGCTCTAGGCGGAATTATCGGAGCCGGTATAGCGCTGCTCTACGCCCCGGATTCCGGTTACGAAACACGCAAGAGACTCAGAGACGGCATGGAAGGTGCTGAGGATTGGGCCAAAGACAAGATACAGGACGCCAAAGATCGCTTCTCCAACTCTTCCGGCACGGTAAAAGAACTGCTTGATGAAAAGGGCAATGACTTCAAGAGCGCTTACAGTGCTGGAAAAGAGACATATAACAAGAGCAAGACAAAGTTCTTCAACGAAAACGCATAAAACACTTGCTTGTCCGATACCTCGGCAAGCCCCATACGGGGCTTGCCGTACAGTGACTACGAACAATTCCAAAGCCCCCCGATCAACCATATACTTCATACTTCTGTTCCAGAGAGTTCATGACCCCAATCCCGTAAGCACTTATGCCCGCAACACTTCTAATCGAACAATTAACAAAATAACCTTGCGAAGACCGGACAGTATCGTACCCAATAAAGTATGGTATGATAAAGGAGTAAGCGTGCTTGCATACAGAGACGCCGAGCTATTTATGACCTTTGTGCATACGACTCAACACTCAAGCCAAGGAAGGAGCCGCCATGTCACCACACCGAACTGCTAGAAAAAAAGCTATCGATACCGCTAAAGATCCCTACCTTGCAAAGGTTCCGCCGGGAGATATGGCCGTCTGCAATAAATGTTCGGCAATTTATCACAACAAGAGATGGAGCCTGTCTGAGAGGGCGGCAAAGATGGCATCACAAAAAAAAGGGCACAAGTTCACCTGCCCCGCATGCCAGAAGATAAAGGACGGCTTTGCCGAAGGCTTTGTGACGCTCAAAGGTGAATTCGTAAAGAAGAACCACGACGAACTTATCTGTATGATAAAGAACAGAGAGAAACGGGCAATCTACTACAATCCGCTCAGCCGTATAATGGAGATAAAGACTAAACGGAGCGGAATAATCGAGGTGACAACCACTACCGACAAGTTCGCCCAGAGACTCGGACAATTAATACAGAAGGCGTACAACGGTACGGTGGAGTATAAGTGGAGCGCGGATACCAAGGTAACACGAGTCGTCTGGACGCGCTGAACTCAAGAGCACAAAAGCGAGTAACAACCATGAAAGAAGCGCGACTCTATAAAAAGCTCAACGACAAAAACGTAGAGTGCCTGCTCTGCTCTCACAGGTGCCACATAAAGAATGGTCACAAAGGTCTCTGCGGCGTGCGGGAAAACAGTGACGGTACTCTAAGGACGCTCGTATACGGCTCCCTGATCGCAGAAGCTATCGATCCTATAGAGAAGAAACCTTTCTTCCATTACCTGCCAGGCAGCAGCTCCTACTCGGTCTCTACCGTCGGCTGCAACTTCCGCTGCCTCCACTGCCAGAACTTCAACATTTCGCAGATGCCTAAATCTAAAGAAGGAAATAGAATCGTCGGCACGCCTACAACACCCGAAGAGATAGTAGAAAAGGTGAGTGCTTCGGGCTGTGCCTCAATAGCTTATACCTATACCGAGCCAACTATCTTCTTTGAATACGCATATGATACCGCACGGCTCGCGCACAAGCGCGGCATCAAGAACCTCTTTGTAACAAACGGCTTTATGACCAAAGAGTGCATTGCTGAAATGACAGGAGTGATCGACGCGGCCAATGTAGATATAAAGGCCTTTACCGAAGACTTTTACAAAAAGGTATGCGGGGCAAGACTCGCTCCGGTGCTCAAGAGCATAGAGTACTTAAGGGCCGCAGGCATCTGGGTAGAGGTAACAACCCTTATAATACCCGGCTACAACGATTCGGAAGAGGAACTGAGGGAAATCGCGCGCTGGATAGCGAGTACAGACAACTCGATGCCGTGGCATGTGAGTGCCTTCTACCCGACCTACAAGCTGCTCGACTCCTCTCCGACACCGCCGGCTACGTTAATTCGCGCACGAGAGATAGGATTGGAAGAGGGGCTCAGGTACGTCTACACCGGTAATATTCCGGGTATGGACGGCGAGTCCACCTACTGCTACTCTTGTAAAGCGCAACTGATAGAACGGTTCGGCTTCAAGATCGTAAAGAACAGAATTTCAGAGGGCAGATGCCCAGAATGCAAGAGCCCTGTAGACGGGCTCTTTACTTAAAGAGAATAGAGGAGTTGGAGACATGATCGCAGAGTTCAGCATAGTACCTCTTGGCACAGGAGAGAGTTTAAGCAAATCGGTTGCAGAGGTGATACGCCTAGTTGACGAAAGCGGCCTGAGCTACAGGACAAACCCTATGGGTACGGTGGTAGAGGGTGACTGGGATGAGGTTATGGGCCTGATCAAGAAATGCCACGACGAAGCCCTGAAACAGGCACCGAGAGTAACGTCGCGCATAAACATTGACGTAAGGCCCGCAAAACCTGCCGGACGCATGGAAGCTAAGCTCGACGCGATCGAAGCCGTTCTCGACAGGAAGATAGAGAAATAACAGAAGAGACAACGGCCCAGGCCGGAACGGAGAATAGATGACAAAGGGTATCAAACTCTTCCGCCTGCTCGGCATCGAGATAGCTATAGACTACTCGTGGTTCATCGTCTTTGTGATCTTCGGGTGGAGCCTCTCTTACGGTTATTTCCCGTATTACTATCCCGGAATGCCGCAATCGACCTATCTCGCAATGGGCTTTATTTCGGCGCTGCTCATCTTCGTATGCGTTCTTATCCACGAGCTTTCACACTCTTACGTTTCAAACAGCCTCGGCCTTGAGATAAAGAGGATCACGCTCTTTATCTTCGGCGGCGTAGCCGAAATGAGCAAGGAGCCGGAACAGGCTTCGGTCGAATTCAAGATCGCGGTTGCCGGACCGATTGCGAGCGCTCTGCTTGCACTGCTCTTCTACCTCATGGCAAGGGTTGTCGTCCAGACTGAGTATCATATAGCCGCAGCAATGCTCACGTACCTCTCTATGGTCAACGGCATGCTCTGCCTCTTCAACCTTATCCCGGGCTTTCCGCTCGACGGGGGGCGCATACTGCGCGCGCTCTGGTGGGGTTATACCGGTGACATCGATACCGCCACGCGCGCGGCAAGCCGCATAGGCGTCGGCTTTGCGCTCTTTCTTATCATCATTGGCTTCATACAGATCTTCTCCGGCAATATCATCGGCGGACTCTGGGCGGTTATGATCGGGTTCTTTATTCAAAAGGCAGCAGAGAGCGGCTACAGGCAGCTTCAGTACCAGCAGGCGCTCGCAGGAGTACTGGTAAGAGAGATCATGTCAAAGGACGTAATCTCCATTGCCGGCGGGCTTACACTCCAAGAGGCTATACAGGAGTACTTCTTAATCCATCACCACGTCAGCTTCCCGGTCCTTGCCGGTTCAAAGGTGGTCGGCATAATCACGCTTAAAAAGATCAGGAGCCTCGGCCATGCCAAGTGGGGCGAAATAAGCGTTAAAGAGGCTATGGATACCCTGACCCCGGAGATGCTGCTTGCGCCCGGTACCGAACTGCTCGATGCAATAAGAGTGATATCTAAAGGCAGCCTCGGCAGAGCGCCGGTAATAGAGAACGGGAAGGTTGTCGGTATGCTTACAAGAGGAGACGTGATGCGGGTACTCGAACTAAAGACCATTCTCAAGAGATAGGTAAACAGGCCTACTTGAGCAGTATGACTCCGCCGACCACGAATAGAACGCCAACCAGCTTCTGCCACGTAAAGGCATCACCTAGGAAGAGAACGGAAATCAGCATAGCCACAAGCGGGTAGGTGGCTGTTATCGGAACCACGACAGACGGGTGACCGGCCTTAAGGGCAGAGTAGAAGGCGTACTGCCCGACGAGCCCCGCGACAAGCCCTCCGGCTATCAGAAAAATAAGGCTCTTCGTGTCTACGGTCGTTATCGAGCCGACCCGTCCGACCATCAACAGACCCACAAAACCTATAATCGCAACAGGAATGTTCCTTATCACGACTCCCGTGTAAGGGTCGATCTTGCCCGAGAGCCCCATCTTCTCCAGAGCCGGGGCACAACCCCATATTAGGGCCGTTAAAAGAGCATAAATAAAAGACTTGTCCATTAGAGTTGGCCTCCTGAAAAAACAGGTAACACGTAGCAAGCGAGTCTACGGGTGCTGGCTCACACTCAAGCAGACGCAACGCCGGGTAACTACTTTTTCAACTCACGATCATTCAGTGGTTGTACCGGCCTGTTGTTCTGACCGATAATAGACTCAATCTTCGAGACCTGCTGCTCGGATATCTCAAGAGGAGTTCTCAATACAGACCACTTAACACCTTCCGAACAGGGTGGGGTGGTCAACGACCCGAAGTAAGCATAGTAACTCTTGGAGTTAGGCATAAGGTCGATCACATTAATCTTCTTACCTACAGACCTCTTCTGCTTCGCCTTCTCGGGAAGGTTTGCCCATATGTCATCAAGGTTTATATTCTCGGCCCCTATGTCGAAAAGCACACCTATTACAGCGAGCTTTCCTCTGTTCGACTTATGGACAAGGTGCATCTCCATGACAGACGGCGCACCGTCTATCAGGTGCTCGCTCGGAGTATGAAAATGAAACTGCAGAAGTTTATACTTCTCTCTGTCTACGATTATATAACTGCCCTTGTCATACTTTACCTCTATAGCATGACCGTTATTTATAATATTAAGCCGGGTAGCCTTATAATTAAACTCTATCTTCGGAAGCGTTACGTCGCTCGCTTCTGTCAGGTCGATAGGAGACTGGCTCATCCCCTCTTTACATGTCTTGTAGGCTCCCGAAATATCTCCCCAGTACTCGGGCCCGTGACCCGATTCTACGTCGTAATCCCATTGTGCGCCGCCTGCTGAATATGCCTTCGTAACAGTAAACAGCCCGACAAGCAAGAAGAGAACAGATGCCGTAACAATAACCCTGAAGATAGACCTGAAACTCAAAAACATTAGCACAACTCCATTTCTGCCGCGCTTGCGAACTTAATCGTAGTTAACCGTGTCAAGAACCTTACCACTGCTACCGTAACCCAACTAGTCCCCGCCCTCTGCGAGCAGATCATGCAGGCTCTTTATCTCGACAACCTCGTACTCTTTGACCCCGGTCGGCAGTTTAATTATCACCTCGTCACCCTCGGCCTTATTTAATAACGCTGCGCCTATCGGAGAGCTTACAGATATCTTTCCGTTACGCGGGTCTACCTCCTCCGGGGTAACAAGTTCATACTCAACCTCGGCATCGGTATTGAGATCGACGAGTTTGATTTTCGAACCGAAACCTGCCCTGTCACGCGGAATGTCATCGAAATTTATTGACGATAACATTGTTATCCTGCTTGAGAGGTGACCTGCGCGGGCCTGAAGAAAACTCTGCCGCTGCTTTGCGGCATCGTACTCCGCGTTCTCGCTAAGGTCTCCGTGGGCGGCAGCGGTACGCAGTTCCTGCGGGCAATCCACCCTCAGCTCCCGCTCTACCTTCTTAAGCTCGGCTTTCAGTTCTTTAATTATAGGAAGCTCTTCCATACTATCTTCTCCTTCCGGCTCTTCAAATCTTGCAGTTTCAGTCTTGCCGCTCCATAACCACAACGCTCTCCATATGGTATGTCTGCGGAAACATATCAAGAAGCACTGCTCTTGTACAGCTGTATCCTTTGGTAGCAATAGCCTGTAAATCTCTAGCGAGCGTGGGCGGCGAGCACGACACATATACGATACGCCTGGGGGCGAGTTCCGCCACGGCACGGGCCGAGGCCCTGTCTCCACCTCTTGGCGGGTCGAGCACCACCACCGCATCCTTGAACCCGTCGAGCCTTGGAGCAGTAGATGTTAGCCACTTGCCCGCCTCCATACGTACAAACTCAACTTCGGTTACGCCGTTGGCTTCGGCATTGTTCCTGGCTGCGGTAACTGCGGCAGAATCGGACTCAACCCCTATACACCGTTCGAAACGGGAAGCGAGCGCAAGGCTCAGGTTCCCGGAGCCGCAATGGAGGTCGAGCACAAGCGGACCCCGCTCCACGCGCCCCTCTGTTGCATACTGCGCAACGATCTCCACAAGGCGTTCATTCCCGGTAACGTTCGCCTGAGTAAAGACCCCGAGCGGCGCCAGGTGATTTATGCCTCCTACAGTGTATGAGCACAGGTTATCACCGTAAGCACCTATTACGCGGGCCGGCGTCGAGGAGTGCCTGCCGCCTGTTCTAAGGCGTATCTCTAAACCCTTGAGCCCCGGAACAGTTGAAAGCAGACCCTTAAAATCATAATCGGATTTGCCATCGAGACAGAGACGCGCAAGCGTTGAACCCTGCTCACGGCTACAACCAATTTCGAGTTCATAGAGGCCGGGAAGCGGCGTCTCCAACAGGGCCTTTTTGATCGTAATAAAGAGGTCACTCAAGAGAGGATCGAGCAGGGGGCAATTATCTATATCGACAACAGTGTTGGTATTGATCTTAAAGAAACCGAACCTGTTGCCGTCCACATGGATACGCGCCCTCGACCTGTAACCGTACGGCTCAGAGGCCGCAATTGCGGACTCTACCTTTTCAGGCACAATACCGCCGAGGCGCTTCAAGGTATCGAGAAAAATCCCCTCTTTAACCCGTACCTGCTCGGAGTACTCTATATGCTGATAGCTGCAGCCGCCGCAACTGCCAAAAACCGCGCACTCCGGCGCCACCCGCGCCCCTGACGGGTTTAAAATTTCTACCACAGATCCCGAAGAAAAACTCTTCTTCTCTTCCACGACCTCTACGCGGGCCACCTCGCCAGTAGCGGTAAAGGGAACAAAAACTACCTTGCCCTCTATCCTTCCGACAAAATTGCCGCCGTAGGCCGCTCCCGTCATCTCTACGTCAAACTCCATGTTTCCCTATCTCCAGCCCTTTTAGAAAGTAAATGTACAAACCGACCCTAACTCTTTATCAACTCCACTACCCTCTGGAGCAGTTCGAGCCTTCCGGCCTTTGTGACCGAGCTGAAAGGCAGTATATCTTCAACTTCAAGCGCCTTCTTTATAACCGATACCCTGGCAAATAGCTTGTTGCTCGACAACTTGTCGGTCTTGGTCAGAACCAGAACCACCGGAATACCAGAAGTATCGAGCCACCCAATAAGATCGCGCTCGACATCTCCGGGGTCCCTTCTCACATCGAGCAGCAGTATTGCGCCTTTTATATTCTTGCGGCACTCAACATACTCATTGACCATCCTCTTCCAGTGGCGCTTGACTTCGAGCGGCACCTTGGCATAACCGAAACCCGGAAGGTCGACAAAGGTAAAAGCCCCGTTAATGCGATAAAAGTTGAGGGTCTGGGTCTTACCCGGCGTAGAACTCGTCTTGGCGAGCCCCCTGCGGTTTATAAGCGTATTTATCAGCGAGCTCTTGCCGACGTTCGACCGGCCTACAAGCATTATTTCCGGCAGTCGCTCTTTGGGGTACTTCGACCGAAGGACCGCAGACTTTACAAACTCGGCAGAGGTTATCTTCATACGGGTTCCACATCTTACATACAGTACTGCTCGTTAACCAACGTGCGTTCCTGACGCGTTTTAACGAGTCTCTATTCAACACCCTCTTCTTCTACCTTCTTAAAAATTTCGTGCTCTTTAGGCCCCGGCAACCCGGCATCACGCGCCCCGGAAAGACGCCTCTCCCTGTCATCTTTTTCCATCAGGGTATTGAGTATACTTCTGAGCAGCCTGTTGGTCTCTTCCTGCTCTTCGGTAACGGCCTTCAGCGATGTCTTGAGGCCGAATAGAGAGAAAGGCATGGCGATCCATAAAACCAGAACCACGCCTGCGGCCACGAAAAAAAAGATGATCGAAGCAACCAGCATACTCAATGACGCATCGGGAAAAGCAGCCATAAAAAAGGGCCTCCAGCCTCTTTGAATTACAGGGTTTACCGGGACGTTAGACGCTCGGCAAGCAGACTCTCAAGTCCGTTCCACTTTACGAGATCCTGCGTGCCCGCCGCCATATCCTTAAGAGTTACCGACTCTTCGGCCAACTCGTCGGCTCCTAGTATCATTACGAAACGCGCTCCGAGCCTGTCTGCGCGCTTCATACGGCTCTTGAGCGAGGTCTCTGAAAAATCCTCTGCAACCGGTAACCCGCTCTCTCTTAAGGCCCTGACGATACCAACGCTGGCCTCTTTGGTGCCAGCGCCCATCGGAATAAAGACCGAGAGTTCCGTGGGGCTAAAAGAGTCTGTACCAAGTACAAGGGCGAGCCGCTCCATACCGATCGCAAAACCGAAACAGGGCGTATCGGGACCGCCGAGTTCTTTAACCAGAGAGTCGTACCTGCCTCCTGCGGCAACCGCGTTCTGGGAGCCGAGCGCGCCGGAGGTTATCTCAAACGTAGTGCGCGAGTAATAGTCCAGGCCTCGCACCATCCTGGAGTCCACTATAAAATCGTGGCCGTAGAGCGAGAGTGCGCTCTTTACCTCTTCAAAGTGAGTATTACACTTGCCACAGAGACAGTCCGTAATCTCTGGCGCGCCTACCGTAGCTTCAATACAACCCGGGCTCTTGCAATCAAGTGCGCGTAACGGATTCGTGCCTATACGCCTTACGCAGTTCTCACAGAGCCTGTCCTCGGTGTTCTTGAGGAAACCGAGCAACCTCTCTTTATAAGCAGGGCGGCAAGCGGCGCAACCGAGGGAGTTGATCTTTAGCTCCACTCCCTCTACGCCTAAAGCTGCAAAGTACCTCATCAGCATCTCAAGCGTTTCGGCATCCACGCCTGGGCTGGGGTCACCAAGAACCTCGGCGCCAATCTGGTAGAACTGGCGGTAACGCCCCTTCTGAGGCCGCTCGTACCTGAACATGGGGCCCGTGTAGCAGAGCTTCGAGACAGGTGCTGTATAGAGCTTCCGTTCTATATAGGCCCTTACTACACTCGCCGTGCCTTCGGGCCTGAGAGTCATGGAGTCGCCGCGACGGTCCGGAAAGGTGTACATCTCCTTTTCGACAATATCGGTCGTCTCGCCGATCGATCGACAGAAGAGCTCAGTCTTTTCGACCACTGGAATACGAATCTCGGAGAAGCCGTAGAGGCCGAAGAGCGAAAAAGCGGTCTCCTCTATCCATCTCCACTGCCCGCTCGTACCCGGCAGTATATCGTTAAAACCACGTATAGACGTTATCGCCATACCAACTTATCCCATATATAAAAGAGGCTTTCCCCCGCAAAAATTGAGAACAGTGTGTGACTAGCCGGCCACGAGCGGGGAAAAACCCTTATTCTACTTACTTAAGCTCTTCGTCGAGCTGACCGCCAACCAGGTCTTTTATAACCCCTTTGTGCTGGTCGTTCATTATCTCTCTCACTACCTCTTCCAGGTTTTCGGAATTGAGTATATCTATGTACGGCGTTGTCTTCTTATACGCTATCGAGCCGCCGAGAAAGAGCAACGTCGTCACCATCGGATTCGACTTACCGCCGTCTTCGGTCTGGATATGGTACATATTACCGCTGTATATGATATTCTGGTTGTAACCGAAAAGCATGGACTCTACTCGAAATATGCCCCGAAAGGCAGGATTTGCCGTTTGTCCGTAAAGAGAGAACCGAGCGAAAATGGTTGAATTAAGAGTGAAATTTACCATACATCTATCTATTATGCAAGCAGAGGCCTGATATGCTTTTTCTTCGCCAGGAATTGGCTTTTCAATCCAGGGCCCGACTTGACATAGCTGCAACCTTAGAGTATCTTTTTTATTAGGTGTGTCCGCCAAATATAACCTGTCTTACCAATCAAAATGAACGGGAGGAGAGCATGACCGAAGAAGCAGATGATAGCATAGAGGTGCTGCTGCATGAAGAGAGGCACTTTCCACCCTCTGACGATATATCAAGCTCTGCACATATAAAAGGTTTAAAAGAGTATGACGAGCTCTACGCCGAATCTGTAAACGACCCCGAAGGTTTTTGGGGGCGTATGGCCACCGAGATGCTAGATTGGGACACCCCATGGAACCGGGTGCTTGAGTACGATTTTGACAAACCCGAATTCAAATGGTTTAAAGGCGGCCGACTGAATGCCTCGTACAACTGCATAGACCGCCACCTGAATACGGATAAGAAAGAGAGTGTTGCTATCCTCTGGGAAGCCGACGACGGCAGCACAAAGAGTTACACCTACCTGGAACTCTCACTAATCGTAAACCGCCTTGCAAACGTACTGAAAAAGATGGGTGTCGCCAAGGGTGACCGGGTAACGATCTATCTGCCGATGATACCGGAACTCGCCTTCTCGCTTCTCGCGGTCTCCAGAATAGGCGCGATCCACTCCGTCGTCTTTGGTGGCTTCAGCCCTAGCGCCATACAGGACCGTATACACGACTCATCATCGTCTTTCGTCATAACCTCCGACGAAGGCATCAGAGGCGGACGCACAATCCCGATGAAAAAGAATGTCGATGATGCTCTCACCTCCTGTCCGACTGTCGAAAAGGTTCTAGTGGTCAGGCGAACCGGCGCTGAGGTCGATATGGTAGACGGGCGGGACCACTGGTGGCACGATGAACTGGACTCGGACGACATAACCGACTACTGCACGCCTGAGAGCATGGATGCGGAAGACCCGCTCTTCATACTCTATACCAGCGGCTCTACAGGCAAACCCAAAGGCGTGCTCCACACCACTGGCGGATACCTCCTATACGCCGCCCTCACCTTCAAGTGGATCTTCGACTACAAAGACGGAGAGATCTACTTCTGCACGGCGGATATCGGCTGGGTCACGGGCCACAGTTATATAGTCTACGGGCCACTCACATGCGGGGCGACAACGCTGATGTTCGAAGGCATTCCCACCTACCCCGAACCCGACCGGTTCTGGGAGGTTATAGAAAAACACAAGGTCAATATCTTCTATACCGCACCGACTGCAATACGCGCCCTCATAAAGTCCGGCAACGAATGGGTAGAGAAACACGACCTCTCTTCTTTAAGGATACTCGGCAGCGTAGGAGAGCCGATAAACCCCGAGGCCTGGATGTGGTACCACAACGTGGTAGGCAAGGGTAAACTGCCGGTACTCGACACGTGGTGGCAGACAGAGACCGGCGGCATACTTATCTCCCCGCTCCCCGGAGCCACTACGCTTAAACCCGGCTCTGCCACAAAACCCTTTTTCGGGGTTGTCCCAAAAATAGTAAAAGAAGACGGCACTGAGGCGGCAGTAGACGAGGGCGGCTACCTGGTAATAGAAAAACCGTGGCCGGGAATGTTACGCGGAACCTACGGAGACCCGGAGAACAAGAGAGTTAAAGAGGTCTACTACAGCCGCTTTCCCGGGACATATACTTCGGGGGACGGCGCCCGAATAGATGCCGACGGTGACTACTGGCTGCTCGGAAGAATAGATGACGTGCTGAACGTGTCGGGCCACAGGCTCGGCACGGCAGAGATAGAGAGCGCGCTGGTTTCTCACCCCGTGGTTGCAGAGGCAGCCGTGGTAGGTTACCCGCACGACATCAAGGGCGAAGGAATCTACGCATACGTTGTTCTCAACTCCGGTACCGAGGAGACTGCAGAGTTAAGAGCGGAGCTGAACGGACATATAAAGGTTGAGATCAGCGCCATAGCAAAACCGGATAAACTCCAGTTCTGCGCAGGACTGCCTAAGACTCGAAGCGGAAAGATCATGAGAAGGATACTGCGTAAAGTAGCCTGCGGTGAGCCCGACCTCGGAGACACCTCCACACTGGCCGATCCTGGCGTTGTTGAGAGTATCGTCATGAACAGGCTCTAAAGTGCCGCAGTGTTAAAAACATAATAGCCAAAACAGAATGATGGGCTGAACAGTAAAACCGTTCAGCCCATCATCTATAATAAGAATACAAATAGTAAGAAACTAACCTGGTATCCGCTAGTCCCTGAACCTTCTACTCTTTTTTATCGCTTTGGCGCGACGTTTAGCCGCCTCCTGACGCTTTCTCTTCTTCTTAACGCTGGGCTTCTCGTAAAAACGCCTCTTCTTTATTTCTTTAAAAGTACCGTCTTGGGCAAGCTTGCGCTTAAGGATCTTCAGCGCTTTTTCAAGCTGGTCATCGTAGACCTTTACCTCTGACAAAAAACAACACCTCCTCTTCGCAATTTTTTCATACTCTTCGAAGTACATCCGCGTTACTACAATACTAGAAACGACTTAAGAAACTTGTCTGCCGAAGAGTAAGCTATAAAGTATACCAAAACCGTACGTTAAGTCAATTACTTTGAGCTTATCAGGGTTAGATCAAGCTGTAGAATCAAAAAAACATAAAAAACAGCAACTTTAATCAGCTTTTAACTGTATTTTTTAGAAAAATCTGTTAATATAACTCACTCTACAGATAGAAATAATATAATTACGTAAAGAACCTGGACATAATAATGAAAAGAAACGACAAACATATAATAACCGACAGATTCAATACCACTGCCTCGGTATCGGCAAGAAGCAGGGGACTCAAAAGGTCGAGCCTCTTACTGCTGCTGCTTGTTCCGACTCTGGTATTACCCGGCTGTATATCACGCTCCACCTATAACCGGGATATGTCTAAGCTGCTCAACAGGATTGAACTCGACAAACAAGAATACGATAAAATTTACGAACGCTTAAACGCACAGACCACCGACCGCTCAGTCACTCTAAACAAACTGACCACCCGGTATATGCTGCTTCAGAAGAACCACTCAAAGCTTCAAACCAGAATGAACCACTTCGGTAAGGACCTTAATGCTTTTTCTCGTGATATCGCCGAACTCAAACTCGTGATCACCAAAAATATGGACAAGATCAGGAGCAGCATGGCTAATGAAATGCTGATAAAGATAATCGATATGGAGTTCAGGGTAAACGAACTACAGAAGAAAGAGGCAGAAGAGCTTCCACCTCTGCCCATCGATAAAAACGGCAAGCTCAATGAAAACGGCGAGCTAAATCCTGTTACGGAAACTCCGGCAACAGATCAGGAATAAGAAAAGACCTTCAGTCGGTAACCGACTGAAGGTCTTTTCTTAAGCCTCACAAATACTAGCTGCCTTTTCAAACCCTCATCGTTTTCAACCCAATATCAATCATCATTTACTATCGTAGTCAGCGGCCTCTTCTTTGCCGCTGAATATCTCTGGCGTACAGTAGCAAAACGAACGATCTTTATAATGCTCTCATACTGTTCACCCACGTTATCTAAAAAACGAACACCGTACTGAGAATTATTCTTCGCTGCCCTGCCTCTCTTCTTACCAGGAAGCATATAGACCAACTCCCCCTGAACAGATACCGGTGGTTCACCTTCAAAAGCGGAAAAAATAAAAAGCCCAACCGCGCTGGTATCAAGTTCTGTCGAACAGCAGAATGAGAGACCGCCTTCGCTCATCTGGTCAATTACACCCTCAGTCGAGACAGAATCCGACTTAAAGACAGCCGAATAATTTACCCCAACCCGTTTTGACATTCTGAGCTGCTGCATATTGTCACAACCTCTATATACATGCTCCTGCCAGACTCATATGAACAGCGAGCAAACCCTGTACTATTGTAATACTGTACAGCTACTACTCTATGGTAGCAGCTGTATCGGCACAGGCAGAAGGACTATTGTACACAAAAGCCCGCTAAATCTTAAGTTACAGCATACTCGATTTAACACAAAAGATCAATGACTAATTTCATCCTGTATATTCAGGCACTGGCTCTTGGAGTTATAAAACCGGTACACTCTCTTAGTGCCAATACACCGAAATGAAAATAGGCGCTACCCAATTATGAGTAGCGCCTATTTTCATTTCTATATATGCAGTAAGCCGATGCAACTGGCTCTCTATTTTTCGTGACAGGTTCTACAGACGCCACTTCCGGTATTACCGCCAACACGCCTCAGGAATAGGCCGTCTGAGCAATCCTCATTACTGTTACACCAGGTAGAAGCCGGTCCGGCTATCAACCATGTTTCATCAACCTCATCCCAGCTCTTGTTGCTAAAGTGCGGGTCATGACATGAGCTACACTCAACATTTCCGTCCCTGAGCAGATCGCTGATCGTGGCAGTATCAGATATAAACCCTTTTACTGCCCAACGGTTCTGTGCGAGATTATTGTTGTACGCGGTAGCTGCCGAAGCCGCAAGGTCACCCTTCAGGTCTATCGTGCTGATAACCGTAGCTGCATCTCTGAGCGACGCCTTCTGCCCGCCACCATATGCCACTGAAACAGGATGATCGTTCGTTAAGTCGGTTCCTATAACCATACTGGCTATAAGCTCACCATCAAATTTAGTAGCTGCGTTATGACAGTAAAGTACACAGTTGAGGGAGGGAGCGAGGTGGAATGCATCTAACAATACATTATCGGAGCCAGGAAAGAGGTTACCTACAGGCATATTGAAGCCCCAATTCCTGTCTACTCCACCCGGTGTAACACCACCCTTACCAGGAGTGTTTACAATGTTATCGAAGGTTGTTACACCATCATGACAGGAGAGACAAGCGAGTGAAGGACCACCAACGGTAGAGATAGTACTGCCACCTATAGTCGGTCCGTAAGCAGTGAATGTACTGGTCGGGTTACCCCTGTTCCAGATCGGAGCCATCGAAGTATTGGTATGGTGAGGCGTATGACAGAAAACGCATATCTCTGTAGTATTACCGCTTCTTATAACCCTGCCGAACGATCCGAGGTTATGCCTCGAAAATGAAATACCGCCTGCCGCCATCCCTGTCGTGTAATCCGTAACCGTTCCGGTTTTTAGTGCCGCCGTCGAGACGTCTGCATTAATAAAGAGTGCAGCAGCAAATATCATACTACCCAACATCAATAATCTTTTCATTGCGCTTGCTCCTTGTCTCTATTATTCTTGTCTCTAATATAAAAGACTAAAACGGTTAACAGTAATTAAAAGCCCTATCTACTTATATATAATCTACCTTGAGCACTGTTAAAAGGTCATTAGACCGTACAACTAAACTTGCTGATCACACTGTTGCTCTCAAACGCCGCTTTGCGGACACAAAAAAATGCCACCGATACCAACCCCGTAACTACCTGGGTCTATCGTGGCATTCATTGCCGTTTCGAGAGCCCGCCATGAGCACTCAAATGTACATCAAGTTAAAACTATTATACATTTATATTAATTGTTGTCAAGAAAAAAGATGGCGCATACTATCAAAAATAGCACCCCATACCGCTATCTATACGTATCTATTGACAAAACTACTTGTTATATTTTTTACAGCATTAAAAACAATTAATACTCTATTAAGGTTGTCTCGGCTTATAGTAGCGCCAAAGTCTCTTAAACTCCTACTTGTCCGAAAAAGCCTTCAACTTTATGCACCTTTTAGGGTGCCGGAGTTTACGAAGCGCCTTCGCCTCAATCTGGCGAATCCGCTCGCGCGTAACCTTAAAATGCGCGCCGACCTCTTCAAGGGTATGATCCTTATTCTCTCCTATACCGAACCTCATCCTCAGAACTTTCTCTTCACGCGGCGAAAGTGTTGCCAGAACCTCATTCATATGGCCGGTCAGGTCATTACTAATCATCTCATCATGAGGGATTGTCGCCTCCTTATCCTCGATAAAATCGCCGAGAAGGCTGTCACCCTCATCTCCAACGGGTGTTTCCAGCGAAATCGGTTCCTTGGCTATCTTTAGTATCTTGCGCACTTTCTCGAGCGGCATACTGAGCCGCTCGGACAGCTCTTCCGGTGTCGGCTCCCGACCACTTTCCTGAACAAAGTAATGAGAAGCGCGTACTACTTTATTGATAGTCTCTATCATATGCACGGGAATGCGGATTGTACGTGCCTGATCCGCTATTGCACGCGAGATAGCCTGGCGTATCCACCACGTCGCATAGGTGGAAAACTTGTAACCGCGCTGATACTCGAACTTCTCAACGGCCCGCATAAGGCCTATATTACCCTCCTGAATGAGGTCCAGGAACTGCAACCCCCTGTTAATATACTTGCGCGCAATACTGACCACGAGCCTGAGGTTAGCCTTTGTAAGGCTCGCCTTGGCCTCTTCTACCTGGTCTTCCAGGGAGCCTACTGTCTCTAAAATAAGCTCCAGCTCATCGGAGTTGACGCCGACATTAGTACTCAGCTCGGTTATACTGGAGTCGATCTCTCCACACCTTGTTTTATCAGCTACCTGCTTCTCCGTCAGAAGGTTATCGATCTCTCTGGCTATGGCGATCAACCTGTAAAGAACGGTCTCGTATATATCACTCTTCTTCTCGATCTCTATCATGAGTTCGATCAGACGTGCCTCGTTCTCCTTGTCACTACCTTTGCGATACGCCTTATAGGCCTCTACCACCTCGTCTATATTTTTAAAGATATTCTCTAGATCTTGTTCATCCTCCGAGAGAAGCCCCTCGTCGTCATCGAAATCTATAACCTCGCCCTCGGCCTCCTTACGCTCAAAAAGCCTTGCGCGAAGGGCATTGACCTCATCTATAATTACAGAGGTCTTTAAGAACTCCCTCGTAACGGCAACCTTGCCGCCCTCTATTTTTTTGGCAAGCGCTACCTCTTCCTCCTTTGACAGAAGGTCTTCAGAGCCCATCTCTCTTAAGTAGGTCTTTACGGGATCGAAACCTCTACCGGTATCTCCGGAGTAAAAGGTGCTCTTGGAGCCTACTGAAGTAGCAGCAGAGCGCTTTGACTCACCTTCGAGCTCAAGGTCGAGCTCCGGCTCTACACCTTCGAGCTCGGTATCCGTAGACGGCTCTTCTTTCTGTTCAATCATCATATATATATTCTTCCTCTTACATTCTTTTCGGCAGCAGCTCTAATACATTCAGCTTTTCTTTGCCACCTGGGCCCTCTGCGCCCTCTCTCTTACCTGCCGAGCCTCTTCATGCCTGCCCGACTTTTCAAGGGCCTGAATTATCTTTAAGGTTGCAGGCTTCAGGCTATCGAAGTGCAGGATCTTTGAGAGGCTCTCGTTGAGCATTCTCTCGGGATCGACAACGAAACCGTCATCCTCCTTGATCATGGCTCCGGCTACCCAGCCCTTCAGCTTCGACTCTTCGAGCTTCTGAAGAAGCGCCGAAAAATCGATGGTAGTGCCACTGCCAAGCGACGACACTACTATCATGCCGGCCTCCTTCATATCCGGGTCTCCGAACTGCTCTACCGCTGCCGCAACCCTCTCAGAGTATAAATCGGGATGTTTTAGTATAACTTTAAGTAAAGTCTGCTCGGCCCGCTCCACCAACCGGCGCGAAACCGTATCCCCTGCATTCAACAAAGCCTCGGTCTTGGCCCGCTCTTCGCCGCCCGTTTGCGCTCCGGCTTTGATGGCGCCATATACGGCCTCGGTCGGCAGACCGAGAGTGTTGGCCACCCTCGGAACATAATGGCCTTGCTCGGCCACATTCTTCACCTGTTTCAACTCTCTAACTGCCGAATCGAAATAGGCGCGCTTGCCTTCAGGCGTACTCATATCGTTTGTACGCTCAAGCTCGTCAAAAAAGAAGTCCATTAGTGTGCCTGCTTCTATTATAGCCATTTTCATGCCGTCCGGCCCTTTGACGGCCAGGAATTCATCTGGGTCCTTGCCGAAACCGAGATTTATCATCCTGCAAGGCACGTCCTCTTCCAGAAAGACGCCGAGCGACCTCAGTGCCGCCTTCTTACCGGCCTCATCCGTATCGAAGAGCGTATAGACCGGACCGCCGCAGCCCTTAAGAGCCCGCACCTGCCCCTGCGTCAAAGCGGTACCCATACTCGCTACAGTATTGGTAAAACCTGCCCTGTGCATAGCCAACACGTCGAAATAACCTTCAACCACTATGGCAGCCGACACCTTTGAGATAGACTCCCATGCAATAGAGAGGCCGAATAGAATAGTACCCTTTCTGAAGAGGACTGTCTCGGGGCTGTTGAGGTATTTGGGCTGCGTCTCGCCGAGCGCACGGCCACCGAAACCTATTACGCGGCCCGTCCTGTCGGTTATCGGAAATACCAGGCGCGAACGGAACCGGTCATAGAACCCGCCGCCCTTCTTTGCAACTACGAGGCCCGCCTTCTCAGCCGTCTCCATCGAAGCGCCCTTGCTCTTCAAGTAACCGGTAAGACCGTCCCACGCATCGGGCGCGTAACCGAGACCGAAAGGCTCAAGAAATTTTTTATCGGCAAAACCGCGCCCCTTCAGGTAATCACGCGCCGAGGCTCCGGTAGAGGAGTAGAGCATACTGCTAAAAAACTCGGAGGCGAGCCTGTTTACTTTATAGAGCAAGTTCTTAAAATCGGTTACAGCGCTTCTCTCCTCGGCCACATCCACTCCGTAGCGCTCACCGAGTTTCCTTGCAGCTTCGGGAAAGGTCAACCCCTCCTTCTTCATGACAAAAGAGATTACATTGCCGCCCTCATTGCAGCCGAAGCAATAGTAGATCTCCTTCTGTTCATTTACTGAAAAGGACGGGGTCTTCTCTGAATGGAACGGGCAGAGGCCGACGTAACCGGAGCCCTGTTTCTTAAGCGCCACGAACTCGGATACGACCTGCACGATGTTGGCCCGTGTACGTATCTCATCTATCTTCTCTTTAGGTATCATCAGTATCAGGGTATTAATGTAATAAGGAAATTGAGGTAACAAAAAAAATCGATAAGACCGAATAGAAGCCTAAATTCGTAAAAAGTTAAGCTATATTCTTATTATACCGTAGTGGCGCTACTTAAGCTCGACTATAGTTACTCCTCCGCCGCCACGCGCTCTGTCACCGAGATAGAACCTGCTAACCGAGCCATGGGCCGAGAGCAACCGGTCCACGCCGATCTTTAGCCTTCCGGTTCCTACCCCGTGAATCACTTCCACGCTGCCGAGCCCCTCGGCATGGGCGTTATCAATAAAACGGTTAAGCAGCGGTTCGGCCTGCTCGACCCTCATGCCGAGCAGGTTGAGCGAACGCGACACCTCCATGTCGGCATCGATATTGACCTCCTGAGGGTTGTGGGCGCCTCTGCGACCTTTACCCCGAGTACCGGCGGCCTTACCGGGTTTCGTGCCTTCGGTCCGTTCCAGCCGGCACCAGTCCACCCATATCTTGAGTGCGCCGACTCTAACTTCGGCCTTTTCGTTCTCAGAGTCGAGGCTCAACACAACGCCCTTCTGCTTCAAATCCTTTATGGTAACGTTATCACCTTCTCCGGGTATAAAACGCGGCACCTTTGTAATCATCTCTACAACCCGTGCCCCTTTTTCAGTTACATCCTTGATCACAGGGGCTATGCTGTCGGGAGAAGAGGTCGGCATGAACTTGAACTTCTCGGCGCTCCTGCGTATCTCCTTCGTAGCCTCTTCGACAACGGAATCGATCCTGCCCTGTACCTTTGCCAGCAGTTCGACCCTGCCCTCTCTCAGGCGAGAGACGGCCTCGGAACGCTTCCTTTCGAGCTCTTTGGCGGTATCAAGGCTGCGACGCAGTTCCTCACGCTCCACTTCGAGCATCCTGACAGACTCTATAAAGGCGCTCTCCTCAGTTCCGAGGTACTCTCTCGCCTTATCGACAAGTTCGGGCGGCAGACCGAGAGACCTGGCGATAGAAAGACCGAGGCTAGGGCCCGGCACTCCGTAGCAGAGCCTGTAGAGCGGATGCAGCGTCTTTTCATCAAACTCTACAGAGACATTCAGATATGCCGGGTCTCGCTGCGCATGGGCCTTTAACGTATTGAGATGCGTGGTAACAATACTTGTGGCGCCGAGTCTGGCAAGGGTATCTAGCGCAGACAGAGCAAGGGCGCCACCTTCGGACGGATCGGTGCCCGAGCCTATCTCGTCCACAAGCACCAGGGAACCGGGTCCGGCGCTAGAAAGAACCTGCCCCAGCCGTTTTATGTGGGCAGAGAAGGTAGAGAGCGAGGCGATAATATCCTGAGAGTCACCAATGTCGGCCATAATACTGGTAAAGAGCAGAACCTCGCTGCCGTCTTCCGCGCTTATGGGAATGGCGCTCATAGCCATAAGGGTGAGAAGGCCGAGGGTCTTCAAGGCTACGGTCTTGCCACCTGTATTGGCACCCGATATCACCACCACCCTGTGCTCTTCTGCAACGCGTATATCGACAGGTACTACCCTGCCCTCGCCTCCGGCCTCTTTTATAACCAGCAACGGGTGGCGCGCGTTCTTTAGCTTAATGCAACCACCTTGTTTCAAGACAGGTATTACGCCCGATATCTCGCGGGCGAATAGAGAGCGCGCCTGAACGGAATCGAGCCATGCCGCAGTCGTTATGTCGGATAAGATCTCGTCTCTACTCTCAACCACATCCGCGGTAACTGCGCGAAGTATCGCAATCTCCTCTAAGGCTTCGTCCCGCCTCAGTACCGAACGCCTGTTATTCAACTCTACCAAGGCCATCGGCTCTATAAAGTAGGTCTCTCCGCTGCCCGAGCGCCCGTGCACGACACCGTCGAACTCGTTATGCTTCGCCGCCTTTATAGCCAACACGTGGCGATCTTCGCGAATGGTCGCGTACTCTTCCTGCAAGACCTCCTGCAGGCCCCTGTCCTTTAAGAGCCTACCCATAACCTCACGGGCGCGGACCAAGATATCGCGAATCTCTTTTCGAATCCGGCTGAGCTTTGCCGAGGCGTCATCTACTATTTTGCCTGTTGAGTCGAATAGGCGCGAAAGCTCGTATGAGAGGGCGCTGTGGTCTGCAAGAGAGTCTAAAGCGGTCCCGGTTCTAGGGTACTTCAACCTGAACCCGTCCGTGGATACTGTCTTTAAAAGTACGATAGAAGAGAGAGTGGAACCGATAAAGCGGAGATCTTCACTTAATAAATAGGAGCCTTCAGGCATTGGACGGGTCAGAATAGGATGGAGATCCTCTATGCCGCCGAGCGGAAGCCGTAAGCCGCTATCGAGCAGCGTTGTAAGCTCGGTTACGTCGGCAAACCGAGGCTCTATGACCGATAAGTCTGTCGAAGGAAACTCGGCAAGAATAAGCTCTTTGCCGAGTGAGGTTGAACTAAAACCTGATAGCTCGGCCAGAACTTCATGGTATTCGAGTGCGTCTAATGTCGTGGAGTCCACAATACTGTACTCTGTACCGCTAAACGCGGAGCAATTGCTCTGCGCAAGGCAAAATTTATACTCAACCTACATCTGCTACCTAAACGGCTCTTTATACCTACCGAACAACATATAGAATGCACTGCACGCGGAGTGGCGCTGCATGCGGAGTGATCAGTCTCTCGAAATCCGCCTGAAGCCCGAAGCCTCCACAACCTCCACGCTCTCGTCGAGCACATGGTCCAGCATAAGGTTTATACCGATGGAGTCGCTCGCAATATGACCGGCTATAACCACGTTTATATGGTTCTTGGAAGCCTCCTTGCGATGATCTTCGCCTATATGCATGCCCACTATGGTAGAGACCCCGGCGTTGGTCAGGGTCTCGAACGCCTTCTTGGAACCCCCGGTGCCGCCGGTCATATCGACAAAGACCTTACCGACCCTGCGGCGCGCTGCCCCGCAGACGACCTTCGGTCCTAGTGTCTCGGCGGATGCCCCTTCGTACTCAGGAATCGATCTCAGGATATCGATAACGTCGGAGACGTAACGCGGCTGCTGCTCATCGAAGAGGTCCTGAAGGTATGTGGTAACCGCGTTGTCCGTCGGTGTATGGATACACATAAAGGGAATATCGAGCAGGCGGGCAGCATCAACGGCACGGGTATGGTTAACCGGCATGAGCCTGCGCTCAACCTCTTTTATCCGCTCGTCCATTATGTCTTCGGCAACGTTGACCGGCACGCCGTACTTATATAGTATACCGGACTGCATGTCCATTACGTCGTAGAGGTCTGCCATCGGCTTTCCTTGCGGGTGATGGGCAAGTACAAGATCAACCTTCTTGCCCCTCTCCGTCAGCCTATCGGCCAGAAGTATCTCTCCGACCTCCATATCTATGCCGACCAGCATGCGGCGCACCTCGGTGCCTGGGTCCCCGCAGAGGATTCTCGTATCAGCGTACGGGTTGACCAGCTTTTCCGTATCGAAGAACCTCTTCTCACCCTCCTTCAGATCCGCAAAATCCTTGCCGGCCCGTTCGAGTTCACTCGTAACCTCGTCAACACCCCTGGGGTCGAGTTCAATACCTCTTTTATAGGCCTTTTCGTAAATCTCTTTAAGTTTCATATCTATTAATTCCTATTCGTATGAAACCCGGACTATGAGCCGAGTACCTCTTTTACCGTTTCGTTAATTAACCTGCCTTCTGCTTTACCCTTCAAGACCGACATAACGGCCTTCATAAGCTTTCCCATATCACCCATAGACGTGGCGCCGAGTTCCGCAGCCTTCTCTTTAACCACCGCCAGGACTTCGTCTTTTGAGAGTTGAGGCGGAAGATACTCTTTGAGTATCACTATCTCGGCCTCTTCTTTTAGAGCAAGTTCCTCGCGGCCGCCCTTCCTGAACTGCTCTACGGACTCGTTTCTCTGGCGAAGAAGTGTGGCTACCATCTGCTGCGCCTCGGCATCATCGAGGCTACGCTTAAGGTCCTTCTCTTTATTCTGCAAGGCGCAGAGCAGAAGCCGCAGGGTAGCGGCCTTAGGCTTATCGCCAGCCTTCAATGCAACAATAACTTCTTTAGATACCTCTTCTGTGAGACTCATGTGCAGAGACCCTCCCGGGAAAAAGAACTATAAGATATATTAGAATAGAAAAGTGAAGGACGCGCTATCGTTAACTACGCGCCACATTAAGACTTATAGAAAGAGACTGCCAGAGCACCTTATATTAAAAAAAAAGAGGAGCCCCAATACCAATAATACGGCCCAAGGTATTATGCGCCTTTTTTAAGCTCAATCAGAACCAGCTTCACTATCGCCTTGAGAGTCTCAAAAACCCCTATAGAATCTCTCGCAATCGACTCGAAGTCCGGAACACCATCGACATTTAGAACCTTACGCAGCTCTTCTACCGGCACGGCGGTCGGCAAGTCGCGTTTGTTGTACTGTATAATGTACGGAATATTGGAGAGGCTATAACCCT
The DNA here is from genome assembly GCA_029262515.1 of Deltaproteobacteria bacterium. Classification (GTDB taxonomy): domain Bacteria; phylum Desulfobacterota; class GWC2-55-46; order GWC2-55-46; family JADFVP01; genus JADFVP01. Next base: position 8,288 of record JAJCZH010000023.1, on the reverse strand, counting down.
GCTCTTCGAGATTGATCTTCATATTCTCAAAAGACTCAATATTGGCATCCATACGCTCAACCTGAGAGTCGGCAACATAGACGATTCCATCAACGCCCTTGAGTATCAGCTTGCGCGATGCATCGTAAAATATCTGACCCGGAACCGTATAGAGGTGAAAACGGGTCTTAAAGCCCTTGATATCACCGAGCGCAAGAGGAAGGAAATCGAAAAAGAGCGTGCGCTCAGTCTCAGTAGCAAGAGTTATCATCTTGCCCTTAGCCTCTGGCCGGGTCTTTTTGTAGATAACCTGAAGATTGGTAGTCTTACCGCACAGGCCCGGGCCGTAATAGACAATCTTGCAGTTTATCTCTCTTGAAGAGTAATTAATAAATGACATCAGTACCGTCTAAAGATAGCATAAAGTGTACGGACAATACGTACGAAGAACCGGAACAGTAATTTTATAGATACTCAGGTTCGGGTTTCAGCTTTGAAAGAAGTCCGGAAGCATAATCTGCTCAAACCGAACCCCTCATTGCGAAAAAGAGTAAAAAAGAGATCCGGGTCAGGTGAATAGCCTTTCTATATCCTCATCAGTAATTTCTTTGAGGAGGTTCTCGGCCTCCACGCCTACTTCCATCTTTGTAAGCAGCTTGTTGAGGCTCTTATTCAACGCCTCGCACGCCTTCTTCACCCTGAGCCTGACAAGACCGAGGCTCGACCTCTTGTCAAATATAACGACCAGGATAATGCGCGAGCCTACTACCGAAATATGAATATTGTCACGCTCACCCTCGTGGAAGAGTATCGAGAACTCCTTTTCACCGATAAGTTTCGCAAGCCCTCCGGTTGCAGCAATATTTCCTGCGGTCAATGAAGCCAGAGAGGTTGCGTCTATATTATGTGTGTCTCCGGTGGAGGAGATCAGCTGGCCGTCCTTATCCACAAGGTAGACGCACTTGGAATTAGTCTCTCGAAGCAGCTTCTCGACAATAGCCGTTATCTCCCGGTACTCTTCGTCGAACATTACGAAAGAGGACTGCGGCATCTCAGATCCCTTCTTATACTGTTAAGGTTTTCAGCCGATGGTGCGATTACTCTGCTTTGCAGAGTAAAAGCACCCTTTACCACCGCAAGAGTGAAGCGATTAAAGCTTGCTGCACTCGCGCTACCGATTTTCATACCCGAGAACAGTTAGAATATCTGCTTGCCGTCAAGATCGAGCAGCCTGTTCCACTCACGGTCTATCAGTTCCTGTATCTGCTCTATAACTTTATCGCCACCCGGCTTAAAGAGGTGCTTGAAGCGGCCCTGCGGTTTAAGCCATTCTACTATCGGCTTCTTTTCACGCGGCTTGTAGGTAACCTTCAAGACACCGTCTTCGACTTCGTAGAGCGGCCAGTAGCAGGTATCTGTTGAGAGCTTGGCAAGCTGTATGGAGTCTTCCGGTTTGGTGTACCATCCGAGCGGGCAGGGGCTCATTACGTTCAAGAAGGTAGGGCCTTTGGTAGCGAGGGCCTTTGTCGCCTTCTTTTCGAGATCCTTCCAGTTGTGAGGAGAGGCCTGTGCGGCGTACGGCACGTTATGCGCAACCACTATACGCGTCAGGTCTTTTCTCCACTCTTCCTTACCCGGTATCACTTCACCGGCCGGGGAGGTCGTGGTGTTGGAGCCGAGCGGCGTTGCACTTGAACGCTGAATACCGGTGTTCATATACGCACCGTTATCGTAACAGAGGTAGAGGAAGTCGTGACCCCTTTCAAGCGCACCCGAGAGCGACTGAAGCCCGATATCGTATGTTCCGCCGTCACCGCCGAAGGCTATGAACTTCATATCTCTGTCCTTAGGGATCCTGCCCCGCTTTTTAAGCGCGCGGTAGGCGGTCTCAACACCTGATATAGTTGCCGCAGAGTTCTCGAACGCGGAGTGTATCCACGGAATTCTCCATGAGGAGTACGGGTAGATGGTCGTACCGACTTCGAGACAGCCTGTAGCCGTAGCCGCCACAAGTTCCGCGTCTGTCGATCTGAGTACAAGCCTCACTATCGGCGGTATACCGCATCCGGCACAGAGCCGGTGGCCGCCAGTGAAGAGTTCTTCCTTTTGTGCCAGTTCCTTAAGATTCGCCATTTCAAATACCTCGTATCGTTAGCCCTGTGGCCTTTATGCGCCTGCGGGCGTTCTGTTCATCAAACCCCGGTTAGATCGTTATGTACTTGGTTATCTCTTTAACGGTACCCGTCTCAACTATACCCAGGAGCTCCTCGAAGACGCTTCTTGCGTCCGAGACCTTGTAGTCGCGGCCACCGAGCCCGTAGATCCTGCTAATAACCTTCGGCCTCTCTTCGAGGTCGTAGATAGAAGAGCGCACCTCATTAAAAAGCGGCCCGCCGAAATCGTTGAAGGAGTCTACTCTGTCGAGGCAGGCAACGGCCTTCAAGCCCTTAAGGGCCTCTGCAATCTCGGCATGCGGAAGAGGCCTGAAGAGTCTGATTCTAAGCACACCGACCTTATGCCCCTCTTTCCTCAGCTCATCGACGGCTACCCTTGTGGTTCCGGTCGCCGAGTTGAAGATAACTATCGCCACGTCGGCATCGTCAAGCTCGTAAGAGTCTAAAAGACCGTACTCGCGACCGAACTTTTGAGCAAACTCCGCAGATACCTCCTCAACAACCTTCTTTGCGCCGCTCATCGCCTCGGACTGCTGCTTCTTGAAGACCATGTAAGAGTCGGGCAGCGACATAGCGCCGTAGGTCGCCGGAAGTTCCGACTCCTTGAGCAGCGACGTCTCCGGCTCGTACTCGCCGACAAACTCTTGAACGTCGGCGTCATTTATTGTCTCCATGTTCTCAATAGCGTGGCTTGTAATAAATCCATCGAGGCAGACCATGACCGGAAGCTTGACCTTCTCGGCAATCCTCACAGCCATCAAGACGTTGTCGTAAGACTCCTGCACTGTTTCCGAATAGAGCTGAATCCAGCCAGAATCCCGCGCGCCCATAGAGTCCGAATGATCGCAGTGGATGTTGATCGGCGCGGCGAGCGCTCTGTTGACATTCGTCATTACTATCGGAAGTCTCATTCCAGAAGCGATATAGAGCATCTCCCACATGAGGGCGAGTCCCTGGGCCGATGTGGCGGTCATAACACGCGCTCCGGCGGCAGCGGCGCCTATTCCCGCGCTCATGGCAGAGTGCTCGGACTCAACGGTAATCAACTCGGTATCGACTTCTCCATCTGCGACGTAGGATGAAAAGGTCTCTATAATAGCGGTGGACGGCGTTATCGGGTAGGCCGGGCAGACGTCCGGATTCACCTGTTTCATAGCAAGGGCAACAGCCGAGTTACCGGTAAGCCCTACCTGTGCTTCCTTAGCATTCTCTATAGCCATCAGTCGGCCTCCTCTTCACTTACCATTTTTATAGCATTTATCTTATCAGGGCACTCTACGTCACAGATACCGCACCCCTTGCAATGCTCCATATCAAACCCGACCAGCTTTCCATCCTCTACTATAATAGCGGAATCCGGACACATGACCCAGCAAATCAGGCAGTTGGTACACTTCTCTTTATCTAAAACCGGTTTTAGCTTGCGCCACCCTCCGGTTTCATACCCATCGGCGTTGCCGCCGTCAAGTATGACACCTCCGATAGGATACTCTTCGTTACCATTCTTATCCGTCATAACCTCTCCTTTATAACCTTTATAACCTTCGACTATAACCTTCTACCGTAATCTCTGGTAAGCCTCTACAGAACCGGCAGTCAATTTAAAAACGGTTGGATGGGACGACACCTCCCCCACAGAGGGTCCACTCAGCCTTCGGATATACTCTCGTAACCACTCTTCATGGCCTCTACGTTTCCGTTAATAACGGCCTCACTGTACTTCTTTGCGTAATTGACTTTAAAGTCGTCTATCAAGTCCTCGAGCGTAACCATGTCGGTCGCCTTTGCGAGCGCTCCGAGCATCGGAGTGTTCGGTATGTGACGGCCTATCTTATCGATAGATATCTGCGAGGCATCTACGGTGAAGACCTTTGCCGACTTGCCGTCGAGCTCAAGCGCCGTGCGCATTTCAGCCGGAGACTTCGGCGTATTAACAATAAAGACCGCATCTTCCGGGGTCCCTTCCGTAACGCCTCCAGAGGTCTCCATGCCACCGGCCAGCGACATACCGATTAGCGTCGGGTCTGCAATCAATACATATTTGGGGTTCGCAACGGAACAGTGCATCTTGATCGGTTCGTCCGAGACCCTGTTATACGCCTTTACCGGCGCGCCCATCCTCTCGGGGCCGAATTCCGGAAAGGCCTGAACATACTTGCCAGACCTCAAACACGTCTCTCCGAGTACCTTTGCCGCAGTAACAACTCCCTGCTGAGCCCTTCCATGCCACCTTACTTCAAGCATTGTACATTCCCTTTCTCTCTATATTTTCCCCGCTCGGCGTCTATATCCGCCTTGCGGACCCGTAGCTTCTACCTCTTACAAACCACCGAATCTTCTACCGCACCGGACCGCAGGCCTTTGAGGTACTCCACTGTACGCATCCCTTTACCTTATCACAGAACCTGGTACCTTGCTTGATACAGAACCGGTCCCCCCGGCCAAATACTTAAATAATTCTTCTGCCGTCCATAGCGCGACCAAGCGTAACACCGTCCATATACTCGACATAACTGCCTACCGGCACGCCTGAGGCGAGACGCGTCAACTTGACCCCGTACGGTTTGAGGATACGGGTCAGGTAGAGAGCGGTAGCTTCACCCTCGGAATCGAAACCCGTCGCAAGTATTACCTCTTCTATCCCGCCGGACTCGACTCTGTCCATCAACTCGCTAATCCGTAACTCATCAGGCCCCACACCCTTTAAGGGCGCCAGATTACCGTGCAGTATATGGTAGCTGCCGGAAAACCCTCCTGCAGCATCTAAAGCCATCATATCTTTAAAGTCCGACACAACACAGATAATCGCGTGATTTCGCGCCTGGTCTGAACAGGTCGGACATGGATCTGTCGCCGAAAAGGCCATACACGTGCCGCAGAGTTTGACCCTCTCTTTTAGCGTATCGATACTCTCGACAAACTCTTCCACATAACCGCTCTTGGAGTTTAAAATAAAGAGCGCCAGCCGAGTTGCAGACTTTTCACCTATACCGGGAAGTCTCGAAAAAGCCTGTATGAGCCTCTCTATAGGCTCGGCATACTGCACCATTACGAATAAACCTTATTCATTAAGCCCTGTACTACAAAACCGGGGCCGAACATTTACTTAAAAATCGAAGAGAGATCCATGCCGCCGCCACCGCCAAACCCGCCGGTCGCCTTGCCCATCTCTTCGCTCATCATCTCTTTACTCTTCCTGAAGCCCTCATTAACGGCGGCCACCACAAGGTCCTGCAGCATCTCCACATCGTCTGCGTCCACAACCGCAGGATCTACCTTCAAGGCTATCAGTTCCTGATTCCCGCTTACGGTTGCAACCACCATTCCGCCACCTACAGAGGCCTCGCACGTCCTGGTGCTCAGTTCCTGCTGTATCTCGCCCATGCGCTCCTGCATCTTCTGCGCCTGCTTCATCAAATCGCCAAGCTGTTTAGACATTAGTGCTCCCCCTGCTCTCTTCTAAAACCTTGCCGCCGAATACATCTAGAGCATCCTGCACGAGCGGTTCGGGGCCTCTCTTTCTCTGTTCGGCTTCGGAGTTTATACCTACCTCAATACGCATTTTCCTGCCGAAAAAGGCTTGACAGAGCTTTTCAAGCTGTGCCCTGCTGGCTGAAAGTTTAAACTCCAGCCTCCGCTCCTTGGCGGTTATCCTGACTATATCGCCCTCTACGTCAATATTGGCCGCCTCAAGTCCCGAGCCAAGCTCTTGATCACGCTGTTTTATCTGCTCCAGAAAACCGTCCGGTGCGTTGCCGACGCCGGTATTGCTATAAACCGCTGCGGTCTCTTCAGCACCGGCGGTTGTAACAGGAACGTCTACGGCTTCAGTGCTTTCAGTAACCTCTATGCCTTGACTCTCAGTAACTCCTAAACGGCTACCGTTTAACTGCCGTGCCGGCGGTTGCTGAACAGGACTTGTCTCCGGCGAAGCTGTCTTCCCGGCCTCCTGCTTAGAACCGGTGCTTCTACCTGTAGTCTGCCCGGTCCGCACAGAGTCTTCGACAGGAACGGAAGAGGCAGACGAAACGACACCGGTATTAGGGCCCTGGGTGCCTTTAAAACCACTTGAGAGCCTTTTCAGGCTCTCGGCGATATCCGCAACAGAGCGTACCTCGTCAAACCGGGCCGCCTTAACCAGCGCCATCTCAAGAGCATACCTCGGAAACTCGCTCTTTGAGACCTCTTCATATGCTTTTGAAATTATAGTAAACAGCATCTGGAGCCGTTCAACTCCTGTGCTGCCTGCAAGACTAACAAGCCGTTCATACTCGTGGTCGGGCAAGTCCGGCAAAAATGTTCTACCACCCTCACCACTGCCGAGCGTAACCTTGACGACGTTTAAATCGCGTACCGCCTCAATCAGGTCGGATGTGGCCCTCTTTAGATCATATCCAAAATTATATATCTTTTCAACAAGATTGAGACAAATAAGAGCATCTTTTAGAACTATTGCCTCCAAAAGGTCGAACAGGACCGAGCGATCCATAAGACCGAGCGCAGAGGCCACGTCCGCAGTCTTAACCTCTCCGCCACCGAAAGCGAGCACCTGCTCAAGGAGGCTCTGGGCGTCACGCAGGCTGCCGTCTCCGCCGCGAGCAAGCGTATAGAGCGCCTCATCGTCAAAAACAATGCCCTCGTCGTCAACGATCTTCTTAAGGTGCTGCTGAATCTTGCCGAGTGAAATACGCTTGAAATCGAGCCTCTGGCAGCGAGAAAGTATGGTAAGGGGTATCTTATGAATCTCAGTGGTAGCAAAGATAAAAACGGCATGTGCAGGCGGCTCTTCGAGGGTTTTCAGCAAGGCATTGAAGGCCGAAGAAGAGAGCATATGTACTTCGTCTATGATATAGACCCTGTACTTGCCTTCGCTTGGCAGGTACTTTACGCTCTCTCTAAGCTCCCTGATATTATCAACGGAGTTGTTCGAAGCGCCGTCTATTTCAAAGACATCGGTGCTCGAACCGTTTATTATCGCTTTACACTGCGAGCACGTGTTACAGGGGACGGCAACAGGGCCGGATGCGCAATTGAGGCACCTGGCAAGTATTCTCGCGGCCGTGGTCTTGCCTACGCCGCGAGGGCCTGAAAAGATATAGGCATGCGAAATCCTGCCGCTCTCTACTCCGTTGCTGAGCGTACGGACAACATGGTTCTGACCGACTATTTCGGAGAATAGGGCCGGTCTCCACTTTCTGGCTATAACCTGGTAATCGGACATTGCGCTGTTTGGTCTCCCATACCGGCCGACCAAACAGGCGTTAGGCGCCGAGGTGCCGAGGTGCACAGACGGTTTGAAGAGAGTGTTGATAGCCAGGCACCCTTGCGGCACATGGGTTAATCTGCTACCGTTGCTTCCTTCCGGACCTGGCGGACTTTACAAATCGTCCATTGCGCAAGACCCGGCTATCAACACTCTCTTCAAACCCTACTGCGAAGTATAATTGAAGTATATTTAATGCGGTTTCAAATACTGCAAAAGTTTAGCTCAAAAAATGGCGGAGAGGGAGGAATTCGGCTTATGCTCTTCGCCTTCATGCCTCATCGCTCCAGCCCGCCACCCTCGCTTACGACCGCTTCCTGCGGTCTTATCCTCCACAGGGTCGGCGCTCGGGCGGTTTCGAATCACTGAGAAAGAGAACTTTAAAGTAATGGCGGAGAGGGAGGGATTCGAACCCTCGGTACAGTATGAGTGCACACACGATTTCCAATCGTGCACCTTCGGCCTCTCGGTCACCTCTCCAACTACCCGATTTATTCTATTTTTTCTCCGTATATCAGCTACTTGCTTTACAATACACGGCAGTGGAGATTCAACCAAAATCACCCAGGAATACCCACAACATGCGAGTGAAGTATCACTGGTACTACTGGAACGCTCAAGTAATGGCGGAGAGAGAGGGATTCGAACCCCCGGTACCGCAAAACGGTACAACTGATTTCGAATCAGCCCCCTTCAGCCTCTCGGGCATCTCTCCAAAAAACACAGAGCCTTAAGACCCGCTCTTTACTAATGGGTCTCCTGCGGTGCAGCCGGTGCAGGAATTGACGGACGGTCAACACCCGGTCCCGTAAGCTCAAGAACAAACCTCGTGTTCGAGTAGGAGTTGAACTCCGGAAAGTTCTTAAAGACCC
>JAJCZH010000022.1 GCA_029262515.1 Deltaproteobacteria bacterium | reverse complement strand
ATTTTACAATATCTAAAGATTGTTTTCCCCCCTTCTCTTTATTTCTAATCAGATCGGTCTTTATACAACACCGGTTGAAGTGCTACAGTACTCTTCCTACTCAAGTACGTTCTTTAGAAACTCTCCGGTGTATGATTTTTCGTTTGCTGCAACCTCTTCGGGTGTTCCAGAGGCAACTACCTCTCCTCCTCCGTCTCCTCCCTCAGGGCCTAGGTCTATAATATTATCGACAGACTTGATAACGTCCAGATTATGCTCGATTATGATAATGGTGTTTCCGGATTTACTGAGCTGGTGCAGGACGTCGAGTAACTTATGAATATCTGCGAAGTGGAGCCCGGTGGTAGGTTCGTCGAGTATGTAGAGTGTTTTGCCTGATGCCCGTTTCGATAGCTCTTTTGATAATTTAATTCTCTGGGCCTCACCGCCGGAAAGTGTGGTTGACGGTTGACCGAGCCGAATGTAACCGAGACCAACGTCGGAGAGTGTTGAGAGTTTTTCCCGTATCGAAGGAATATTCTCGAAGAATGTAAGCGCCTCTGTGACGGTCAGGTTGAGACAATCGGTAATACTCTTTCCCCGGAATAGAATCTCAAGGGTATCTCGGTTGTACCGCGCACCGTTGCAGACTTCACATGTCACATAGACGTCAGGTAAAAAATGCATCTCTACCTTTATAAGTCCGTCGCCTTTACAGGCCTCACATCGGCCCCCCTTAACGTTAAAGCTGAAGCGGCCCGGGGTGTAACCGCGTACACGGGATTCGGGCAGCTGGCTGAAGAGTTCGCGAATGGGGGTGAAGAGTCCGGTGTAGGTTGATGGGTTTGAGCGAGGAGTGCGCCCGATAGGGGACTGGTCAATCGCGATAACCTTGTCTATGTACTCCAGCCCCGTTATCTTTGTTACATGGCCGGGGCGCTCCTTGGAGCGGTAGAGACTGCGCGCAAGATTTCTATATAGCGTGTCGATTACAAGGGTAGACTTACCTGAACCAGATACACCGGTAACGCATGTCATCAGCCCTACGGGGATCTCTACGTCGATATTTTTAAGGTTATTTGCACTGAGTCCCTTGAGGCGCAACCGTTTCTTACCCGGCTGCCTGCGTACCTTTGGCACTGGTATCTTCAACCTGCCAGAAAGGTATCCTCCGGTCAGGCTGTTTTGATCTTTGAGTATCTCCTTTACAGTTCCTTGTGCGACGATGCGCCCGCCTCCCTCACCGGCTTCGGGGCCCATATCTATAATCAGATCGGAGGCGAGCATGGTCTCTTCATCATGTTCGACCACTATGACGGTATTGCCCATATCGCGAAGCCTGGTAAGAGCACCGAGAAGTTTACGGTTATCACGCTGGTGGAGACCGATTGAAGGCTCATCGAGAATATAGAGAACACCAACAAGGCTGGAGCCGATTTGGGTTGCAAGACGAATCCTCTGCCCCTCTCCTCCCGAGAGCGTACCTGCGGAGCGGTCGAGGGTAATGTAGTCGAGGCCGACGTTGGCGAGAAAGCCGAGCCTTTCGGTAATCTCTTTGAGAATTCTGCGCGCTATTTCAGTTTCGCTCTTGGTCAGCTTAAGGCGTGCGAAAAAGAGCACGGCCTTTTTGATCGACATCTGAACGACCTCCCAGATGTTCTTGCCGCCGATCTTTACGCTAAGCGCCTCTCTTTTAAGGCGCGCCCCGTTGCACTCGGGGCACGGTTGTGAGTTCATATACTTTTCGAGCCCCGTTCTTACGTCGTCCGACTCGGTCTCGTGATACCTCCGCTCAAGGTTTGCCAGTACGCCCTCAAAGGGTTCCGTATAAGAGTAACGGTTCCGGGCCGTGCGTCCTTCGAACTTAATCTCTTCTTCACCTGTACCATTCAGCAACAACTCCCTGACTTTCACAGGCAACTTTACCCACGGTTTTAAGAGGTCGAAAGAGTAGTGTGAGGCGAGCGCTTCGAGAATATGGAGGTAGTACGGAGAGACCCGTTTTCCGGTTGCTGCTGCCCACGGTGTTATAGCACCGGAGTTGAGAGCAAGCTTCTCATCTCCTACTACCAGTTCGGGATCGAAGTAGAACTTCACGCCGAGCCCTTTGCAGGTGGTGCAGGCACCGTAAGGGCTGTTGAACGAAAAGGTCGTTGGATTTATCTCCGGGTAGCTGATAGAACACTTTACGCAGGAGAGCTTCTCGTTAAAGAGCAGTTCTTTGTCTCCAACAACGTCGAGCTTGACGATACCGTCTGACAGGCGCGCCGCAATTTCGAGTGAGTCGGTAAGCCTGCGCCGTATCCCGTTCTTTAAGATCAGGCGGTCTACGACTACATCGATATTCTGTTTCTTTCTCTTGTCAAGCACGATTACGGAATCTAGTTCGGTTATTTCACCGTTTATGCGAACCCGTGTGTAGCCCTCTTTTCTTAAACGGTCGAGCTCTTTTTTGTACTCGCCTTTGCGTCCCCGTACGATAGGAGAGAGTACTAGCAATCGTGTGCCATCAGAAAGATCGACAAGCGTGTCGACCATCTGTTCGATTGTTCTGGCTGTTATCGGCTTGGAACATTTGTAGCAGTGGGGCCGACCGATACGTGCGTAGAGCAGCCGCAGGTAGTCGTAAACCTCGGTTACGGTTCCGACGGTAGAGCGCGGGTTTTTAGAGGTGCTCTTCTGCTCTATCGAGATGGAGGGCGAGAGGCCTTCTATGCTCTCCACATCGGGCTTGTCGATCTGCTCCAGGAACTGGCGCGCATATGCCGAGAGGCTTTCGACGTAGCGCCTTTGTCCTTCGGCGTAGATGGTATCGAAAGCGAGGCTCGATTTACCCGAGCCCGACACGCCGGTAATAACGATGAGTTTGTCGCGAGGTATCTCAAGGTCGATAGATTTGAGGTTGTGCTCTCTCGCACCCTTTATAACAATCTTATCCATAAAAAACGTTCGCTTTTTTAAGTTAGCAGAGTTTTATCTTCTGTCTCTTCTTTTGGCCATCTGCGCGGCAATTATTATCGCATTGACGAGGCTTTCGTGGCCGGCGCGGCCCTGCCAAGCTATGTCGTATGCGGTACCGTGGTCGACTGACGTCCGTATGATCGGAAGACCGAGCGTGCAGTTGATACCGTCTTCAAAATGGAGGAGCTTTAGCGGCCCTAGCCCCTGGTCGTGGTACATGCAGAGCACCACATCGAACTCTTTTTTTCTTGCGGCCCTGTAGAAGAGCGTATCCGCAGGTAAAGGCCCTGTTGCGTTTATGCCGGTTTTTCGAGCTTTTCTTACAGCCGGTGCGATTATCGTACCGTCCTCATCTCCCATAACACCGCCCTCTCCGGCGTGGGGGTTGAGTCCAGCAACCGCTATGCGGGGACAGGTCAGCCCGAAGTCCCTTTTGAACGAGTCATTGGTAATCCGGATACTCTTTAGTACCGCACTCGTTGTGATTAGCGAAGGAACGGATTTGATCGGCTCATGGATCGTAACGAGTACGACCTTGAGATCTGTTCCGCCGAGCATCATGCGGAAGTCCTTGGTGTCGGTCAGGTGGGCTATATACTCGGTGTGTCCTGGCCATGCGAACCCGGCCTTCTTGGCGGCAGCCTTGTTGATAGGGCCTGTTACTACTGCTGCGGCCTCTTTGTCGAGCACCATGCGTACGGCTTTTTCTACATAAAGCAGCATTGCTGTGCCGCTTCTCTTCGTAGGTCTTCCGGGTTTAATTGTGTTGGGGTCGAGCACCGGAAAGTCTCTTATACGGCGCGTTGCCGCGGGTCTCAGGCCGAGTTTTTCAGCAACAATACGTAACAGCGCACCGTCACCAACAATTACAGGGTCGGCTACGGCGAGTACCTTTCTGCTGGCAATAGCTTTAATCGCTATTTCAGGACCGACCCCGCACGGGTCGCCCATTGTTACGGCTATAATAGGTTTCATAAGTGTCTAGGAAGAGTGCCTGTTGCCGGGTAGCGGGCCTAAAGCCTGATTTCAATATGCGCGGACTTGCGTGCCTCTTTGAGCCATGAGTTGTACCTCTTCTCCATCCGCCTGTTAAAGAGGGTCTTTTGAATAGCCGGCGTGCTCTCGGTAATGCTAGCCGGTTCTGCCTCTCGCGATCTCGTGAGCTGGAGCAGATAGATACCTTCGGGCCGCGTTATCTTCTGACTGACTTCGTTGATCTTCAGTTTTTCGAGTTCTAGTTCGAGCGCAGGGTCGAGCTCTCCTTTCGAGAGCCAGCCGAGATCCCCGCCGTCCTGCGCGTTCGGCCCTTCCGAGTACTGGCGCGCAAGTTCCTCAAACGTCACCTTTTTCTTTAGCTCATCCTCTATTATCGCAAGCCTCTTCTTCTGTACCGACTTGTCGGTACCCGGTAAAAATATCATGCGTGCCCTGAATGTCGGCGCCTGTAGAAACTCGTTTATGTTCTGCCGGTAGTAGTCTTCTACCTCATCGTCAAGCACGGATATCTTCGACTTAAACTCGATGTCAACGAATTTGACTTCTCGAATCTGCTCTTTCAACTGCTCTCTGTATTCGCGCATGGTTAGACCGTTTTGCGCCAACGCGAGCATAAGCTTCTCTTTAGTTAGGTTGTTCTCTTTTTTTACATCCTCTATCGCGCTATCGATCTCTCTTTCGTTGACGTCTATACCTGCGGCGTCAGATGCCTGTTTGATCAGTTTCCGATTTATAAGGGTTTCGAGCGCTTTGTTCCTGAACTCGAAGATGCTCTTTTTGTTGGCAGGCTTCTTGCCGTCTACGTTGTCGAGCGCAACGTTTGTTGCGGTATTGAGTTCAGAGAGAGTTATAATGTGGTCGTTTATTACGGCAACGATCCTGTCGACGACCTCGGCATGCGACAGCGTCGGCAGACTCAACAGTGCAAGTATAACAGCTGCAATGGCGGTACAGACTCTTCTCTTGAGTCTCTTTCCGGCAACGTTATGTAACTCTTCTATAGTCCTCTTCTGGGAAATCTTCACAGGAGCTGTTCCTTAATTCTAATATCCGCGTTTCTTTTTAGAGTAGTGATCCATTCGCTGAACTTGCGTTCAGCCACCTCGCGGCTCATCTCTTCTATGATGTCATCTTTAACCGTTTCGAACTCGAGCATAATGCTCTTTCTGCGCTCTTCAATAAAGAAGATGTGGTAACCGTAACCGGTTTTGAGGATTCTTGAAATCCCGCCTTGCCGTGTTGTAAAGGCTACTTCCTCGAACTCTTCGGGCATATCTCCTATACCGAAGAAACCGAGGTCTCCGCCGCGCTCACCCTCCGGGCTTATCGAAACATCCTTTGCGGTCTGTGCAAAATTTTCCGGTGTAAGTTTCTTACGAATTGCGCGAGCCTCTTCCTCGCTGTCGACCAGTATCATCCGCGCATGCACCTGTTCAGGTACCTTGTATTCGGAGATATGCTCATCGTAGTATATCTGAGCGGTCTCTTCGGTTATTTCTACCCCTGATGTGATTACCTGCTCTATGACTTTACCGATAAGGAGTTTTCTACGCAGTTCGTCCTTCCAGTTCTCCAGACTACCGTACCGTTTCGTGACTATGCTGTCGAACTCCTCCGCGCCTACGGTACCCTGTATATACTCTACCTCGACTTCAAGCTCGGATTCTGTTACCGTAAGGCCTCTTTTTATGGCGGAGTCGAGCAGCAGCGCCTCTTCTATCAGCTGGGCGATTATGCTTTTCTTCAGTTCGGCGATCTCTTCGGACCCGACCTCTTCGGACTCAGGGGGCAGAAGTCTGTTGAGCGCGTCGTTGTACTCTTCAACCGTTATGGTCCGGGTATCTACCGTAATTGCGGCCTTGCCTTTTGTTTCTGAAGGCGCCACAGGCGTGCCGTCGCATCCGAGAATGGGCAGGGCCAGAGCAAGCAGGACCGTGACCATTAGGTGTTTTATTTTCAGTCTCAACATACTACTGTTTACCGTTAAAGGTGTTTGAAATAATGGTAAATGTTAACATGTGCTTAGAAGTTCTTTCAACAGGTTTTTCGCTTGATCCAGAACCGGGTCCTCGGAGTTCATGCTCATAACGAGCCTTGAGTCAGGCGTTACCGTATAAGTTGCAGGAAAAGTCCTGAAGAGTTCAATTGCTCTGTCGGTAAAGCGAGGGTCCGGGGCAGCCTCACCGGTAGCGAACCGGAGGTAGAGTTTGTGCCCTTTCTGCACAAGCTCAGTGGCTTTTACTCTCTTAAGCGAGACCTTGAGCCGCATAAGGCGAATCAGATTTTCTACAAGTTCGGGCAGTTCACCGAAACGGTCTTCCATTTCGTCGGTGATCGCGTCGATCTCCGCGTTGTCAGGGGCACCGGCCAGGCGTTTGTAGAGTCCGAGCCTCAAGCGGGTGTCGGCGATATACTCTTCAGGAAGGTACTGGGAGACCTTGAGGTTTATCTCGGGCGCCACCTCTTCGGTTACTTTCTTGCCCTGTAGTTCCATGACGGCCTCTTCCAGGAGCTGCGTGTACATCTCAAATCCTACTGCCGCAATTGAACCGGACTGCGAGGTGCCCAGCAGCTCTCCCGCGCCACGTATCTCAAGATCGTAGGTCGCTATCTTAAAGCCGCTTCCCGGATCCGAGAGCTCTTCTATAACCTCTATTCTTTTACGCGCGTCAGTGCTCATTACTGCTGAGTCAGGGCAGATGAAGTAGGCGTAAGCCCGGTGGCTGCTTCTGCCGACCCTGCCTCTCAACTGGTAGAGTTCCGCAAGGCCGAACCTGTCGGCCCGGTTTATTATTATTGTATTTGCGCTCGGTATGTCGAGGCCCGACTCTATTATTGCAGTAGACAGGAGCACATCGATTTCGCCGTTTACAAAACCGAGCATCTTTTTTTCCAGCTCCCTCTCCTTCATCTGCCCATGCGCCGCGACTATTTTCGCCCCCGGCACAATGCGTTCAAGAAAGGTCAGCATTGAGGGCATGGACTGGATCCTGTTATGGACGAAGAAGACCTGCCCACCCCTGCTCATCTCGCGCTGTATCGCCTCTGCAATCATCTCTTCGTCGAACCGTATAACGCGGGTCTTTATCGCGAGTCTGTCTTCGGGCGGCGTATTGATTATCGAGAGATCGCGGATAGAGGCGAAGGACATATGGAGAGTGCGTGGAATGGGGGTGGCAGTAAGCGTTAGTACGTCCACCGACTTCCTGAGCTGCTTCAGCCGTTCCTTCTGCGCCACGCCGAAGCGGTGCTCTTCGTCAATGACGATCATACCGAGGTCTTTAAAACTTACGTCCTTTTGAAGCAGTCTGTGAGTGCCTATAAGTATATCTACCTCGCCGCGGCCAAGTCTCTCGATGGTCTCGTTCTGCTCTTTACGCGATTTGAAACGGCTCAAGACCTCTACCTTCGCAGGGTATGGCGCAAGCCTGCTTTTGAAGGTCAGGTAGTGCTGCGTTGCAAGAACCGTGGTAGGCACCAGCACCGCTACCTGTTTGGAGTCTTGCACAGCTTTAAATGCAGCTCGGATGGCGACCTCTGTCTTGCCGTAGCCGACGTCACCGCAGACGAGCCTGTCCATTGGGCGCGCCCTCCTCATGTCGGTCAGGCACTCCGTAATAGCACGGGCCTGGTCCGGTGTCTCTTCGTACTCAAAACCGGCTTCAAACTCTTCGAACATCGTGTCCGGTGCGGAGAAGCTGAAACCCTCTGCAACTTCTCGCTCCGAGTAGAGTTTTAGAAGCTTTACCGCCATCTGCTCTACGGCATGCTTTACCTTGCCGGTCGCTTTTGCCCAGCCTGTGCCGCCGAGCCTGTCGAGTGAGGCGGTTCTGCCCTCCATGGCGTGGTACCGGCTTATAAGATCCATCCGCCAGACCGGGAGGTAGAGCTTGTCTCCACCTGCGTACTCAAGAAGCAGAAAGTCGCTCTCCACTCTGTCTATTTCGAGCCGTTTTAGCCCCCTGTAGAGTGCTACACCGTGGTGCGCGTGGACTATATGGTCTCCGGTCGCAAGGTCCTGGAGCTGGGTAAGGAATGCCTCGAGCTTTTTTTTAGGCGGTGCCCTTCTCTTGGCGCGCTCACCAAATATCTCCTCTTCGGCCACAACAGCAAGTGACTCGTCTGGAAGAAAAAAACCGCTCGACAAGGTGCCGACGGCAAGCCTGAGGCCTGGTTCATTCTCGCCGAGCGTTTCGTTGCATTCAACAACCGTACTCTTTAGCCCGTAGCCCTCCAGAAGCTCCGCTGTCCTGTGGGATTGCGCCTTGTTATGCGCGGTTATGGTGACGGAGGTGCCGGTCTCAAGCCACTCTTTTATCTTTTCGGCAAGCGGTTTAAGGGGCTCGTCTTTGCCGAGGCCCTTAGACTCTTTTAACTGCCTGGTAAGTTCTCTGTTGCTTTTGCTGAGGATACGTTGAGACCCGGCCTCTTCGAACGGTTCGAGCCTGAGGACCGCCAGCCTATTTATTCGCTCTTCAATTTCGTCCGGTACCATGTAGAGCGTATCGGGTTCCACAAAGAACCTTCCGCTCTCTTCCATTCGTTCTGCTGCGTTCTTTACTTCTTCGGCATAGGCCTCTATCCGTTTATTTACAAGGGAAGAGTCTAAAATAGAAATGATGGTTTTTTCATCGAGGTAGTCGAACAGCGTCGAGAGCGGGGTCTCGTAAAAGAGCGGAAGCAGCGCTTCTGTAGATTCGCTTGCAACCCCTTGGCGTAATTTGGTTGAAAGCGGCTCCCAGACGCCGCGTTTCAATGATAGTTCGTCAGCGCGGTCTATTACCTTGTCGCGCACCCTTGTGCCCGGTAGCGCCTCAGCCGAGGTCTGGCGACCGGGAAGTATGAGCGCCTCGGTCAAAGAACCGCTCGATCTCTGCGAGCTTATCTCGAACGGGCGGATAGATTCGATGAGGTCGCCGTAGAACTCTATTCTTAGCGGGTTGTTGAAGGCGGGGGGAAAAATATCTATTATAGAGCCCCTGACGCTTATCTCTCCGCGCTCCTCCACCATCGACATGCGCCTGTAACCTAGCCCTGCGAGAGTTTCGATTAGCCCGTTTCTTTCATATTCCTCTTCGACCACCAGGTTTAGCGAGCTTTCGGTCATCTGCCCTTTCGGCATTATGCGTTGTGCGAGCGCATGTGCGGAGGTCACAACGACCACCGGGCTTGCGTCCATAAGTCTCGACATGAGCGCGATTCTTGCAGAGCGTATTTCGGGGTGCGTTGTCTGGGTATCGAATGGAAGTACTTCGGTAGAAGGGTAGAGCGCAACGTTGGGGCGTCCGAGAAAGAAGGCGAGGTCTGTTGAAAAGAGTTCTGCTGCCTCGTCGTCCGGCAAAATAACGAGCGTGTGCCTGGGGTTCTTACTGAAGACGTTCGCTAAAAAGTATGCTCGCGAAGAGCCGTAGAGCCCATTAAAGGAGAGTGAGTTGCCGGCGTTTAGCCCGGAGGCAACTGTGACTCGCATGCCAAGTCTCTGTTTGCCGGGTACGCAACTCGCCTCTGAATCGTTTGTCGGAACAACTGCCATACTCTCTTTTATCGTTAAACATGTATATGAAGGTTGAAGCATTTGGGTACGAACAAAAAATTATACCACAACGGAAGAGGGGACGGAATGTTTTGTTTGTAACCTGGCTGTGGTGGTTATCTATGTACCTGTTCCATTCAAAGGCGCAAGATTTCGTTAGTAATAATCAGCAAAAAATCAACTTCAACTGAGAGGCTAATGCTACACTGTTCGTTATTACGTAACGCAGAATTTATCCAGCAATCTCTGCTTGTTGTAAAATATCACTTGACATGTATATATGGTATGATAAAAACACTTTTTGTAAATAACATACTACTGTTTGAAAATATTGATAGAGGGGGGGGTATGGATATCGATTATAAGCAGGTATTTGCAAGAATGTTGAAGGCCGGTAACCTGAAAAACAGCTCGGAGATGGCAAGGGTACTCGGTATGACTCCACAGGCGATATCGAATCATAAGAGGCGAGATGAGCTTTCAGCGGGATTTATAATAAAATTCGCCCAAAAGTGCGATATTTCCGTCGATTGGCTCCTTACCGGTTATGGGGAACCGTCGGTAAGGGAGAAGTCCGCATCACGCCTTACTCCGTTGCGAGGGCAAGGCGGGGTTGTAGGGATGGCTGAAGAGCTGGAACGAGAGAGTGATTGTAATGGTAACGTTGGTAGCAGTAAGGAGAAGGAGCACGAGACAAATAGCTGCCAGCTCTGCCCCGAAGAGATTATCTACGTCGGCAAGCTCTTAAAGCTTCTTAGAAGTAGTGAAAAGAGAGCGCCACTGGCGCTTAAAGCGAGCATAGACGCGATAATGTGGGCAGTCTACCCCGATTCGGCGCCTCCGCCTCAATGGTAAAATAGTAAAAGCGTTTATAGTTTGACTTCCAAGGCACTATTCTGTATCCTGTTACCCTTCTTTGAAAATTTGCCTTACAGGTATGTATTTCGTAACTTACAGCTTTTCAATTGCACACTCTTGTTTATCTACGGCTTTTTTAAGTGCGGTTGAGTCAGGATTCTACATCAGTAAAGGAGGGTATAAAGTGGGTAAGAACGTTACACAGAAGATCATAGAGAACCATCTTGTTTCCGGTGAAGAGGTTGTCGGAGAAGAGATAGGTATTCGGATAGACCAGACCATAACCCAGGACGCGACCGGCACCATGTCGTACCTGCAGTTTGAGGCGATGGGAGTTGATCAGGTAAAGACCGACCTTTCGGTCAGTTATATCGACCACAATACTTTGCAGTACGGGGGGTTTGAGAATGCCGACGATCACCGGTTTCTTCAGACCGTAGCCTCCAAGCACGGCGTCTTCTTTTCGAGGCCAGGTAACGGTATCTGCCACCAGGTGCATCTTGAAAGGTTCGGCAAGCCGGGTGGAACGCTTCTCGGTTCAGACTCCCATACCCCTACTTCTGGCGGTATAGGCATGCTGGCCATGGGTGCGGGCGGGCTCGATGTGGCAGTTGCTATGGGCGGAGGTGCGTTCAGCCTCAACTATCCCAAGGTGGTGCTCGTTAACTTAAAGGGCAGGCTCAAGCCGTGGGTCTCGGCCAAGGATGTCATTCTAGAACTTCTGAGAAGGCTTACGGTAAAGGGCGGCGTCGGCAAGGTGATAGAGTACGGCGGAACCGGTGTAAAGAAGCTTACAGTGCCGGAGCGCGCTACAATAACTAACATGGGTGCCGAGCTTGGTGCCACGACCTCCGTATTCCCGAGTGACGACGTAACGCGTGAGTTTCTCGCGGCACAGGGCAGAGAGTCGGACTGGGTTGAGCTTGTTGCAGATGAAGATGCAAAGTATGACGAGAAAATAACAATAAATCTCGGCACGCTTGAGCCGATGATTGCGCAGCCCCATATGCCGGACGTCGTTGTAAAAGTCTCGGAAATTGAAGGGCTCAAGGTAGATCAGGTCTGCGTCGGAAGTTGTACCAATTCGTCTTTCCGCGACCTTATGGTCGTGGCAGATACGCTTTACAAGGGAGGGCACAAGGTTCACCCCGACGTATCGATGACCGTAAGCCCGGGTTCGAGGCAGGTGCTCGATATGATATCCCTCAATAAAGGGCTGGCGCACCTGATTCAGGCAGGTGCCAGAATCCTTGAGAGCGCATGCGGGCCGTGTATAGGAAACGGCCAGTCTCCGCCGTCCGAGGGAGTATCGCTGAGAACCTTCAACCGTAACTTCATAGGCCGTAGCGGTACCAAGAACGCGCAGGTCTATCTCGTCAGCCCGGAGACTGCGGTTGCCGCGGCTGTATTCGGCAAGATAACCGATCCGCGTAAACTCGGCAAGTACCCGAAGGTGAAGATGCCCAAGCAGTTCCTTGTGGACGACTCGATGGTTATTCCGCCATCAGACGACCCGGCTTCTGTTGAGGTCGTAAAGGGGCCGAATATTCAGTCGCTGCCGATTGCGGAAACTCTCGGTGATAATATCTCCGGAAAAGTACTGATCAAGCTCGGTGATAACATAACTACTGACGATATCACCCCGGCCGGAACGTGGCTCAAGTACAGGAGTAATGTGCCCAAGTACTCCGAGTCCGTCTTCTGTGGCATCGATGCAGACTTTCATTTAAAGGCGCAGGAGGCCGGCGGCGGTTTTGTGATAGGTGGTGAGAATTACGGCCAGGGTTCGTCCCGTGAGCACGCTGCGCTCTGCCCGATGTTTCTCGGTATCAAAGCCGTTGTCGCAAAGAGCTTTGCCCGTATCCATAAGGACAACCTCATAAACTTCGGTATACTGCCGCTTACTTTTGAATCCGGTGCCGATTACGACTCCATCAACGACGGTGACGAACTTGAGCTGGTTGGTATCCTCGGCGGACTCTCTTCAGATACCATTAGGCTTGTCAACAAGACCAGCGGCAAGGAGATGAAGGTGAATCACGGTTATACCGGCAGACAGGTAGATATGTTAAAGGTCGGCGGAAGACTCAACTACACCAAGGCCCAGAGCGCTTGATTGTGGGCAGGCGTAGCGATTAGTAAAAAGAAGCCATCAGTTGTTGCATGGTTTTATACAGGTAGATAGGCAAGAGGCCGGGTACAGACTGTACCCGGCCTCTTTTTTTATAGATTTTTAGTTTATAAATTCTTTGATATACGAACCGGTAACCGTAGGGAGTATTAACCGTCCTGACGGGGTACAAGAAGCCCGCCTGGATCGATAGATTCAAACACCCCTTTAGCTTCATTACCGTCTGAAAAAGTCAGGGTGCCGAGCATCGGCGCAGTTGACAAACGTTCTATCTCGTTAAAGTTGTGGGCGTGGCTCTCGTCATCTGTGCACGGTGGTACGGGGTTATTGAGCAGTATTCCGGCAATGGTTAAACCCCTGGTACGCACGGCTTCAATAGTAAGAAGCGCAGAGTTTATGCAACCTAGGCGGGAGGCGGCCACAATTACCACAGGCAGACCGAGCCGCTCTGCGAGCTCGGCTACCGTGAAGTCGTCAGAGAGCGGTGTCAGAAACCCCCCGGCTCCTTCAACCAGTATTGAGTCGTGTACCTCGGAGAGTTTTTTATATCTACTTACAATTAAATCGAGATCGATTTTTACGTTATTTAACCGCGCGGCAATGTTTGGTGCAATAGGTTCGAAAAATCGGTACGGGTTGACATTGTCGAGTCTGTCGTCCACCCCTGCGGCTTTCATAAGAGTAAGGGCGTCGGACGGGATGAGCCTGTTCTTCACGTATGGGTCTACATTACAACCTGACTCAATCGGTTTCATCACGCCGATGTCGATGCCGAGCGCGCAGAAGTGAGACGCGAGCGAGGCCGTGACAAAGGTTTTGCCGACACCGGTATCGGTTCCGGTTATGAAGAGCCCAGTTCTTTTCATGTTACTTTTTTGTAATCCTCTTTATTGAATCGTGAACGGTTCTTATAATATGTTTCAGTTCGCTCTTTTTTATTGAAAAGGGCGGCATGATTATCATGGTATCGCCAATGGAGCGCGTGATTATACCGTGGTTTCGCGTATCCATAGAGACCCTGTAACCGACTCTTTCCTTAGTTGCAAAACGGCTCTTGCTCTTTTTATTCTTCACCAGCTCTATGCCGACCATAAGGCCGCGCTGCCTAATGTCCCCAACGTGTGTAAGCTCCGTTAACGGTGCCAGCAGGGTTGCCATCAGGATTGCACTTTCTTTAACTCTCTCGATTGTCTTCTTTTTTTCGAAGAGATCGAGGTTGGCTATTGCCGCTGCGCAGCCGAGCGGGTTACCCGTGTAGGTATGGCCGTGGAAGAAGGCGTTGAAGTCTTCGTACTTGCCGAGGAATTTTTTATAGATCTTCTCGGTGGTAAGCGTGGCTGCAAGCGGCATGTACCCGCCGGTCAGACCTTTGGCGAGGCATAAGAAGTCGGGGCGAACCTTTTCCGCGTCGCATGCGAACATCTCTCCGGTGCGCCCGAAGCCAACGGCAACCTCGTCTGCTATAAGGTGCACATCGTATTTATTGGCAAGACGCGCAACGCCTTTTAAGAAACCCTTTGGTGCGGTAATCATGCCGGCGGCCCCCTGAACGAGCGGCTCGATGACTACTGCGGCAATCTCTCTGTTTTTTTTCTTCAAGATCTCTTCGAGTTTATCGAGGCAGGCTATTTTGCAGCTCGGATAACTCTTTTTTACCGGACAGCGGTAGCAGTAGGCGTACGGAGCGTAAAGTGACTTGAAGAGCAGA
Source organism: Deltaproteobacteria bacterium (assembly GCA_029262515.1). Lineage (GTDB taxonomy): Bacteria > Desulfobacterota > GWC2-55-46 > GWC2-55-46 > JADFVP01 > JADFVP01. The sequence goes on along the minus strand of JAJCZH010000022.1, from coordinate 16,839 downwards.
GGGCGGTACTTGTTCACAAAAGCCCCTACCTCTCCGACGCTCATCGACCCGAAAGTGTCTCCGTGGTATGCGCCCGTAAAGGAGACGAACCGTTTCTTCTCAGGTGCGCCGCTTTGGTACCAGTACTGATAAGAGATCTTTAGCGCCACCTCTACGGCCGTGGAGCCGTTATCGGAGTAGAAGAGACGGGTAAGGTTCTTAGGTGTTATTTCCATAAGTCTTTCTGCAAGTTCGATCGACGGAACCGAGCCGAGCCCGAGCAGCGTTGAGTGGGCTACCTTGCCTAGCTGACTCTTTAGAGCGTTATCTATTTCGCGGACCCTGTGGCCGTGTACCGTAACCCAGAGTGAAGAGGTTGCGTCGAGAAACCGGTTGCCATCTGTATCTATTATGTAGTTGCCCTCTGCTCTCTCTATTACTATCGGGGTTGAGGCCTGCCACTCGCTCATAGCTGTAAACGGGTGCCAGATGTTTGCTTTATCGGCCTCTATCAACCTCTTTGTTCTTGCGTTGACTCTCTTCATCTATTTTTTGGTCTCCGGTTTTATGGCTGAAAAATAGAGCACGTCATAGGTGGCTATGATGCTGTTATCTTCGTTTGAAAAGCGCTTCGTATAAATTCTCGAAGCCTCTTTGATGATTGTTGTCCTGCTGCCTGGCTTGCTTTCACACGAAAGGTCGGGCTGGCAAAGCTCTGCAGGTAAATCGGTACGCCTGAACGCCCCGATTTTTTTTAAGCGGCCAAGTAGTTCGAGCATGTTCGAGTATCTCTTCTCGATCCTTCTGCGCTTTATGTCGATACCTTCAAAACCCGCCTCTACCAGTTCACTCCTTAACGTCTCGGCCGGTTTGTACGGGCTGAGCCTTTCGGTTCTGTCGGCGTTTATAGAGTTCAAAAGCGCTGCTCCATAACTATCTCTCAGTTCAGAGAGGGTGTCGGGGCCGAGTGTTGAAAAAGCTAGCAGGCCGCCCGGTTTCAGTACGCGCCAGGCCTCTTTAAAGGCAGTTTCCGTATAATTGACCCACTGGTAGACGAGGCTCGAAAAGCAGTAATCGAAGGTAGAGTCGAAGAACGGCAGGGCTTCTGATTCCGAGCAGAGCAGCTTCTCTGTTTGACCTTCGCTCGATGCTGCATGCAGTTCCCGGGCTTTTTTCACCATGCCTTCGGCAATGTCGCATCCGTACACGGTTATTCCGGGGTATGCTCCTTTAAGTATACGGCCTATCGCGCCCGTACCGCAGCCGATATCGAGCGCCCTTCCGTTTACCGTCTCAAGGACGGGCCCGTTGTTTGTTGAATCAAAGGCGTTCACTATCGCCGCACCTATTGAGTTTGCGGCTCTGTGCGTGAACAGGTGTACCAGTTCTGCGACCACCTCTTTTTGAAGGTCTGAGTTAGCGTCGTAAGTTTCGGCGGCATTAGAGAAACTGCTCTTGATTCTCTTCTTATCGAGCATTGTGGTTGCCCTGTTCAACTTCATTTATAAAAGTTTTTACGATTTCATTGAACCGTGTTTGCTCTGTTATGAAAGGCGCATGGCCGGATGCTTCAAAGCAGACCATCTTGGAGTCTGTAAGCATGCCGTGCAGGGCAGTGCCGGCTTCCACAGGAAGTACCGAATCCTTAGTGCCGTGAATAATGAGTGTAGGCACGTTAATCTTTTTCGTCTCTTCTCGCAGGTCGATGTTGCCGAGAGTCACAAGCGCGCTGGTAATCTCTTCGTAGTTGAAAGCCGGGTAGCAGCCCGGCGGTCTTTTATCATTCGGCTCCGTGCATGAAACAGGCCCGGGTGGAGCGTAGCGGTTGATAAACTCCTTAACCTCCGGCTGCTCCAGTTCAGTTGGCGTAAAGTTAAGGGGGTAGAATTTTTCTACTGTTTCGAAGGCGTCGTCTTTCATGCCGTCGATCATCTTCTTAAGGCGTATTTTCGATTGGCCGTATTCAAAACCCGGCCTTTTAATAAAACTCGCCCCGGCGCCGATTAGTATGAGGCCACTAAAGAGCCCAGGCCGTTCTGCTTGCGCTTTCAGCAGAGCCATTGCCCCGAGGCTCCATCCTATCCCGATAATGCCGCCCGTTATATCCATGTCGGTAACGGTTTCTGTTTTGGCCTCTATCTCGCGAAGTGCCGGGGTCAGGTTATCCGAGTCCCAGTGGTTCAGACCGCCGTGGCCCGGTAAGTCGATTGAGTGGCAACGCACTTCGCCTGCAATCTCTTTAACGATACCGTCCCAGACGTAAGAGTCTGTTGCCCAGCCGTGTACCAGTAGAAGGTCCGTAACGCGGTTTGTCAATTTATGCCACCGTCTATTGTGTCAATACCGAGGGTTTTCTTTATTATCTTTAGGGCATCCTCTATATCTGCTTTCGTATGCGCCGCGGTAACGGTTGTGCGCAGACGCGCGCTTCCTTTCGGTACGGTAGGCGGCCTTATGGCCTGAATAAAGAGTCCCTGCTCTTCGAGCGCGACACTTACGGCACTGCTCTTTTCAGCCGAACCGATTATGATCGGTATTATATGAGATTCGCTATGCAGAGTATTGATGTCCGCTCTCTTGAGTCCTTCGCTCATATGCGCCCTGTTTGTTTCGAGTCGCTCTCTTAAATCCTTACCGCTTATAACGAGTTCAAGGGCCTTAAGCGTAGCGAAAGCGAGCGCAGGAGGCAGAGCAGTCGTATAGATAAAAGGGCGGGCCTTGGATATGAGCAGCTCTATAAGTTTTTTCGGGCCGGTAACGAATGCCCCGAAGGTACCGAACGCCTTGCCGAAGGTGCCTACGCGAATAATGTCAGGGGCGTTTAAACCGAGTTTTTCCGTTGTTCCGCGTCCGTACTCTCCGACGGCTCCGATTGCGTGTGCGTCGTCGAGAATAAGTTTTGCGCCATATTTTCTGGCCAGTTCGATCAACTCGTTTAGAGCAGCAAAGTTGCCGTCCATGCTGAAGAGCCCCTCGGTTATAATGAGCCGCTTTTCGTTCGTTGACTCTTTTAGTTTTCTCTCAAGCGACTCAAGAGTTGAGTACCTTCGTACTCGAGCGCGGCTTAAGATGCAGCCGTCGATAATCGAGGCGTGGTTTGACCTGTCCGAGAAGATCTCGGTTCCGCGTCCGGCAAGGGCCGTAATAATACCGAGGTTGGCGTTGTAGCCGGAGTTAAAGAGCAGGGCAGCTTCGGTTGAGAAGAAGTCCTTCAAACACTCTTCGAGTATTGAGTGCGGGGCCATGCTGCCCGAGACCAGCCGCGACGCGCCTGCGCCGACGCCGCACTCTTTAACTCCATGGCAGAGTGCCTCTTTGACCGCCGGGTGGTTTGCAAGTCCCAAGTAGTCGTTTGAGCAGAAGAGCAGCTGTTCGGTGTTATCGGCCTCCAGGCAGACGTGCGGACCCTGCGCGCTCTTTATGTTTTTAAGCTTGCGCTTGAGCCCATCGGTTTTGAGCCGTACAAGCTCTTCGTTTATACTTTCATCGATTCTGTTCATTTTATGCGGGATAACTCAGTGCGCTTTGGGCTTTAGCCCCAGGTCTTTGATCATATTGAGGTCGTCTTCCGGTTTTCTTCCCGGGGTGGTGAGGTAGTTGCCGATCATCATACCGTTGGCGCCTGCACAAAAGAGCATGCTCTGTAAGTCGCGCAGGTTGAGGTCTCTGCCGCCGCAGACGACGATATCGGTCTTCGGCATCATAAGACGGTAGAGCGCTATGATCTTGAGACACTCGCGCGGAGTCAGGTTTTCGCTATGTTCGAGCGGTGTGCCCGGACGTGGGTTTAGAAAGTTTATAGGTACGGAGTCGACGCCGAGTTCAGCGAGCGTTTCGGCAAGTTCTATACGGTCGTCCCATGACTCTCCGATACCGAATATGCCGCCTGAGCAGACGTAGAAGCCTGCCTCTTTAGCATTTCTAACCACGGTAACGTCCTCTTCGTAACGGTGTGTGGTGCAGATCTTTGGAAAGTACGAGCGCGATGTCTCGAGGTTGTGGTGGTAGCTTTCTAGACCGGCTTTTTTAAGCCTGTGCATCGTCTCCGGCGTCAGGTTGCCGAGCGAGGCGCAACGCTCTACCTGCACGCTCCCTTTCATGCCCTTTAGCGCGTCGATCAGTTTTTCTATGTCGCGCTCTTTTTCGATTTTGGTTCCGCTCGTCACGATCGAAAACTCCCTTGCGCCCGAGGCCTGTGCCTCTTTTGCGTTTTCGATTATCTCATCTGCCTCTAACATCGTGTGGCTCCTGATGTCGGTGGCATAGTTGACCGACTGAGAGCAGAAGGAGCAGTCTTCGGCGCACAGACCCGTTTTTGCGCTCGTGATAGCGCAGAGATCGACCTCGTCTCCTTTGAACTTGCGCCGTATCCGCTCCGTGACCGAGAGTATCTCTGTTAACTGTTCTTCAGGAAGTTGCGCGAACTCACGGGCCTCTTCGGCATTGAGCCCGATGCCGGCCATGCCCTTTGAAAGGGCTATTTCGAGTATATTTTTCATACACTTATGGGTATCATAAGGGAAGGGTTATTGTCAACCGGTTCGGCTATCAGGTTGACAATGGTCGTGTGGGCAGTATCAGGTATTCTTTTGGGTGGTTTATATCTCTTCGATCTTCCGCTTTAAGAGGTCGCGTTTCATGTCTGTTATGCGGTCTAAGAAGAGGATTCCGTCGAGGTGGTCTATCTCGTGCTGTAGTGCAACTGCCTCAAAACCGCGCGTCTCGATCTCGACACTATTACCATCTCTGTCGAGTGCGCTAACAGTAACCTTCTTTGACCTCTTGATATTAGCTACAAAACCGGGTATAGAGAGACAACCCTCACGCCCTTTTCTCTTTCCGCTCTCAGCAGTTATCTTGGGGTTTATCAGCACCAGCTCACCGTGGCCCGGATTCTTAGGCGTTACGTCTACTGCGATAATGCGTTGCAGGCGCCCTACCTGAGGCGCGGCAATGCCGACACAGATTGAGCCGCGCATGGTCTCAACAAGGTCGTCTATAAAGCTCCGTACCTCTGTATCTATCTCAATAACCTCTTTGGAGAGTTCCTGAAGCAGGCTGTTGGGATACTTTATTATTTTTAGCTTGGGCATGGACCTCTTTTAGATTTTTTAGCGGTACGGATCGGAGCGGGTTGATGTAGGTTTTATCACTTAAAGTACAGGCATCGGTATCCGCGAGCCTTATATCAAATACTTTTTTTAAGTGGTTTAGAGCGGGTCGTGTCCTTCGATCGGTTTGATTTTTATAGTTACGCCGAGCTCATCTGCAAGGTTGTTTAAGTTATCTCCGAGCGCCTTCTCCTCTTCAACTCCCGGTGCGCCAGTAAGTACGACTTCGAGGATCATAATATAGATATCGACCGTACCGGGCTCTTCGCCTCTTACTCTTTTTGTCTGCAGGTCGGTTATGTTGATCCCACTATCGGCAAGCAGCCGGGCGGTCTTGTAGACGAGCCCCCCGGCATCTGCGCCGTGCAGGGTTATAATATGGGTCGGTTCCGGTTGCGTCTGCTCTGAAAGCTCGGGGATCTCTTTTACATTTATGGTCAGGTCGGTGCTCTGTTCAATGCCGGAAATAGCCTCTTTGAGCGAAGCCACTTTATGTTCGTCCATAGTCATGATAAGTATTACGGCGAACTCGTCTTCGAGTATCGACATGGACGAATCTTCTATGTTGGCTCCGTGTTTGTGCAGCGGCCCCGTAACCGTCGCGACTATTCCCGGCTTGTCGTGCCCGATTGCGCTAAGTGCGTACCTCTTTGCCATAAAATACCTCCGGTCTTATTTCTATAATACCCTTGAGCTGGTCTATAATAGCTTTTACTCTGTAGGTGAAATCAATCCCTGTTTTCGTCTTTGTGTTCTTTTTTATCCTCTAACACTGAGCGGATTTTTTTATCGTGACCTCTGTCCGTTGGGCTGTAGTAGGTGCGCCCTTTGAGCTTGTCGGGCAGGCAGGTCTGCTCTGTTATGCCGCCGGAGTAGTTATGCGGGTACTGGTAACCTTTGCCGTAGCCGAGATCTTTCATTAGTCTGGTTGGGGCGTTGCGTATTTCATTTGGTACGGGCAGCGGCCCCTCTTTCTTGACATCCTTGAGGGCTGCCTTGTAAGCGGAGTAAGTGGCGTTGCTCTTGGGAGCGGTGGCTAGATATGCTGCGCATTGGGCCATCGGTATCCAGCCCTCCGGCATTCCGACAAAGGCTACCGCTTCCTTGGTGGAGACCGCCAGGGTAAGGGCGCCGGGTGCTGCGTTGCCGATGTCTTCCGAAGCGAAGATAACCATTCTGCGCACGATGAAGAGCGGGTCTTCCCCGGCCTCTATCATGCGCGCGAGCCAGTAGAGCGCGGCATCGGGGTCGGTAGCGCGCATCGATTTAATAAAGGCCGAGATGATATTATAATGCTCTTCGCCGTTTTTGTCATAAGGCAGCGCTCTTGTTTGCATCGCCTCTGTGGCAATCTCTACTGTAATGCGGCTAAGATGATGAACCTTGGAGTCCACACCGGTAAGCATGTAGGCGGCTTCTAACCCCCCTAGCGCGCTTCTGGCATCTCCGTGAGACTTGTCAGCCAGAAAGTCGAATACGGCTTCGTCTACCTCAATTCCGGTCTTTCCGAGGCCTCGGACCTCGTCTGTTACGGCGCGCTTGAGTATCTCTATAACGGATTCGGGGCCGAGCGGGTCGAGCACCAGTACGGTGCATCTCGAGAGTAATGGTGTTATTACTTCAAAGGACGGGTTCTCGGTAGTAGCGCCGATGAGCACGATTGTGCCTTCTTCAACACTTTTAAGAAACGCGTCTTGCTGCGCTTTGTTAAAACGATGGATCTCGTCGATGAAGAGCACGGTTTTGATACCCGTCGCTTTTTTGCGCTCGGCTGACTTCATGACTTCGCGTATCTCTTTTACGCCTGAAAGCACGGCGGAGAACTCGACGAATTCGGCTCCCGTGGAGTGCGCTACGATGCGTGCAAGTGTGGTTTTGCCGCTCCCCGGAGGACCCCAGAGCAGTATTGAGGGCAGCTCACGATTCTCTATCGCTTTTTGGAGAAAACGGCCGGTACCGACTATCCTCTCCTGCCCCACGAATTCGTCCAGGGTGGTCGGGCGCATCCGTTCGGCCAGAGGCCGACCCTGCAAGGCGGCCTCTTCGGAAGCCTTATTCCCGCTTCTGTCTCCATAACTGTCGGGTCCGAAGAGTTCCATGGAATGATACTACTATAAGGCGGGCAGGTAAGGCAAGCGGGTATAGGGCATATTGGCTCAAGTTTAGCCGATATAACTCCCTTGTGCCGGTCTAACGTTGAGAGTGAGTTGCATCGGTGCCGAGAAAAAGATTTAACTGCCAGCCCGAAATAGTATATAATTATAAGATGGCACTATTGAGAATCTTAAAATACCCGCATCCGTTCCTGACTACAGTTGCAACACCGGTTGAAGAGGTTGAAGAGGAGATTACTACTCTGATCGATGATATGGTGGAGACGATGTACGCCAACAGGGGTATCGGTCTTGCCGCCGTGCAGGTAGGTGTTGATAAACGCGTTATCATACTCGATATTCCTGATATTTCTGAAGATGAGCAGAGTGACGGAGACGATGAAGAAGAGTTGGAAACGGAGTTGCCGACCGAGAGGGTACAGGGCAAGAATTTAGTCGCATTCGTTAACCCGGTGTTGAGCGCCACAGAGGGAAAGACAAGTTTTGACGAGGGCTGCTTGAGTGTACCCGGGGTCACCGCAGAGGTTCAGCGTTTTGAACGTGTCCATCTTAGCGCGCTCGACAGAGTTGGAAACAGAGTCGAACTCGATGCAGACGGGCTCTTCGCCATAGCCTTGCAGCACGAGATCGATCACCTCGACGGCGTGCTCTTTATCGACAGGCTTTCGAGGCTCAAGCGGGAGTTTCTAAAGAGAAAGCTCAAAAAGGCCTTTGAGGCAGAGCAGAGGGTTCTTTAAGAGTTTTACGGTTGTATACAATGGAATTCCCGGGCCTGAATCCGGAGAGGTTTAGTCGGGGGAAACTTTTATTTCGAGGTTTCCCTCGATCTTTTTTATGAGTTGCACGGTAGTGTGCTCTTACTTTAACGGGCGTATGCCCGGTGTTAAAGGTATAAAATCGTGGCTCCAAAGATACTCTTTATGGGCACGCCTGAGTTTGCGGTGCCGACGCTTGAGGCCGTACTGAAGGCAGGGTACGAGGTTGTGGCCGTAGTGACTCAGCCCGACAGGCCTAAAGGCAGGGGACGCTCCGTTGTAGAGACACCGGTTAAGGTTATGGCGCTGGCACACGGTATTGAGGTGCTGCAGCCTGCAAAGATTCGCGAGACCGTCTTTATAGACCACATAACCGAACTCGCGCCCGACTACTCTGTAGTTATTGCTTACGGAAGGATTCTTCCCGCTTCTGTCTTAGATATTGCCAAGAAGGGTTCTATAAACGTTCATGCCTCTTTGCTGCCGCGCCATCGCGGGGCAGCCCCGATAAATTACGCAATAACTTCCGGCGATACGGTTACAGGGGTTACCACCATGCTGATGGATGAGGGCATGGATACCGGGGCGATGCTTCTGAATAAGAAAACAGAGATCGGCCCTACAGAGACTGCCGGAGAACTTTTTAAAAGACTCTCTCTTCTCGGAGCCGAATTGCTGATAAAGACGGTAGAGGCCATGGAGGCCGGTACGATAGAGCCCGAGGCGCAAAATGAGGCGCTTGCCACCTATGCCCCGATGCTCAAAAAACACGATGGAGAGATAGAGTGGCACAAGAGCGCTACCGAGATAGCCAACATAGTCAGGGGTTTTTCGCCCTGGCCTGGAACGTATACGGAGTACAAGGGCAAGTTCCTTAAGATTCACTCCGGTCGAGCCGGCGTAAACGCAACGGAAGCCGATGCCGTTTTAAAAGGTTTTAAGGTGTCTGAACCGGGTACGATCGTCTTCGCCTCTTCGGAGAGCATCGGGGTCAAGTGCGGTATAGGGGTCTACGAGGTAACCGAGCTTCAGCCGCAGGATAAGCGCCGCATGGCCGCTTCGGACTTTATTGCAGGTTATAGAGTGGCTCCGGGTGAGAGGTTAGGTTTTGTTGGTTAAAGTTAAGGGGTTAAAGTGCAGTTGGGGGGGCTCTTTAACAGAGTGCTTCTTTTAGGTTTATGGCAGGTTGGTAGCAGGTTGAAGGCATGAAAAGAGCGGCACCCAATTGACAAAAGCGGATAATGGGAGTATTTTTGAGTATTGAGGGCCAAAATCATGAGCCCTGTTAGATTTTATAAGGTCCGATAAGTACGGGCACCGATTGAGGTTGATAGATTTTTGATGAACAAGACTGATAAATGGCAGGGAAACTCTTCCTCGGTTGAGTACAGGCCGGGCGTTGGGCCGTTCCTCGCCCTTTTGGCGGCCTCCAGCGTCGGCATTGTGCTGGTCGGTTTTCTGCTCTGGTTTATCCCTACAATAGGCCTTGCCAACATCCATCCGGCCCTGCCCTTTATAACCGGCGCTCTGCTTGTGGTCGGCGCCTTGCTGGTACTAACGGGCGCACTATTCATAATGCTTGCGGCCTTAAAGGGCAGCAATTCTGAAAGTTCCGTGGTGGGTGCCCTTTTACTTCGCTCGAAACTGCTTCGCTGGGGCCTCTTTAAGCTCTTTTTACCGCTTATGGTCTTAGTCGGCGGCATTGTCAGAACCCCGAAGATAAAGATTGAGCAGGCCTTTCTGGTGATCAATAATCAAATGGTGCGCCTAATGGGGCGTAAGATAAAACCGGAGAGGATACTGATACTCATGCCGCACTGTATCCAGTTCGACGACTGCAAGATCAAGGTTACGCGTAATGTAGAGAACTGTGCCGGGTGCGGCAAGTGCGAGGTAGGCAATCTGTTAGACCTTGCGCACGAGTACGGCATAGATCTCTTTATCTCAACCGGAGGCACGGTAGCGCGTCGTAAGGTTTATGAAGATCGTCCTCAGGCCGTAATAGCGGTAGCATGCGAGCGCGATCTCACCAGCGGTATTCAGGACGCATACCCCCTCCCGGTCTACGCTATTGTGAACAAAAGACCGCACGGTTACTGCATGGAGACAGGGGTCGACCTGGTTGATGTCAAGGAGGCCATAGTCGGACTTCTCGGCAAAGCGGCTTAGAGTTACCCGACCATTCAACATGCGTCTTGAGGAGTTCAAACGCTACTTCTATAGTGGCCAACCCTGTTATCTTATTTCAAACTCTATCCCTTATGACCGTCTCACTATGAACGCCTCAGTCAGAACGTTAAATATACTCGCCGCAGTTGTCTGGTACGGTGGCGGCATATCGCTCACGATCAAGGGTTTTTCGCTTATCATGGAGGCCGGCATTATCAACCCCCACAGCCTGGGCTGGAGGTTGGCGGCCCTGTTCGGGTTAGCTTTAGGGGGAGTAAAGGCTTGGTATCTCTTCAACAGGGCCTGTAAAAAGAACCTGGAGAGGATTGCCGCCATATCCAACCCGAAGATTTGGAACTTCTACAGGTTATGGTTCTTCGGGCTGCTCGCCTGCTTAATCTACGCGGGTTCCACTCTTTCGCACCAGGCGCACGGCAACTATCCCTTTCTGCTCTTAATGGGGGTGCTCGATATAAGCATCGGCATAGCTCTATTAGGCAGCAGTTACGTCTTTTGGGTAAGGCGTGCTTTTTTTAGGTAGCAAGCCGCCATGTCCACTCGGCTTTATTCATAGCTGTGGCCTGTTGCGCCCTTTCTGTAGAAAGTTGACTGAGGCTCAGAGCTCCTTCCTGTGCTAAATACTCCAACGACCTGTTATAGTTCTTGCTAATTCAACCAATACTCGATAGACACTTAATATTGGTTAAGTATTGGTGGCTAAAAACCCTCCTGCCAAACTAAATATTTACTCTAACTACAAGCCTTTGGTATCAATGTTCCTGGAGCATAGGCAGATCAAAGTAAATATGGACTAAAGTTTTTCACAAACATGTCCGATTATAATAAATAAGTGTAAAAGTAAGCTGTGCAGGGCTACAGGCCATTTGGGTGTATACATGGCAACTACCCGACTCCACCATTGAACCCGTCGCATGCAGCCTGGCAGCATACCTGTTTTAAAATCTATAATAGTTCCAATATAGCCGGAACAAAAAACAGATCCATTGTCATGGAGGATAAGAGCATGAGGAGAATGTTTTTTCTGATACTTTTGCTGGCTTGTATAGCCGTACCACTGGCAGGATGCGGAGGCGATGGCAGCGGAAGTAGTAATGGTAGTTTAAGTGGTAGTGGCAAGTAACTCAGGCAGAACAATTCGTATGCAGGGAGACAAGGATATGAACAAGCCGATTAAGCGAGTATCATGTACACTTGTAATAGTACTCTTTCTAGCAGTGTTCCATATTTCAAACACACAACAGGTAAGTGCCGCAGCCCTTACAGTCGGAGATACGTATACAATAACAATAGACACGATAAGCTCTTCCGGAGCCCTGGTAAATACAAGCCTGACAACAACTGCGGTTGCTGATTCTGATGCCAAGATCTCTTTTTCGTTAAACGGCGTGCCAACTACGTCAAGCTGCAACTTCATGGTTGTCAATGTTAAGGATAGTAGCGAAACCACGGTGCGCAAATCAATAGTGCCTTGTCCGGCTCCAGGAAGCACATTACCGCTCGGAGTCTCAGGGCTGACCGAAAAACAGACAGATGCCCTGATTAGCGCTCTCGCTTCAGCTGGAACAGACGATCCGATACTGGCAATTTTCGGTTTTACAATAGTCCGCTCCGACGGTATAACCTCTTCTGAGCTAGCCACCATGGCCAATATATGTTACCAGGGCATAAGCGGAACCAATGGTTTTGTTGATTACCTAACGAATAACGGCGTAAGTACAGCGCTGTTGGCCACATACCGCTCCGCTATTATAGCTGAACTAGGTAACGAGACTTCCGGGTACTGTAAACTTTACAAAGACTCTATAGAGTCGACTACTAGCAGTGACGAGCTTGATAAACGCGGAGAGGCTGCCGCACTTCTCTTGAACATACTCGTAACATCGGCGACTACAGCAGGTTTTTCACAAGATAAAGTTCTCGAAGCCTTCAACGCAATGGGCGCCGTAGCAGTCCCACTCATTAATCAGGCGATCACGGACAGCGACATAAGCACGGTAACAGGGCAAATGGTTAACTCTACAGTAGGCGGTGGTATTCAAAAACTAAAGGCCGAAAAGTCGATAGCAAAGTACACCGCTTCGTTAACCTCATTAGGAGCATCCGGCACAGACGTAACCCAGTACCAGAACGCAGCCAATACTCTTTCTGCCACTATGGTAACTGCCTTTAAGCTCTTTGAGCAGGTCTTTACAGGTACCGAAACTGACACCGATATAGCAAGTGCGGAATCAACACTTAACAGCACTATGAGCACTGCGTTCAATACCTTTATGACCGCTACTGCGGCAACGAATTCGCGTATCAACACGATGATCGCTAACATAGATACAGCGCTTGGTAGTTCTACCGGCCTAACAATAAGTGATTTTCAGATATACAAATCGGACGCCAGTACAAGCAACTGGAGTATCACTATGGTTATTCCGACCGACTGGATATCTACGATTGTCGGTAATGGAGGCGCCTTAAGCTATACGCGTGACTCTACCGCTATCCCGGCAACAATGGTGTGGATAGGTACCTGTTCCAACTCAAGCTACTTCAGCAAAACCGACTGTGAGGGCGCCTCAGCTACCTGGACCACGGGACGTACCGATTTTGTGGGTCAGGGCACACCGGCCTCTTACGCCACGCTCTTGGGTCTCCAAGAAGATGTTATGATTCTGGAGTTTAGCCGTTGGGATGACCAAGGCGCCGCCGGTAGTGATATGAGCGCACACGCAACCCTTGAGAAGAACTTTGCTGCATCAATGTCTGCATTAGCTGGTAATGTAACCGGAACTACCGACGACTCAACGGCAATAACATCGGCCAGCAAGACAGCCCTTGTTACACTTATTCAGTCGCCGCAGTTTTAAATCTTAGAGCTTGGTAGGCCTTCAAGGTTAACCCCGGTGATTGCAGGGTTCTGCCCCAGGCAATGATCCCGTTGGCTTAATAATTTCTACAGGTAATCGTCAAGCTTTGGCCGGTCTAAAGTGTAGATTTGTAGGTGAAGTCTGCACTGAATCGTCACGGCAAGTGGTTCCATAAGTCGGTTCAGGCGAGGTCAAATAACAGGAACTCACACTCGGACTTCGACTCTATCTCCAGCAGGCTCTCTTCACTTACGGCACAGCCGTCGCTCGTGGCCAGTTCCGTGCCGTTAACGCTTAAATTTCCATTTACGACCTGAATCCACTGGTGCCGGTCAATCGGTACCGAGTAGAGACACTCTTCGCCTCTTTTCATGTTGCAGCTATAGATATTGACGTCCTGATGGACTGTTATCGAGCCTTTTTTGTTATCGTGCGACGCAATTAAACAGAGTTCGTTAGAGTTACAGCCCGAAGCGTATTCGAGCTGGTCGTAACCCGGTTTGAGTCCTTTTGCTTCGGGAAGTAACCAGATCTGAAGAAAGTGAACTTCATCGGTGGAGGAGTGGTTCTGTTCGCTGTGAGTCACGCCCGTTCCTGCGCTCATGCGCTGGATTTCGCCTTTGCGGATGATCGTGCCGTTTCCCGCGCTGTCTTTGTGTTCGAGCGCGCCGTCTATTACGTAGGAGATGATTTCCATGTCCGCGTGCGGGTGGGTACCGAAGCCTTTACCGGGCGCTACGCGGTCTTCATTGATGACTCGCAGCGAGCGAAAGCCGTTAAAGTCCGGGTCGTAGTATGAGGCGAAGCTGAAGGTATGGTATGTGTTGAGCCATCCGTGCTCCGCATGCCCCCGCTCTTCCGATTTTCTTACCTTTATCATTTTACGGCCTTTCTGTTTTAAGGCTCCCTACTCTCTAAATTTGCCTTCAAAGGCTATCTCCGAGAGTTTTTTTCTGTCCGAAGGTAGTTCGCGCTCCTGCAGCTCTTTGTTCAGCTTCTCTTTATTTCCGGCCCTGCCGATTGCCGCCATCGCCTCTACCTGAAACTCGTCTCCGATATTGAAGACCTCTTTTGCCTTGTCGTAATCGAAACCCATCATTCCGTGTACCACGAGTCCAGATAGTGTGCCCTGTAGCGCAAGGTTGGCCCATGCCGCTCCGGCATCGAAAGAGTGCGTAAGGGCCGGTTTGCCGTTATAGTCGAAGGTTGTTTTTGAAAGAATTACGATCAGTACCGCGCCATTTTTGACCCAGGCCTTGTTTGCGTCGGCCAGCAGGTCGAAGAAGGGTAACCAGTTTTCGGTCTCCCGAAAAGCGTAGAGAAACCGCCAGGGCTGATTATTGAACGCAGAAGGCGCCCAGCGCGCGGCCTCGAAGAGCCTCATCAACTCGTCTTTGCCGATAGCCTCGCCGCTCATTGCCCGTGGCGACCACCGGTTTAAAAATAGCGGGTCAGCGCCGAACTCTCCCCTTCGGTACTCTTCCATATTAAATGTGCTCATCGCTTCTTTCCTGTTTTAGATTATATTTCAAGTCTACCACCCTTTGGTGGAGTGTCAATTGGCGATGAGCCTATTGTGTCATGTTATAAGAGAGGCGAAAAGATGTTATAAGTTAGTATTAAAGATATTTGATTCAGGTAGGCCATGTTTGATGTTTTGAAAAACTTAGAGGTGAAGATGCAAAACTACGATTTGAGACTGCCTCCTGTAGTATGCACTTCGATAAGCAATTGTACGGTGTAATATTTCAATGGTAATCGATAAAGTTAAGGGGGTGTTATTGGAAGGAGAAAAGCAAGCCATATCTCATAGCTTTCCGGGGCAACGGTTTTATAAGTAATGGTTAAAGAGGTAACTCAGCTTCTCACTGTGCCCGGATATCCATCTTGTTTATGATGACCATAAGGGAGCTTCTGCTCTGCCGGTTTATTTCAATAAGCTTCAACCCAACTTGTCCTCCCTGTCCAACCCAGGCCACCTCGACCATCATGAATAATTCAAGTCTTTTATTGTCCAATATCCTTATACAGAACCGATCTTCCATGCGTAGAGGAATTATCACGTTTCTAAACTGGATACGCGCTCCTGTCGGACTGATATCCAGCAGACTCCCCTTAGCCTCAGCACCTCTTCTGATGCACCCTACAACCGTATTTCCCCCACTCACTCTAACCCATTCTCTGCTGCCATTAGTCAACTTGAATTTATCTTCAATATTAGTCATGTTATCGATTGCTCTTCCAGTAAATTTTTCCATTTGCGCCACTTACCTTGTTGTTGCGTTTGTAATATTGAAGATTTTCTGAATGTAACGCCTATGCTGATACACTCTGAAATACGATAATATTAGGGTCTAGCCATCGTGAATCATAACTATTAACTAATAAATCGGATCAAATATCAATTGGTAGAATTACCTATTTTCACTTGCGGCTGCAGCAGCGTGCCAACAAGTACTTGACTTACCACAATAAATATAATATTGAGTATTGTCGGCAAATATAGAAATGGAGTGCGGGCAGAGTGGCGAGTAGCCTGCTTGTAATGATCACATAGAAACTGCAACGAGCGTAATGAACACTATAGTTGAAGAAACGAGGCGTAAGAGCTACTACCTGTACGATAGGGAGAGGTTTATTCAGGAACTGCTCCAGCCTATCAAAGAGCATATTCCTCATGCAGCCGGCGGGATAATCGGTGCCGGAAGCAAGGGCTTCGACACGCGGGGTATTCACTACGGTTACCCGACCGAGTACCTCGCTATCTATACTAACTTTGATCCAGAGAAATTTGTTTCCCACTATCCTTGTGAGCCTTCCAAGGGTTACAGCACCAAAGCCTCCCATCAGGATATAGGTCTGCCCGGATATGAGATCATGTTCAAAACTCTTTTTGAACCCTTCGGCTTTTACCATGGCATGCAGACCTTCTTTTTCAAACCTAACGGCGCTTTTCTCGGTGTTTACGGCATAACACGCAGCGCTGTAACGCGTTTTTCAGACTCAGAGATGGAGCTCTTCGACACGATCTCTCCATCAATCTTCTTTGCTTTCATGAGGTACCGTTGGCTTGTTGAGGCGGACTTCTTTATGTCTCCACTTAACAAACACATCTACGCCATGGTCATTACCGACAGGAATGGAAGGGTTATGTGGAAAAACCGTGTGTCTGAGAACATGTTAGAATCTTCTGTCGGCGCTGAGTTTAAGGAGGTTTTAGGTGAAAGCCTAAAAAATAGCAAAGACTTATTGAGTGGTGAAACAGCATTCGGCGACTTCCGCAACTATAGTGAGTTGACATCTATAGGAAGAGCTTTGGTCCTTCCGTTCAACGGTTCATGGCTGGACTTTATGCCTGTGGAAAAGGACGGTTTTATCATCTTCATAGATCAGAGTGAAAAGTATGACACTTCCGTGGAACAGCTCAGCAGAAGGGAGTTAGAGGTGCTGCGCCTGATTGCTATGGGGCGGTACGATAAAGAGATAGCATCAATGCTCTCCATCTCAGAGCGGACCGTTCACGCACATGCATCAAATATTTTTAAAAAACTGAATGTCTCGAACAGGACGGAAGCCGTGTCAATGGGCACGAAGCTTGGCGTCTTATGAGCTCCTGATAAACCAGTCTAGCAGTGTTTATACTTTCTACTGTAAATCGATAATCTTCAAGTTACCTCGAAAGTGCGAAGTAGTAGATACCGTCTTGGGAATCAAGCTGAAACTGCCTTGTTCCAGTCGACATCAAACTCTTTCTTATGTTTAAGCACACCGTAAGCAATGTGCAGTAATTTTCTCATACATGCCACTAAGGCGCATAATGGTTTTTTGCCTG
>JAJCZH010000021.1 GCA_029262515.1 Deltaproteobacteria bacterium | reverse complement strand
CCACGAGATCAATAACCCGCTCCAGTCGATTCTACTCAACATCGAGATGCTCGGCACGATACTCGACGCTCCGGGTACCAAGCGGCTCGAACGGGTTCATGAAGGAGTCTCGCGCATAAGAGCGATAGTAAAAGATCTTCTTATCTTCGCTCGCGAAGACACCACCGACACCCAGAACGTGGATCTCAATATCGTGATAGAGAAAGGGGCCGACATAATGCGGCACCAGCTTAAGCTGGCAAACGTCAACGTACGCCTCGATCTTGAAAAGAGACCCCTTATTGTCAGCTGCAACCGCAATCTATTCCAGCAGGTCATTATCAACCTCTTCCAGAACGCCAAGGATGCCATTGAAGAGTCAAAAACAGGCTCAACCGTCTCTATTCGCTCAAGGCTCTCGAAAGACAATATGGTTATCGTAGAGGTCACCGACGACGGCCCGGGCATTCCTGAAGAGTTTACGAGTAAGGTCTTTGAACCATTTCTCACGACCAAAGAACTCGGCAAGGGAACAGGGCTCGGCCTGAGCGTCAGCCGTAAAATAATCGAAGGCATGAGCGGTACGCTTACCGTTGAGAGCAAACCCGAAAGCCATACAACCTTCCGCATTTCTATTGCTCATAAGAGTGCGGTAATCGCCGAAAGAAGAAGCCAGAGGTACCGCGAACCGGAGTACGGCAGGCTTGCCAACCTCTCTGTCTTGATGGTGGATGACGAGCAGGAGGTGCTGCATTCGGTATGCGAGGCGATCTCGTCGCATGTCGGCAGTCTCGAGACCTCCAATGACGGAGCAAAGGCGCTAGAAAGAATAGCAGAGCGCGACTACGACATACTGCTTCTCGATATAAGAATGCCGGGCCTCAACGGCACAGAGTTATACCACAAGATTGCCGAACTGAAACCTGCTCTAGCCAAAAATGTGCTCTTCCTATCAGGAGACATAGAGGGTGAGGATACCGCCGAGTTCCTCAGGCAGAACAAGTGCAAGTACCTGCCGAAACCCTTCTCTTCAAAAGAGCTTATTATGACCATGTGTGAGATAGCGACTAAGCCTAAAAAGAGGTTAAAATCGAAAATAGTAACCAAGGAACAGGTCTGAATGAACAGCGTAGACGCACTAGACGTCAAAAGAGAAGAGCTGAGACAGAGCGTTATCAACATGGCCGACCTCTCTACCATTCCGGTAACGCTCAAGCGCATACTCGAAATCGTCGATGACGAAAACACCAGCGTATCCGATCTTGTCGAGGTTATAGAGCAGGATCAATCGCTTTCCACGAAGGTTATGGCAGTATCAAACAGTGCCTTCTACGGTTATGGAGGCCGTGTTAAAAGCATATCGCAGGCAGCGGTAGTTCTCGGCTTCAATATGATACGAAACCTCACCCTTTCAGTCTCCCTTTTTGATACATCCGGTAAGGATGCCTATGAATTCCTTTCTCAACTCTGGCGCCACTCCTTCGAAGTCGCATCGGTCTCTGCGCTTCTTGCAGACAGAACAGGGCTCAGCAGAAAAGATAACGCTTTCCTCGCCGGACTTGTCAGCAATATTGGCCGAGTGATTCTCTACCAGGTATTTGAAAAGAAGTACCTCGATATATATGACTCAGGCAACCAAGATGTTATGGCGCGCGAAAAAGCCACATTCGGGGCAACGCATTCTGAAGTGGGCGCATGGTTTGCGGAAGGTTTCCGCTTTCAGAAAGAGTGCATCCTCGCTATTGAGGACCACCACAGCCCCGAGCATCTCATCTCAAACTTCCGCTCCGGTTCCCACCCGCTCGTAGCGCTCGTCTACCTCGCAGACGTCATCGTCTCCGCCGATAAAACAGGTGTGGAGGTAGATATCACCGTCTCACCAGAGCACAATGCCATCATGGAAGCGGTCTATCTCGATGACGAATCGATGAAAGAGGTTCAGGAAGAGTACCTAGCTTTCGTTCAAAGCACAAAAGATCTTTTCTAGGAATCGGCCACAGAGACTCCCAAACTCCGCATCTGCCGTACATCTGCTCAACAATGGCAGAAAACAGATCAACAAGCTAAACATACGTTCTGATAAAAAGTATGCTATCCTCTTTAGTATGGATAAAAGAGCCGATGCTACGCTTAGATATCATACTGAGAGTAAACACCACGACTACCGATACGCACAAGGCCCCCATGCGCTAGACTTCTCCAACCAGCCAATGCCGTTTAGCAGGTATTCAGGGGCGCCTGTTGTGCCTCTGCCGCTGCTCAAAACAGACCCCAAGGGCACGCAGCTCGACCTCTACGAGCATGCCGCAACAGCACCATCCCCGTTTACGTTAAGTAACATAGCCGCTATGCTTGAACTCTCTTTAGGCCTCGCTGCATGGAAATCATATAATGGAAACTCGTGGGCGCTCAGGATCAACCCGTCGAGCGGAAACCTCCACCCTACCGAAGCGCACCTTCTTCTTCCAACAATCAAAGAGGATGCAGTTATCGGCAATAACATTGCCGGCGGGCTCTATCACTACGGCCCTTACACCCATAGCCTCGAAAGACGCATTCTCTTCAACCCTGACGTTGACTCGACTCTCGGCAAGATACTCAATCAAGACGGTTTTCTTATCGGACTGACCAGCATCTACTGGAGAGAAGCCTGGAAGTACGGGGTGCGCGCATGGCGGTACTGCTCCCTAGATTTAGGCCACGCCATTGCCTCTTTAAGCTTCGGGGCAAGCCTGCTCGGCTGGAAGGTCAACTACCTTAAAAATATCCCGGATCCCGAGGCTTGCCGCTTGCTTGGGCTTGAGCGTACCGAATGGCATGAAAACGAAAAAGAGGAGTTTGAAGCTCTTCTATATGTCAGCCCGGCTACCCGTACGACCGATACGGTAACCTGCGAACCACTGGATATTCTACCTATAGTAGACAGAGTATCAGAGTTGGAAATAGTCGGAGTTCCAGACCTCCTGAGCACAGAGCGGATACTCTGGCCCGGTATCGAAGAGGTCTCGGAGGCGACCAAGAAGATAGAGATATCCCAAACCGAAAAGAGTAGCAGCCAACAATTAACATCAACAAGGCCTTACCTTCAGCACCCCGAGTTCCCTAAAGAAGCCGGTACGGAAGAGAGACCCGAAGCAGAAGGAGCAGAAGGTGTAAAAAAAGAGAGCGCCGTTATCAGGAACGGAGCTGAATCCATAAGGCGCAGAAGAAGCGCGCAGGCCTTCGACCCGCAGACCGGCATAGACTCCGGTACTTTCTTTGCGATGCTCGACAGAACCGTAGCACGTACCGGTAACGCGCCCTTCGATACGCTAGAAAACGCGGCAGAGATCAACCTGCTCTTATTTGTTCATAGAGTAGGCGGGCTTAAACGAGGGCTCTACATGTTGGTCAGAAATCCAGATGACGTAGAAGATCTCAAGGTATCCTGCCAGTCGGGCATATGGCTCCGGCCTGAGAGCGCTCCGGCGGAGCTGGGGCTCTACCTGTTAAAGGAGGGAGACTTCAGGACAATTGCCGCCGGGTTGAGCTGTACCCAAGACATAGCGGGAGACAGCGCGTTCAGTCTCGGCATGCTGGCGCGCGTAAAAGAGCGGGTGTCAGTTGAGCCGCACTCATACAGGCGCCTCTTCTGGGAGGCCGGCATTATCGGACAGGTCCTATACCTTGAGGCCACATCCATAGGAATGAGCGGAACCGGCATAGGTTGCTTCTTCGATGAAACGGTCAAAGAAGTCGCAGAGCTTACGAACGACACCTTTGAGTCTATCTACCACTTCACCGTAGGGCATGCGGTAGAGGACGAACGGTTGCAGACCCTCGCTCCATACCAACACCTGCAAACAACAGAGTAGAAGAATAGAATTGGACATTCAAACCCTCTGCGAGTTAAACTCTAGAGTAACGATAACGTCTGCCTTAGAGTAGTATTGCAGGCAACCGGCAATAACAGAAGCACCAGAGAAGCAATAGAGCCAACAAACATCCCAAATCGACAGGCAGATGACCGAGAAGATCAGACCGGGAGCATCAAACAGGGTCACCAACGATACCGTCTTCAGGCTACTGGACGGACGAATAAAAGCAACTAGCAGGGTACTCGACTTCGGCGCCGGGCAAGGGCATATGTCCGAACGGGTCGGCGAGCACCTGAAAAGCAAAGGGCTCGACCCTCATACCCATCTTGTGGCCTGTGAGGTTGCTGCCGACGGCTTTCTTTATGATCCGGTAGAGTGCCGCCCTATAGGCACGGACTGCAAGATCCCTTTCGACTGCTCAACCTTTGACCTTATATATGCGATAGAGGTCATCGAGCATACGCCGCGACCATACGACTTCTTTACCGAGGCGTATGAGAAACTCATTCCGGGTGGAGCGCTTATCTTTACGGCACCCAACATACTCCATATGCAATCGCGCCTGAAATTTTTCCTGACCGGCTTCGGCGAGCTGTACGGCCCATCTTCTATTGAAGATAAGAATGCTGGCAGGATCTGCGGTCACATAATGCCGCTCAGTTTTGCTAATTTCTGTTACGGGCTAAAGAAGGCCGGGTTCAAAAAGGTCGAGTTCCATGTTGACCGGAGAAAGCGCAGTGCAAGGTTTCTGGCAGCGCTCTTCTACCCGTTATTACGGTACTCTGCAACAAGATACGATAAAGCGCTAAAGAGGTACGACGAAGAGGTCTGGAGAGAGAACCACGGCATGATCTCGAAGATAAACTCCTTCGACGTCCTGACTTCGAGGTCGGCAGTCGTTCTGGCCTATAGGTAGCCAATGCCAAACTCCGGTTATATTCTGCCGGATATGTTACGACATGGCATGCGACAAAAGATGGCCCACATAAAAAAAGGCCCTCATCAATTATGATGAGGGCCTTTTGAATAAAGCAGAAAAAATTACTTGCCCACTACATTCGCTGCCTTTGCACCCTTGGCATCCTGTGTAACTTCAAACTCTACAGTCTGACCTTCGCTGAGGGTCTTAAAACCATCACTCTGTATTGCTGAGAAATGGACAAAAACATCATCGCCTGAATCACGCTCAATAAAGCCAAAACCTTTTGACTCGTTGAACCACTTAACTCTTCCTGTTTCCATAGCACGTAACCTCCTTTCTAAAAATTTTATAAGCCCGAGAGGTTTTGTGCAGCCCAGGAACTTTGCAGCCTGTGTCTTACAAATCCTACCTTTAACTTATCTTACCGGAATATTACACTAATAAAAGATTCTTGTCAACTATTATGCCAACAACAAATTACTCATCCCGGTATAAATAGAAGAACAAAAAAGCTACTTCTTCGGTATCTTTATGTCATCTTCCTCAAAAACTCCCTTTGCTGCGGTCCTGTGGCATGCGACACAGTTAGAGAAACTGCCGATAGACTCCCTTTTAAAGACCTTGCTCTTTACTTCATGGTGCTCTTTAACGATATACGGTACCTCGGTAATACGCAACGGTGTTTCACCTTTCAGGCTTTTCATTATCTTTTTAGAGCGTTTAGCGCCCGTACTCTCTGCCCCGTTCGCCTTTAGATACTTCAGAATCTCGGCTGTCGTCTCTTCTTCCAAAGCCAGGTCTTCACCAAAATGATCTTCAGAGCCATTCATAATCTTAACCCATGACCCACCGGGCAATAACCCGGGCAGGTAAAGAAAATGGCATGAGGCACACTCATCGGCATACAAGGCATTTTCTACCGGTGGCAGGTAGCGCCTCTTGTACTTTGAGCTTTTCTTACCGGCTTCAGCCACATTAAAAATTACAGTTCCACATACCAGAAAAACCGCTAAAAAAAACATCAGAAACCTAAATATCTTCATCTCTCTCTCCACAGTAGTATAGGCATCACCTATAAAGACATCATAAAGGTAATATAATCGCCCTTCTCTTCAGGCGTGCACTCTCTCTCAAGCACCCATTTACAATTTCTTCTGAACCACTTATTAACCTTCTTCGGGTCGGTAAAACGTTCCGGCGTAACTGCCGGAGAGACCGGGGCTATCTTCTTTCCAACCTTCGTTCTGCCTTCACGCGACGGGTCTTTCGTGTGGCATGTGGTACAGGACCGGGACTCATTCTTCTTGCTATGTATTCGCGAAAGGTTGTAGAGCCGTTTTCCGTCCTCTGCACTGAATCCGCTAAAACCCGGGTTGGTTGAACGCGCCTCCGATGCGTACGTATCGACAAGTTGTTGCATCTTATCATTGAGTTTGGTTCCGGCATAGAGCGCACTGCTAAACGACAACACAAAGATAACAGCAAGCGCAAGAGGTAAAATTCCCTTAATCTTCATAACAAACTGACTCCTTATCTTTACCTTTCCGGGCCGTACTTTGTTCAGTCCGGAACCATTATCTGCGTATCGTCGAAACGACCTGTAGCAGCATCTCGATGACAAGCCACGCAATTTGAGGGAGAAGTGATACTTCCCCTGTTATAGATACTCTCTTTAACCTTTGAATGCTTCTTCAACCAGTATGGCGTTTTAGTGATCCGCTCCAGGGGCGTTGCCTCACCTAGCGTCCAGAGTATCTTTTGCGACGCCTCAGTGGTTGAACGTTCGGCAGAGTTCGCGATCAGAAACTTGAGAATCTCTTCGGTCTCCTCTGAGTCTAGCGACGCGTCATCACCGAAGTGCTCATCCAGCCCTGCCATTACGGCCCTCCAACTCTTCTCCGGCAAGAGCGTAGGGTGAAACAGGCCGTGACACGACTCACCGCACTCGCCAAACCATAATTCATTGACCACGAACGGAGTGGGCACCCCATTGTCATCAAGCACATCTACCGAAGAGAACGATTCCGAGACAGGCCCGGAACTGAGTACGGATGTGATATTGAATGATACCAAACCCCATCCGCCGAGCATACAGAGCAATAAAAAAACAGCTAGCCGGGCAGAACGCCCCGATCCCTGCGGCGGCGCACCTTCTGTGCCGAGCGCAAACCCTTGTGAATCCTCTTTCGTTCCTGTTATCATCGAAACAATGATATTCTCACGAAAGACAAAATCATGAACAAGGGCCGCACTTACATGTACCACTATAACAACTACAAAGGCATAAGCAACAACAGTATGCAAACTGAGCGCATACTGTGCGGAGGCGAATGTGAAATAACCTGCCAGGAAGCCTTTGTTCTCTTCGCCGCTATATATTACGACCCCGGAGATGGAGAGCACTGCCAACACAAAGAGCATGATAAGCACAACCCACCCAACCACAGGGTTATGGCCGATACTTCGAGGTGGTTTAAGGCTTAGCAATGTACTCAGGCATTTACCGGTCTCGCTCCAGCCTTTTATAAACTGCGAAAAACGCGCAAAACGGTTGCCGACAAAACCCCATATAATCCTGAAAAGAACGAAGCAAAAAACAGCATAACCGGCAGCTGCATGAAACTCAATGTACCGCTCGGTTCTTGAAGTGATATAAACGGTAATGCAGGACGCCACTAGCGCCCAATGGAATAACCGGGTCGGTATGTCCCACACCACTATTTTCATAAAACAAGGTCCTTGTCCGACTTTGTACGCATGCCTGTACCCCGACCTGTACCCCGACCTATACCCCCGGATAGAATAGAAGACCTGGAGTAACTACGGGTACTCTAAGGGTACTCAAAACAACATGCTATAATAATGATACCAGATCAATATTAGAGTAATATTAACTTTACTCCCCGAAGTTCATAACTGGAGAGCTTTTACTCAATAACCAAAGATTTCAAACAGGGCAAAACAAGAGTGCCTTACTGAAAGCGTAACGAAACCTTATCGGTGTCGTCTCTGACAAAAGACAGAATACAAGCAGCACACGAGATAATCAAGTGACAAACAGTAATTAACCCGAACTGCCCAACAAGCTATGCAAGTGATTTTCAGGTTTTCCGTAGCATATGGCTCAGTCAGAGTCCCCTTGAAGCCATACTTTTCGTACTCCAGCACCGAAAGGCCTACTGTGTAACCGCTTGAGACTATCGCCGTAATTTGAGGGCCTATCTTCACAAGTTGCTCCCTAACCTACTTGTCCCCCATTCCGGCCCGTATTATAAGATCGATTATTACTACGGTAAGAGGCCTCTCTTGAGCAATCGCTTCTGCCCTTTTTTTCTCTTGCCAGGCTCTTTCACACTCCCCCCCCCCGGAACATTTTCAATATCGTAGTTAAAGTCAATCAGCAAGCTGATTCAACAGATTAAATTATACCACCTTGCACAGCCACTTTACAGCGCAAAGCAGCCGACTTATAACTTAATAATCAGAATATTCTCTAAAGGTCAAGTATTGGGCTTAAATATGCTTTATGGACTGCAAAGTATCATAACCAGGTCTTAACCAGGGCTTAGCTATGGACAATTCTGCATACGCAATACTATTATAAGAACAAAAAGAGTAAAAATTAATTTTTTTTAATCTTTCTGTGCGTTAAGTCACTTTTTTGACACTGATAATACCATACTATGTTATTATCAGTTGTGGGACTGGGTACTTAAGTTATGCCGCTCACTGTCCGATATGAAGTAACAACTCACTGTTAATCTTTCTTTGTGACTAGTGTCTTTATCATATGCCCAAATCGTTGATCTACTGTTTTGGAAACGGAGGGGTTAAATACTCTTTGTAATAGCAGAGTTTTTCATAAAAACGTCTCTGAAAAAGAGCAAAGCAGGGGAAACCTTGTGTCGCAGAGCAACGGAACTAAAGGAGTATTTATCATGACCGAACTCCTATGTCAGCCGAGCCGCCAGAGTCTGTACTAGACTGGCGGTATTTTATTGTACTTACAACGATATCTTTAACTACGAGCCTACAGTATGATCGATTCAAACTACCTCAGCATGTGGATCTATCCGGCCATCCTATTCACAGTATGGGGACTCTATATCGGTTTAAAAACCAGAAAAAAGAGAGCAGCCGTTCGTGCGCGTAGAGAGGCTATTGATGCAGGGTTGATAGAACCGGCGTCATTACACCCGGTTATCAATCACAACCGTTGCCTCGGCTGCGGCTCCTGTGCGGCGGCATGTCCCGAACAACCCGGACACCAGGTCCTTGGGCTCATCGGCGGCAAGTCGCACCTGATAAACCCGACAGACTGCATCGGCCACGGAGCCTGCCTTAAGGCCTGCCCTGCCGATGCCATTACCCTGGTCTTCGGTACCGAAAGACGCGGAGTTGAGATTCCGGTTGTTGACCAGTCCTTTGAAACAGACGTACCGGGCCTCTACGTAGCCGGTGAGCTCGGCGGTATGGGGCTGGTCCGAAATGCGATAGAACAGGGATGCCAGGCAATGGAGTCTATAAAGAAGGTAAAAGGCATCGGCAGCGGTTCAATACTCGATGTCCTTATAGTAGGGGCCGGGCCAGCCGGTTTCGCGGCCTCTCTCAGCGCCAAGGAGAGTAAACTTCGCTGTGTAACGGTAGAGCAGGACTCGCTAGGCGGTACTGTTTTCAACTTTCCGAGGAATAAGATAGTGATGACCGCGCCAGTGGATCTACCTATGGTGGGCCGAGTCAAATTTACCGAGACTACTAAAGAGAAGCTGCTTGAATTCTGGCAAAAAGTGGAACGGGATACAAAGGTTAAGATCAATTATAAAGAGAGAGTAGATAGCATTACCAGAGTGGACGAGGGCTTTGAAGTTAAAACAACACTGGCGACCTATCAGGCCAGGACCGTTCTGCTCGCTATAGGCCGCAGAGGCACTCCACGTAAACTCGGCGCACCGGGAGAAGAGCTTCCAAAAGTGGTCTACCGCCTTATAGACCCGGAGCAGTACCGCGCGCATAAAGTTCTTGTGGTCGGCGGCGGCGACTCCGCCCTGGAGGCGGCGATAAGCATCGCCGAGGAGCCTGATACCAATGTAACTATCTCCTATCGCAGTGCTAACTTCAGCCGTGCCAAAGAAAAAAATAGGCGCAAGGTCAAGGAGGCCGAAGAGGCCGGGCGCTTGAAAGTACTCTTCAACTCCAACGTAAAGGCGATTACGGAAAAGAGTGTGGAAATAGACGAATCAGGAAAAACAATAGAGCTTGATAACGACGCTGTCATAGTCAATGCGGGCGGGATACTCCCTACTGCATTTTTAAAGAAGGTAGGTATTAACGTTGAGACCCGATACGGCACGGCATAAAAGTATGGTAAAGCAGATGAATAGAACGGTTTGCAGATACACCGGACACGCTCTTCGCATAACATGCCTGGTGTTACTCGTAACGCTTGGGTTGGCGGCAACGGCACCCTCAAGTAATGCGGGAAGCATCGACAAAACAAAGCTCGACGAAGTAAAGAGAGCGGTGCGTGTCAGGGACTACTCAAAAGCCGCCAGGCTTCTAAAACCGCTTGCAACCAAAGGTAACAGCGAGGCGCAGTACCAGTACGCCGGACTTTACCGTTCGGGCCGCGGAATAGAAATGAATAAGAAAGCGGCATTCGTTTGGATGAAGAGAGCCGCAGCCAAGGGCCATGTGAAAGCGCAGTTTGCTCTCGGCACCATGTATGAAAATGGTATGGGCGCTCCGGCCGACACTGAGAAGGCAAAACGCTGGTACCGGGCAGCCGCAGAGAAGAAGCATGAACCGGCAAAAAACAGGTTAAATGAGCTCTCTAAACCAGAGACCGGTTCGGCTATTTACACCAAAGCAGGTGATGCTGAAGAGCGACTCAGATGGCAAGCGGCAAAAGGTGACTTAGATAAAGTGCGCGCCATCCTGCCAATGGCAAAGGTAAACAGCGCTGACCGGCACGGAAGAACTGCGCTTATGGAGGCCGCCTCAGAGGGGCACTCAGAGGTTGTGCGTGAACTGCTTGCTGCTGGCGCCAAACCGGAACTTAAAGACCGGTACGGCGACAACGCTCTTTTAATCGCAACAGGAGGCGGGCACCTCAAGACCGTAAAGAGACTGCTTGGGGCAGGCGCAAATATAAATACGCGTGACAGAAACGGCAATACGCCTCTCATTATCGCGTCCGGCAAAGGTTATAAGAAGAGCGTTAATACTCTTATCAGTTACAAAGCCGCCATACACGCCAAGAATAAAAATGGCGAGACCGCAGTAATGGTAGCAACAAAAAGGAAACAGAAAGAGGTTACAAAGAGACTGGTCGCCAGCGGAGCTAACATCCAAAAGAAGGACAGCACTCGCAAGAAGCTGACCTTGAAAGACATAAAACGTGCAAACAAGACGCTTGGTGCAAGCCAGGGGAAAGATACACTCCCATATGACGGCTGGTCTCCTATCATGACCGCCGCATGGCGCGGGCAACTCGATGTTGTACGGCTGCTCTTGCAGCAGGGCGTACCGGTTGAAAAACGCGGGCCCGATGGGCATACCTTGCTCACAAGGGCCGCATGGCAGGGACACCTGCCTGTAGTCAAGGAACTCCTGAAAGCAGGTGGCAACCCGAACAGAAGCGGCCCGGACGGCAAAGTACCGTTAATATGGGCGGCAGAGTACGGCCGGTCAGAGGTAGTAAAACTCCTGATAGAGAGTGGAGCGAGTGTCAACACAAAAGACAAGTTCGGCTCAACACCACTTCTCTACGCACTGCGCTCCGGTGATGACCGCACCGCATATCAACTAATTTCGTCCGGTGCGGATACGCGCATAGGCAACAACAACGGATTTTCACCCCTTATGCTCGCCTCCCGCCTCGGCCTCAACAACACGATTACCCTGTTAATCACACACAAGGCCGACGTCAATAGCGTTAATAAAGAAGGCAAAACAGCCCTGTGGTACGCAGTTGATGAAGGAAAGGAGTCAGCGGCACGACTTCTTCTCAGCAAGGGCGCCAGGACCGAAGCAGAGGGGCACAACGGCTACACCGTGCTTCTCAGAGCATCTTACCTTGGTCACGAGGCCATTGTACGGGACCTGCTAAGGGCAGGAGCAGATACCGATGTTAAAAGCGCCCAGGGAAATGGAGCCCTAAGCCTCGCTGCAAAACAGGGCAATACGAACGTAGTGAAGTTGCTTCTCAAGCTCAAAGAATCCGGTATAGACTCAAAGAACAATAACGGTAATACGCCGTTGATACTGGCGGCAAAGCAAGGACACTCCGAGACGCTTCGCGTGCTGCTCGAAGCAGGCGCCAACCCAAGAATTAAGAACAAGAAGCGCGAGAGTGTCAAGACGATTGCTGTCAACAAAACTGAGATTTCAGAAGTTCTTGCGCAACACAAAGGGTCTAAAAGCTGGACAGGCGGACTCTTTTAATTGAACGAAGGAAAGAATGCCGAATGAGTAACTCCGTAGCCGAATTAAAACCTGTTGAGACTATAGGGCATAAGGTGGATGTGCCGAGGAAAAGTACCAGAGAAGATGCGAAGAGAGACTCCGGGGAAGAAGCAAAACCGAGAGCGGCCGACTACTGTGAACTACATAAACCCCACTCGACTGCTAACCACACCCTGATCTTTTATATCCTGGTCGTATCAACGCTACTTGCCGGCTGGTACCTGCGGGGTGAAGAGTTTCTGGTAGCCGAATCCGGACCCGGATATGCCCTCGGCATAGTTGGTGGATCAATGATGCTTCTGCTATTGCTCTACCCGCTACGCAAGAAAGCGCGTTTCATGCGCAACTTGGGACAAATCAAACATTGGTTCAGAGGACACATGCTGCTTGGTGTGCTCGGCCCTGTTCTGGTCCTGTTCCACTCCAACTTCAGCATCGGTTCCATGAACAGCACCGTTGTTCTCTTTGCAACGCTCTTGGTGGCCGGTAGCGGACTCGTCGGGCGGTACATATATACGCAGATTCATTACGGTCTTTACGGTAGACAACTTACACTAAAGGAACTGCAAGAGGATCTTGACCATAAGAAGAACACCCTGGTCTTCGTCTTAAAGTTCGCTCCTAAACTGAGAGAGAGGCTTTTGGCATTTGACGATTCGGCTCTGAAGACCAGAGACAGCTTCTTCAGCAGCCTCTGGGGGTACATTACCATAAGCTTAAGAGGCAGGTGGGTACACCTGAGCCTGCTTTTCGCTCTGAGAAGAACACTCGACGTAGCTGCTAAACGCTCTGAGTGGTCGGACCTTGAGCGGCAGAGAAAGAGCATGGCTGCAAGAAAACACATCTCCATCCACATAAAATCAGCTCTACGCATAGCGGAGTTTAGCGTCTTCGAAAGATTCATGTCTCTCTGGCACCTACTTCACTTCCCACTCTTTATAATGCTTGTCGTTGCAGGTATTATCCATATTCTTGCTGTACATATGTACTAAAACAGAATGCAAAAAGTGATGACAAACAGTATAAGAAGCGCCTGCATAGTAGTCGCGTTTATGGTACCGGTTATTGCCATGTTCATTGGCACAACAAAAGCCAATGCCAGCACTTTTGAACGTATGGTTATGCCCGGCGAGGTAATTGAAGGACACGCCAAGTACGAAAACGAATGTAGCCGTTGCCACAGACCGTTCAGCAAAGCGTCCCAAAAGGGCCTCTGCCTCGAATGCCACAAAAAGGTCTCTGATGATATAAAAACAAAAAAAGGCTTTCATGGAAAGAGTCCGGAGGTCAAGGCTGCCAAGTGCCGTCATTGCCATACAGAGCACAAGGGGCGTAAAGCCGACGTCGTCAGCATGGACAAGGACCTGTTCGACCACTCTATTTCTGATTTTCCTCTAAAAGGCGCCCACACGAGCGTGAAGTGCGCAAAGTGCCACAAGCCTAAGAAAAAGTACCGCGCTGCGCCTGCAAAGTGTATCGACTGCCACAAAGATGATGATGCGCATAATGAGCAGCTTGGAAAGAAGTGCGCTGACTGCCACTCCGTGAAGACATGGAAAAAGCCGGACTTCGACCATGATAAAACAGACTTTAAGTTAAAGGGAAAGCACAAAAAAGTCTCCTGCAACAAGTGCCACCCGAATGACCGATATAAGAAGACCCCTGAAACTTGCTTAGCATGCCACCAGCTAGACGATACTCACAGGGGTAGTTATGGTAAAAAATGCGCCGATTGCCATACTCCAAAGAAATGGAAAGAGACCAAGTTCGACCACAACAAGACAGAGTTCAAGCTCAAAGGGGCTCACGTCAAGGTTGTGTGTGCCAAGTGCCACAAGGATGAGCTGTATGGCAAGAAGAATGGGCAAAAGAAGCTGCCGATGAACTGCGTCGGCTGCCATAAAAACGATGATGAGCACATAGGACGATATGGGAAAAAGTGCAAGGAGTGCCATACCTCAAAAGAATGGAAGAAAAGCAGGTTCAATCACGATAAGACGAAGTTCAAGCTAAAGGGCGCTCACAAAAAGGTAGAGTGCATAAGGTGCCATAAAGGCGCGTTATACGACAAAAAACAGAAACCGCTGCCAAAAGAGTGCATCGGGTGCCACAAACAGGATGATGTTCATAAGAGCCAAGAGGGTAAACGTTGCGAAAAGTGTCACAACAATCAAAGCTGGTCAAAGGACGTCGCATTTGAGCATGACATAACCAGGTTCCCGCTCATCGGGTTACATGCCGTTGCACCGTGCGAGGCGTGCCATTTCTCCAGTAACTACAAAGGCACTAAACGGGTCTGCGAGAGCTGCCACAAACAAGATGACGTGCACAAAAGAGGACTCGGACCTGAGTGCGGCGCCTGTCACAACCCGAACGGCTGGCGCTTATGGCGTTTCAACCACGACACCCAAACCGACTTCGATCTTGACGGTGCACACAGCGGCCTTACCTGCCGCTCGTGCCACTGGCGGCCGACCAGCCGTAAGGTAAAAGCATCCGGAGGTTGTATAGGCTGTCACCGCGAGGACGATATACACCGGGGAGGTTTCGGCTTCCAGTGCCAAAGATGCCACAATAACAAGTCGTTTAAAGAGATCCAGATGGTTGACTGAGCTCAGCCATAACATGTAATTCGTACAGATAGACAACCACACGCTGGCAAAACAGGAGTAGTCATTATGCGACCATTATTTGTGCAAAGAAGTCCTATACTTTTATGGACCAAACTAATCTGCTGCCTGGTAGCCGTACTCTTTACTGCCGGTATTTTAAATATGGATAGCGCCCTGGCAGCCGAGCGGAGCACAAAGAAAAGCGTTGGAACAAGCAACTCCGCCCTTTATGCCATAAACAT
Organism: Deltaproteobacteria bacterium; assembly: GCA_029262515.1. GTDB lineage: Bacteria > Desulfobacterota > GWC2-55-46 > GWC2-55-46 > JADFVP01 > JADFVP01. The sequence continues at coordinate 8,536 of JAJCZH010000021.1, read as the reverse complement.
CGCCTCTTACCCGGAGCCGTTTGATAAGGCCTCGTTACCAAGAGATAGATCGTTAAAAAAGTATCGGATCTACACCATTAAGATCAAATCGAGAGGCCAGAACTGGCGCGGACTTCGTGTCGGCTTCTTCAAGTCCAGGAGTGAAGCGCAAAAGGTACTTCATACCCTGTCCAAACGGTACGAAGGAGCCTGGGTAGTAAAAGTCTCGGAGAGTGAACAGAGGCTTGCGAAGACCAAGACCAAGACCAAGACCAAGACCAAGACAAGCAAAACCAAATCGAAAATAAGCGAGGTAAAGACCGGTTCCGAGACCAAGAGTCTAAGTGGATTTGTTAGCGGAATTATAAGTTCTTATAAAAGCAAGACCACCGAGGAGAATAAAAAAGAAGAGACCAAAAAGAGCGCTAAAAAGAGCAGCGCATCTCTTTACGCCATCAACATCGCATCTTACCCGGAGCCGTTCGACAGCTCCTTACTGCCAAATGAGAAGGCATTACGAAAATACCAGACCTACACCATCAAGGTCAAATCTAAAGGCAAAAACTGGCGCGGAGTTCGTTTAGGTTTTTTCACTTCCAAGAAGGAGGCCCAAGAAGCGCTGCGCTCATTGCCAAAGCAGTATGAAGGGGCATGGGTAGTAAAGGTCTCGGAGAGCGAAAAAGGGCTGGCAAAGAAGAAAGCGAGAGTCAAGGCAGAGCCCAAAGCTAAAACTAAAGCCAAAGTCAATACTAAAACAGTAACAAAGACCGATAGCAATAACAAGACAAATGGTTTAAGCGGATTCGTTAGCGGAATTCTAAGTTCTTATAAGGCCGAGTCCACACAAAAAGGGACAAAAACGAGCGCTAAAAAAAGCAGCTCGCCACTTTACGCCATTAACATCGCCTCTTACCCGGAGCCGTTCGACAGTTCCTTACTGCCAAAAGAGAAGGTCATAAAGAAGTATCAGACCTACACCATCAAGGTTAAATCTAAAGGCCAGAACTGGCGTGGAGTCCGTATCGGCTTCTTCACTTCCAAAAAGGAGGCTCAAAAGACGCTGCGCTCGCTTCCCAGTAAATACAAAGGAGCATGGGTAGTAAAGGCATCGGAGAACGAAAAGAGGCTGGCAAGGCCAACGATGCAGTCCGGTTCAGAATTCAACCATTTCAGAACCGGCTTTCCCCTTACAGGGGCCCACGAGCGCGTACGGTGCGAGAGCTGCCATGGCCGCGGACTCTTCAAGGGAACGCCTACTCAATGCATACTGTGCCACAGCCCCGGAGGGAGAGTCGCAGCCATCAGTAAGCCGATCAACCACATCAATACCGAGGCCCCGTGTGACCAATGCCATTTAACCGCTACATGGACCTCTGTCCGCTTCGACCACGCTTCAGTAACAGGACAATGTTTTAACTGTCATAACAACAGAAAAGCCCCCGGCAAGTCGGCTTCCCACATCGATAGTTCCAACACGTGTGACGACTGCCACAAGACCGGCTCCTGGACCTCCGCGCGTTTCGACCACTTCTCGGTAACCACGCAGTGTTCCAACTGCCATAACGGCAGAACGGCCACAGGCAAGTCTGCCACTCATATATCAAGTTCCAATATCTGCGAGGAGTGTCACAGACCAAGCACATGGACCGCAGTAAGCTTCAACCACAGCTCTATATCCGGGCAGTGTTCCAACTGCCATAACGGTGGCACTGCGCCAGGCAAATCGGCCTCGCACATCTCAAGCTCTAATATCTGCAATGAGTGCCACACAACAAACGCATGGGCACCGGCCAACTTCAACCACGGTTCGGTAAGTGGCCAGTGCTCTACCTGCCATAACGGCAGTTCGGCCACGGGAAAAACGAGTTCACATATAGCAAGCTCAAACGTATGTGACGAATGCCACTCACCAAATGCATGGCTCCCGGCTAACTTCAACCACAGCACGGTATCCGGCCAGTGCTCCACCTGCCATAACGGCAGTTCGGCTCCGGGTAAACCGAGCTCACATATAGCAAGTTCAAACACCTGTGACGAGTGCCATTTTACAAACGCATGGACACCGGCGAGTTTCAGCCACGGTGCGGTAGCAGGACAGTGCTCCACATGCCATAACGGTAGCACGGCGCCAGGTAAAACGGGATCACACGTCGCAAGCTCAAACACCTGCGACGACTGCCACACAACAAACGCATGGACACCGGCAAGCTTCAACCACAGCTCTGTATCCGGACAATGCTCCACCTGCCATAACGGTAGCACGGCGCCAGGAAAAACGAGTTCTCACATGGCGAGCTCTAACGTATGCGATGATTGCCACTCTACCAGCGCATGGCTCCCGGCAAACTTCAACCACGGCTCCATATCCGGGCAGTGCTCAACCTGCCATAACGGAAGCACCGCGCCGGGTAAAACAGGCTCGCACGTCGCAAGCTCAAATACCTGCGACGATTGCCACTCTACAAACGCGTGGCTCCCTGCAAACTTCAACCACGGCTCCATATCCGGACAGTGCTCCACCTGCCATAACGGCTCTACCGCGCCGGGCAAAACAGGATCTCACATCGCAAGCTCAAATACCTGTGACGATTGCCATACTACGAATGCATGGATACCGGCGAGCTTCAACCACAACTCGGTCACCGGACAATGCTCTACCTGCCATAACGGCTCTACGGCTCCGGGCAAGACTGGCTCGCACGTCGCAAGCTCAAATACCTGTGACGATTGTCATACTACGAATGCATGGATACCGGCGAGCTTCAACCACAACTCGGTAACCGGACAATGCTCTACCTGCCATAACGGCAGCACCGCACCGGGCAAAACAGGCACGCACATAGCTAGTTCGAACGTGTGTGACGACTGCCATTCTACAAACGCATGGATACCGGCGAGCTTCAACCACAGTTTGGCGACAAACCAATGCTCCAGTTGCCATAACGGCTCAACTGCAACAGGTAAACCTGGAAATCACTTCGTGACATCGATGCAGTGCAGCGAATGCCATTCTACCAATTCATGGTTGCCGACAAGTCGCTACAGCCACACCTCGGGTCAGTACCCGGGAGACCACAGATCGAGGGTCGTGTGCCTTAATTGCCACCAGAGCAATACTCAGACCGCAACATGGCCAAGCGCCGCATACAGACCTGACTGCGCCGGCTGCCATGCATCCGACTACGAAACAAATCAGCACAAAAAGGTAGACTCACCGAGGATATACTATACGGTAAGCGAGCTTAGAGACTGTGCCGGCTCCTGTCACCGTTATACAGACAGTACATTTACTACAATAGAGAGATCCAGAAATTCCGAACACAGAATCAGTGACGGGGGGTTTTAATATGCGAAAATTTTCAATATTAGCAATCTGCATTCTGGCCATTATCGGCGTACTCTTTCTATCCACACGCCCAATGGCAGGCAGGGTCATTATCGACGACGTCGAAATAACCGACGAGGACGGCTGCAGCAGAATAACTATTATGTTCAACTTTCCGGTACAGTATATACAACACTTCCCTGATGAATCCGGTGAGGACCTGCGGATTCAACTCGAACCTATAGTCACAGGCTCCCAAGAGAGGGATGCGCTCTTTACCCACGAGACCGCATATCTTCCAACAGACGGAGTAGGTGAGCTTCAAGACATTACATACGAAGGCGACATAGAAGGAGGTCCGTATCTGACACTCTTTTTTAGGACTCCGGTTAAGTTCAGTGTCTCGCAAGGCAAGAACTTTCGGAGCCTGGATGTAGCGGTTTCAGCGATAGGCGCTTCCACACCCTGTATATTCGCCCCGAAGTAATGGAGCTCAGCCAATAATGATTAAAAGAATATTCGGCAATGGTTTTCATATACCGGCTATAAGCCTCACTCTGTTGCTAATTACCATGCTTGCCCAGCCCTCCGATACAGCAGCGGCAAAACAAGCTTTAGAAACGAGCGGCAAGTATGCAATAAACCTCGTTTCTAGCCTTAAGCCTGTAGACCCGAAACAACTGCCGGACCTGAAGGTATTAAGGGAGTACCTGCTCTATACAACACGCCACAAAGAGCGTGGTAAAAACTGGTACCGGCTCAGAATAGGCTTCTTCACGGATGCGAAATCGGCTTCCCGCGTAATGAAAACAGTACGCAAAGAGTATCCTGAAGCCTGGGTAACCAAGGTTACCGATAAAGAAAGAGCAGCTTCAAAGAGGCTGAGTTTGAAGGTCGGCCCCACAAAAACAGTTAAACAGAAAAGACCGTCTAAAATAAAAGTTGCTGCAAAAAAGAGCGTTGCAGCCAAAATAATACCTTCTGAACCGAAGAAAGAGAATGGAAGCGTATCGGACAAGAATCTGATAAGTATCATGGAGAGCGGCGAGACAGCCATGACCAATGGAAAATTCCGGTTGGCAGCCCAGCTCTACACAAAAGTTCTGCAGTATAAAGAACACAAGTTCTCCAAAGAGGCGCGGGAATTACTCGGCCTTGCATATGAGAGGAGCAACCGCCTGGCACACGCCAAAGCCGAGTACAGGTCCTACTTAATACTTTACCCAGAGGGCGAAGGTACCAAACGTGTACGGCAACGCCTGGCAGGGCTGGAGACGGCTACGGCGCAGCCTCAAAAAAAGCTGAGAAAGAAGAAGGTCACTAAAGAGTCTACAAGGGTGTACGGTAGCTTCTCTCAGTTCTTTAACAGGGACGAGAGTTACACCGACCTCGGTGGAAAAGTAGTCACGAGGTCTACGTTATCTAACGATTTCGACATCAACATTCGAAAGCGGACAGGCAAGTACGAATTAAACTCCGTCTTTATCGCCGGATACGAACTCGACCTCTTCCATATGTCGGAGAGCACAACCAGTATCAGCCGCCTTTATGTGGATCTTCTGGACAGGCGCCTACACGTATCCGGACGCCTGGGGCGCCAGTCACGGAGCACGGGTGGAGTGCTCGGGCGCTTCGATGGCGCCCTGATAAGCTACCAGTACTTTCCTCGTATCAAAATAAATGCGGTTGCCGGTTATCCGCTCGATACCTCGGAGCTTAAGGGTATCGATACCGACAAATATTTTTACGGTGTCAGCGTAGACCTCGGTACATTTGCGCAGAAGTGGGACTTTAACGCCTTTTTTATAGATCAAATAAACTCAGGAATAACCGACAGACGGGCCGTTGGCGGAGAGATGAGATACTACCAGCAGGGCCGTTCCATGTTCAGCCTTATCGATTACGACATCTCTTATGGCGAGCTGAACACTCTGCTTCTTGTTGGAAACTGGACTCTGCCAAGCAAGACGACGATCAATACGTCATTCGATTACAGGAAGAGTCCCACACTGAGTACCACAAATGGCCTTCTGGGACAGACCGCGGCAGGCTCCGTCTCCGAGCTGCTCGATATCTGGGGAGAAGACGAAGTGAGGAATCTGGCCGATGACCGGACCGCAACTAACCGCTCCTTCATGATTGGCGCGACACGCCCACTTAGCAAAAAATTTCAGGTAAACGGAGATTTTACCGTCAGTGAAACAACAGGCACACCGGCATCCGGCGGAGTGGATGCGGTTCCCGGAACCGGACATGAGCACTTCTTTGCAGTTCAACTCATAGGCAGCGGCCTTATCAAACCAGCCGATACCGCTATTGCAGGACTCAGGTTCTCCAATACCAGCACGGCAAACACGCTCTCTTTAAACCTCAACACTCGCTACCCGGTAAACAGGAAGATCAGGATAAACCCGAGGCTGCGCTTCGACCTTAGCAAAGTACGCAGTGATGGTGCGAGACAGGTGAAGGTAAGGCCTTCACTAAGAACCGACTGGTACTGGAAAAGGGACTTTAAGTTCGAGTTTGAAGGTGGAATGGAATGGGGTCATGAGCGGGTCTCCAACCAGACAAATAACTCAATTGATTATTTTATCAGGGTAGGATACCGCGCCGAGTTCTAGCGGCACCTACAAGATTATGGAGTTCTATTTATATCGATCACACGGGCTTCATGCCTCATACAACTTATCCGTTCTTGCTGCCATGATAAAGTCATTAGTATGCAGCCCGTTTATGCTGTGAGACCACCAACCGACAGTAACAGAACCGTACTCTGTCGTTATGCTTGGATGGTGCCCCTCTTTCTCGGCAATACCGCCAACCAGATTTGTAAAGTTCAAAGCATCTACGAAGTTTTTAAACAGGTAAGTCCTGCTAAGGCGTTTTACGTTTTCAATCTCTACAATCTTCCACTCCGGTACGCTCAACCGTAACTCTTCCGCTTGCTCTGTTGTAACCGGTGTAGTCGCAACAGTACATGCAATACAGTCTTGATCTGCTAAAACACTCATAATCAGCCTCCCGTCTTTACCTGGCATCCATATTGACCAATTATCCTTATATTAAGTATAGCAGTATGCACCGTTCAATGCATTGAACCTGCCCAAAGTTAGAGAACTTGTTTAAGAGCAACATTGGACTCAATAAGAAGTATGTTTACCCCTTATCAGAAGTCTTTACAGAACTGACCCGGGGCTGTTAAGCAGGTCTATGCAGTAATTTTTCCGTTTGAACTACCGAGGCTTAAAAACATCCGTATCCGGATTGAAAGAACTCCATACGAACCAGTAAGAAATTATGCCTGTCAGCCTTTTACCATCCTCTGAAGTGGCGTAAGCCTCCTCGGAACCCCTATCGAAGTGAACCTCTATCCTTCTTCCAGAGACGATATCCGTAACCGGCCCATCCAGACCTTTAAGAACGCTGAAAGGGTAAGCCTGTTTTGTACCATCTATCTCCAGGCCAAGCACAAGCTCCTTTTCAGGCAACCTCTTATCTCTCTTGCCTTTAAACCCGAAAAATGCAAATGGACTATTATAATACTTCGTATACGGGTCACTATTATAGTCGCGCCTGTAACCGGTATTAACGGAAAGAACGAGGGTTTGAGGATAGAGTTTCTTCCATCACTTCCACGTTGTTGTGACCGATGGGATTGCTACGAGTTTACTGCCGGTAAGAGGACCTGTTACGGCCTCTCTCTTCAACTGAGACCAGAGGCTATTGGCCGTACGGTCATAGAGTAAAACATTCGATTTGTAAAGACGGCCTGAGACTCCGAACTCATATGTCTCTCCCCCAACCTCCCGGCCATAGACCTGGCCGGCAAATGAAAGCGGTCACCATGTTGCCAGAATCGGTTTGCCTGCAAGCGTATCGTTTACAGCCTCATGCCAATTGAGTATCTTTAAAGGATAGGCCTTGGCCTCACCTTTAAGAGAGACCCCTATCACTTTGTCAGAATCTTCGAGGAAGCTCGCCTCATCGGCGTGTATGAACTGAGGATTTACCAGAGAAGGTATACCGTCTTTTTCCGGACCACCGAACTCTATCTGCTCAATGGGTATGGAGTGCTTCGTGAAATCAAAAGTATCTGAAGCCAGAGACCCGGTTGGCATTACAATAACCAGCATTATAAGCGCAATATAGAGTTTGCCGAAAACCTTCAAGACATCCTCGTTAAGTGATCCGCCACCTATAAAGCAGAATTATGCTCAATAACTCTGGCACATAAAAATGGCGATAATGAAGAACCTGCGACTTAAATCAAGTATAGACCTGTCATGGTTACGTGTCAAACTCAGTCAAGTCAAGTTGCGAGAACAGGATGTGAATCTATATCCTAAGACGGATCAAAACCCGGAGCCTGGTTTACCCAGGAACTCTAACTCTTCTTCTGTTGATTCCCGGCCAAGCATCGAATTTCTGTGGGGATACCTGCCGTACTTTTCTATAACCTCTTTATGTTTTACCTCGAGGAGAAAGCTTGACTCTATTCCATTTTCTTTAAAGAGATCTATTGCTATTTCATGTATTTTTAAAGACTCACTATGCATAAAAGGCATATACATAAAACTTCTCTCCACTGAACTCAACTCTCTATCTGCACCGACAGATACCGCCTCCTGTGCCAGAACCAATGCCATGGCGTCATAAGCAAAAGCCAGAGGTGAATCTCTGAACATATTTCTTGAGAACTGATCCAGCAGTATAATCTCAGCCAATCTGCCACGAGCCGATTCTCTCCACTCATACAATTCGCAACGAACCGCCCTTGCATGAACTATGGAGAATCGCGCAATTATAATCTTGTCAAACTCAACATCCTTTGACCACCACTGTGAACGGTCAACCTCATCAAACCAGAATTCCAATACCTCCTGATACATTATTTAGGCTCCGTAGATACTGAGATTATAAAACAAAAAAGATTATCACTTTTGATAACCGATAAAAGCTATTGCCAGAGTAAAAGAATCCTCCATGTACTCCCAATAGACCCCATACGCAGGAGCACCAACATGAAAGAAGCCAGCTAATAGCACCAAACAGACTATCAGCCTTTCAGAGAATTTTTTTTATCTTTTATCCGTTCATGACGATATAATAGGCCTATGCTACACGGAAAGAAGATAGTGGTTGTGCTGCCCGCATACCATGCCGAGAAGACCCTCGTTATGACCTATAACGATATCCCGCACGATATAGTCGATACGGTGGTGCTCGTAGACG
>JAJCZH010000020.1 GCA_029262515.1 Deltaproteobacteria bacterium | reverse complement strand
CGTCTACGAGCACCACCGTATCGACTATATCGTGCGGGATATCGTTATAGGTCATAACGAGGGTCTTCTCGGCATGGTATGCGGGCAGCACAACCACTATCTTCTTTCCGTGTAGCATAGGCCTATTATATCGTCATGAACTGATAAAAGATAAAAAAAAATTCTCTGAAAGAGGGAAGTGTTTTTATGCACATTCCTCTCTCTTTCGGGCTCGCCCCGCTGCCTTGACACAACTTTCGGGCTATGTTAGTTTTTAAAACTATTAACAATTGTGCCCTTTTATCATTATTTTGGGCTTTCGTTAAACCGGTTATATGAGTCAATCGAATGAGTGAACTTCCGAAGCCTGTCAGGAGCGGCCTTGCCGGGCGCAGAAGTATCCTTGTTGCCGCAGCTATTCTGCTCGCGTTTATTACCTTTCTGGTCTACCTTCCGACACTGAACAACGGTTTTGTTTACTGGGACGATCCCAAGTACGTTTATGAAAACCTCAATATCCGCACTCTCGATTTTGCATTTCTAAAGTGGGCTCTGACGGCGGTCGTGGTCTCGAACTGGCACCCTCTCACGCTCCTTTCCCACGCCGTCGATTATTCCATCTGGGGGCTCGATCCCCGGGGGCACCACCTAACGAGTATGCTGTTGCACAGCATCAATACGGCCCTATTCTTCTTTCTCGCTCTTAAGCTGATTGAGCTCGGCAGCAGGGGTAAGCGCGGTTTTGCCTCGTATACGCTTGTAAATCCTGCGCTCTTGATTGCCGCTGCAACGGCTGCACTTCTTTTCGGTATTCACCCGGTTCATGTCGAGTCAGTCTCGTGGGTCTCGGAGCGCAAGGACGTGCTCTCGGCTCTCTTCTTTATGCTCTGCGTCTACTACTACCTCAATTACGTTAGTGCCAGGAGTGGAAAGAGGAGCAGGGCACGCCGCTATTACGCTGCCGCGTTACTAACATGCATTCTGGCGCTTATGAGTAAACCTATGGCAGTGTCGTTGCCGTTGGTTCTTCTGATACTTGACTACTATCCGCTGGAGCGCTTTCCGGGTCGACACGGCTGGGTAGTCGGCCTTCGTCAGGTTCTGGTCGAGAAGGTACCGTTCATCCTGTTTGCGGGCGCCTCCTCGGTGGCGACGCTCTGGGCGCAGAAGACCGGAGGGGCTATTCAGTCGCTGGATGTCGTTCCCCTGTCGGCCCGCTTTCCGCTCGCTTTCCGTTCTTACCTCTTTTATCTTTACAAGCTTGTGATACCCGAAGGGCTTACGCCTTTTTACGGCCATCCGTTTAAGGCTAATCTCTTCAGTCTTGAATACCTGGTGCCGCTTATACTTTTTGGCCTGATTACGTTTGTTGTCCTGGTGTTCTTAAAGAGGTGGAAGATCTTTACGGCAGTCTGGTGTTATTATCTGATAACGCTTTTTCCGGTAATAGGTATAGTTCAGGTCGGCTCGCAGGCCGCGGCAGACCGCTACACTTACTTACCGGGGCTCGCTCCGACTCTTCTGGTTGCAATAGGTTTTGGACTCTTCTATGAAAGATGCCGGAGAAAGAGGCTGCGCAGCGGTGTGCTTATTGGCGGCATAGCGGTGCTTGCGGTATTTAGCATGATTACGATTAGACAAGAGGCGGTATGGAAGGATACGATCTCTTTCTGGACGCGGCAGGTAGACGTCAACCCGTCCGCCAAGACGTACACGTCACGGGCAGAAGCATACAGAAAGCAGGCCGAGTATGAAAAGGCTATTCTGGATTATAGCTCGGCCATCGATTTTGGTTCAAAGAGAGTCGGTTCCATGGAGGTCGATCCGAGTGAAGTTTATAATAACAGGGGCAGCACATATCTGAAACTGGGAGCCACGGAGGCGGCTCTAAGGGACTTCGGAAAAGCGATTGCAATCGACCCCAGGAATTTAAAGGCGTACAACAACAGGGGCAATATTTACCGGAATGCCGGCCAGTATGGGCGCGCTATCGCAGACCTGTCGGCTGCTCTCGCCATAGACTCTTCGGTACCTGCGCTTCATTTCAACCTCGGGCTCGCTTATGCCGGAGCCGGTAGAAGAGCAGAAGCCCTGGGGCAGCTAAGGGCTGCTTCGCGGATGGGACTCGGTGCGGCAGACGGTGCGATAAAGAGCCTCGGCCTTGAGCAGTAGCTGATGCCTCTGGACTCTGTTACCTCTTTGCCACGTAACCTTCTTCTTTCTATTCTTTATAGAAATCATTGGTTTTATAGCGCAGTCGAAGATATACTTTTATGGTATAGGACAAGCTCCGGCTCTTTTCCGGTATTTTTTAAAAAAGGGACTTTATGAAGCTGAATGAATTTTATATGTTCGAGGCGCTCGGACCTAAGCACTTAAAGAGGCTCGAAGAGATAAGTCTCTACAAGAAGTACAAGAAGGGTCAACTGCTCTTTTTAGAGGGCGAGAGGCCGGACAAACTTCACCTGCTTACTGCCGGAGTCTTAAAGGTGTACAAGACCGACCCAAAGGGCAACGAGGTTGTGATGAAGCACTTTCATCCGGTTGAGCTTATTGCCGAGCTTGCTAATTTAGAGCATATACCTTTTCCGGCATCTGCCGCTTTCGAGACCGATGGAGAGGTTCTTGTCATCGACTACTCCCGTTTCGAGTCCGAGTTTTTACAGAACCCGGCGCTCTCGGTCTCTATTATTAAGTCGCTTACGCTTAAGCTTCGGGCTTTGAATACAGTCATTTCTCAGAGCATGACCATGACCTCTACTGGCAAGGTAGCCCGTTTTGTCTATGATAACGAGGGCCTCTTTCTGGAGTTGAAGCAGCACAAGATAGCCTCTATCTTAAATATTACCCCTGAGACTATGAGCCGGGTTATACGAAAATTGCGCGAATCAGGGGCTATAGAGAAGGTGGGCAGCAGGTTTAGCGTAATAGATAGAAGTAAACTTCAGGAGTTCTTCTCCTGAAGTTTTTACCCTTCCAGAAAATCTGCCTAAAGATTCTTAACCAGCCGCGCATAAAGTTCCGGCAGTTTTTTTGCCAGTCTCTCAACGTGCGGAAGTACTGCGTGGTTCTTTTTGCTGAAGATACGCTGCAAGTAGTCGCGAGCCGAGTGGTCAACCGTTAGACAGAAGGGCACGATGCCTGCGCCTTCGGCCTCCTTGATCGCCATGCGCGAATCCTCTATGCCGTACATTCCTTCGTACTCATCGATGTCATTCGGTTTTCCGTCCGAGATTATAAAGAGCAGCTTCATCTTCGACCGCTCTTCTAAAAGCACTTGACTCGCGTGCCTTATAGCCGGGCCCATACGCGTGTAGTGGTGCGGAATGAGTCCATTTATTCGGTTTTTTATTTTTGTGCTCTTGTACTTCTCCTGAAAGGTTTTTATGCGGTAGAATCTGCAGCCCTTTCGTGATTTTCCTGAAAAACCGTAGACCGCGTACTTGTCCATCAGTCTTTCCATCGCTTCGCACAATACAATAACGGCCTCTTTTTCGTGGTCGATAACCTTGCGGTCGGTTACCCAGGTTTCCGTTGACATGCTGAGGTCGATAAGAAAGAGCACCGACAGGTCACGCTCCGTTCTGTGCTGTGATGTATAGAGCCTTTCGTCCGGCTGGCGCCCAGCGGCCATGTCGGCAGCCGCCTCTACTGCGGCGTCTATATCGATCTCTTCACCGTCTGTCTGGCGGGTTGTCTTGCGTGTTTCCGGGTTGAGCATCTCAAACTTGCGCCGCACCTCTTTTATAAGTCCGCGTCTAGCTTCAAGAACACCCTCTATAAAGTTGTTCGAGATTTCTTCAGCCGTGCTCTCTGTTACCTTCGAGTACTTCTCCCGGTAACTCTTTTTCCTATAGTCCCACTCCGGGTAGATGAAGGACTCCTCTGTCGGTTCCTCTTCAATGCCACTGCTTTCGTTTCTTCTCTCCTCCTTTTCTAGATCAGCGTCAAAGAGCGTGCTGGTCGTGCGTTTCAACTCGGCAGTGGTCAGTTCGGTCATCTCATCTGCCTTGTTGTCCTGCTCCTCTTCGGCCTCGTCATCAAAGGGGCGGGTCACGTTTACGAACTCGGACCACGATATGAGCTTGTCGTAGATGTTTAACAGCAGCCCCTGCTCATTGGCCTCTTCGTCAACCTCTTCGGTCTTTGTAAGGTACCTGCTGCGCTCGCTACCATCTTTCTCGACCTCTTCGTTCTGCTCCTCTTCCGTAGAAGTCTCTTGGCTTCCTTTCTTATCCGTCTCCTGATCTGCAGGTTCCTCTGCTCCGGAGCCCGAACCGTGTGTCAGCCTGTCGGGCAGGAGCCTGCCCCACGGGGCGAATGGTATTATGGCGCGGTAACGTTTAGTATTAAGCCCCTCTTCGCCCCATTTCTCTTTTATGGATTTCGCGAGTACGAGGCTTTCGTCTGCCGAGCCTGGCGTTGAAGTTGTGATACTACAATTCCCGTTCAGCAAGACCTCTTTTAGGAATCCTTCGACTCGCACTTCGCTCGTCCTTATCTGGCTCTGTTTTGGCCGCTGCCTTAACAGGTGCGTTACTATACTCTCCCACTCTTTAAAGAGGCCCGGGTACTCTTTAAAGAGTATTTTTGTCAGCCTGCTGTTTTCGATTATCCAGAAGAGGTCGGCTATCAGGTTGTTTGCAGTAAGAAGTGGCCTGTTTTGAAAAGCGACCTTGAGCGTACCGTGGAGCCGCTGGGCAGAGAGAAAAAATATTATAAGCTTGGCGAGCCTCTCCTGCTCATACTCGGTCTGCATGGTTACAAGCGAGACCGGTAAGAAGATCGTTTCCGAGTCGCACCATGCGAAGGCGTGGTCGATTAAAAGCGCGGGGTGGGCGGTTTTGTGAAGTACGGATAGGTAGGGGCGCGGGTTTGTATCACCCTTAAGATCGACGACCCTCATCTGTGTTCCGGTAATCGCTGCGGCAAGCAGGGTGAACCTTTTGAGTTGATCTTTTATTATAAGGGGGGCGGCGCCTGTATTCCAGGTCTTGAAACGGCGGGCGTTGATCAGCCGGAGGACCTTGTCCACGCCTTTGCCTGCAAGGTGTTCCATACAGTCGACTCCGAGTCTCTCTTATACTTTAGAAAGTTGCTTCTATTATGTCGAGCATGCTTCTGTGCATGTCAGGGTCGTCGGTAAGCGCCAGAATGATTGCGGCCTCGCAGGCTGCATCAGGAGAAAGCCCTCTGTTGATAAGGGCAGCCGCATGGACCAGTAACCTTGTGCCTGGGGGGGACTCAAGGCCTGAGTCAACGAGGGCGCGCATCTTGCGCCCGGCGTTTACGAGCTTTGCAGCCTGCGAGTTGTCTATGCCGCTCTCTCTTGCAACTATCTCTGTCTCCAGCTCTGCTTCAGGGTAGTCGAACTCAATTGCGATAAAACGTTGCCGGGTGCTGGTTTTCAAGTCTTTTAATATATGCTGGTAACCGGGGTTGTACGAAACGACGAGCATAAAGTCGTCCGGAGCCGAAAGCTCTTCCCCTGTCTTCTCTAACGGCAGTTTTCTTCTGTCGTCAGTTAACGGATGGATTACGACTGTTGTATCTTTTCGCGCCTCAACAACTTCGTCCAGGTAGCAGATGCCGCCGCTCCGTACGGCTCGCGTCAGTGCCCCGTCTACCCAGATTGTCTCGCGCCCTTTTATCAGGTGGCGGCCAAGCAGGTCAGAGCTGGTGAGGTCGTCGTGGCAGGCTACCGTGTAGAGGTTGAGTCCGAGCCGCCATGCCATGTGTGCCACAAAGCGGGTCTTGCCGCATCCTGTCGGGCCTTTTAGAAGTACCGGCATACGGCTTTTGTACGCTGCCTCGAAGACCTCTATCTCGTTGCCCACCGGCAGGTAGAAGGGGGCCGTAGCCCCCTTCAAACTGTCCGTGGGCAGAGTGCCGAGACTGCTACTGGATTGAGTTGTTCTCTTGCTTCTATTGTCCACAGTAACTCTCACTACTTTGAAGAATTGCCGGGAATTGCCGGTTTATCTTATATATAAAACTTCTACTTCTTTAACGGCTGGTTGCCCGTTTAAGCAGGAAGAAGTCGTAGAGGTATACAATGAAACCGAGGGTAAAGGTTGCTCCGAAGAAGAGCCTCATACCGTAGAAGATACCCATGTGGCTCTGTGTCTCCATGTAACTTGTGGCGAGTACGCGTTGTAAGTAACTCTGCACGACTCCGGCACCCGTTAGGGAGAGGGCTATGCAGACCATGGAGATAACCATTGTCCAGAAGGCGAATATCTCGGCCTTCTGACTCATTATCTCACCTGTTTTGCGCCTCAGGTTAGGCACTGCATAAGAGGCCATCGCCATTACTATCATAGCGTATGCGCCGAAGAAAGCTAAGTGTCCGTGGCTTGCGGTCATCTGCGTACCATGGGTATAGTAGTTGATCTGCGGAAGGGTATGCATGAAGCCGAGCACGCCCGCGCCGAGAAAAGAGACGATGGCCGTTCCTATGGTCCAGTGCAGAGCCGCGCCGTTGGGATGCTTTCTGCTTCTGAGGCTGACCATCCTTAGCGAGAAGGCGATCATCGCGACGAAGGGCAGTACCTCTATAGCGGAGAACCATGCGCCCCATATCTGCCAGAACTCGGGGGTTCCTATCCAGTAGTAGTGATGGCCTGTTCCGATGATACCGGTTAAGAAGGTGAGACCGATGATGATATAGAGCCACTTCTCGGCTACCTCCCGGTCGACTCCCGTCAGCTTGATGAGCAGGAAGGAGAGGATGGCCGCCATTATCAGCTCCCATACGCCCTCGACCCACATGTGTACTACCCACCACCAGAAGTACTTGTCCATAACCATATTGTCGGGTTTGAAGAAGGCGAAGAGGTAGAAGAGCGCAAGGCCCAGAAAGCCGATGAGGAGCACGATGGTGATGCTCGTTCTTCTGCGCCCCTTGATCATGGTCATAACCATGTTGAAGATAAACATGAGAACTACTATAACGATTGCCACTTTAATTATGAAGGGCTGTTCGAGAAATTCTCTGCCGTCGTGCCACCTGAAGAGGTAACCGACTATTGCCGTGGCTCCGCCTACGAGGAACATCCAGAAGTGGAGCCAGGCGAGCTTAACGCTGTAGATCTCCCCTTCGACCTCTTCGGGCAGCAGGTAGTACGCCGAACCCATGAAGCCGAAGATTATCCAGACCACGAGCAGATTGATATGTATCATTCGGGCAATATTAAAAGGTATTGCCGGAAAGAGAAAGTCGGGCGCAAGGTACTGTATACCTATTACTATCCCGAAGAGTATCTGGGCTGCGAAGAGGCCGAGCGCCGCTACAAAGTAGGGGAAGGCCACGCGCTGAGATTCGTACTTATAAGTCATTTTTGTCTCCCTAGTGCACTGTTATTCAGTAAAAAAAAGTGTTGGATGCCGTTATCGGTCCGATTGCTTTTTTCGGTTATCCTTCGATATTAGGCGGCCAGTTCGATGTCTCTATCTTGCCCATCCACTTGAAGAACTCAACGAGCGAGTCGATATCCTTCTTTGAAAGATCGAACTGCGGCATCTTTCTTGTGGTGCCCCAGCCCTGAATAGCAGCCGTTTCAAGCACAACACGTACGTAAGCCTCCCCGCGTCTCTCTATTACGTTAACGAGCTCTGGTGCGTAGTACGCGCCTTCGCCCATAAGCGTATGGCAGTCGATACAGGCGTGCTTTTCCCAGACCTTCTTACCCCAGGCCACCTCTTCGGTGAGCTGAGGCGTGTTCGCCCTTGCTGGCATCGCTTTGATTGAGAGGACGGTCATGTACAGAAATATTGCCGATACTATTACCGTCGCTCCGATAAACATGTTTCTTGCCGAAGCCTTATTCATAAAAGTTCTCCTTGCCGGTCTATGTGACCAATATTTTACATCTACCCCTGATTATCTACCCTACAAGAGTACAGCTTCCACTTTGTATCTTCATTGATATGTATCAATAAATTCTTCTATTTTTGAATTTGAGGGATGGTAACGGGAAAGATGCAGATAAGGCCTTGTCTTTATCGGCATTGGTGCTAAAGTTGTATTTAAAATTGAGCATCGTTTAAAAGAATGGGGAAAAGAAGGGGCGAAATTGTCCTTGAGTACTTCAGGGGATATTGAGATACTGTAGAAAACCTAAAACATGGAGGGTGTCGGTATGCATGTAAAGAATGAGGGAGAGAAGTACGTCTGCAGTATCTGCGGCAATGAAGTGCTGGTTACCAAGGCCGGCGGTGGAGAGCTTGTCTGTTGTAATGAGCCGATGGGGTTGAGCGAGTAACTCTTGCACTCCTGCGGATGACAAGATGCAGTAAGAGACATTTTTTAGTATTGCACTATGCAACAACTACTCGATATATGCCGTACAGCATAGCACCACTCTTGCAGAGGGCAGTATCCTGTTGGTACATCGCCTAATAGCGTACAGCATAGCACTACTCTTGCGCACCTGCGGTGGGTGGTATTCGGTAGGTTATTATGTACCAAATGGAAGTTAGATGTGCGGAGAGTACCCGTTCGGGCAGCGCACCTGCGGTGGGCGATTATCGATTTTTGTGGTTTGCGTATCTAACAGCTATCAACCGGCCACGGGGTTCTCGCTCAATAAAAACAGCGAACGCTGTGCCGTACGCACGGTACTACTTTTTTCGGCTTTCGAGAAAACGGCTGACTCTGCGAATTACGAAACCCGTGGCCATGAACGACAGTATAAGAACCACAATAGGGTCCGAGAGCCAGTTCATAATGCTATCCATTAGCGCTTCCGTACTCTGCTCTGGCATCTCACTCCATCCTCTGTTCAACTTATACGGTTTCTGTTCCGTTTGAATCTGATATTATATCGAAGGGTCTTGTTTATGCCGGTCTCTGTTCGAGCCTGCCTCTACACTGCTTTTATACCCTTTTTCGGGCAGCAATGTCAAAAACCTATTGTTGCACCTCTTTTCTTTGACGGAAACCGCCGGAGCCTGATGGAAAGGTGGGCAAGAGGTTGGCAACGGAGTTGATTTGTGTTGTTATAGATGGTAATTTTAAATTTCCCGGTTGCTTCTTATTGTAATGTTAACGCTCTCTTATCTCAGGGCCTGAAGTGCAGGCCGACAGGTCGGTTATGAAGATAAACTTTAATGAATCCCCTGACTTTACGGTTGGGATCGAACTCGAAGTTCAGCTTGTAGACGCTCAAAGCAATGCGCTTGTCTCTCGCTGTTCAGAGGTGCTCGGCTCGCTCGACTCTCATACCGAGTTTGTCAAGCACGAGCTTATGGGGTCTAATGTAGAGATAGTAAGCGCCAAGAGTGGCTCCGTTGCCGAGGCCGGGGCCGATTTGCATAAAAAGCTCGTTGCCGTCATTGCGGCGGCAAAGCAGCATAATACGCGCCTGTGCCTTTCGTCCACCCACCCGTTCTCTCTGTGGAGAGAGCAAGAGGTTACGGATTCCGAGAGGTACCATCAACTGCTAGACAAGCTCCAGATGGTCGGGCGCAGGTTTAATATCTTTGGCCTTCACGTCCATGTCGGCGTAAATAATGCCGAGAAGTGCATTTATGTGATGAATCGGATGCTCTATTACCTGCCGCACCTGCTCGCTGTTTCGGCCAACTCGCCGTTCTGGCAGGGTCAGAAGACCGGGTTGAGGTCGTATAGGACGAAGGTTTTTGAGACGCTTCCTACGGCTGGTCTCCCGTTTTACTTTCATGACTGGGCCGATTATACCAATGTGGTTGAAAAGTATATAGCCACCGGCGTTATAGATACCATACGCGAACTGTGGTGGGATATCAGGCCGCACCCGGACTTCGGTACTGTAGAGGTCAGGGTTTGCGATATACCTATGTGCCTGAAGGACGTGCTCGCCATTGCCGCGCTCATTCAGTCTATCGTTAAGAAGCTGAGCGACGAGTACGATTCCGGCGTACCATTTGAGCGCCCGCACTCTTTTGTCACCAGAGAGAACAAGTGGCGCGCTTGCAGGTACGGCATTGAGGGGAATTTTCTTGTAAAAGACGGCGGCTCGGTTGTGAGCGCAAAGGAGGCTATCGGTTTTGTGGTTGATACCGTAACCCCGGAGGCTAAAGAGCTCGGTGCGGATAATGAGTTGAAGGGTGTGTTGGATATACTCGAGCACGGTACTGGTGCACAGAGGCAGCTTAAGGTATTTGAGGCTACCGGCAAGCTCGCCGCGGTAGTTGCGGACCTTGCCGACGGGTTACAGCAGGAGGTGGAAGAAGCGGAGGTATGAAAGGTATAGTAGCGGCGGGGCATGATCTTACGGCGCGTGCCGGAGCGGAAATTTTGAGAGCCGGAGGAAACGCCTTCGACGCTGCGGTTGCTGCGGCATTCGCCTCTTTTGTTACAGAGAGCGCACTTACGAGCGCTGCGGGCGGCGGTTTTCTAATGGCCCACCCGAAGGGTGAAGACAAGGTGCGGTTCTACGACTTTTTTACCGATGTTCCGGGCATGGGCAGGACCGGCGGAACCGATAACATGAACTTCTACTCTATTCATGTGAACTTCGGCGGTATGCTCCAGGAACTCCACATAGGCGAGGGAGCGGCAGCGATGCCGGGTAACATCGCGGGTATGGCTACGGTCTACAAGAACCACTGCACGCTGCCTTTAAAAGAACTGCTCGAGCCTGCCATTAAGTACGCACGCGACGGCATTGAGCTCAGTCCTGTTCAGGCTAATTTTAATAAAATGCTCTCTCCCGTGCTTACGGCCTCGAAAGAGGCGAGCGCAATCTACGCCCCAAAGGGGTCTGCGCTTTTAGAAGGAGAACTGCTGGTAAACAGGCAGATGGCCGAGACCTTCGATTACCTTGCAAGAGACGGCCTGGAAAGGTTTTACGAAGGAGAGTTGGCTGAGAGAATGCTCGAAGGGTTCGGCACAAGGGGTCTCTTTACGAGCAAGGATATAGAAGAGTACAGCGTAATAGAGCGGACACCGTTGGAGCTTAAGTACAGGGGGCGTACGGTCTTTACAAATCCGCCGCCTTCCTCCGGCGGCTCTTTAATAGCCTTTGCCCTCAGGCTGCTCGACGGTTTTAACCTCAGCGGTTTTGAGCATAACGGGTACGCGCACTTAAGGCTTTTAGAGCATGTAATGAGGGCGACGAACGAGGCGAGAAGAGAAGAGTTCGATGCGTTTATTTATGATGAAGATATAGCCGACAGATTGCTTTCGGATGAGACGGTAGGGCGGTACAGGGCTATGATAGATGCGTGGGAGGCCGGAGAGGGCGTGCAACCGGCGAGTACCGCAGAGTCGAAGGGGCCGGGCTCTGGCAATACCACTCAGATAAGCGTGCTCGACAAAGACGGCAATGCGGCGACCGTAACCACATCTACCGGTATCGGTTGCGGTTATATGATTCCCGGAACCGGCATTATGATGAACAGCATGTGCGGTGAGGACGATCTCAACCCGCACGGCTTCCATGTGACCCCGGCAGGCGTCCGGATGAGTTCCATGATGGCTCCGACTATACTTATGAAGGGGCACGAGCCCGTAGTCGCTCTCGGGAGCGGAGGCTCAAAGCGCATAAGGGATGCGATTTTTCAGGTTATCGTAAATGTCATGGACTTCAACCTTCCCGTGGAGCAGGCCGTCAACCGGTCGCGTGTCCATTACGACGACGGGGTCTTTCAGGTGGAGACCGGCGTGGACTCTGCCGTGCTCGATGAGCTTGAGGCAGGTGGAGTGGATGTAAACAGGTGGAGCACCAAGCACATGTATTTCGGGGGTGTCCATACGGTGCTGCTCGGCTCTGACGGTATAGACGGGGCCGGGGACAACAGGCGCGGCGGCGTGGTGCACGGTTTGTAAAGAGGCGTTGAACCTGGAGTTGTAGTATAATTAACGGGCAGGCGCCTCACTTCAGTAAGGCGTATCCGGCGGCAACAGGAGGTATAGGCGAAAAATGACCGTAAGTATTGAAGAGATAAGAGAGTCGATAACCGCAATACATGCGCGGTTGATCAAATTCCGTCGAGATATACACTCTTATCCGGAGCTTTCCGGAGAAGAGGAGAAGACGTCGGCTTTTGTCGCGGGCATTCTGGAAGATAACGATATAGAGTTGCGCACCGGCGTCGGCGGTTACGGCGTAGTCGGGGTTATTAACGGAGCACGGCCCGGGCGCACAATAGCCTTTAGAGCGGATATGGACGCGCTGCCGGTTCAGGACAAGAAATCGGTAGAGTATGCGTCGAAGGTCGAGGGCGTTATGCACGCCTGCGGCCACGATGCCCATACGACCATGCTGCTCGGCACCGCAATAGTTCTCAACTCGTTTAGAGAGAGGCTTACAGGTTCGGTAAAACTGATTTTTCAGCCTTCTGAAGAGCGCGCAGTAACGGGAGCGAAGTTTATGATAGAGGAGGGTGCGCTCGAAGACCCCGTGCCATCGGCAATCGTCGCACTGCACTGCTTTCCTGAGATGGAGGTCGGAACAGTAGGGCACAGGCCAGGTATCATGAGCGCGTCGAGCGACAGGTTTAGAATAGTCGTCAAGGGGAAAAGCGGACATGCTTCGAGGCCGCACCAGTGCGTAGACGCTGTGCTACTCGCCTCTTTAGTGGTCAATGCGATACACCATATAGTCAGCCGTCGTACGGACCCGCTTCACCACGGGGTTATCTCTATTGGAACGGTACAGGGAGGCATGGCACCTAATATAATCGCCGATCATGTTGAGATGGAGGGTACGGTACGGGCGCTCGACCCGGCTGCGAGAAAGAAGATTCATTCATTGATAGAGGAGACAATAAAGGGTGTTACCGAGGGCATGGGCGGCGGTTATGAGCTTGAGTATTGGTTCGGTACCCCGCCGGTAGTAAACAGCAAAAAGGTCGATGCCTTTGTGGCCGACTCTGCTCGCGAAATCCTTGGGGCGCATAATGTCATAGAACTTGCCGAGCCGTTGATGGGAGCGGAAGACTTCGCCTATTTTGCGGAAAAGGTGCCGGGTACGCTTGTAAGGCTCGGTACCGGTAACAGGGATAAGGGCATAACGTCGCACCTGCATAACTCCATGTTCGATATAGATGAGGATGCTCTGAAGGTAGGCGCCGAGATACTGTCGTGGACGGCTGTAAAGTACCTCTCAAAGGTGTGACGTCAGGCTTCTGATCTGACATTTTTTGTTTGTATGTAAAAAGGGAGAGCGGCCTGCTAGCCGTTCTCCCTTTTGCGTGTTGCTTCTGTAGTCTCTTATTTATTAACTTCCGTTGTATGGAAATGTTTGCTCGCTAAACGCTAAAGCTCTTTCCACAACCGCAACCGCCGGTTGCTTTCGGGTTTTTAAAAGTGAAGGTAGAGCCTTCGAGGTTTTCTACATAATCGATCTCTACTCCGTCGAGTATCTGTGCCGAGCTTTCATTGATCACTAAAGAGATTCCGTACGACTCGAACTGCTCATCCCCTTCGTGCGGGTCGTCGAATCCGAGCTTGTATTGATGGCCGCTGCATCCGCCGTCTACAACATCAACGCGCAGAAATAAATCCGCAGCGCTTGTGTCGTTTTGTACCTTCTGTATCTGTTTTGCCGCATTTTCGGTAAGACTTATCATTAAAGGATCCCCCTGTACTATTCTGTTTATTAACCTGTTTTAGTACCCCGTAAGCTGCCGTTTACGGAGTTTTTGTACTGCTGCCTCTATGTAATGGCGTTGGGTATAGCCCAATTTGTGCTTTCGCCTTATGTCGTCACTGTTGTTTCCTAATAAAGTACCCGGTAAAATAACCGATACTGAATAAAGTATCTGGTACGATTCCCGGTTTGTCAAGTCGTGCCGGGAATTTCTTCCGTCAAAAGATAGGCGGTGACTGAAAGTATCTATTGAGTTTAAACTTGCATAATAATATAACAGTGTAGAGCATGACCGAATCGGTATGGTCGTAGCGGTGGTTTTTGTCTATTTTGGGCGTCATTTAACAATAAGAAGAAAAGAAGCGGGAGAGGGTAGATGCAAACACCTAGTTCGAGTTACAGCTTTACGGTCAGGATAAAGTCCGAGAATAGACCTGGCATGGTTGGCATGATAACTTCCGTCCTGGGAGAGTCGGGTGGAGATATCGGCGCCATAGATATTGTTTCGGCGAAGAAGAATCATGTGACGCGGGACTATACGGTAAATGCCGGTAATGTAGAGCATAGCCACGAGCTGGTCGAAGAGCTTAAAGTGCTCGACGGATTAGAGGTCCTGAGCGTTTCTGACAGGACCTTTCTCGTACACCTTGGCGGAAAGATCACGATAGAGTCGAAACGTGCGCTCAATACCCGTGATGACCTTTCCATGGTCTATACCCCTGGTGTGGCGCGCGTCTGTATGGAGATTGCCGAAGACAAGAATAAGTCGTACAATCTTACCATCAAGAAAAATACGATAGCGATTGTCACGGACGGTTCAGCTGTGCTCGGTCTCGGTGACATAGGCCCCGAGGCAGCGTTGCCTGTTATGGAAGGTAAGTCGATGCTTTTTAAGAAGTTTAGCGGCGTCAATGCCTTTCCTATATGCCTCGACACCAAGGATCCCGACGAGATTATAGATACCGTTGTGAGGATAGCCCCAGTCTTCGGCGGCATTAATTTAGAGGATATCTCCGCGCCCCGGTGTTTCTATATAGAGCGTGAACTGGCTCGCAGGCTCGATATTCCGGTCTTTCACGATGACCAGCACGGCACTGCGGTTGTTGTGATGGCCGGAGTAATAAATTCTTTAAAAGTGGTCGGCAAGAAAATTGAGGAGACGAAGATAGTGATCTCCGGACTCGGCGCCGCAGGGGTGGCCTGCGCACGGCTTTTAGAGCATGCAGGCGCCACGAATATAATAGGTGTCGATTCGGCCGGGTCTCTTTACAAAGGTCGGGAGGCGAATATGAATGACGAAAAGGTTTCGCTTGCCGAGATTATAAACCTGGGCCGGGTTAAAGGGCCGCTGGCATCGGTGATAGAGGGTGCGGATATCTTTATAGGGGTCTCGGCGCCCAATATACTCAGCGTAGAGGGGGTGAAGAAGATGGCGAAGGACCCGATCGTCTTTGCGCTTTCGAACCCGGACCCTGAGATCGATCCCGCTGCTGCCGAGCCGTTTGTGAGGATAATGGCTACCGGCAGGTCAGATTACCAGAACCAGATCAATAACGTGCTCTGTTTTCCCGGTTTTTTCAAGGGGCTTCTGGTTGTTAATGCCAGTGAGATCAACAGGGAGATGAAGCTTGCCGCAGCGCGCGCTATTGCCGAAGTAATAACCGAGGATGAACTATCCGAAGAGTATGTTATTCCCAGCGTCTTCGACGCCAGGGTCTCTCCGCTCGTTGCCACTGCCGTTGTAGATGCTGCGGTAGAGACGGGTGTGGCCAGAAGAGAGACCAAGAGAGATAGCGACGACGAATAGACATGGGTCGGGAGCCGTAAATACGGCTTTTGTTGCTGTCGTTAAATAGATATAAAGAGAAAGGCCCCCTGAGAACTTCTAATGCCGGAAGTTCTCAGGGGGTCTCTTATTTTGGAGGCGGCGAGCGGATTCGAACCGCTGAATGGCAGTTTTGCAGACTGCTCCCTTAACCACTTGGGTACGCCGCCATGTATCTTTGAGCGTCGAGTTTTTGCTTTGGACAGGCACTCTACTGTTATAGCATCGGTGCTTTTTGGAAAGTCTTGAGCTCTCTTTTTAGATTATTTTACTATAGTAAGCGCGCCTTCCGTTTGTCAAGATAAAAAATGGTCGATAAAGTGGTTAAGGAAGTCCTTCCGGTACCGATATAATCAGTATACTGACTTGAAGTTCTGCAACAGTTCCGGTTTTATCGATTAATAAAGAGCAAAGCATATCGTGGCGGGCAGAGTCAGCACTAATAACCCCTTCGGTTTAAACCTGGGCAGGTTGTTATGTCAAGGCTAACTGACCCTTATAAGGATGCCGTTTATGAGCGAAGACGTATTGGTTGAAAGAGGTTTTAAGCTAAAGTTCGGCATAAAACTCTGTATGCTAACCATACTCGGGATGCTTAGCATTACGCTCTTTATCTACTTTGCAACAGCCAAGAACCTCGGTGGCTCCTACCGCTCCGCTATCTATACCATCTACTCCTTGAAGGTAAATATCTTCTCTTTGATGTTCGCTTCGTTCTATTCGGTCTTTATTCTTGCTGTAGTGACGGTTGCGATAGCGGTAATTGCGCTCTTTTTCTCTCATAAGATGGCGGGACCCGCTGTTCGGCTTAAAAGAGCTTTTGACGAGATCGGCGCAGGAGACCTTACCCATGATACCTATCTTCGGGGCGGTGATCAGTTCGTCTCTATTGCGGGGGAGATAAATACCATGGTTCGCTCTGTTAACCATACAGTTCGAAGTACAAGCGATGCTTTGGCCGATATCGAGTCTAAGGAGGCGTTGGTTGCCGAACTTCTCGATACAAAGCCGGGTACTGAGAGCGCACAGGAGGTTGATAGGCGGTTGGCGGGCCTGGGGGCGGCTATAGAGAACTTGAAGAGAGTCGGCTCGAGTGTCACTCTGAAAGAGTAGGGCGTCTGTGGTAAAGGTCAGGATTATTATAGTAACGCTATTTATCGGATTTGCTGTTTATGCAGGGTACGTCTTTTCCCAGTGGACTAATTATCATAACTTCGATGGATTATGTCTCGATTGTCATATAGCCGTACCGGGGCCGGGTGAGGGACCCGGTACATTGTACGCGGACGAGAGTGAGCTTTGCCTCGACTGTCACGAGAGTGCCAGGGAGTTTTCGCATCCCGTAGATATGGTGCCCGTAAACGCTATTGTGCCGAGCACTTTTCCGCTCGACTGGAGAGGGCAGGTCACCTGTGTTACGTGCCATCCGGCTCATCAGCAGGGTTTCGGAGCTTACCGCCTGAGGTCGAACGCTATCGGCGAGGGTTTCTGTATATTGTGCCATAGTGACATAGATGCCGAGCTGCACAAGGTTTCTATCGGGTCGGCGCACATCGGCTCTACGTTATCCACCGGGTTGAATGTAGGCGATTTCGGTACGGTTCTTGACGATATATCGATAAAGTGCCTGGCCTGCCACGACGGTGAGTTCGGCGTCGATTCGCTCTCTGGTAACAGGGCAATTACCTCTACGTCCAGTATTATTCATAACATTCAGTCAATAGGGCTGAGCCATCCTATAGGCATGAACTACTTTGAGATGAAGCGTAAGTATATGGGCGCCTTGAGGGGGGTGAACGAACTGCCGTCGGGGATTAAGCTGTTTGCCGGAGTTGTCGGGTGCGGGACTTGCCACAATCCGTACTCGCATATCGGTCAGGAGTTGAGCATGAGCAATGAAGGTAGCGCTCTTTGTCTCGGTTGCCACGTCAAGTAAAGGGTCGGGCTTCGTCTTCGGGCCCTGTTTTTGTTAGTTGCTATTTAATTCGGTATTAATTGGCTTTTAATAACGGTATAATATTATTTACTTGCCTGAGGGTGAGGAAGAGTTTACGGAAGGTTTTGATTCTATGGTAGAACCAACTTTTCCAAGGTTAAGAAGGCGCCACTTCTTTATAAACAGAAAGATGCAGTCTCGCTTCGTCGTTGGCTTCGCTCTTGCTGTCTTCATCGGTATTGTTGCCAATATGATTCTCGTCTATTTTTTAATTGACAGGGAGCTCACTGCAGAGTTATATAAAATTCATATAAGGGTACGGTCGACCTCGGAAATTGCGATGCCGATATTATGGAAATTGACCGTGACAGTCGTACCCGTTATAGTTATTGCTGCCGCTTTGATAGGCCGTGTTCTATTAAAGCGCGTAGAGACTCCGATGGCTGGGTTGAAGGAATCGGTTTCGAAGTTCGGCAGGGGTTATTTTATCGAGCGTGTGGATATGGGCGACGCTCAGCCTGCCCTGCCGGACTCTTTTAACTCTATGGCAGGCTGCCTGGAGGAGAGTTTTAAAGTTGTCGGGTGGTCGGTACTGGAGATGGAGAGAAGTTTTAACGAGTTGAGGTTGACTCAAAAAGGTGAGGCTCCTTCACGAGCCGACTTGAAGAGTATGCTCGACACTATTGCGTTTGAGAGAAAGATGGCGCAGGAAAAGATTTCGAGGTTTAAGGTCTAATGGTAACCATTAAAGGTTTATTTGGCAGGTCCCGGCGCATGATGCCTACTATTATCGTAATGCTTGCAGTGGCGGTCTCTTTTATTTTCGCTTCTTCCGGTACGGTCGGTGCAGACTGGCCGATGTTTATGAAGGACAGCGGTCGGACCTCTTATGCGCGAAATGCTCCGAGCCCTCCTCTGGAGCTAAAATGGTCTTTTACAACCGGCGGACCGATCTACTCCTCTCCTATAGTTTACGACGGTAAGGTTTTTATCGGGTCGTACGACAAGAAGCTTTATGCCCTCGATGCCGAAACCGGCTCCAAGCTCTGGAGTTTTGAGGTCGATGGCGAGATACTCTCCACTCCTGCCGCCGTCAAGGGTTCCATCTTCTTCGGTTCGAAGGACGGCAAGGTCTACGCGCTCAACACGGATACCGGTAAGGAGGTATGGCGTTACGATACGAAGGTCGAGGTATTTACCTCTCCGTTTGTGGAAGACGGCATGGTCTATATAGCTGCGAGCGACGGTCAGTATTATGCCATAGATGCCAAGACAGGTAAGAGAAAGTGGCGCCGTAAGATACGTGACAAGATTAAGTACGGAGGCATGTACGCCTCTCCTGTCCTTGCTGACGACGCGATAATAGTTGCTGGTAAAAGCGGTACTCTCTATTCAACTAGCATCAAGAGCGGTGCGCGTAACTGGAACAAAAAGCTGACCTCTTCCGTTTATGCCACTCCTGCGGTAAACGGTAAAATGTTATATGTTGCGAATAACGAGCGTAAACTCTTTGCGATGGATGTGAGTAACGGTAAGGTTCTCTGGAGAAAATCGTTCGGGAACGATCTTCCGTACTCCTCTCCCGTAGTCAGCAGGGGGCGACTGTATCAGGCGCTCAGGAGCGGCAAGATAGTTGTGCTTAACAAGAGTACAGGTGAAGATATCTCCGAGTTCAAACTTCCGGCAGCTATAAACTCTACTCCGGTGCTAACTTCGAGCAGTATTATATATGTCGGTTGCGACGACGGTTACTTCTACGCTGTCGATTCTACTTTCGGAGATGTTTTATGGAAGTACAAGACAGGGGGGGGAGTGCAGTCGAGCCCGGCTGTCTCCGACGGTAAAGTCTTTGTCAGTTCTAAAGACGGAAAAGTATATGCGTTTGCGCCTTGATTTTTCAATTGAGTTGAGCATGCTCCGGTTCTGCTTACGGGTTAGGTAAGGGCGTTAAAATTCATATATCTGTTTTGGGTTCCGCTTTGGCCGTCGATTTTGTGATTTTATGGTTTTCTATCTAAGTAGTCTTTTGAGGCTACCGTGCTTATTATAAAGGGCCATTCGAATAATGCGCAAATTAATAAAGAGATCTACTATACCTGTTCTGGCCGTTGTGCTTCTGATGCTGGGTGTCGGCAGCAGTATGAGCGCAGAGGAGCCTGCACCCAAGTTCAGATCCGATGTTGCGCCGTATGCAAGGAGTTTGGCGTTAAAGACAGTAGTAAACCCTCATGAGCAGGTAAATGATGAAGGTGAGGTTCTTTGGGGTGTCTGTCTTGTCTGCCATAAGGGTGTGCCGGACTTGAGTATGGACAGGCAGGGTGATATTGAGCTTCGCGTAGGTGGAGAGTACAAAGAGCTCTGCTACAAGTGCCATACGATAAAGAATCACCCTGCCACTAAAGATACGATAGGCGGCGCTATGAGTTTTATCTATGCGACCGACCATCTTGTAGAGCCGACGAAAATTATTTCCTTGAACATGAGGCTTGCCTTGAAAGAGGTTAATACTATCTTGCCGCTCGACCCTGAGACAGGTAAAGTCACATGCGTTACATGTCACAATAGTCACGAAAAGGGAGTGTTGAAGGGTAGGAATGACTGGGGCGCGGATTCGGTTCGCAGGCTCCGTTCCGAAGGACTTGAGATCTGTCAGTACTGCCACAGGAAGTGAATCGAGAAGACGGCAGGTCTTGTGTTGACAAGTCGTTGGCACGGGTTTGGTCTCAATAACGGTAAGTGCTGATATGTCAGGGAGTGTACTGAAAAATATGCCAAAGAGTAAGCAAAATAGTAAAGGGAGCACTGATAGGAGTATGGAAAAGATAGCCGCTACCTCTTTCTCGCTAACCTCCGGCGTTGTTGCCCTGAGAGCCCGTTTTGGACTTTCTATCCTTACCGTTCTTATGCTTGTTACGCTCGGGGTGACGCTTCCGTCCTGCACTGCCTCCAAGGGGGACGATACCGAAGATTTAAGTTCGCAAAAGGCCCTTATCTGGCCCTCTCCACCGGCGCCTCCACGTATAAGTTACTCCAAGGTGATTGCAACGCCTAAGGATATCGGCGCTGGCAGCGGTTTTTTCAAGAAGCTTGCCGATGTTCTCTTTGGTGCCAAGGTCAATAACATGGTAAAGCCCTACGGGCTTACGGTCGATTCAAGAGGCAGGATTCTCGTTGCCGACACCGCTCTCAAGCTTATCCACATTTATGATATGAAAGAGAAGAAGTACAGCCGTATAGAGCGCGCAGGAGATTTTGCTTTTATTTCTTTGATAGGCGTGGCCGTGGACGGGCAGGACAATATCTACGTAACCGATTCTATTGCGGCAAAGGTCTATGTCTTTAATTTTAACGGCAAGTACGTGAGTGGGTTCAATGTCGGAAAAAGGCCTACGGGTCTTGCGATAAACAAGTCCGCCAAACGGCTCTATGTTGTTGATACCGGCTCTCATAATGTCCGTATGTCAAACCTTGACGGCAGTGGGGTCAAGACCTTCGGCGGGCGCGGTGATACGAAAGGTAAATTCAGTTTTCCGGTAGATATATTCCTAGACCGCAGGTCTGATGTCTATGTCGTAGATACGATGAACTACAAGGTTCAGATATTCGATTCCGGTGGCAGGTTCATATCAAGCTTCGGCACGCAGGGTGACGGCTCCGGGGATTTCGGCAGGCCCAAGGGCATAGCCGTAGACATGGACGGCAATATATATGTTGCAGACGCCCTGTTCGATACGGTTCAGATATTTGACCGCGACGGAAACTTTATGCTCAACTTCGGCAGTATCGGGGACGCAAGAGGGGCTTTCTGGATGCCGAGCGGGCTCTTTATAGATTCCGGCGGTTATATCTATGTAGCGGACTCTTATAACAGAAGAATTCAGATATTCGAACACCTCGGTGAAGGTGGTAAGTTATCGTAACCCGTATCGGTCGATTAGATTTTGCGCGAATTAAAGAGACGGAATGTTATGGATATGGAAAAGAATGAAAGAGGCTTGAGTATGGCAACAGAAATGTTTAGCAGCGGTAGCGGTTATACGGCTGTACTGTTACGCACCGTGTCAGTCGTTGCAGTTGCTCTGTTGATGCTGACGGTTACGGCGCCGGTTGCGCACGCCTCTGTTGCCGGCACTAAGCACAACTTCGGAAGTCTCTCCAAGGCGGATGTAAAGACTACTCAAAATAGCGAGATATGCGTCTTCTGCCATACTC
This sequence comes from Deltaproteobacteria bacterium, assembly GCA_029262515.1. GTDB lineage: Bacteria > Desulfobacterota > GWC2-55-46 > GWC2-55-46 > JADFVP01 > JADFVP01. Next base: position 115,950 of record JAJCZH010000020.1, on the reverse strand, counting down.
CACACAACTCCAATCCGGCAAACCCTATGTGGAACAGAGATGCTTCGTCCGCCACCTACAATATTTACGCCTCGCAGACGGTCTCGGCAGTTCTGGGGCAGCCCACCGGCTCTTCAAAGCTCTGCCTCTCTTGCCACGACGGTACGATAGCGCTCGGCTCCATGCTAAACCTTCCCGGCAAGGCGAGTCCAGGCGGTATTCTTGCCGTAACGGGGCCTGGCGTTACCTCTGGCATGTTGACATCCGTCTCGACAGCCTTTATAGGCACAGACCTTAGTGACGATCATCCGATTTCATTCGATTATTCTCTGTCGTACCCTTCAAATACCGAAATAAGAGATTCGGCAACATTACCGTTGAACGTTAAACTCGATAGCAACGGTCAGGTGCAGTGCCGGAGCTGCCACGACCCGCATGGTACGGCCTATCCCAAAATGATGGTTGAACCGCTGGATAACGGGGCAATCTGCAATACATGCCATGACTTGAGGTACTGGAGCACCATGCCGTCGGTTCACTCTACCTCAACCGCTACGTGGAACGGGCTCGGTGAGAATCCGTTCCATGAGGATTTAGGCGTTACTCCTGATTTTAGTGACGATACGCCGGCCTTGCAGAGTTGTGTAGCATGCCACCGTTCGCACACCGGCTCTTCTGGTACGCCTCTTCTAAAGGGTACGAACCCGGTTACGCAGAGCGTTGATGCAGAGGAGTGGACATGTCTCAATTGTCATAACGGTAACGTAGCCGTTAAAGATATGGAACCGGTCTTCAACCGCATATCGAAGCATAATGTCAAAGCTACTGTCGGCGCTCATGTGCCATCGCGGGCGGCATCTTTAGATCCCGTCCGAGAGAGCGCGGTAAACCTCGGCGGTAACAGGCATGCAGAGTGCGCGGACTGCCACAACTCTCACGGCACAATGCCCGGTAACCATAAGGTTGGAGATATCGACGGTAATATAATCGGACCCAATATTTTAGGAAGTTGGGGAGTAAAGCCGTCGCCGTGGCCTTTGGCGGGTACCGCAGCCAATACGTATCAAGAGGTCGATTTTACCACGACCACAGCCGGCTTTGACAACCTCGAAGGGTACCTTTGCTTAAAGTGCCACTCTTATTACGCATACGGTTTCCTGCCGCCGAATGCCCCGTCTGGCAATGCCAACGGTTCTACTCTCAGGCAGTCGGACATGACCAAAGACTTTAATGTCAACAATATGTCGGTCCACCCTGTCTTTGCCAGCGGTAAGAATAAACCGCCGGTAAGCGCTAATATCAACTGGCCGATAAACGGCCTCGGCCTTTCAAATACCTTCAGGTATGTGGAGTTTACCGGTGGAGGAGCAAGAGCCGGATACTATAATGTCAAGCATGACTCTATGATGACGTGCTCGGATTGTCACGGCTCAAGCGTCTCGAGTGATCCGGTCGGGCCTCACGGTTCTGATAATAAATGGATCTTGAAGAATAACACAACCGGTATTGGTTCACTGCAGAACTTCTGTTATAATTGCCACCGCAGGGATGTTTACGGAGACCAGGGTTACGTAGGCATATACGCCTCATACTCAAGGGTCTCCCATCCGCCGGACGGTCTTGGTGTCGCCTCTCCGTTTTATGCTATTGGCGCAGACACGGGTAATAATTCCAATAAGTTCAGCAACCTCTGCTTAACCTGTCATGGCGGCGGTTACGACGCTGTGGATAATGTGATAAAGGGAGTTCACGGCAGTAATGGCGCTGCCGGCAGCTCCGGAGATCCGCTTGGGTACCGTATGATGAACGGAGCATGCGTTGAGTCGTATACGCGCCCGAGCACGCTGTCAGGCGGTAGTATCGGCTTCAGGGCCGTGGCTCCGTTAACGGACGAGGTTTGTAATAAGGACTTCTCTACTACTCCGGTTACTATCAGCACGCCACAGGTCAATTACGACTGTAACATCGTTGCCGATTGCTCCAATTGATGTTTTATCCACACTTGTTTTGTAGTACTTTGAAGATCGCAATCGCTGTTGAAAGTTGTCGATATGGTCTGTTGTTTTAAAGGGGTCTCACCCGGAAGGGCCACATTCTTCCATGACACAACTGGCGTTTTGAGAGCACTATGGAGAACAATTTGAGCAAGTCACTACAACTGGTACTTGCAGTTCTGTTATCTTCGCTAGCTCTTTGCATACTTACGGGCAGTGTTAGTGCGCAGGCAGATGAAGAGGAGTGGACGCGGAAAAGTCCGCATGACTTTAGAGACAAGAAGAGTTGCGTGATATGCCATGTCTCTCAGTCGCCAGAACTGCTTGCAGACCCCGTTACAACCTGCACAAAGTGCCATGCGGGCAATGTAGGTAATCACCCTGTCGTCAGGCACCCGATGGGAAAAGCGCCGGGACGCATGCTTCCGGTCTCGTTGCCGGTCTCGGAAGGCGGGCTCCTGGTCTGTAATACATGCCACGAGCAACATAATAAAACCCGGCACCCTAATATGCTTCGGGTTTCGTACTTTAAACTCTGCGCTTCGTGCCACAAGGGCTATTGAGTCTCTTGCGGCATTGGGCCTTATATCTGTTACATACTCCACGGAGGTAGGTTAGTGAGGTTTATTAGGCATACACTGGTTTTTACGTTTCTTGCAGTCTTTCTTTTAACCCCGCTTTACTCAGATGCCGCAGAAAAGGTAAAGAAGACAGATGATGGGTATACGGCCCGTAAGGCTGCCGCATGGAGCGGTCACGGAAGGGTGAGGAATCCCGATGCGTTCGGTGACGTCTTGATGGGTAAGGGTATCGACGAGTCTAAGGGAGTAAAGCCGGTAATCTTTTCACACCTTGCCCACAGGGTTAAATATACCTGTAGCGCCTGCCATTCCGATTCAGGTTACTCGTTCAAAGCCGGCAAGGCCGGTGTTACTCACTCAGCTATGGAAGAAGGCAAGTTCTGCGCTACGTGTCACAATGACCGGGTTGCGTTTGCTGCCGATGACGAAGATAGTTGCACAAGGTGCCACTCTTCGGGTCTCGATGCGGATGATACCGGTAATAGTGATATGGAAGAACTGAGGGAGCCATTGCCGGAAGACGACTTTGGCAACAGGGTAAACTGGGTGAAAGCGCTGAGGAAGCGCGACATAAAACTGAGTTCCGGGGGCGAGAAACTGAAGGTTCTAGATACCGATATAATTATACCGGCGGTCAAGATGACGCCTCATCCGCCGGATGTGAAGTTTCCGCACAAGGCGCATACCGAGCAGCTTACATGTGCAAATTGCCATCCGAGCATCTTTAAAGAGAAGGCCGGAGGCAATAAGGATATGCATATGTTGAAGATTATAGCCGGCCAGTATTGCGGCACCTGTCACGGCACAGTCTCTTTTCCGCTCGAGGACTGCTTCAGGTGCCATTCGCAGCCGGCGCCTCCTGTGCCTGTAGAGAAAGAGGACGAGGACGAGGACGAGTCGAAGGACAAAAAGAAGTAACCGTTCTTATTAGCCGCAGACCGATACTGTTTTAGAAAGGCCCCCTGTAATAATTACCCAGGGGGCCTTTCTGCTTTCGGGGCCATTTCTGCTTGTGGCAGCCGCGCATGGTATTAAGGCCTTACGCTTTTGAGTCTCTATTAGATAGAGAGGTTAGTAATTAGAGAGGTTAATAGCCCGGAAACAAAATCGCTGTAAGCTAAAGGGCAAGTATGTTAATATCGGCTTATGGAGGTCATAACCTCGCATATAAATGCCGACTTCGATACTCTTGCATCGATGATAGCTGCCAGAAGGCTCTATCCCGGGGCTCGTCTTGTCTGGTCCGGTTCAATAGAGCGCGCCTTAACTACGGCGCTTAAGGGCCTCGATCTACCATGCGCTGTGGAGAAGCCCTCTGATATTGATATGGACAGTGTCGAGAGGCTTATTCTCGTTGACGTACGCCACGCTTCGCGTATAGGCCCGTTTGCCGGAATAGTCGGACGGCAAGGGCTCGATATTCATATCTACGACCATCATCCTGAGGTAACCGGTGCCATACGCGGTTCTGTCGAGGTCATAAAGCCTTACGGCTCTACTGCGACCGTGCTCTCTCTTCTTCTCAAAGAAAGAGGATTTGAGCTTACCTCCATCGAAGCGACTCTCTTTATGGCCGGCATCTACGAAGATACCGGTAACCTCACGTACCGTTCAACCACTATGGCCGATTACGAGGCCGCGGCCTTTCTTTTTCCCTTTGGCGCCGATCTTTCTTTAGTCTCTGAAATGCTCAGGCATGAACTGAGCCCTTCCGAGGTCGCTCTGCTCAACGACCTGTTGCAGTCGCGCATGATCTATACGGTAGGAGACGTCGATGTGTCGATAGTGGAGGGCTCGCTGGATGAGTACAGGGGTGAAATTTCTACGCTGGCCGAGAAGATAACCGAAGTCGGAGGGGTGAAAAACCTCTTTATGCTGGTCGATTCGGGAGACAGGGTACATGTTGTTGCGCGCTCTTCGGAAAGCAGAGTCGATGTGGGCGCAGTCCTGAGAGAGCTCGGCGGTGGCGGGCACAAGGGCGCGGCCTCGGTGACGTTAAAAGGCGTTACCGTTATACAGGCGCGAGAGAGGTTGCTCGTTGTCTTGAAAGAGATGTTGGTGCCGGTGAGACGGGCCGAAGAGATAATGAGTTTTCCACCCATTACGGTTACCCCGGTTGCTGGTCTTAAAGAGGTTTTGGTTATAATGCGCCGTTATAACGTAAATGCGCTGCCGGTCGTAGACAGTGGTGATATCTCGGGTGTCATTACGCGGCAGGTGGTAGACAAGGCGCTCTATCACGGGCTTGATAACGCAGCCGTAAGTGATTATATGATGACGGAGTGCGAGACAGTAGACGTTTCCACTTCAGTTGATGAGATAAGAGATAAGGTAGTTAAGCATGGCCAGAGGCTGTTGCCGGTTGAGCGCGGGGATGAACTTGTCGGGGTAATTACCCGTACCGACCTTCTGAAACTTTTGCAGGAAGAGTTGAGCGCAACTCCGGCAGGGACTGGTTCTTCCAGGATGAGACATGTAACGGGCCTTATGAGCGAGAAGCTTCCCGAATGGCTCGTTGAAGTATTGAAGGAGGCGGGCACGGTTGCCGAGCGAATGGGTATGAAGTTGTACCTTGTCGGCGGTGTGGTCAGGGACCTGCTCTTAAGGCGTGAAAACCTCGACATAGATATAGTGGTAGAAGGGGGAGACGGGATAGAGTTTGCCCGTGAGTTCGCGTCTGAAAAGGGGTTGCATGTTAGGGCGCACTCCCGGTTCAAGACTGCGGTGCTGGTCTTTCCCGACGGTTTTAAGATAGATGTCGCAACGGCACGCCTCGAGTATTATGAAAAACCGGGTTCGCTTCCGACAATAGAGCAGTCGTCGCTCAAGCTCGATCTATACAGGCGCGACTTTATAATAAATACGCTCGCCGTTGCCCTCCACCCGTCCGGTTTCGGAGGGCTTATCGATTTCTTTGGAGCACAGAAGGATCTTAAGGAGCACAGGATCAGGGTGTTGCATAACCTGAGCTTTGTAGAGGATCCGACGCGGGCCGTTAGAGCGATTCGTTTCAGTGAAAAGTTCGGCTTTAAGATAGACAGGCACACCCTGAACCTGATCAGAAACGCGGTCAAGAGCGGTCTTGTAGGTAATGTGTCCGCAATAAGGCTCTTCGATGAGTTTAAACATGTTTTTGCCGAAGAGTCGCCGACACGGACTGTCAAGCGGCTCTATGAACTAGGGGTTGTTAAGTTTATCCATCCTTCTATAGAGTGGAACGGCTCTGTTGAGGCGCTCTTTGAGCGCGCGCGCGATACCCTCGTCTGGTACAGGCTTCTTTACAGAGATGAAGAGGCCGAAGAGTGGCTGGTCTTTCTGCTTGTTCTTACCGGTCCGCTTACAGAGAGTGAGCTGGTGGCTCTGGCCGAAGAGCTTAAGGTAAGCGGACGCAGAAGACTCAATGTCCTCGGATCGAGGGGGGCTGCGCTCAGGGCGCTCGGTAGAATCGAAAACGGCGCTGTGGGTACCGGCAGCACATTGTATAATCTGTGCAGGCCTTTTCCTGTTGAGACTCTTATTTATATGATGGCGCGATCCGAGGGTGAGGCCACGCGCGAAGCGATTTCGCATTACATTACCAGGCTTGGCAGCGAGAGTTCCCTTTTGAGGGGAAGCGATCTGATAACGATGGGAGTTTCCGAGGGCCCTGAAGTGGGCACAATACTCGAAAAGATTCTTGCACTCAGGCTTGATGGCGAGATAGAGAGTATTGAACAGGAGCGTGAGTTTGTGCTTAAACAGATAGATAAACTGGACACTTCAGAGTAAAATTGCCGGGCCGCTCGTGGTCGGGTTGCTGCCTTTTTTCAATAAATAAGGGCATATGCCTTAAAACGGCTTGACAATGGAGGCCAGTATTCATAGAATTGTACATTACAGCCCGTTACCTCTGTCGGTTGCCTGTATCACTATAATAAATATGATAAAGGTGCTATTGACGATGGTGTGGCAAGGTTTTAAGGTTAAGCAGACAAGGGCCCATAGCTCAGTTGGAAGAGCCACCGGCTCATAACCGGTTGGTCCCAGGTTCGAGTCCTGGTGGGCCCACCAGAATAGAGACAGGACATGTTCCTGTAGCAGTTATAGAACGCTCTATGTACAATGTTTATTCTTCGGTAGCACATCAGGAAAGTTATAAACCTTTGAAAAGTATGAGAGCGGGAGAGGCGGTAATATCGAATGCAGTACCCGATAAAAAGACTTGAGCAGATTCAACGTATAGATCTTGAGATAGGTGCTGTAGAGGGTGAGGCATCTTCCGTTCGGCAAGCCATAGATGGTGTCGAAGTCGGAATCAAGAGCGCACAAGGGATTGTCGAAAGGCTGGAGGCTGAATTGGCTGAGTTTACCACTCAGCGCAGCGGTGTGCAACTTCATCTCGAAGAGACTAACGCAAGGGTGAAGAAGGCCGTAGACCGTATGGGCGAGGTCAAGAACGACCGTGAGCTGAAGGCGCTTACACGCGAAAAGAGCCAGGGAACGAAGACCTCAAAGAATATAGAACAAGAGCTGTCAACAGTACAGGCCAAGTTTGATGAAAAGCAGGCTGAAGTTGATGCTAAGATGGCCGAGATAGAGGAGAAAGAGCAAGAGCTGGAGCGGTTAACTTCCGAGCTTGATGCCGGTAAGGACGGTAGAGAGAAGGCCGTTGAGGATAAGAGCAAGCAAAGGGACGAGCTTGTGCGCGATATTCCTCAGAGTCTGCTTGACAAGTATGAGGCTATCAAGTCTAGCCGGGGTGGTCGGGCCGTAGTTCCTGTTAAGGACGAAGCCTGCCAGGGTTGTTATATACATGTTCCGCCGCAACTCTACGTGCAGCTCAGCCGCGGGGAGGATGAACTCATTTCGTGCCCGCACTGCCATAGAATCCTGTACGTAGAGGATCAGCCCGCAGCGGTTTAACTTTATGGCACGTCTCCCCGAAGGAACCGACCTTGTCAGAGCCTTTTTGCTGGAACTCTCCGGCACCTTTGATCTTGCCTTGACAATAAGCAACTTAGGTATAACACCAGAGAAAGCAAGAGATATCCTCGCCGGCCTTGTACCTGCTTCTGCCGGTGAGTTGCCTGTTAAATCTAACGCAATCGGCGTTGCCGAGGCGGAGAAAGTTTGCGAGAGCCACAAGGTAGATGCCTCCGGTCGGTATACCGCTTTCGTCGATGGCGCTTCGCGCGGTAATCCCGGCACGGCTGGCGCCGGGGTGCTGATACTCGATCCTGATGGCAATCCGTTTAAGAGGCTCAAGAAGTTTCTCGGATCTGTTACCAACAACGTGGCCGAGTACTCGGCGTTGATTGTTGCTCTGGAGTCTGCACACCGTTTCGGGATAAAGAGGCTCAGCGTAATGGCCGATTCCGAGCTTGTGGTCAAGCAGGTGAAGGGGCTCTACAGGGTAAAGAGTCCGGACCTGAGGCCGCTGTACGAGCGGGTGATGGCGCTTTCCAGCTCACTCATTTTTTTTGAGATAGCGCACGTTAGAAGAGAGCGCAATGCGGAGGCAGATAGTTTGGCGAATGAGGCGATAGATACCAGGGCCTGATTATTCTAATCTGATTCTCTTCACGGTCTCTTGCCGGAGATATTCCGGTACAAGCCTTTTTCAGGGTAGCAGCAAGTTCTCGTGTGATTGAGGTAGTTTTACCCAGCTCGTTTTTATGTCGGCTTGACAAGGCAACGGGTTGTTTTTAAAGTGCTGGAGGTTGTCAGGCAGCCGCTTCGGGCCGTTATCGGTCCGCAGAGGAACGTCCGGACACCGCAGGGCAGGGAGGTCGCTAACGGCGACCGGGGGCGACCCCAGGGATAGGGCCACAGAAAAGATACCGCTCGCGCTGCTGCTTTCGAGCAGTGATGCGGGTAAGGGTGAAAAGGTGGGGTAAGAGCCCACCAGCCTGCCGGGTGATCGGCAGGGCTTGGTAACCCCCTCCCGGTGCAAGGCCGAATAGGTTCCGTTTTAAGGGTTGCCCGCCCTTGTTCTCTCTTCGTGAAAGGCGGCGGAACGGGTAGGTCGCTTGAGCGCGTCGGCAACGGCGTGCCTAGATGAATGGTTGCTGCTCCGCTTCGGCGGGGTTACAGGATCCGGCTTACGACAGCCTCCGGCACTCTTTTTTTCTCCTTTTTTTATAATCCACCGGTAAATTTTTTTTAATCAGATGTTCAGTTAACCTTAATGTTCTACTGTGATTATATATGATACTCTGTATTTATAATATTATATAAATTATACAACTACTCTGAGGCTTAGCGCCTAAAGTAAAGCGATGAAGATCAAGTTCGGCATAAAGATGAAGTTTGCCGTTGTGCTCTCGGTATTGCTCTTCGTGACAACCTCCGTGATGGGGATAGTCATGATTGCTAACCAGCGGGGTTCGCTTGAGTACCAGATGCGCTCCATGGCAGGCACCATTACCGACGAGTTCGCCCACGACACTAAGATACCGATACTTCAAAATGACGGCCTGGCTCTCAACATGCTGGTCGACAACATAATGAAGTATCCTGGGATTGCTGACGCCTATGTCCTTAACGATTCCATGGAGATAGAGGGGCAGATGCGGCTTCAGGATGTAGGCAAGGAGTACCGCAGGGGGGATGCGATACTAGAGGCCGAGGGGCCTCCTCCGTGGCTCATACATGAGGACGAAGGCGTGTTGACCTTTGCCGCACCGATCCTCTTTCAGGATACCATCGTAGGTTATACTGCCATAACCTTCTCCAGAGACTTTATCGCCCAGACCGTGCGCAGGGCCACGACAAGCGTTATCATAATAGCCATTATCGCCATCCTTCTTGTTTCGATCCTTTCCATACCTCTGTCAACACGCCTTTTGCGGCCGATCCTCAGGCTCTTTCAGGGTACGAAAGAGATCGCCATGGGCAATTTCGATTACAGGATAGAAATGAAAAGGAGCCACGATGAGATAGGCGAACTCGTAGGCTCATTTAACACGATGGCAAAAGAGTTGCAGAAGAAAGAGCAGTTGAAGGGCGCTTTCAATCGGTATGTCAGCACGCACGTGGCAGACGAGATACTTCGCGACCCGGATAGCGTGCGGCTCGGCGGAGAAAAACGCGACATTACGGTCTTCTTCGCGGATATTAGGGATTTTACCTCGCACTCTCTGCGCATGACGCCGGAGATGACGGTTGAGGTGCTGAACGATTACTTCACGCTCATTACAGAAGTGGTCTCCGAGTTTGGCGGAACGATCGACAAGTTTATAGGAGACGCTGTAATGGGGGTCTTCGGCTCCCCGGTTAAGATGGGTAACCATCTTGAGCAGGGAGTAAAGACGGTTGTTGCCATTAAAGAGGCGGTCGATATGATGAACGGTTCGAGAGAGCAGGCCCGGCTTCTGCCGTTTCGTATAGGCGTCGGGCTCGAAACCGGAAATGTGATTGTAGGGAATATGGGCTCGAGTGTCAGGATGGAGTATACGGCGGTAGGGCCTGCAGTTAATATCGCTTCGCGCCTCTCGGATATTGCAGGGCCGGATGAAGTAATGATAAGCGCCGGGCTTTACGAGTCGGTAAGCGGCAACCTTGTCGTTGGCGAGCCGCAAGAGGTTATGATAAAAGGTATTGAGGGACCTGTTCGGGTCTATAGCATTCTGGGACTCAAAGGCGACTGGAAGAGCGAAGTAGATACCGTTGTTAGAAAGATTACAAGAAAGATAGTTATAGATGGCATGGCATCTTAGAGTAACTGTAGTAACTCTGCTGCTTTTTATTGCGGGTTGCGTGCAGTATACACCCCAGTTTCTTATGGGCTCGAAGTACGAGAGGGCTGAACTCTTGTGGCGGCAGGGTTTTATCATGGAGGCCCGCGAGGCGGCGCTGTTGATCGGTGAGCAGGAGCCAGGGCACAAAAAGGCCAGCAAGCTGCTTAAAAAGGTAAGGACTCTCTCGCTTGAAGTGTCAAGAGAGCATATGGAACTTGGCGAGGATTATGAGAAGGCCGGTATAGTGCCAAAAGCGATCATGGAGTACAGAACATCTCTTAAGTTCAACCCGGCTAATCTTCTTGTCAAAGGAAAACTGAATAGACTAGAAGAGGGTGTGGTAGAGCCGATCACTACCGTGGAAGAGATGCGCAAGGTCAAGAAGAAAATCAAGAAGGCGAAGAAGAAGAGAGAGAAAGAGAGAAGGAAGGAAATTGCGAAGATCAAGAAGATAGATCCAGAGGTCGGCGCCAATATTCACTATATGCGCGGCAAGATCTATCTTGAGTCTATGGCCTACACCGAAGCTATTAATGAGTTTAATACGGTAAACGATCTGCTCCCGGTATTTCTAGATACAAAGGGCTTGCTTGAGCGTGCGGTAAAGGGGCGGGAACACCAGGTGGATCGTCACTTCAAGAAGGGCATCTCGTACTTTCAGAAAGAGGAGATGGAGCTTGCTGTCGAAGAGTGGGACAGCGTGCTTCGCCTCGATCCGACGCATCCGAATGCCAAAGAGTACAAAAAGAGGGCCGAGCAGATAATCGAGCGGATCAAGATAATAAAAGAGCGTCAGGATAAGCAGGCGATGTAGTCGTAAACCGGCGTTGTTCTCTCCCTCATCACGTCTCAACAAAAGACGGGCTTTTTTAGCGGAACACTACCCCTTCCCACCATTCGGTTTTTCCACACCATATAGAGTAGTTTGTGTATGAAATAGGCTGTGGAGGCGCACCTCAATTGCGCCCTGCTCGGCTTTGGACGGCCTACTGTTCAAGCTTCTCTCCAAACGGATAATACGTCGATTTGCCAGAGAAAACAGTAAATTTCGCTTGACAATTTTTCTCCTGAGGAATATAGTTGAGCGGTATGGTGGTATGAAGTGGTATAAAGTGGGATCAAAAGTCTCTTGCGCGTTCCACGTTCTTTTTCTGCTTCGGGTCGTTGTTAGACAGGTTCTGTTCTGCGCAGTGAAGTTTAGAAGGTGCAATAGCCTGTTTTGCAACAGCTTTTTTGTTCCGTTGTTAAGCACTGTTTTTTTACTGTTTTGGGAGAGAAGATGTTCAGAGGACGGTTTGAGCATACGCTCGACGGGAAAGGGAGGCTCTCTATCCCGTCCAGGTTCCGCGAGACCTTGAGTGAGCGGTACGACCCGCGCCTTGTTATTACCAAATACGACGGCTGTCTCGTCGCCTATCCGTTTGCCGAGTGGCAGAAGTTGGAAGAGAAGGTCCTGTCCCTGCCACAGTTCAGCAAAGACTCCAGAAAGCTGCTCCGGACTTTCTGCTCCAGCGCCACTGAGTGCACCATAGATAAACTTGGACGAATACTTATTCCGCAGGCAATACGCGAGTACGCGAAGCTCGATAAAGAGGTAATGCTTATCGGTGCGTTGCGCTATGTTGAGATATGGTCTAAAGAGGCCTGGGATATTTTAGAGGCCGATACCACGCAGGACGAGGTTGTAAGCACCCTTGAGCGGCTTGGAATCTGAGGCGGGTTTCTCCCACCAATCGGTTATGCCGGTCGAGGTTATAGAACTTCTCGGTTGCGCACCCGGCGGGCTCTACGTAGACGGTACGCTCGGCGGCGGGGGGCATGCGGAAGAGATACTCAAAGCGAGCGGGCCGAACGGTCGCCTGATCGGTATCGACCGTGACTCGGATGCGATAGGGGCTGCTAGAGTGCGGCTAAAGCCGTATGGCGACCGCGTCAGTATCGTAAGAGCGAGTTTTACCGAGATCCGCTCGGTCCTGGAGAGCCTGGGGCTTGAGAAGGTGGACGGCGTGTTGCTCGACCTCGGAGTCTCCACGCACCAGCTTACTACGCCCGGACGGGGTTTCAGTTTCAGAGACGACGCAATGCTCGACATGCGGATGGACGACAGGGCAGAGTTGAGCGCGTATGAGGTTGTCAATACCTACGGCGAGAGAGATCTCGAAAGGATTTTCAGGCTCTACGGTGAAGAGCGGTTCAGTTCGCGTATCGCAAGGGCGGTAACGAGGGCTCGGGAGACAGGGCCTGTGGAGAGAACCCGCAGGCTTGCGGAGATAGTCGTCGGCGCGATCCCGGCGAAGTTTCATGGCCGTAAGACTCACCCTGCCACAAAGGTCTTTCAGGCCATAAGGATAGAGGTAAACGGAGAGATAGAAGGGCTTGAAGCGGGCCTGGAGGCGTCGGTCGAGTCTCTGGCAACGGACGGCAGAATGGCGGTCATATCGTTCCACTCTCTAGAAGACAGGATCGTGAAGAGGGCCTTTGCCCGTATGGCCAATCCCTGTATCTGTCCGCCTAAAGCTCCGGGCTGTGTCTGCGGCAGGCTTTCTACGGTAAAGCTCCTAACGCGCAGGGGCCTAAAGCCCGGTACAACCGAGGTAGAGGCAAACCCGAAGGCGCGCAGCGCAAGGCTCAGGGCAATTGAAAAAATATAGTAAGAAATATAGAGCGAAGAGATAGGCCTGAGCGTAAGGGAACAGAAGCTGGCGGCGTAGAAGTTATTGGGTTGTGATCGGTTAACCGGAGGCAGGGTGGCAATAAGTGCGAGCAGGAAGGCAGGAACGGCCGGAACGTTAAGGTCGCAGAAGGTCAAGTCTAGGCGCGATTTTCGTGACATGAGTTTTATATACACCTCCGTTCTTCTCGCCTCGATCTGTTTGACGGTGCTCTGCGGTTACATCTGGTCGCGCATAACGGTCGTCTCAATAGGTTATGACATCTCCAAGGCGAACAGGGAGAGAGTGAACCTGATTGAGCAGAACCGGAGGTTGAAGATAGAGTTTGAAAAACTGAAGAGTCCGGAGCGAATCGAGGATATAGCCTCTCGTGAGCTCAACCTCGTTCATCCGGGAAGGGAGCAGGTGGTCGATATAAGATGAAGCGCAAAGGTGCGAAGAAGGTCAAACCCGGCGCAGGGTACCTGAAGGTTCGCGTTGCGGTAATTACCGCGGTGCTGTTGTGTCTCTTTGCGGCCATACTTCTTAGAGCCTTCCATCTTCAGGTTATAGGCTCCGACTCGTACAAGAAGAGGGCCGATGACCAGCACATAGCCTCGATTACGGTGAGATCGAAGCGGGGCGAGATATACGACAGAAACAGCAGCGAACTTGCCGTAAGTATTGATGTTGATTCTGTCTATGCTAAACCGGCGGCTATAAGGTCGCCGAGGGCTGCCGCAAGAAAACTTTCCAGCATGCTCGGGCTCGACTCTCGTAAGGTCGAAAAGCGGCTTAGCTCTAACAAGGATTTTGTCTGGCTCAAGCGGCAGGTTGATCTTACGAGTGAAAAGAGAGAGAGTATACTCTCCATAGAGGGCATCAACCTTGTTAAGGAGGCGCGGCGGTATTACCCCCACGATTCACTCGCCTCAAACCTGATCGGCTTTACCGGTGTGGACTCGGTAGGGCTCGAAGGTCTTGAGCTCTATTACGACGATATGCTGCGCGGGTCGGTGCGCAAGGTGGAAGGCCAGAGAGATGCAAAGGGCAGGCTTCTTATGTACGAAGATGCCGACAAGACGACTTCTATTGAAGGGCTCAGGGTTGAACTCACGATAGACAAGACTATTCAGTATATCGCGGAGAAGGAGCTAAAGAGTGCTATTGAGAGTAGTGGTGCGAAGGGTGGAATGGCGATTGTGATGGACCCCTATACCGGAGAGATGCTCGCTCTCGCCAATATGCCTACCTTTGATCCGAATAATTATAGAAAGTATACGCCGGCCAAATGGCGCAACAAGGGTGTAACCGACGTAAGTGAGCCGGGAAGCGTACTAAAGGCCTTTTTGATGGCAGCGGCTATTGAAGAGGGTGTGGTCGGGCCGAACGATATTCTGTATTGCGAAAACGGAAAGTACAGGGTAGCCAATCGCACTATACATGACAGCAAGAAGCACGGCTGGCTCTCGGTATCGCAGATATTGAAGTACTCAAGCAACATCGGCTCGTTGAAGGTGGGTCGCGAACTCGGCCCCGAGAGGTTATACAGGTATCTTCTAGCTTTCGGTTTTGCCGATAAAACAGGGCTCGACCTGCCGGGTGAGGCGTCCGGCAGGCTAAGTCATTACTCGGACTGGTCGAAGGTGACGTTAGAGACGGTCAGTTTCGGTCAGGGAATTTCAACAACAGGGGTTCAGTTAACCACGGCGCTTTCGGCCATTGCGAATGGCGGTTTCCTTATGCGTCCTTACATCGTCAGGGCGGTAAGGGATCCGAGGGGAGAGGTGGTTCGCGAGACGAACCCAGCAATAGTCAGGAAGGTCGTAAGCGCTAAGACCTCAGAGGTCGTGACCCGGATGCTGGTTGGAGTAACCGAAGACGGCGGTACCGGAGTGCTTGCAGCCTCCGGGTCGTTTGACGTCGCAGGAAAGACCGGCACGGCGCAGAAGCCCGATCTTGTAAAGGGCGGTTATCAGAAGGACGTTTATATAGCCTCATTTCTCGGCTTTGTTCCAGCAAAGAACCCGAAGCTGGTAATCTACGTTGCGCTCGATGAGCCGACAGGCAAGCATTACCACGGAGGCACTGTGGCGGGGCCGGTCTTTTCGGCCATAGCCGGGCAGAGTCTTTCATATATGGGAATCTTTCCGGACAACCCGATAGACGGTACCGTGGCAAAGAAATCGAGGCCGGGTTTTCGTCTGGCAAGTGCAACAAGTTCGGATTTAAAGCTCTTGAAAGACGGTTCTCGTGCTGTTCGGGAGCACAGGGACTTGAATGGCAAGAAACAGAAGGATTCTTTTGAGATGTTGTTGCCGGACTTGAAGGGCAAGAGCATGAGAGCGGTTTTGAGGGCGGCAAACAGCGCAGGAGTAGAAGTAGAGTTTCGGGGTAGCGGTATGAGTTATAACCAGAAACCGGCACAGGGGCGAAGTTTCAGTGAGGGCGATAACGTGGTTGTCTGGTTCAGGTAACGTCCGGTATCGTGTTGATGGTTAACATTGTTCTAGGTTTTTTGAACACTGGGTAGCACAAGAGTGGGGCCGAAGAAGAGTATATGACCCTTGAAGAGCTTATAGGCTGCCTTGAGTGCAAGGTGAGTGGTGAGGCCGGCCTAGAGGTTACCGGAATCCACTGCGACTCGCGCAGTGTGGTACCCGGCGGGCTCTTTGTGGCGATTACAGGCGAGAGTGCGAACGGTAACGACTTTATCGCAATGGCTGTAGAAAAGGGCGCATGCTCAGTTATTACTGACAACTCCGGCTCGGCCTCGTTGATTAGTGACAGTAGCGCTGTTACCGTTGTAGTTGTTACGGATGCCAGAGAGGCTCTCAGCACGGTTTCGAGCCGGTTTTACGGCTCGCCTTCAGAGTCTTTGACCCTTGTAGGCATTACGGGCACTAATGGCAAGACCACGGTCGCTTACCTTGTTGAGTCTATACTGCAAGAGGCCGGTTTTTCGGTAGGCGTCATAGGTACTATTAATTACAGGTATGCCGGCACGACGGTAGCAGCCACGCATACGACGCCCGGTGCGGTTGAGTTGCACCGGATTCTGAGAGAAATGGTAGATGCAGGGGTTACGCACTGCGTTATGGAGGTCTCTTCGCACGCGCTTGAGCAGAAGAGGGTAGAGAGTTGCAGGTTCAGCGCCACGGTCTTCACGAACCTGACGCACGAGCACCTCGATTACCACAAGAATATGGAGGAGTACTTTCAGGCCAAGTCACTGCTCTTCTCTCTCCTCAAGGAGGATGGCACCGGCAATGCTCAAGGCAATGCCGGCAAGGAACGGTCTATAACGGACCCGGTAATAAATATAGACGATACCTGGGGACACAGGCTCTCCGGCGAGCTTCCGTTCAGCCTCAGTTACGGCCTCGATTCCGAGGCCCAGATGCGCCCCGCCGAGTACCGGCTCAGTAATGACGGTATTACCGCTGTCGTGAAGACACCGCGTGCGACCATAGAGGTGAAATCCGATCTTATCGGCGAGTTTAACCTTTACAATATTCTGGCAGCGCTCTCTGTAACGTACCAGCTCGGAGTGGAGTGCCGGGTGATTGAGGCCGGTATTAGAGCCTTAAAGAAGATTCCGGGCCGGTTAGAGCCGGTAGCGGTACCGGGGGGCAGGTTCAGGGCGTATGTAGATTACGCCCATACGTGCGATGCCCTTGAGCGTGTATTGAGCGAACTGGAGCGGGTCGGCAAGGGACGGATAATAACGGTCTTCGGTTGTGGAGGAAATCGCGATCATGGTAAGAGGCCGGAGATGGCAAGGGCTGCGGCCCGCCATTCAACCGTTACCATAGTTACGACCGATAACCCTAGAGACGAGGAGCCGGGCGCTATAATAGAAGAGGTAATAATCGGTCTGGAAGACGTAGAGAGGGTCGCGCCTAGGTTAACTTCATTTTCCAGCGAAGGGCTCAAAGGTAAAAAGCGGTGCTTTACGGTTATAGAGGACAGAAGAGAGGCTATCCGGTACGCGGTGTCGATAGCGGCAGGATCCGATATCGTGCTTGTGGCCGGTAAGGGGCACGAAGATTATCAGATAGTACACGGCGTCAGGTCACATTTTGACGACCTTGAAGAGTTGAGGGCTGCCGTGACGGAACTTACGGTATGACTTTTATTTGTGACGTATAGTGCAGTATGTAATAGCGCCATATTGAAGCGGATAACGGATGGACTTGAGTGTAAATGACATATTGGCGGCAACTCGCGGAAGCCTTGTTTCGGGCGATCCCGAGTGCAGGGTCTATGGTATCTCCATCGACTCGCGCTCTATTGTGTCGGACAGTGCCTTTTTTGCGCTCAAAGGGCCGAACTTCGACGGTCATGCTTTTATAACGAATGTCTCGGAAAAAGGTGCGAGTGCTGTCGTGGTAGAGGTAGTTGATGTTGATATCCCGGCCGGCCTCGTTGTTATAAAGGTAGAAGATACCTTGAGAGCGCTCGGCGATATGGCGGCGTACATACGCTCAAGACACTCTATACCGCTTGTAGCTATTAGCGGGAGTACCGGCAAGACGACAACCAAGGAGATGGTCGCCTTTATACTGTCGCGCTCAAAGAGGGTATTAAAGACCGAGGGCAACAAGAATAACAGAATAGGGCTGCCCCTGACGCTCTTTCGTTTGGAAGAGGCGGCCGAGGCGGCCGTTGTAGAGCTCGGTATCTCGGAGTCCGGCGAGATGGCACGGCTCGTTGAGATTGCAAGGCCGGATGTCGCGCTGATAACGAATATAGGGCATGGGCACCTGGAGACCCTCGGAGACCTGGAGGGAGTAGCGAGTGCGAAGTCGGCCCTGTTAATCGACCCTGCACCGGGTTGCATACGTATTGTCAATATGGATGACGAATGGGTCAGAAAGATTTATGAAGATTACAGGAGAGAAGAGTCGCACGGCGAAGCTGTTGAAGGTGAAGCTGTCGAAATGGTTAGCTTCAGTCTCAACGGTCCGTCCGATGTCTCTGTTTCATCATATACGGTTTTAGAGGAACTCGGCGCCGTGGATATAGAGTATAATATAAGGGGGGAGTTGATCTCTCTAAGGCTGAAGAGTCCGGCAATATGCAACGTGATGAACGGTGCGGCGGCGATTGCTGCGGTATTGCCGCTAGGAGTCGGATTGGATGATATTAAAGAGGGCCTTGAGCAGTTTACGCCTCTCAGGGGGCGCCTTGTTATCTCCAGGGTGGGCGGCATTAGAGTCATAGACGATACTTACAATGCGAACCCCGATTCCATGGAAGCGGCGTTGAAGACGCTTTCGCTCTTGCCGGGCAGGAAGGTCGCAGTGCTCGGAGATATGTTAGAACTCGGCCCCGGAGCGGCTGCGTCCCATGCAGCTCTCGGAAGGCTCGTAGCGGAACTCGGCATAGATATTCTGGTTGCAATAGGCTCAATGGCGGATACGGTCGCAAGCGGCGCGCTTTTGTCCGGGCTCGCTTCCGACTTTGTTTTCAATTTTGCGGATAAAGAGGCATCGACAGATTTGTTGAAAGGCCTGCTGCAAGACGGGGATTGCGTGCTCGTAAAGGCGTCGCGCGGCATGGGCTTTGAGAGCGTTGTCGAAGCGATAAGTTCAAGAGACGAAGAACCGGTAGAGACTCGTTTGTACAATTGATAGAGGGTCACTTGTGATCCTCTATCGTAGATACTGTAATAAGGGTCGCCGAACAGAGCGGCAGGTAAGGCAGGTTAAAGCATAGATGCTCTATTACTTCTTATATCCGCTTGCCAAGTACCATACGATCTTCAACGTATTTCAGTATATTACGTTCAGGACTATCTACGCTATGGTTACTGCCCTCGTGCTCAGTTTTATCTTCGGACCGTATATCATAAAGAAGCTAAAGCATATGCGTGTAGGTGAAGTGGTGCGCGGGGACGGACCGCCGGGACACGCGGTCAAGAGCGGTACGCCTACCATGGGCGGGGCGTTGATAATAATGGTAGTGATGTTGTCGCTTCTTCTGTGGGGGAATCTGAACAACGTCTATATCTGGATACTCTCGTTCGTTACGGTCGGCATGTGCGCAATCGGTTTTCTCGACGATTACTCCAAGGTTATCAGCAGAAAAGGGGGCCTCAGGGCAGTTACCAAGATTACCGGACAGCTTGCGGTGGCGCTTGCCGCCTCTTTAGCGCTCTACTATACGGACTTCGACACCGGGGTCAGCCTGCCGTTCTTCAAGGGTGTGGCCTTTGATCTTGGTTGGCTCTATGTACCTTTTTCAGTACTCGTTATAGTTGGTACTTCAAATGCGGTTAACCTGACTGACGGGCTTGACGGGCTCGCCATAGGCCCGATGATAATCTCTGCTGGAACCTTTATGTTGCTCGCCTATGTCGTCGGGCACTTAAAGATTGCCGGTTACCTTCAGGTGATACATGTTCCTATGGCCGGAGAGCTTGCGGTCTTTGCGGCCTCTATGACTGGAGCGAGCCTTGGTTTTTTGTGGTTCAATACCTACCCGGCCCAGGTCTTTATGGGAGATGTCGGTTCACTGCCGCTAGGAGGGGCGCTCGGCATGCTGGCGGTTATGACGAAGCAGGAGTTTGTGCTCCTGATAGTCGGCGGTATCTTCGTAGTTGAGGCGCTTTCGGTTATAACGCAGGTCGCCTCTTACAAGCTTACGGGTAAACGGGTCTTTGCTATGGCCCCCATTCACCACCACTACGAATTGAAGGGGTGGGCCGAGCCCAAGATAATTGTCAGGTTCTGGATAATTTCCATAATGTTGGCGCTATTGGCTATAAGTACGTTAAAGATAAGATGAGAACCTTTACGGAAGATAACGGGTATGGAGTTGGCGTGCCGCGAGTTGGTACTGCAGTGCTGACTGACTGGGAGGCGGGTATGCTCGATAGGGCTGCCGAAGAGCTTTCGGTAAAAAAAATAGTAGTAGCTGGACTCGGGACATCGGGTACGGCAACGGCGCGGTTTTTGCTGAAATGCCGTGCTACGGTTGTCATTACGGACTCTAAGTCCGCCTCGGAGATAGCGGCCTCTGAAGAGCTTATAGGGCTCGGCGCAGAGTTCGTACCCGAGAGCGATAACGAGACTCTTCTCGATGGCGTTGATATGTTGGTGGCAAGCCCCGGTATAGCGCGTACTGCTCAGTTGCTCGTGGCGGCAGAGGCGAAGGGCGTGGAGGTGGTAAGCGACATAGAACTCGCCTCTCGGTACATAAAGGCTCCGATAATAGCGGTGACCGGAACGAATGGCAAGAGCACGGTTGTAACGCTGATCAGCTCTATTCTCGAGGCCGCCGGAAGGAGTGTCTTTACGGGGGGCAACATAGGCACGCCGGTACTTGAGTATTTTAATTCCGATATTGCGCCGGAGTTCTGCGTGCTGGAGGTGAGTTCATTTCAGCTCGAACATGTAAGCACTTTCAAGCCGCAGATGGCGGTGCTGCTCAATATTACCGAAGACCACCTTGAGCGGTATAAGGATTTTGACGATTATGCGGCGACAAAACTCGCGCTCTTCGATTCTCAGGACTCCGGTTGCGTGGCTGTGGTCAACGCCGGAGACGGTTGTGTCGCCTCTATACTTTCGACGCGTGGAACTGTATTCGAGGGCCGGTCTTCTAACGGACCTCAGGTTGTGCCGTTTACGACTACGGGTATGTTCGGCGACGGGCTCTACTTAAGGATGTCCTCAATCGTCTTTGCCGGTAGCGGACTGCTCGATGGTGAGGTTTACTCAACCGAAGAGTGTTCGCTCAAGGGGCTGCACAATATAGAAAACATGATGGCCGCAATTGCCGTTGCAAGGACTTGCGGTATAGATAAGGAGACAATAGAGGGCGTGCTCGCCGGGTTCAGGGGCCTTAGGCACAGGATGGAATTTGTGCGCACCCTCGACGAGGTCACCTATATAGACGACTCAAAAGGTACGAACGTCGGTGCCCTGAAGATGGCTCTCAAGGGAATCGACTCAGAGGTGGTTCTAGTTGCCGGAGGAGTTGATAAAGGCGGGGATTACTCGGTGTTGCTCCCTTACGTGAAGGAGAAAGTCACCCGGATGATCCTGATAGGAGAGTCAAGGGAGAAGATGAAAGAGGCTCTTGGCAGTGTTACCGATGTTGTCGAGGCATCGACAATGGAGGAGGCCGTCAGGATTGCGCAAAGTAGCGCAGAGGCCGGCATGAAGGTGTTGCTCTGCCCTGCGGGCGCAAGCTTCGATATGTTTTCAAGTTACGCCGATCGGGGTGAGTCTTACCGTTCGAGCGTTATGGCGCTCAGTTCGGTAAGCAAAGGGAGTAAAGAAGAGCGGGTGGCGTCGCTCTCCGATGAGGGGTGAGAGTATGGGCGAAGGCTGGCAGTTCGGTAAGGGGGTCGCAGATGGTACGCTTTAAGGAGATGGATAAGTTCCTCATAGTCTCCACCCTTGTGCTGCTCGTAGTGGGTATAGTGATGGTCTATTCGTCGAGTTCCATAATGGCGATGAACAAGTTCGGTGATGAGTACTTTTTCGTTAAGAAGCATCTAGTCTTTGCATGCGGCGGTCTCGTGCTCTTTGTTATTGCCTCAAAGGTGCCGTACACCATCTACCGTTATCTCGCTTACCCTATTCTTATTCTCGCCACCGCGTTTCTTGTGCTGTTGCTCGTTCCGGGTTTTGGCGTAAAAGCCGGAGCCGCCGTCAGGTGGTTGAGGGTGGGTCCCTTTACTTTTCAGCCATCAGAGTTCGCGAAACTCGCAGTTGTTTTTTTTCTGGCTTATTCTCTGTCAGCCAAGGCTGAGAAGATCAAGAGTTTTTCCATAGGTTTTCTGCCGAATGTCCTGATCCCCGGAGTTGTAATCGCGCTTGTTATATCCGAGCCGGACTTCGGCACAGGCGTCTTTATGACGCTGCTTGTCTTGATGATGATCTTTGCCGCAGGTGTGCGGTTAAGGTACCTTCTCGGAGTTTGTCTGCTAGCATTGCCTGTGCTGCTCAGCGTGGTAAGGAACTTCGATTATATGGTGCGGCGGGTAGTTACGTTTATGAATCCGTGGGCCGACCCGCTTGGTGACGGTTTTCAGATGGTCCAATCTTTTGTCGCCTTCGGCTCCGGCGGCATAGCGGGCCTGGGACTAGGCGGAGGCAAGCAGAAGCTCTTCTACCTGCCCGAAGCCCATACTGATTTCATTCTTTCGGTCATAGGGGAGGAACTCGGCTTTCTCGGCGTTAGCGTAGTGGCAGCGCTCTACCTGACGATTCTGTACTGCGGAGTGAATATAGCGATGAAGGCGAAGGACCTTCACGGCACCTATCTCGCACTCGGTATAACCTTTATGGTGGTCTTGCAGGCAGCGATAAACATGGCAGTAGTGCTGGGGCTGTTGCCTCCAAAGGGTATGCCGTTGCCGTTTATAAGTTACGGCGGCACGTCGCTCCTGATAAATATGGTGGCAATAGGGGTTCTCTTGAATATCTATATAATGGAGAACGATTCGTGATGAAGCTTGTTATGGCTGGTGGCGGGACCGGCGGCCACCTTTTTCCGGCGCTTGCCCTTGCCGAGGAGTTCAAGCTGAGAGAGCCGGATGTTGAGATACTCTTTGTCGGAGGCAGGGGAGGGCTTGAAGAGAAGGTTGTGCCGAAGTACGGTTACCAACTGACGCTGCTGAGCGTATCGGGCGTAAAGAGAACACGCGGTCTCAAGAGGCTTGCGGCGCTCTATAAGGCGTTTATGGCGACGATCAAGGCGGTAGGTATCTTGAGGCGCGAAAGGCCGGACGGGGTAATCGGATCGGGTTCGTACTCGTCGGCTCCTGTTGTTTTTGCCGCACGCCTTCTCGGTATAAAGACTGCAATACTTGAGCAGAACGCTCTTCCGGGTCTCACGAACAAGGTGTCGGGTAAGCTGGTAACGAGAATCTATATAGCGTTCGAGCAGGCGCGGCAGTACTTTCCGCCTATGCGGACGGTATTAACGGGTAACCCGATAAGGCGTGACATTTTGAAGCAGCTTGAGCTTCATACAAAGCGAGATGCAAAGAGAGTTGAAAAGAAAAAAGACCACCGTTTTACGATACTGGTCTTTGGCGGTTCCCAAGGCGCAACCGCCATCAATACCGCTTTTGTCGATGCTGCGGAGTACCTAACGGATTTGTGGGACGGTTTCAGGGTGATACACCAGACCGGAGAGCAGGGTTACGAACAGGTGGCGGAGGCGTATCGCCGAAAGAAGCTCAAGGTTGAGGTTCACAGGTTTATAGAGAACATGGCTGATGCGTACGGTGCTGCGGACCTTGTTATTTGCAGGGCCGGGGCGACATCCATAGCGGAGATTACTGCCTTTGGGCTCGCTTCGATACTGGTGCCGTATCCTTATGCATCGGACAACCATCAGGAGGTGAACGGCCGGTGCGTAGAGGAGGCCGGTGCCGCGGTAATGATACGTCAGGACAGGTTGACGGGCAGAGTGCTGGCCGATGCGGTGCGCTCCTTCTGCTCGGATCCGGAGCGGCTCGCTTCGGTTAGAGAGAAAGCTGCGGGGCTTGGCCGCCCCGAGGCGGCAGAAAGAATTGCTGACGATTTTGTATCGCTGCTCGGTTGAGCGGCTATTGAGTTGAAGAGAGGAACTTGTATGTACAGAGGGCGAATCAGGAGGATCCATTTTATAGGCATAGGCGGCTCTGGTATGAACGGTATAGCCGAGGTGCTGCTTAACATGGGGTATGAAGTCACGGGTTCGGATCTCGTTGAGTCAGATACTACCGACAGGCTCAAGAAGCTCGGTGCCGTAATCGCGCTCGGTCACGACGGCAGCAATATAAGGGGTGCGCAGTGTGTGGTCTACTCATCTGCAGTAAAGAAGGATAACCCGGAAATACGGGCTGCGACGTCGAAGCAGATACCGATAATTCCGAGGGCCGAGATGCTCGCCGAGCTGATGAGAATAAAGTATGGTATCGCCATTGCAGGCACTCACGGCAAGACAACAACCACGTCGATGGTCGCCTCGGTGCTCGCTGCTGCGGATATAGATCCCACAGTGGTCACGGGTGGAAGGCTCAACAGCTTCGGAGCCAATGCCAGGCTCGGTAGCAGCGACGTTCTGGTGGCAGAGGCGGACGAGTCTGATGGAAGTTTTTTAAAACTTGCGCCGACCATAGCTGTGGTAACGAACATAGACCGTGAGCATATGGACCATTACTCCGGAATGGATGAGGTTAAACAGTCCTTTACGGACTTTATGAACAAGGTTCCGTTTTACGGCTGTGCGGTGATCTGTCTAGACCATCCGGAGCTTCAGTCGCTTATACCTGCGATCACCAGGCGCCTGGTTACATATGGCCTTAGCGCCCAGAGCGATGTCCATGCAAGCGACCTCAGGTTCGACAAGATGGAGTCAAGCTTTACGCTCTGGTACGGTAACTCGAAGATGGGTCCCGTAAAGCTAAATATGCCGGGTGAGCATAACGTCTATAACGCGCTGGCGACAGTTGCCGTAGCAAAAGAAATAGGGATCGATTACGAATATATTCGCACCGGGCTCGAAGAGTTCAGCGGAGTCGAGCGACGGTTTCAGGTGGTGGGTAATGAGGCCGGTATTACGGTGGTGGACGACTACGGTCATCATCCAGAAGAGATAAAAGCCGTGCTCTCGGCGGCCTGTGCCGGCTGGTCAAAGCCGGTAACGGCGATATTCCAGCCCCACAGGTTCTCACGGACCCGCGATCTTTTTGACGACTTTATACCGGTCTTTAACGACGCGGCGCGTCTTGTCATAACCGATATCTATGCGGCTGGCGAGGCGCCTATAGAGGGCGTAAGCGCTGAAGCGTTATACAGGTCTATTAAAGAGCACGGCCATAAGGACGTGCATCACATCGCTAAATTATCCGATGTGGCCGCGTATATAGACTCCATCGCTCTGGCAGGAGATATGGTTTTAACGCTCGGTGCCGGGGACGTCTGGAAGGTCGGCAGGGAGCTTGTTGAGATTTTGAAGGGCAGAGAGGTTTTGCAGATAAAATGATTTTGAAAGGTTTTGATATTAACACTTTTGCTGGTTCATCCTTTTTAGAACGGAGGCCCTGAGATGGGTGTACAGTACTCGCTCTTTTTTATTCAGAGATTCAAGGGCAAGGTGCTTTTTAATGTTCCGATGAGCGACTACACCTCATTCAAGATCGGTGGGCCTGCCGACGTGATGGCATTCCCGCAGGATAATAACGACTTGAAAGAGTTGCTTAACTTTGCCGAGAGCAAGAGGTTTAAGTACTATGTGCTTGGCGGCGGAAGTAATGTGCTGGTTCGGGACGGCGGCATCAGGGGTATCGTGGTAAATATGGCCGACGGTTTCGGTGAGATCACCTGGGTTGACGATATGAGGGCTGTAGTCGGAGTGGGCGTCAGGCTCGGGGACCTGCTCAAAGAGTGTCTTGACCGTGGCCTTAGCGGTGTGGAGTTCGTCGCGGGCATACCTGGAACCGTAGGCGGGGCGGTTATAATGAATGCGGGAGCCTACGGGTTTGAGATGAAGAGCGTGGTTGAGGGCGTGGAGTTCGTGGGGCGCAAGGGAAAGAAGGGCTTTTTGTCGGCGGCCGAGATGGGTTTCGAATATAGAAAAACCGACATGCCGAAGGGCACGGTTGCCGTGCGCGTACATATGGCCTTTACAAAGTCCGATCCTCAAAAGATTACGGAGATGGTGGATAGTTACAGGCGCAGGCGGAAGGCAACAAGCCTGGTAGCTTTTCCGAATGCCGGTTCGATCTTCAAAAACCCGGAAGAGAGAATTGCCGGACGACTGATAGACGAGGCCGGCCTCAAGGGCGAGCGGTGCGGAGACGCCGAAGTATCTGACGTTCATGCCAACTATATAATCAACAGAGGCACGGCCACGGCGCATGACGTTCTCTCGTTAATGGCGACAATCAGGGACAAGGTCTATAAGCACAAAGGCGTGTTGCTCGAACCGGAGATAAAGGTGGTCGGAGAGGTCTGAGAGACACCTGGAACGAGCAAGAGAACCGGGGAGCAGGATAGGTTGGTCTATATGGTAAGAGAGGGCGCAGCAAGGAAAACGAGTGCGGTCTTTAAGGCGAAAAAGATAGGGGTTTTGATGGGCGGGGTCTCCGAAGAGAGGGAGATTTCACTCAAGACGGGCGCTGCAGTACTATCGGCTTTAAAGAGTCTCGGTTACAGCGCGGTTGCCATAGACGCGGGCCCGGACGTTGCAACGGTTATAAGAAGAAAAAAGATAGAGGTCGCTTTCATAGCTCTGCATGGTCGTTTCGGCGAGGACGGCGCTATCCAGGGACTCCTGGAGGTAATGAGGGTGCCGTATACCGGAAGCGGGGTAAGGGCTTCTGCCGTGGCCATGGATAAGCTCTTTAGCAAGAGGTTGCTTGAGAGCTGCGGGGTTCCCACCCCCGAGTACTGTACCTATAAGCCGGGTAGTGCCGTTAAGGGAGTAAAATTGCCGTATGTGGTAAAGCCTGCCTCTCAGGGCTCTGCCATAGGCGTGACGATCGTCAGAAAGAGAAGTGAGCTGGCCAGTGCGGTTAAGAGCGCTTCCGAGCACACCGCAACAGGCGTACTGATAGAAGAGTGCATAGTGGGCAGGGAGGTGACAGTCGGCATAATCGACGGAACCGTGCTGCCGGCGGTTGAGATCAGACCGAAGTCCGGTCTTTACGATTACGAAGCAAAGTATACGAAGGGGCTTACCGAGTTTCTGGTACCGGCCCCGCTCAGTAAAAGAGTCGGCAAGCGGGTAGAGGAGTACGCATTACGTACATACGAGACGGTCGGTTGCTCCGGGGTGGCAAGGGTAGATATTATGCTCGACTCAGAACAGTCTCCTTATGTGCTTGAGATAAATACGGTGCCGGGACTTACGGAGCTTAGCCTGCTGCCGATGGCTGCGGCTAGTGCTGGAATAGGGTATGAAAAGCTTGTGGAGATGATGCTCTTAGGGGCCTCTGTAGACAAGTATTGAGGTGTGAAGGTGTCAAGAAATTCAGATGTGCGCCAGGGGCGAAAAAAAGTTAACAAGGGCAAGAACAGGCGTAAAAGAGAGCCCTTTGGCACGAGAGCGAAAAGAGCTCTTGCGCGGTTGTTCTGGGTAGCTTTTATAGTAACGGTATTGCCCGCAACCGGTTACGGGGCGTGGTGTCTGTACGGTGTCGTTACTACGACTGAGTACCTTGCCGTGGAGAAGATAACCGTGGATGGGGCTTTCAGGTCCGGTGTTGATACCGTTGTAGAGCTTGCGGGAATAGAGTCAGGGGAGAATATATTCTCCTTCAGGCTCTCAGAGGTTGAAGAGGACATAAAGGGTAATCCGTGGATAGAGAGCGCGAGAGTTTCAAGATCGATTCCGTCTACGGTAAGAATAGAGGTTACCGAGCGCGTACCGGCGGCCATAGTGAGTGCCGAAGGCTTATATTTGATGGACTCGAATGGCACCCTCTTCAAGAGGCATTCGGTCTTAGACGGACTCGACTTGCCGGTAGTCACGGGTTGCTGCCCAGATACCGTTGAGCCGGGCACGACCGTAGAAGACGTTGTGCTTATGGACCTGCTCGATCAGCTTGTTGGCAGGAACGGTTTTAATGCCGTGGACGTGAGTGAGATTCATGTCGATACTGAGTACGGGTACACGCTCTATACGACGGATTCGGGAGTAAAATTGGAGCTAGGCAGCGATAGGTTTGAAGAGAAGCTCGGCTTGTTCGAAAGAATAGTCGAGGCGAGGGGCGGTACGCTCTCGGGTGTTTCTGCTATTGACCTCACAAGGGAGAGTGAAGTGGTTATCAAGTATACCGGTAATATGGTTAAAGATAGCGGGGCTACATAAGATGGCTAAGAGAGAGAATATTGTAGTAGGGCTCGATATAGGCACCACAAAGATCTGCACCATCGTTGGCGAGAAGACCGACGACGGGGTTGAGATAATAGGTATCGGGATGCACCCGTCCAAGGGGTTGAGAAAGGGCGTGGTAGTCAATATCGAGAGTACGGTGGACTCTATCCGTCGCGCGGTCGAAGAGGCCGAACGGATGGCCGGTTGCGAGATAAACAGGGTCTACTGCGGCATAGCTGGCGGCCATATCAAGGCCTTCAACTCCCACGGCGTTATAGCCGTTAAAAACCGCGAGATTACTCCGCAGGATGTCGAGCGCGTGATAGAGGCGGCCCAGGCCGTGGTGATCCCGCCTGACCGTGAGGTGATACACGTTATAGCGCAGGAGTATATAGTAGACGATCAGGAGGGAATCCAGGAACCTCTTGGCATGATAGGCATACGGCTGGAGGTTAAGGTTCATATCGTTACCGCAGCGGTGACCTCTGTGCAGAATATTGTAAAGTGCGCAAACAAGGCCGGGCTCGACGTGGCCGATATCGTGCTTCAACAGATCGCCAGTTCCGAGGCGGTCCTGAATCAGGACGAGAAGGAGATCGGTGTTGTGCTGGTCGATATCGGCGGAGGTACAACCGATATCGCGCTCTACCATAACGGAACAATCAAGTATACGACCGTAATTGCGCTTGGCGGAAATCAGGTTACCGGAGATATCTCGGTCGGCCTTAGAACGCCGACGAGCGAGGCCGAGAAGGTCAAGAAGGAGTTCGGCTGCGCGATGACGGCTCTTGTCTCCAAGGACGAGATACTCGATGTGCAGAGCGTTGGCGGGGGAAAGATTCGCAAGGTCTCGCGCTATACTCTCTGCGAGATAGTCGAACCACGTATAGAGGAGATCTTCGATCTCGTAAAGCGTGAGATCATGAAGTCCGGTTACGACGTGTTGATCTCTTCGGGAGTTGTTATAACAGGAGGGACCGCTGCCACTGAGGGCGCGGCCGAGTTGGCCGAGCAGATATTCAACGTGCCGGTCAGGTGCGGCCTGCCCGAAGGCGTGTCCGGACTAGTAGATGTGGTAAAGGGGCCGAGGTTTTCAACCGGCGTGGGTCTGGTGCTTTACGGCGCCAAGCACATGGGTGTCAATCAGTTTAGTAGAAGTTCGGCAAATATATTCAATAAGCTGACCACGAGGATGAGCGGCTGGGTAAAGGAGTTTTTTTAATCAGCAGGGTCAGTTCAGCTTGTCGGTAGAAAAAAATTCCGGTCCGGCTTTTGCTGAACCGGTAAAGATATAGGAATTCTGTTTCGATCGATTTTTTAAAACCAAGGAGGTGGGTATGTCTATAGAGCTGGCGGAGGGTTTCAATTCGGGAGCAAGGCTCAAGGTAATAGGTACGGGCGGTTGTGGCGGTAATGCGGTAAATACGATGATAGAGGCCGGGCTCGAGGGCGTTGAGTTTATGGTCGCCAATACGGATGTTCAGGCGCTGAGCCACTCCAAGGCAGGGGTTAAGGTTCAGTTGGGGGCCGGGCTTACCAAGGGGCTGGGCGCAGGGGCCAATCCCGAAGTGGGACGTAATGCCGCGATGGAGAGTGCAGAGCTACTGGCGGAATCGTTGCACGATACGGATATGGTCTTCGTAACTGCGGGCATGGGTGGCGGAACCGGAACGGGTGCGGCCCCGGTAATAGCCGAGATCGCAAGAGAGGCCGGAGCGTTAGTGGTTGCGGTCGTGACCAAGCCCTTTGTCTTTGAGGGCACCAGAAAGATGCGTAAAGCGGAAGAGGGGCTCGAAAAGCTAAAAGAGGTAGTCGATACGGTTATAGTAATACCGAACCAGCGCCTGCTCTCGGTTGCGTGCAAGAATACCTCTTTAGCCGATGCATTCAAGAAGGCCGATGAAGTGCTCTACCAAGCGGTAAAGGGAATCTCGGACGTTATTACCGTGCCCGGGCTTGTTAATGTCGATTTTGCCGACGTCAAGACGATCATGGGCGAGATGGGCCAGGCCCTTATGGGAAGCGGCATAGCGCGCGGTGAGAACAGGGCGCAGGAGGCCGCAAGAAAAGCGATCAGCTCGCCTCTGCTCGAAGATATCTCGATAAGCGGCGCTAAGGGCGTGCTTATAAACATAACCGGCTCCTCAGAGATGACCATACATGACGTACACGAGGCGTCGTGCCTTGTGCAGGAAGAGTCGCATGAAGATGCGAATATTATCTTCGGCGCGGTCATAGACGAGAGTATGGGCGAGGAGGTCAGGGTTACCGTAATAGCTACCGGTTTTGGCAAACTGGCCGAGGCGAGAGCAGGTAACGAGGCATCCGTAATAGCTGAGGCAGAGGTTATTGAGAACCTCGATCTTCCGGCTTTTGTACGCAAGGACAACACAAAGACCGAAGAGCTTCGGAATTCAGAAATACGCCGTTACTCGCAGATGGGCGGGTTGAATCTCGACGATGAGGACATATACGATACCCCGACCTTTCTTCGCAAGCAGGCCGACTGAGCCGCCGGTTTACCTGTTTGTATGACGCCGGTGGCCGGTCTGCTTCGATAGGCCCGGCCTTGTCGTAGAGGTTTCGGTACCGCAGGTCTGGTGCGCTCACCTGCCGGTTGGTTCGATATTGAAGTACTAACGCGCTACCTGTCAGTTCGGCCCGTTAGGGCCCGATCCTATTTTCAGGCCGGTAGCGTTGCTCTTTAGGGCACTGCTGCTTGTCAGGCTCTTTATCCTTTATCGTGCCTACTGTTATATACATGCGTTTGTATGGCCTGTGTCGGGTTCAACCACTCAGGTTTGTATCCTGTCTGTCTTGCCGGTTTTTCGCTGCTTACTTGCAAACATATTGATTATATGAGATAATTTTACTATCCCGCGGGTGCTGCTCTGCCTGCGGACTTTTTTTTCTATAACAGAACAGGGAGTTGCAGTATCGGCCACAGGGATAAAAGAAGAAAGCTCGTAGAGGTTATTAATCAGCGCCTGAAGAGTGAGACAGGTGCTCTTCGCTCTGCCTCCAGCGGCGGAGGCTCTCTAAGTATCTGCGTTATCTTTCCGAATACTTACAAACTCGGCATGAGTAACCTAGGCTTTCAGTCGGTCTGCCATCTGTTCGATACATATCGCGAGGGCAAGGGCGTAGTAACCGTGGAGAGGGCCTTCCTGCCCGATCCCGAAGAGTTGAAAGAGTATGGGAGAACAGAGGTTCCGCTTTTCTCGTATGAGACGAAGAGCCCTCTCACGGAGTTTGATATTATCGCCTTCTCAATAGCCTTTGAGGAGGATTATTTCAACATCCCGAAGATACTCGGCCTTGGTAAAGTACCTCTTCTATCGGCAGAGCGGGGTTTAGGCAAACGGGCCGTATTCGACCCGCTGGTAGTAGCCGGAGGAGTGGCAGTATCGCTCAACCCCGAGCCTCTGGCCGATATGATCGACCTCTTTATTCTCGGCGAGGCAGAAGGGGCGCTCCATCTATTTATAGACAGATTTCTTGAGTTATGCGAGTCGGTCCCTGGCAGAGTTGATAGAGTTGCGGGGTTAGACAGCCTGCCCTTTACCTATATTCCCTCGCTCTACGAGGTCGAGTATGATCACGTCGGTATAAAGAGTTTCAGGCCTCGGCACGGCATCAAAGAAAAGATCCTTGCGACCAAAAACCTCGATCTCGACCAATTCGACATCCCGCGCTCCTTTATCTATACGCCGGATACCGGTTTTAAAGATACATTCCTAACCGAAGTCGAGCGCGGTTGCGGGCGCGGCTGCCGTTTTTGCGCCGCAGGTTTTCTCTACCTGCCGCCGAGGTGGCGAGATGTAGAAAAGGTTAAGGACGTGGTGGCTGAGGGCGTAGAGAGAGGCGGTCAGATCGGCCTGATAGGGGCTGCCGTCTCCGAGTACCCTGATATTAAAGAGGTGGTCGAAGCCGGGCTCGGCCTTGGGGCGCCTGTTACGCTCAGTTCACTGAGGCTCGATTCGCTCGACGCGCCTTTTTTGCACTCTTTGAAAGAGGCCGGCTACAAGACCGTTACCATGGCCCCGGAGGCCGGTACGGAGCGGCTCCGTGCCGTAATCAACAAGGGTATGACTGATGCCGAGATACTCTCTACGGTTGAAGAGGTTGTTGAGGCCGGTTTTTCGAAGATAAAACTCTACTTCCTCATCGGTCTTCCAACCGAAACACACTACGATGCCCTCGCTATCTCAACTCTCACGTTGAGAATACGCTCTTTAATGAAAAAGGGTATGCTGCATCTGTCGATAAACCCGTTCGTGCCGAAGCCGTTTACGCCGTTTCAGTTTCACCCTTTTGAGAATGCGGTTACGGTAGATAAGCGAATAGCCGGGATAAAAGAGGCGCTTAAAAGAGAGCGCGGCATTACGGTAAAGGCGCTAAGCGCAAAGGAGGCTCTTGTTCAGGCCTACCTATCGAGGGCCGACAGGCGTGCCGGGCAGTTTATTATAGAGGCTGCGGCATTGAGTCCGGCACGGGCCTTTAAGAAGTGGAAGAAGAAAGAGTCTGTTATCGGGTCGATCTACAGGGAGGTTTCCGAAGAGGATATCTTGCCGTGGGATTTTATAGGACACGGTCTCGACAAGTTGTACCTGTGGCGCGAGTACCAAAGAGGAATGGATGAGAGATTGACCCCGCCGTGTGATGTCGGAAGCTGCACGAGGTGCGGGGTCTGTATAGGTTAGAGAGAGAAGGAAAAGGTGGTACGTGAATAAGAGAGAAAGCATGGAAGAGTTGTTACCGCTCGTCAGGCGCCCTTCGCGTTACATAGGCGGCGAGCTTAACTCTGTAAAGAAGAATCTGGATAGCGTCGGGGTAAAGTTCGCCCTCGCCTTTCCGGACGCCTATGAGCTCGGCATGAGCCACCTCGGTTTTCAGGTTCTTTATACGGCCCTGAACAGTGTCGATGACATAGCCTGCGAGCGGGTCTTTGCGCCGTGGACCGACATGGAAGAGCTTATGCGTGCCCGTTCAGTACCGCTCTCTACGCTGGAAAACCGGATACCGCTCTATCAGTGCGACATAGTCGGTTTTTCACTCCAGTACGAACTCTCGTTCACGAATATTCTCAATATGCTCGATCTCGGTGGCATAAGCTTGAAAGCGGCTGACCGGGCCGAGAGCGAGCCTTTTATTATTGCCGGAGGCCCGGTGGCTTTTAACGTGGAGCCGATGGCCGAGTTTTTCGATGCCGTTCTTTTAGGCGACGGTGAGCTGGCCGCAGTTGAGATTGCAGAGGCGGTAAAGGAGTCGAGAGCAACAGGGGAGAGCAGGGCCGAGACGCTTGGCAGGCTCAGCAAGATCCCGGGAGTCTATATACCTTCATTCTTCGAGGTTTTGTACAATGCGGACAGTACCGTCAAGGAGATCCGTTCGACGGTTGCCGGTTACGACGGAATATTGAAGAGGACAGAGCCGGACATAGAGCAGCTTCCGGTACCGCTTAACCCGATTGTGCCTTTTGCCGAAACCGTGCACGACAGGGTCTCGGTTGAGATTATGCGCGGCTGTACGCGCGGTTGCAGGTTCTGCCAGGCGGGAATGATCTACAGGCCGGCAAGAGAGCGCTCGAAAGCGAAGATAAGCTCTATTGTAGAGACCGAGCTTTTAAATACCGGTTACGACGAGGCGTCGCTTCTCAGTCTCAGCACCGGTGATTATACCGAGATCGATGGCCTTATTACAGGCCTTATGTGCGACCTCAGCAAAGAGGGCGTGGCGATGTCGCTGCCTTCGCTGAGAGTCGGCAGTCTCAGCAAGACGGTTGCCAGCGAGGTAGCGCGGGTACGAAAGACAGGTTTTACGCTTGCACCAGAGGCCGGTACCGAGAGGCTCCGGATGGTGATAAACAAGGGCATAAGCGAAGAGGACCTTATACGTACTGCCGAGATGGTCTTCTCGCTCGGCTGGCGTGCCATCAAACTCTACTTCATGGTAGGGCTGCCGACCGAAACGGAAGAGGACCTGCTCGGAATCGTACAACTCGGCTCTAAAGTCCGCCAGGTCGGCAAACGCATCATGAAAGGCTCTCCTCAGGTTAGCGTGTCCGTTACAACCTTTATTCCAAAACCGTTTACACCCTTTCAGTGGATCCCCCAGATGGAGCTTGAGAGATGCCGCGAGGTTCATGCGGTCCTTAGAAAGAGGCTTAGGAGTTCCGGGCTCGACTTTAAGTGGAACGATCCGGGCGCGTCTATCCTGGAAGGGGTCTTTTCGCGCGGAGATAGAAGGTTATCGGCGGTGATACAGAGGGCGTTTGAAAAGGGCGCCCGTTTCGACGGCTGGAGCGAAGAGTTGAAGTCAGAGGTATGGGAGCAGGCTTTTGAGGAACTGGGCGTAGAGACCGCATTTTATACCCACAGAGAGCGGAACTTTGGGGAGACCCTTCCGTGGCAGCACCTGTCACCTGGAGTAACAGAAGAGTTTCTGATAGATGAGTACAAAAAAGCAGTAGGGGGTTCTTCCGTAGAGGATGTGTATGCAGAAGTGACTTCCGCTATGAGTGTATCCGCAGAGGGCGCAGATGAGAATTCGGAAATGGAGGGCGTCGCGCCCGAGCAGACACCGGACTGTAAAATCGACTCCTGTTCCTACTGCGGCGTATGCGACTTCAAGGTAGTAAAGAATGTATTGGCAAGTGACGGCGCAGAGCATGCTACTTCTGCTTCAGGGGAGGTTTCCTCTTCTTCAGGTGAAGTTTCGCCTGTTTCGCAAGAAGAGCCGGTCGAGGAGGAGCTTCCGCTTCGATATACTGTCCGGTATTCGCGGCTCGGGCCTCTTAAGTTTCTGGGCCATTTGGAGATAGTCAGTGCTATAAAGAGGAACATAAAACGGGCCGGGCTTCCTGTCATCTACTCAAAGGGTTTTCACCCCATGCAGCGCATGTCGTTCCCGGATCCGTTGCCGGTCGGCATAGAGAGCCTCGATGAATCTTTCGGAGTTGAGTTGAATGGTTTAAACGGAAGGCTTGAGCCGGAGGAAATTTTAGAGCGGCTAAACCGTACATCACCCGAGGGAATAAAGTTTCTTGAGGCAGTGCCTACCCACTTGAAACTTTCGCGCGCCTCTGGTAGTATGGATGCAGCCGAGTATCTAATTTTATTTAAAAGAGCCCCGAAGGGCTTAAATATAGATTTTAATCGAATTGATAGGTATATTAGGGATTTTGCTGGGAAGGATGCTGTAATTTTAAGTATCGCAAAAAAAGGTAAAGTTAAAGAGGTAGATATGAAGCAGCTTGTTAACGAGTTAGAGCTCGTTGACGAGGAAACTTTGCGACTTGTGCTTAAGAGGGGGCCGGGCTCTAGCCTGCGGCCCTCAGATGTACTGGTCCATTTCTTTAACTTTTCTCCTGAAGAAACCCCCCTTATACCTATCCTGAAGACCAGATCCGTTAATTGCAATAGTGTAGGGCTCTAGCGGCTCACACCTAAGTGGATGAGTGATAACTTGCTCAGGCTAGAAGCTCCCGACTTATTTAAGCTGGGTCTCGCTTCTGTCTGAGGCAGACGGTCATCTTTCATTATTGCGGATCGGTTTAATCTTTTGAGACCGGAGCCTCACGTATGAGTCCGGTTTTTCAGGAAGGAATGTATGACAAATAGTAGTGACGACGGCGTAAAGCCGGACAGTCCGGCAGTGAGTACGCCAGACAAATCGCCGGACAGATCGGCTGACAAACCTGATGGCAGGCCGGAAAACGATGTTGAAGTTAAAAAGGGCGCAAATGCTAACGGGTCCGACAATAATAGGCCTGAGGGAGAACCGGTAGCGGATCGTGCTTCTTCTAACAGTTCTTCAGATCGAAAAGAGGTGCATAGTAGCGATTCACCGGAGCGGGGCGGAAACGATGGGCCCGGTAACAAGGAGTCGAGTTCTGGAGAGGGCGAAGAGAGTTCGAAAGAGCCGAGAAGGCCAACGCGCCGAGGTTCGAGAGGCGGTCGTGGCGGAGCGAGAAGAGGCCCGAGGGCCGAGAAGTTCGCAGACAAAGAGCTTCTCGAAAACGACTCTACGGAGTCCGGAGGTGAGACTGCCACAGAAGGTTCGTCTGCCAGTGAGGGGGCCGCATCTGCTGGTGACAGGGTAGAAGGTTCAACCGATAGAGAGCCCCGCAAAGGTTCTCGCAGAGGTTCTCGCGGTGGAGCGCGCAGAGGCCGTGGCGGTGCGCGCAGAGATGAAGGCGCAGAGACCTCAGGCACTGTTAAAGAAGGAGATGAGAATAGCGGCGCACAGAAAAAAGAGGCAACTCAGGCTAAGACCGACTCGCACCGGCGCACGGCTGTTCGGCGGGAGCCGAGATCTCCGCGGCGCGACTCTCGCAGGGATAATCGCAGAGAACCACGCCCCAAGATCAACCGCAATGTTAAAAAGGAGATACTGGTAAACTCCACCCCGTTTGAGACACGTATAGCTCTTATGGAGGACGGGCGTCTGGCCGAGTTCTATGTTGACAGGGCCAACAGGCAGAGGGGTATTACCGGGAATATCTATAAAGGCAAGATCGTTCGCGTGCTTCCGGGCATGCAGTCGGCTTTTGTCGAGATAGGCCTTGCAAGAACGGCCTTCTTTCATGTGTCGGATATCAAGAGGTCTATGGCCGGCTTTGACGAAGAAGGCGAGAAAGAGCCGGAGCGTAATGCCCAGGGAGTGTTCCGTATTCAGGACATGATCAAGGAGGGGCAGGAGGTTATGGTGCAGGTCGCCAAGGAGCCTATAGGCACCAAGGGCGCGCGCGTCACCTCATACGTTTCGCTTCCAGGCAGGTACCTGGTCTTTATGCCGACGTATGGCAAGATCGCGGTATCGAGAAGGATCTCTAGCGATAAGGAGCGGCGCAGGCTTAAGGATATTGTTCATAATCTCCGTCCCAAGGGTTGCGGTTTCATCATAAGGACCGTCTGCGAGGGTGTGTCGCGTGAGGAGATTGAGGCCGATATGAACTTCCTCATTAAACTCTGGGACAGGATACAGAACAATAGAGAGACGGTATCGAATCCGGGTGTTTTATACGAAGAGCTCGACCTGTCGCTCCGTATGATACGTGATACCTTCAGCTCCGATATAGGCAAGCTGATAATAGACAGCAAGGAGGAGTACGAGCGGGCGTCGAAGTTTATAGATGAGTTTATGCCTTTTCTCGCTCCGCGAGTAGAGTTGTTCGAGGGGGGTGAAGAGCTTTTCGACGCTAATGGAATCGATATCGAAATCGGTGGCGCGGTCGACAGAAAGGTCTGGCTCCGTTCCGGCGGCCACCTGGTGATAGACCAGATGGAGGCGCTAACCGCTATCGACGTCAATACCGGAAAGTACGTAGGGAAAAAGAACTCTGACCAGACGATACTAAAGACCAACTTAGAAGCGGTAGTAGAGGTCGTTTACCAGCTAAGGCTGCGTAATATCGGCGGTATTATCGTCATAGATTTTATCGATATGGAGCGGTTGCCTGATCGTGAAAAGGTCTATAATGAGTTGAGAGAGGCCTTGAGGGCTGATAAGGCACGGACAAATATATTGAAGATTTCCGAGCTCGGTATAGTTGAGATGACTCGTAAAAGGGTACGTGAGTCGCTCTCGCAATCGCTTTGCGAGCC
Source organism: Deltaproteobacteria bacterium (assembly GCA_029262515.1). GTDB lineage: Bacteria > Desulfobacterota > GWC2-55-46 > GWC2-55-46 > JADFVP01 > JADFVP01. The sequence continues at coordinate 78,590 of JAJCZH010000020.1, read as the reverse complement.
GTGTCCGTACTGCGAAGGCAACGCTATCGTACGCCACGTTGATACGGTTATTATGGATATCTTCAGGGATATGTTGAGAGAGTTGCCGCATAAAAAGAAGAAAGCGACTATCTATGTCAGCCCTGCCGTGGCCAAGCGTTTCAAAACAGAGACCGCGGTGCTCGATGAGCTAAACAGGCGTTTTCCTGGCAGAAGTATAGAGGTTAAGTCGGTTGACCGCTTCCATCAGGAGCGGTACGAGATCTTCTGATTCAGGCTTTTTGGAGCAATGTAAAGCCTCTTTGAAATACTTTTTGATTGAATAGTAAAAACCCCGCGACCGTTACCGGTCGCGGGGTTTTTTGTTTGAAATAGGTGTCGGGACGGTGCTGCATATATTCTGGTTTTATCACTGGTGCAGTCTTTAAAGGTGTCGGTTTGAACTGTTTTTGTGACTATTTACGACGAATTCTGGAGAATTCGGAGGTTAAGGCGAGAAGAATAGGAGAGAAAAGGCGCGAAAAGATGTGAGAAACGTGACAAGCAGGCCCTTATTTCTTTGACAGACGCAACTCAGTTGCGTTATACTCCTCTGGTGGCTGATACAGAGATCATATTCGAGAGACTGCGCAAAGAGGGCTTTCGGCTCACCTCGACCCGAAAAGCGGTGCTGCGCCTTTTTCTCTCCGGCGAAAGCCCCATGACCGTGCCCGAGCTACTGCTCCGTCTTTCGACCGAGGGAATAAGTGTCAACAAGACGACCGTATATCGCGAGCTCGATTTTCTGATAACCCGGAAGCTGATTCGCGAAGTCCAGCTCGGTGACGGACTGCGCCGCTACGAGTACCTGAAGGGCGGCCACCACCACCATCTTGTCTGCGTGAAGTGCAAGAACATCGAGTGCTTTGAGATGAAGGCATGCCTCAAGGAGTTCGAAGAGCAGATCACGGCTGAGAAGAACTTTACCTTTATAAAACATTCACTCGAATTCTTCGGAATCTGCGCTCTGTGTAACGGAGTCACGGAGTCCGCCAGGTGAAGTTTCGTTCTTATATACTGTTGCTGCTTCTGCTCTCTGTGCTGAGTGTCGGTTGTAAAAAAGTAAGCGAGCCTTCGGCAGGAGCCCGGATTAACGTAATGGTCAGCATAGAACCGATGGCAACCTTTGTCGAGGCAATAGGGGCAGAGAGGGTGAACGTAACGGTAATGGTGCCAAGAGGCGCCAACCCGCATACCTATGAGCCGAAGCCGAGTCAGCTTAGAGCAGTCAGCCGCGCCGGGCTCTACGCCAAGGTCGGCTCCGGCGTAGAGTTTGAACTTATGTGGATGGATCGTATCGTAAAACTCAATCCGAAGATGCGAATAGTCGACAGCTCTGCGGGGATAGAGCTTTTACGAGTTGAAAGAGATAAAGAGCATGACGGACATGAAAGTCACGAAGGCCGTAGTGACCCCCATATATGGACCTCGCCGGTAAATGCGATTAAGATGGTCGAGAATATTTATTCCGGACTTGTAACTCTCGACCCCGAAGGGAGAGAGGTCTACAGGGCTAACAAAGAGGCTTATGTAAAGAAGTTAAAAGGGCTCGACGGATCTATTCGCGCTCTGTTAAAGGGTAAAGAGGGTACAAGAGTTATAGTCTACCACCCTGCCTGGGCTTACTTCGCCTCTCTGTACGGGCTCGAAGAGGTCTCTGTTGAGCATGACGGTAAGGCACCGACCCCGCAAGGCGTGGCGCGACTGGTAAAGATGGCCAAAGAGGAGCGGATCCGTATTGTCTTCACCTCGCCCGAGTTTTCGATGCGTGCCGCAGAGGTTATTGCGAGAGAGATCAACGGCGAGGTCGAACGGATCAGTCCGCTTAAAAGAGAGTACATAGAGAATATAGAAAGAGTAGCAGAGGCCTTTTCGAAGTTGTAGAGGTTGGAGTTTTTTTAATTATAGAGGCCGGTAGGGATTGCCGCCGGCAGGGTATTGGTATGGAGAGTAAAACAGAGACCGGCTTGCAAAACGAGGCTGTCGTAAAGATGAGCAAGGTAACGCTTTCGTACACCAATGAACCGGTGCTGGAAGATATTACGCTCAGCGTCGCCCCGAACGAGCTGCTCGCCGTAATCGGGCCGAACGGATCCGGGAAGACGACTATCTTAAAGGCCCTGCTCGGGCTTCTGAAACCTGTTAGCGGAAGTATAGAGGTTTTAGGCAGGCCGCCGAAGGAGGGGCGCAGGGATGTCGGTTACCTGCCGCAGAAGCGCCGGTTCGACCCGGCCTTTCCGATAAACGTCTTCGATGCCGTTCTGATGGGCCGGTACCGAGGGCTATTAAAGGCGTACAGGGCCGAGGACAGGCAGAGCGCCGAAGCGGCATTAGAGCGTGTCGGAATGTACGAACAGCGAAATTCACAGGTGGGTACTCTCTCCGGCGGACAGGCGCAGAGGGTATTTCTTGCGCGCGCAATAGTAAAGGAGCCCGCGCTTTTGCTGCTGGACGAGCCGACGGCTTCGGTGGACCCTGAGATGCAGAAGTCCTTCTACGAACTGCTGGCCGAACTAAAACAGAGGATGGCCATACTGCTCGTTACCCACGACGTAGGCGCGATTTCCGTGCATGTCGATACGGTTGCGTGCGTAAACAGAACGCTCTTCTATCACGGCAGTCCCGAGGGCATAGACAACCTCGACGAACTCTATAGCTGTCCCGTTGACATAATCTCGCACGGCGTACCGCACAGGGTCTTCTCCGAGCACGGCACCGACTTCAGCAAGGGCGATAAGCCCGAGTGCTGCACGCATGGCTCAAGCGAAGAGGGTAGAAAATAAGATGTTCGAGATACTCCAATACGACTTTATGCAGAACGCCTTTGTGGCGGCGGTGCTGGTAAGCATCGCCTGCGGCATAGTAGGCACCTATGTCGTGACCAAACGCATAGTCTTTATCTCCGGCGGAATCTCGCACACCGCCTTCGGCGGCATAGGGCTCGGTTACCTGCTCGGCTTGAGTCCCATACTCGTGGCGATACCCTTTAGTCTGTTCGCCGCAATAGGTATAGGTGTTATAAGCAGAAAGACTGTTGTTAGCGAAGATACCGCTATCGGCATACTCTGGACCGTGGGCATGGCGCTCGGCATTATATTCATCAACCTGAGCCCCGGTTACGCGCCCGACCTCTTCAGTTACCTCTTCGGTAATATCTTAACCGTGCCGAACTCCGACTTAGTCGTAATGCTCGTGCTCGACTTTGTGATAATCGCTACGGTAGTTATCTTCTACCGCGAGTTCTATGCGCTCTGCTTTGACGAGGAGTTCGCAACCGTCGCCGGCATGCCGACACGGTTGCTCTACATGCTGATGTTGTGCCTCGTGGCTCTCAGCGTTGTGGTCCTGATACGAGTAGTAGGTATTATCCTCGTAATTGCGCTGCTGACGATACCGGTGGCGGTCAGCAGGATGTATGTTACCGGTTTTAGATCCCTGATGCTCTTGTCCGTGGTAACGGGTACTGTTATGACGATAACGGGCCTCTGTCTCTCTTACTTTTTCGATCTCGCATCCGGCGCCACGATAGTCGTGGTTTTGGGTATCGCCTTCGGATTGAGTTCCGTACTGAAGCGGTCTCGTGCGGTTTAAAAGCTAATTCGATTTTAATTATCTATTAATGGCAGCGTGTTACTATTTACTTCTAGGTTAAGGGCCATAACAACGTAAATTCCTTGACACTTTACCGGTCGGCAGATAATATGGATCAACCCGCCCGGTTTGACTTGCAATAGAAAATTTAAACAATAAAAGGTCGGTGCATGAAAAGCTTCGTAACAATTTTTTCTGTCGTGTTGGCAATACTCTTTTTGTTCTACGCCGCCACACCCACTTTTGCCGGTTCTTCAGAGTCCGGCAAGAAGATTTTCAAAAAGAACAAGTGTATTGCCTGTCACCAGATAGAGGGTCCGGCACGGGAAAAGACGATAGCGGACCAGATGAAGCGCAAGGGCCCGGAACTCTGGTATGCCGGAAGCAAGTTCAAGGCCGGGTTTATAGAGGTCTGGCTGAAGAACCCGGAGGTGATCCGCCCCATGGAGTACTACTCGATAACCGAGAAGAACAGAGGGGATCACATCAAGCTGAATTCCGCTGATGCCGCAGACGTTGCAACTTACCTCGAGTCGCTCCGTTCTGGCGCCGTTAAGCCGGTAGGCATACAGCCCGCGGTAGACAGGAAGGGAAGGATCATATTCTCCAAGTCGCAGTCTTGTTACGGCTGCCACCAGGTGCTTTCACGAAGGGGGCGTGTTGTCGGAGGCCTGACAGGGCCGAGCCTCATAGGCGCAGGCAAAAGACTCAACCCCGACTGGATCTACGCCTACATGACGAACTCCACGGCCTTCAAGCCGGTAAAGGATATGCCGATCTATGCGGGCATACTCTCTAATACCGACATGGCGGCCCTTGCCGCGTACATATCAACTTTTTAAAGTTATTTGCTTCTGTTACCGGAATAGGTAGAATTATGGCTAGATCTCTTTTTATAACCGTTATGATTTCTACAGCGCTGACTCTGTTGGTGGCAGGCGCTTGTGTTGCCGGGGCCGCGAGCGCGCCGGATAACTACAGGTTTTACTGCGCGCAGTGCCACGGCCTTGAAGGTTACGGAGACGGCCCAAATGCCACGAAGAACCAGCCGGTGGAGCCGCGAGACCATACGAGCGCGTACGAGATGGGCAAATTGACCGACGAAGATATCAGTTATGTTATAAAGGACGGGGGCATTGCCACCTCCAAGAGCACCCTCATGCCGCCTTTCGGTAAAACGCTGACCGATGCAGAGGTAACAGAGCTGGTCTCCTATATCAGAAAGCTCTGTAACTGTTCGGCGCGTTAAACTCCGTGGCAGGTTGTACTCTGTGGCAGGTTGTATTACAATGCGGCATTGAGTATATTTAAATCAGTACAGCGTGTCCGGGCATTTGGGCGCGTATACGTTTCGTCTACTATAAAGATACTTGGGAATTGTTCTTTTAATACTGGGCGCCCTGCTCGTTATAGAGGGGTTGCCGTACTTCGCTTTTCCGAAAAAGGCGAAGCTCTGGGCGTTGATGCTTCAGGAGGTTCCTGAGTCTACGCTCAGGCGGCTCGGTTTCGTTTGCGTGACTCTAGGCCTTGTGTTGCTCTACATAACCAGGTATCTTTAGTAATACTTTGTAACGGTTAGCGGTTGTGGCCGGTGGTGGCTTCTGTTTAGAGTGTATGGAAAAGTAGAAGAGTGGGTATATGGTTGGAATAGATGAGATAAGAAAATTAATTCCGTTACGGTTCTTTTCTGTAGTGGTGGCCGCTCTCTTTCTTTACGGCTGCGCCACTACAGAGGTCGCAACAGATTCGGCCCACGAGCTTGATGTGGCTGAGGCTATTGACGAGACTGCCCCGGAGTTTACCGAAGAAGACGAACCTGTTGTCTTTGGCAAGCTGGCTGAGCCCGGACGAGATCTCATCGGCGAGAAGATAGCAGAGAAGATAGCCGAGAGCGAAGCGGAGAAAAAAGCTGAGCAGGAGGCCGCCCGGAGAATAAAGGGCGAGCGGGAACGGCTTGCCAAGGTGCCCCCGGTCAGAGTCAGACCGGACCGTAACGCACTTGCGGAACTCGAAGGCGGAGAGAAGCTTCGCGTGCTGGTTGTGAACGGCAGGAAGACCATACGGGTGAACGGCGCAGAGGGCACCGGCAGCGGCGTCAATATAACCCGTGTCAGTGATACGCAGGCAAAGGTCAAGCGTAAGGTGGTTGACCTTCCGATACGCCTGACCCCGGTCAAGGAGTTCATCTACTTAAACGGCAGGCCGTACCGTGGCGTAGTAGATATATATGCCGGTGAAGTCGGCCTTATGGCGGTCAACGAGCTCTACATCGAACCGTACATAGTAGGGCTGATCAACCACGAGATATCGTCGAAGTGGCCCGAGGCGGCCGTTAAGGCGCAGGCTATTATAGCGCGCACCTATGCGCTTCATGAAAAAGAGCGCACGGGTGGCAAGGGCCTCGACGAGCGTTACGATTTGGACGGCTCTGTGCTGGGACAGGTCTACAAGGGCGTGAACGCCGAGGACAACCTTGCGTTGCGCGCGGTAAAGGAGACTCGCGGCACGGTGCTTACATACAGGGGCAAGATCGCGCTTACGGTCTACCACTCGAATGCAGGAGGCATGACCGAGTCTTCGGGCAATGTATGGACCACCGGTTACCCGTACCTCCGTTCGGTTAAGAGCCCGTACGACAAGGGGGCTCCGGGTTACTCGTGGCAGTACCCGATAACGCCTGAAAAGCTTGCGTCGCGCTTAAAACGCGCCGGGTTCAAGGTCGGGAGGCCGGAGAGTGTTACGGTAACCGAGAGAACGCGGTCGAACAGGGTCCACAAGTTGGATATCGAGGGCTCTGACGAGATTGTTACGCTCAGCGGCAAGGAGTTTCGCGAGGCGATCGGTTACGACCATATAAAGTCCACTAACTTCGAGGTTTCGCGCAACGGCAACCTCTTCTTCTTTACCGGTAAGGGACTCGGCCACGGCGTCGGTATGTCGCAGTGGGGCGCAAAGGGTATGGCCGCAAACGGTTATACGTACAAGGAAATTCTGCGCCATTACTACCCCGGTACCAGGCTCAGCCGCGTCGATTGAGCCCCTTCTTGAAAAACTCTCTTTGTAATACTTCGGAGTAACCTTTTAACATGCAACTGAGTGATTTTGATTTTCACCTGCCCGAAGAGTCTATTGCGCTCTACCCGGCCCCTGAGCGCACGGGGTCGCGCCTGCTGCTTTTAGATAAGAGTACAGGGTCTATAAACCATAAGGGTTTTAAAGATTTCAAGAGCTGTCTCAAACCGGGAGACCTGCTTCTTTTAAACGATACGCGCGTAATTCCCGCGCGCCTGAAGGGCAAAAAGCCGACTGGCGGGGCAGTGGAGCTTCTGTTGATAGAAAGAGTTTTGCAAGAAAACTCGTCTACGGAAGGCGAACGGTTCTTGCCCTGCGAAGAGCGCTGGAGGTGTATGGCGAGGCCTTCAAAGGATTTGCGAATCGGTGCTAAGATTCTCTTCGATAACGGGGTTAGAGCTGCGGTCACTGGAATAGAAGCCGACGGCAGCCGCCTGGTCCGGTTTTCGGGTCTGGCCGAAGGCGAGAGCGCTCCTGAAGTGCTCGGCGAGATACCGCTTCCACCATATATAAAGAGGAGCCCCGGAGCAGAGGATTCCGAGCGGTACCAGACCGTCTTTGCAAAGAGCGATGGAGCGGTTGCCGCCCCGACAGCGGGTCTGCACTTTACGCCTGAGCTGATAGGAGAGATTTCGGCTGCCGGAGTAGAGGTAAAGTATATTACGCTCCATGTCGGCCCCGGTACTTTCCTGCCGGTCAGGGTAGATAGCATAGAGAAGCATACGATGCTTAGCGAGAGGTACTCGATTGGCGCCGACGTTATAGAGGCGATAAAAAGGACTAAAGCCGAAGGCGGGCGCGTGGTGGCGGTAGGCACCACGACCACAAGGGCTATTGAGGGCGCGTGGACAGCTTGTGGCGGATTCGAAGGGGCTGGAGCTCAAGCCGTAACAGAGGGTTCGGGTATTGAAGGCACGACTGCGATCTTCATCTATCCCGGTTATGAGTTTAAGGTGGTCGATGCCCTGATGACCAATTTTCACCTGCCGTGCTCGACCCTTATTATGCTCGTTTCGGCCTTTGCCACCAGAGAGTTTATACTCAATGCGTACGAAGAGGCGGTGAAAGAGGGGTACCGCTTCTACTCTTACGGCGACGCCATGTTCATATGCTGAGATTGACTGAAAAGTTACAGTTTCTGAAAAAACCTAAAAAAGGCTTAAAAATAGAATAAAACAGCCAGAAAATGGCCAAAACAGGCCAATTCCGTATTTTGGTTTCAACTCTTTTTGCCCTGCAGGGGTAGAGCAGTTTTTGCTAAAAAAAGCCATTTTATACCCGATTTAAGTCGTTTTTTGCCGTATTTTCGTATATTCTGCCTATTTGATTGGAAGAGATGACCATGCCGTTCAAGTTTGATCTTATTACAACCGACCCGACAGGAGCTCGCCACGGGCGCGTGAGTACTCCGCATGGTGATATCGAGACACCGTTCTTTATGCCTGTCGGCACAAAGGCGGCAGTAAAGGCCCTCACGCCAGAAGAGCTGAGTACGCTTGGAGCGCAGATTGTTCTGTCCAACACCTACCATCTCTATCTTCGGCCCGGTCACGGGGTTATAGAAGAGCTCGGCGGGTTGCATAAATTTATGAACTGGGACGGCCCGATCCTGACGGACAGCGGCGGTTATCAGGTCTTCTCTTTAGGCAAGCTCCGCAAGATCGACGAGGCTGGCGCTCACTTCAGCTCTCACCTTGACGGCACGCCGCTCACTCTCACTCCTGAGTCCGCCATGGAGATTCAGGAAGCGCTCGGGGCCGATATAATCATGGCGCTCGACGAGTGCACGCCGTATCCGGCGGATTACGAGTACGCCAAAAAATCCATGGAAAGAACGCACCGCTGGGCGCGAAGGTGCAAAGAAGCCCATAACAGTATCGTAAACGGCAAGTACCAGGCCCTCTTCGGCATTGTGCAGGGCTCCATGTACGAGGACTTGAGGCGCGCGAGCGCTCGCGCTATCGTAGAGATCGGTTTCGACGGTTACGCCATAGGCGGTTTAAGCGTCGGGGAGGAGAAAGAGCTTCTGAGGGAGATGACCTCTTTAACCGCATCTGTGCTACCTGTCGAGTCTTTGCGCTACCTTATGGGGGTCGGAACGCCCGAAGATCTCGTGGCTTCGGTGGAGGCAGGGGTCGATATGTTCGACTGCGTTATGCCTACCCGTAACGCCCGTAACGGAACTCTCTTTACAAGTCGTGGAAAATTGGGTATAAAGAATGCTTTGTTCGAACGTGACAGCGGCCCGCTCGATCCAGAGTGCGGCTGTTATACATGCGTCAACTATTCGCGCGCCTACTTAAGGCACCTCTTCATAGCCGGAGAGATGCTCTCTTCGAGGCTGAATACGATTCATAACCTCCACTACTACACAGGGTTAATGGAGTGTATGCGAGAGGCGATAAAAGCCGGAGAGTTCGCCCGGTTCAAGGCCGGCTTTCTTGCCGGTATTAGAGAGGGCGTGTAGTCGAGGCAGACTCAAGGCCGGTATCAAAGTCCGGACATTTTATAGAATCAACACGCGTCTTTGCCGTGAAATTGCGGTGTCATCAGACAGACGCATTAGACGCATTGAACAGATTTTAGACATTTATGCTTTTATCTAAATTAAAACAGAGTATTAGGAGGTATTAAGAGGTGTTATTCTTTCCAGTAGCAGTAGCGTACGCCGCGGATGCGGCCCCGGCCGGACCTTCCGGCATAATGAGCTTTGCCCCGTTGGTTTTTCTCTTCGTTATCTTTTACTTTCTTCTTATCCGTCCGCAGCAGAAGAGGAGCAAGGATCATAAGGAGATGCTGACCAAGGTTGCCGTAAACGATAATATCGTAACGAGCGGAGGTATACATGGCCGCGTGACCGCGGTTCAGGAAGATACCGTTACCGCCGAGATCGCCGATAAGATTCGCGTTAAGGTCTCAAAGGGCGCGATAACCGCGCGCAAGACGCAGGGCGACAGTTAATAGAAGTAGAATTCTGACGTCAGGCGCCGGAGTAACCGGCGGATAGTACGACTATTAAGAAGAGAAAAAGAATTTATGAAAAGCATACTGCTTCGTATACTTATGCTGGCGGCCTTTACGATTGTGGCGCTAGGGTTATTTCTGCCCTCCACGCCATTTTCTAATATACTGCCATCTGTCTGGAACGACGCGATTCCGAAGATGACTCTCGGACTCGATCTTCAGGGCGGAATGCACCTTGTGCTCAACGTAGACAGGGACAAGGCCGTTGAGAACCGCGTGCAGAGGATGAAGAGCTCTATAGAGGAGGCGCTTCGTAACGAGAAGGTTCCGTACCGGTCCGTTGGAATGGACGGCGCTCTCAGCATAGATGTCGGTGTCTTCAACCCGAATAACGCCGAGGCCGTTAAAAAGGTTGTGGAGAAAGAGTTCCCGAGCCTCGCCTCTTCGGAACTTTCCGACGGCGCCATTACCTATACGCTTCTGGAAGAAGAGGCTGAGCGGATAAAGTCGTGGGCACTCTCCCAGGCCTTGGAAACCATAAGAAACCGCATAGACAAGTTCGGCGTAGCCGAACCGCTCATACAGAAGCAGGGTATCAGCGAGGTAGCGATACAGCTGCCGGGACTCAAGGATCCTGAGCGCGCAATGGAGCTTATCGGCAAGACGGCGGTTCTGGAGTTCAGGATAGTGGACGATTCGATGGACCCGCAGAAGGCGCTTGTGCAGGGCGCGCCGTTCGGCTCCGAGGTGCTCTTTCAGAGGGAAGAGAACCCGGCTACCGGCGAGATGGTGAAAAAGCCATTTCTGCTCTTCAAAGAGGTCATGATGACCGGAGACTCGCTCTCGGACGCCAGGGTCTCTATCGATTCGCAGTTTAACGAGCCGTATGTTTCATTAACTTTTGATTCCGACGGCGCCCGCACGTTTGAACGCGTTACGACCAAGTACGTCGACAAGAGGCTCGCTATCGTGCTCGACGGCAACGTCTACTCGGCTCCGAATATTAATGAGCCGATCTCCGGAGGCAAGGCGCAGGTAAGCGGCAGCTTTACGTACGAGTCCGCTCGCGATTTAGCCATAGTGCTTCGCGCTGGAGCCTTGCCGGCACCCGTGGAGATTATACAGAACGTGACGGTTGGGCCGACCCTCGGGCACGATTCTATAGAGGCGGGCCTCAGGGCCGCTGCGCTCGGTTTTATACTCGTGTTGCTCTTTATGCTGGTTTACTACAGGGTCGCCGGTGTAATTGCCGACTTCGCCATACTCTTGAACATTGTTATGCTGCTCGGCGCAATGGCGTGGCTCAACGCAACGCTTACGCTGCCCGGAATAGCGGGAATAATACTTACGGTCGGAATGGGTGTTGACTCCAACGTCCTGATCTTCGAGCGGATAAAAGAGGAGCTACGGGGCGGGCGTACGCCGCGCTCAGCAGTTAATGCCGGTTACGAGAGGGCGTGGTGGACCATTGTCGACTCTAACGTAACTACTCTTATTACGGCCTTTGTGCTCTTTCAGTTCGGTTCCGGGCCTATAAAAGGTTTTGCCGTTACGCTCAGCCTCGGTATTTTGATAAACCTCTTTACGGCGCTTGTTGGCACAAAGGTGGTCTTCGACATTCAGAACGATAAGCTCAGGCTCAGGAAGTTGAGCATATAGCAGAGGAGTTATTACGTATGGATCTCTGGGGTGACAGACATTTTGATTTTTTGAGTAAACGGAAGAAAACGTTTACCATTTCGACCATACTGGTGCTTATCGGCCTCGTGGCTGTTGTAGCCATAGGCACGGGCAGGGCCAATCTGGGTACCGATTTTTCGGGCGGCATAGCCATTCAGTACAGGTTTGAGTCTCCGCTCAAGATCGAAGAGGTGCGTAAGCTTCTCTCCAAAGGCGGATTCGGCGAGGCGCAGCTTCAGCAGTTCTCGGAGCCGAACAAGATGCTCGTCAGGCTTAAAAAGGCCGAGGGCAACCTGAGAGCAACCTCAAAATCTCTTGGTGAAATATTTACGCAAGGCCTTCCAGGTAACCCGTTCGTGGTAGACTCCACCACAGAGGTCGGGCCGACTGTCGGTAAAAAGCTCCAGACCGACGCGCTCAAGGCCATAGGGGTGGCGCTTCTCGGTATCCTCTTCTATGTGGCATGGCGGTTTGAGTTCCGTTTCGGAATCGCTGCCGTAATAGCTACCTTCCACGATGTCCTTATCGTTCTCGGTATTCTCCTGATTCTGGATAAAGAGATAACGTTGCTTATAGTAACCGGTCTGTTAACGCTTGCCGGATACTCTATTAACGATAGTGTCGTAGTCTTCGACCGTATAAGAGAGAATCTGCATCGCGAGAACAAGAAGAAGGAGGAGGGCTACGACCTGATCAACAGGAGTATCAACGAGGTGCTGCGCCGTACGGTTGTTACCTCTGTAACGACCTTGATGGCCCTCGCCTCGCTTCTGGTCTTTGGCGGCGAAGTGCTCTACGACTTCGCTTTCACGCTCTTTGTCGGTGTTCTTGTGGGTACCTACTCCTCTATCTTTATCGCAAGCCCGGTGCTGCTTTTCTGGGAGCGCGATGGCAAAAAGGGAGACAAACAGAGCGCAAAACAGGGCGGTGGCATATCGAATGCCGTAAAACCGAGCTCAGTGCAGCCCTGACCTCCTCTCCTTCTACCAAAGTGCGGACAACTAAGCCCTTTTTCGGGCTTAGTTTCGAGGCAATAGTTCCCCCATTCATTTAAGTAAGCTCTAACTGGCTGATTTTGTTTTGTATTATTTCTTCCAGGTTTTTGATAGAGCTAAAACCATTGTTTTTCAACATGACATATGCTATAATACTTATCGGGTTATATTATGTCCGGAACCATAACTGTATCCGCAGGTTCCGGGTCATTTGAGAATACCTATTACGGGGCTCATGACGGGTTCCGGTAAAAGACGAGGTTAAGATGCCTCTTTATCGCGAAATTGCGGTATTGAGGCATTTTTTTTTGCTACACATAGTATCGGTTTTATGTCAGGCTTGGGAGTGTCTCGATATGAACAGAGGTGCCGTGAATAACAGACCTAAAAACAGGGTTCGACAGGGCAGTATCAATCTTGAACTGTGGCGTGACTTTCAAGACGGTCTCGGTGCGTTGATTGATGTTCCACTGAGCCTGTATGATGAGACGGGCTCAGTGCTCGTTGAGTCTGGCCGGGTCAACTCTGTCTGCAAACGGGTCAAGCTCGACCCCGTAGGTCGTACCTGCTGTAACGATTTCTATTCGATGGCCGTTTCAGAGGCCGTCGCAACTCGCCAGTCCCACGTCTATAAATGCCACACAAACCAGTACCTCTTTACCGTACCTGTTCTGCTGCCCGATGGAGAGGTTGTGGTTGTGGTGGGCGGCAGGCTCTATATAGAGGAGGCTGACGGCAAGGTGGGTAACGAGTTCTTCGACGGGATATCGCGTTTCGGTTTCGAAGATGATACGGTCGAGAGAATGAAGAGGGGCCTTAAGTCAATACCGAAGAGGTCTATTCTTTCGCTTCCTGAAATTATTGAAAATATGGCGGCTCCCTTCTTAAAGGGACTCGGCACTTTAAAGGTGTCTGTTGCGCCCGTAACCGTTGCCTCGAAGGAGGTTCCGGATACTCTTGGCGTGTCGAAGAGCAGAACCGGTTTTCAGGCTCTTGAAGAGTTATACAAGTCTATAGCTCCTGTTCTGGATCGCGATAAGCTCTATACGACCATACTCGAAAAGACCACAGAGCTGATGGGCGCCGAGCGCGGTTCGTTGATGATGTTCGACAAGAAGAAGCAATTCTTAAGCATCAAGGCCGCCAAGGGTATAGATACACTTGTGAGCAAGGGTGTAAAGGTAAAGGTTGGCACCAGGATATCCGGCTCAACCGCTGCCAGAGGAGTACCGGTTATGGTCAGAGATATCGATATCGAGATCCCGGAACATGCAAAGGTTTCGAGGTACAAGACCGGCTCCTTCCTCTCCATACCGCTCAAGCTCGACAAACGCGTGGTGGGTGTTTTGAATGTTTCGGACAAGAGTACCGGCGAGGTTTTTTCTGATGACGACCTTCTCTTTATGCTCTCTTTAGCCAACTACGTCGCCATTGCGCTGGAGCGGGGGGCATACTACCTTATGAGCGAGGAGTTCAGGCTGATCTCCATGACAGACCCGCTGACGGGTCTCTTTAACAGAAGGTACTTTCGCGAGAGGCTCTTTGAAGAGGTGGAGCGCGCAAAGAGGCACAGCGGCTGCTTTACTATCTTCGTAATCGACATAGATAACTTCAAAATCTATAACGATACCTACGGCCACGTGGCCGGGGACGAGATGTTGAAGAAAGTATCACACGCCATACGGAGCGCGGTTAGGGGCATGGATGTGGTTGCGCGTTACGGTGGTGAAGAGTTCAACGTGCTTCTGCCCCATACCAACAGGGTGGAGTCTTATGTTATCGCCGAGCGGATAAGAGAGAGTGTAGAGTCGCTGCACCCGAACTCTTCGGCCTTGAACGAACTGCCCACCATAAGCGTCGGCATAGCCGAGTTCCCAGTAGACGCCAAGAGCATCGACGAACTTATCAACAACGCCGACCGCGCCATGTATGCCGCAAAGAAGATGGGCAAGAACAGGGTAGTCTTTTATGAGAGGTAGGTTATGAAAGACAGGTCGCTATTCGCTACCTGCGCCGAGGCCGACTTTTTCGACCGCAGCGCCCAGATCGAAGGCCTTGTCGCAAGGGCGCTCGGAGCCGGTATGGGTGCGCCTTCAGTACTGCTGACCGGAAGAAGGTGGGTCGGAAAGACAGAGATTCTTCGCCGCGTGCACCGCAGGCTCTTCTTTGATCAGGCTGCGGTGGTGCCGGTCTACTACAGGTTCAGGCCCGGCCTTTCGGCATCCGACTTTGCCCTCACTTTCTTAAAAGACGTGCTTACCCAGGTGCTCGCTTTCAACAGGCGCGAGAGCGCAGTGGTTAGAACCGGTCTTTCTGTCTCAAGGCTTGAGGCGATGCTCTCGGACGACGACTCATTGGCCGGTTGTGCGGCGCTGCTTCGCCGCCACGCCGAGCTGGTTGGGTCCGAAGACGGGCGTGAGGTTGTGAGAAATGGGCTGAGGGTCGGCGCCGAGGCATCCGGAGAGGGGCTGCTGCCGCTCTTTTTTATATTCGACGACATAGACGTTGCTTTAGGCGGTAGCATAGACGCCTCTTTTGATGAAGAGTTGAGCGAGGCGATAGCGGAGCTCGACCTGCCGGTGATAGCGTCGAGTGGCGTTGGAAGCCGTGGAAACAAGGCGGACGTTGTCTGGGGCGCGGGGCCGGTTGAGGCGGTAGAGCTTAAAGGGCTAGGCGAAGAGGATGCGGTCGATATGCTCGCCAGCCTCTGCATGCGCCACAACGTTGAGTACGATACCGATGTGCTGGTTCAGCTTGCGAGAAAACTTGGCGGTAACCCGCTCTATATCCGTAGCCTGGTCTGGGCCGCTCATCGCAGAGGTCTCGACCTGTCCACTCTCAGGGGGTATGCCGACCTCTACGCCGGAGAGCTTATAGACGGCTCCATCGGCGCTCTTTTAAAGAGTAGCTTATCTATCGATGACAGGACAGCGCTGAAGGTTCTTAACTGGTCTGCGACTGCGCAGGCCGCGTTCGGTGTCGAAGAGTTATCGATGGAATTATCTATCCCGGTTGAAGAGGCCGGAGCGAGCGCAAGTCGGCTTAGCGGTACGGGTTTAATAGGTTCCGGACTCGGTACCTTTTCATGGACGGGTGACAAGGTAATGGCCGACTTCGTGCGTTATACCCATGCGATCTCTCTCGGAGGCTCTACTGTCGAAGAGGTAAAGACGGTCTTTGTGAGCGAGGCGCTGCGTGGCGGTTACATCGGGCTAGGCAGTAATCCGGCCGGCGGTTTTGACGATGAAGTGAGGGGTGTGCTCTCGGACTTTAAGGGGGGAGAGACCCCGGCGGTTCTGTTCGATAACGCTACCTTTGCCCTTAGATATAATATCGATGAGGCCGATATTTCTGGCAACGGGGGTGAGTCGCGGGTAATAATTCCGGAGGTTGTCGGGGTATTCGATACCTCGGGGTGGGAGAGCAGGGAGGCGGGCCCGCCCATAATCGTTGCTCGCGGATTTCAGTGTAACCGTTTCGATGCCGGCAATGAGGTAGTCTGGCTCGTCTTCGTCAAGGAGGGCGTCGGTCCGGTTAACCAGGGCGACGTCGATAACTTCTTGCGGCGCAGCGCAATCTTGAGGCATCGCTTTAGAGGTGTAAGGATTGTCAGGTGGGTGGTCGGTTATGACGAGTTTACTGCCGAGGCTCTGGGGCGTCTCGATTCAGAGGGGGTCTACTCGTCGGACAATATGCAGCTCGGTATCCTGAAAGAGACGCTTGCCGAAAGACCTTCCGGGCAGGGCGCTCCTGGTAGCAAAACCGAACTCTCCGGGCACGGCAGCGACGAAGCCGGACTGCCGGGAACGATAAAAGAGTTTGAGGTGGTTCTGCCCAAATCTAGCAAGGCAGAGCTTGTTGCGGTAAAGGCGGCTGAAGAGATAGGCGTGGAGATGGGTTTTGACCACGATGCTATCGGGCAGATCAAGGCGGCGCTCGTCGAGGGCTGCATAAACGCTTTTGAACATTCGAGAAGCCGCTCTGGCCGGGTTCATATGCGCTTTGTGGCGCGTGCGGACCGGCTGATAATATATATCCAGAACGGCGGCGTCGGTTTCGACGGCAAGGTCGATAAGTTGTCGCCCGTAACCCAGAGCAGCGGTCTGCCGCGCAAGAGGGGCTGGGGCATAGAGCTGATGAAAGGACTTATGGACGAGGTCCGTTTCGAACGGCTCCATGACGGAACAAAGATAGTGCTGGTCAAGTACCTCGCCAAAGAACCTGTGGAAGAAGAGGACGAGCAAGAGTAGAGCTGAAGAGTTTTAAGCGGTTTTGCCGTGGGGCGCCCGTTGCCGGAAAAGACTTTATCGGCAGCCGGTCGGTAGTAATTGAGGGCAGTAGAGTTTTTTGTTACCGAATCCTTTACCAAAGAGTTATAATATAAAAAATTGTCCGGTGCCCGTCCTGTCGGCCTGAAAGTGCCGGCAGGTACAGTTTTGTGCCGGTCTTTATTTATGGTAGATACGAGCGCGGTCTTTAGGTTGCCGGATAATTTGGTGATCTATACTTATTGAACAGAAACCGTTGATGGTCGACATAAAAGTGGCCCGTAAGGCCCGAAGGTGTTATGTGGCGTACGTTTTATTGATTAGGGATAATGTATGATCGACATATTAAACGGGTGCCGCGAGGTGGGAGATACCGTGGTGCTCTACCCGCAGAACTATATCAACGGCATAGAGGGCGAGAAGCTCGAACAGGTCTGCGAAACCTTTATCGAAAAGGGGATCAGGAAGGTCGTTATCGACTTTTCCGAGACCGATATCGTCAACTCCATCGGCGTCTCTATCCTGATAGGCATCATTGAGAAGATTAAAGAGGCCGAGGGCGTTGTGCTCTTTTCTTCTCTCAGCAAGATAAATATCGAGGTCTTCAGGATAGTGGGCCTTACGAAACTGATACCGTCGTTTGCCACAGAGGCGGATGCCATAAAAGAGATGTCAGGAGCGGGTACGCAGATAGGCGGCTGAGCGTTCGCTCTTTATATTGAGGGCATGCATCGGAGTCCCTGCCGTACTTCGCAGCTTCGCTGTTTATGTCGATAGGATGTGTCTGAGCTTTACGGTACTTCTTAGCTTCGCTCTTTTAATTTGTCTTACACACCTCAGCAAAATTGCACTCTGTTGTTTCGCGCTCTCTGTTAACATAGAGCCGTAAAGGAAGTCAGGATATGCCGGATATAGATCCAAGTCTCGAAAAGCTGATATTTAACCTCAATACGCTCTCCGAGCTCGGTACCGAGATTACTTCGGCCAATGACTTCAAGCGCATTGTGAAGAGTTCCCTCTTTATGGTCATGGGTTCGTTCTCGGCCTCCAAGGGGGTGCTCTACACGTACGACTCCGAACGGCTGCTCTTTAGCCCGATTGCAAGCAAGGGGCTCACGGAACCGGCTGGCGGGCTCAGGCTCTCGGCTACGGCGATGAAAGGGCTTGCCGAGCACAGTCGGCCCATTGATCTGCATAGCGGCGAGAGCGCGGTCTCTTTGCTCGGGCAGGCCTCAGAGCGCTTGATAAGGCTCGGGCTCAAGGTCGTCGGTTTTCTGGTCGTTCGCGACGAGCTTCTCGGCATGATCGTAATAAGCGGAAATGTCGGCGGCGAGAAGTACTCCAATTACGACCTGCAGCTTCTTTCCGTAATGGCGCAGAACATAGCCTTTAGCCTGCAGAGCCATTCTCTCCTTAAGAGGCTGATGCAGAAGTATAATGAGAACAAGGAACTGTACGAGAACCTGCGTCGCATCTACTACGACACCATCCATGCCTTTGCCGCAGCCATAGACGCCAAGGACGCTTACACCAAGGGGCACTCTCACAGGGTGGCTACCTATAGCGCTGTTGTAGCCAAGGAAATGGGCTGGAGTGACGAGAGGATTGAGGGTATCCGCATCGCGGGGCTCCTGCACGACATAGGCAAGATTGCCGTAGATAAAACGATAATCAACAAACCGAGCGGCCTTAACGGTCACGAGTCCGTTGAGATCAACTCCCACCCAATTGTCGGTTATGAGATACTCTCCAAGATAAAGTTCCCGTGGAAGGGCATACCTTTTATGACGCGCAACCACCACGAAAAGATCGACGGAACAGGTTACCCGGACAGGCTTGCCGGAGATGATATACCGCAGGGCGCGCGTATAGTGACGCTCGTGGACGCCTTTGACGCAATGACGACCGACAGGCCGTACCGTCGCCGCTTGAGTTTCGTAGACGCTATGAGCGAGCTGAAGGCTCACACCTCTACCCAGTTCGACAGCGACGTTGTTTACTCTTTTGTCTCCGTGTTGAAAAAAGAGGCGACCGGACGCGCAAAGAGTTCGACCATACTTCCTCTTTTAGACGAAAAGCTCGATACGGAGAAGGTCTCGGTCTTCTTAAAAGAGCTGTTCTGATCCTTTTTTTCCCGGTTCTGTTTTCCGGTCTTCTTTTTTTCTTCTACATAACGAAGTTACATTTTCTTCCTGTTTTCGTTTTTCAGGCATTGGCGCCGGTTGAAACCGGCTTGACCTCAGTTGGTCTTGGCAGTAAGATGGGTTTAGGCTGTGTGGAGCCTGTTCCGGCCCGTAACGACACGAACACACGGGTAGGATAGCATAAGAGATGATATGAGTTTAAAAAAACGCTGGAATATTCCATCCGTCTCCGGGTCCGATAATGCGGAGCTTGTTAATAAGCTCTCGGTTGGGCTCGGCATACAGGCTATAACCGCGCAACTTCTGGTAAACAGAGGTCTTGTCGATATCGACTCGGCCTCTTCCTTTCTCTCGCCGGACATAAACGACTTGCACGACCCTAACCTTCTGCTCGGCATGGACAGAGCTGTAGAGCGGCTCGCGAGAGCGGTTACCGAAGGCGAGAGAATAGCGCTCTACGGAGATTACGACGTAGACGGCACGACGTCGGTATCCCTTATGACTCTCTTTTTTAAAGAGCTCGGCGTGGAGCCCCTGTGCCACATACCTGACAGGGTCTCGGAAGGTTACGGCCTCAACTCAGAGGCAGTAAGAAGGCTCACGGAGATGGGCGCTAACGTGACCATAACCGCCGACTGCGGTTCTACCAACCATGAAGAGGTGGAGCTCGCCTCTTTGCTCGGCATGGACATGATCATTACCGATCATCATGAACTGCCCGACGGCCCTCCCCCGGCTTATGCAACTATAAACCCGAAGCAGCAGGGCTGCGCCTTTCCCTTTAAGGGACTCAGCGGCATTGGCGTTGCTTTTAATCTCGTTGTTGCGCTTCGCGCGCGCCTGAGGGAGAACGGTTTTTTTGCCGTACGTAAAGAGCCGAACCTGAAGCAGTACCTCGATCTTGTGGCCGTCGGTACGGTTGCGGACATGGTGCCGCTTGTGGATGAGAACCGTATTCTCGTATACCTCGGCATCAAAGTGCTGGCAACGGGCAACAGGGTAGGATTGAAGGCGCTTATGGAGAGTTCAGGCGTGCGTGCCGAAACGGTCGGCGCCCGCGATATTGGTTTCAAGATCGGCCCGAGAATCAATGCCGCAGGCCGGGTGGCTAGCGCGACCTCGGCCTACAGGCTGCTCATTACGGATAACGCGGACGAGGCGGTCCATCTGGCCGAGAGGCTTGAGAGCGAAAATAGCGCCCGGCGCGATCTTGAGGCCCGTATTCTTGCCGAGGCCGTTGAGATGGTGGAAGAGAGAGTCGACAAGTCCGACCGTGCGATCCTTCTCTACAGCGACAAGTGGCACCCTGGCGTAATAGGTATCGTTGCCTCGCGCCTTGTTGAGCGGTACTCGCGCCCGGTGGTTATGATCGCCGTTGACGGCGAGATCGGCAAAGGGTCCGTCAGGAGCGTCAAGTCGGTAGATGTGGTCGGCGCTCTTCAAACCTGTTCCGGGTTCCTTGTGCGATTTGGCGGCCACCGTGCGGCAGCCGGCCTGACTATTGAGCGCGCTAGGATCAAGGAGTTCAAAACAGCCTTCATAGCTCACCTCAACTCTACCGTAACGGACGAAGAGCTTGTCGGCGAGCTTGATCTCGACGCAGCCGTTGAACTCGGAGATATTGACCTCGATTTTGCAACAGAGCTCGGACGGCTCGCACCTTTCGGCATGGCCAACAAAGAGCCGCTTCTTTGCGTAAAGGACGCTTTTATTGAGAGAACCGAGATAGTAAAGAACAGGCACCTGCGGGTGCTGCTGGCCCAGAACGGGGCTGAGCGCAAGGCGATAGGTTTTAATATGGCTGAGCTGCATCCGCTTTCAGGTGAAGGTTTTTCCGTTGTGTTTTCAACCGGAGTGAACGAGTGGCGGGGAGTCAAGACCGCAGAGTTGAAGATAAAGGACCTTCGCCTGCCTGCCTCGTGTAACTCCGAGGGCAAGCGGGACAAGGTAACTCTTTGACTTGCAAATCGCATATCATGTCGGGTAGTATGTGAAATATGGAAATCCGGGACAGAGCAGGCCGGTTTTATCTCGGTAGCATGTTTGCCGTATTTCTTCTCTTTTAAAAAAAGTGCAGAAAAAGGATTGTACAGAACCGCGCATTGATATATACTTATATCGATATTTTATCTGTCGAAGGGGCCTGTGCGGGGTCTAAAAAAACAGAAAAGACGAGGTTGACAGGTGGAACTTCATGCCATCAAGAAGGTATACGGTGCTTACTCGGATGTATACGATGCTCTATTCAAGCGCTTCTTCTATCCCAGAATAAAACACGCAATCAATTATATGGATATTAAACCGGGCGACAGGATTTTAGATGTCGGCGTCGGCACAGGGCTTGCGCTCTCTGAATACCCGAAGTTCTGCTCGGTGGTCGGCATAGACCTCTCTACGGCGATGCTCAAGAAGGCGAAGGAGAAGATTCGTGACAACTCCTACAATAACATAAATGTGCTGAGCATGGATGCGATGAAGATAGGTTTTGAAGACGATGCCTTTGACAAGGTTTTTATCTCCCACGTGGTCTCCGTTGTGCCCGACCCGTATCTCGTAATGGATGAGGTGAAGAGGGTCTGCAAGAACAACGGGCAGATCGTGATAGTTAATCACTTCAAGAGCCGCAACAAGCTGGTTGAAGCCGGAGAGAAGATCATTAACCCGATCTGCGAAAGGATCGGGTGGAGCAACGACCTTTGCCTGAACGAGTTTATTAAACGCTCCGGGCTCGATGTCTACAAAAAGTATATGCTCAAAAAACTCGACTTCTGGCATATTGTTTTTGCCACCAACAAGAAGCATGATACGGATGGTTCGGAGGTGGCTTATACCCGCCTCGATACCGTTTCAACTGGCGCAGAACCCCCTTTCTAACCCGCGGCTGTTACTCTTTTGCCGCAAGTGCGGTCGCTTTAACACACTATACCTATCTTGCATGCCGATAAAGACATTATCTCCGGTCGTAATATCCTTCCGATGACTGATGACGACATTGATGCCGTTTTAGAGATTGAAAGGCAGTCGTACGCCAGGCCGTGGAATAGAGAGCACTTCGAGAATGAAATACAAAACCCGATTGCGTATACCTATACGCTGCGGGGCCTCTGTAATAGACGTAACCGACTTGCTGGTTATGTAGTCTTCTGGGTCGTTTACGGTGAGGCCCACATATTAAATCTTACTATAACCGAGACACTCAGGCGTCAGGGCCTCGGGATCCACCTTATGCGTAAGGTTCTAGATATGATGAAAGCGAGTCTGGTGGACGACGTTTTTTTGGAGGTCAGAAAGTCGAACACCGCTGCAATAGAGTTATATAAAAAACTGAATTTTAAGGAGTCGTACGAGAGAAAAAAGTACTACGGTGATGAAGATGCGCTTGTTATGCGTCTCGTCTTTAACGAGAATATCTGAGCCTCCCGGCCTGTAACGGGTTTGTAGAAAGCGAATTGCAGGCGAGTTGCAGCAGGTGAATTGCAGATAGATACGGTCTAGGATTTTAGGATAAGATGGATTCGATTACTTCAAAAATACTCTATAATGAAGAGGTGGCCCCCGGGTACTTCCGAATCGGCCTTGAGTGGAAGGGCGTACTCGTTCTGCCCGGACAGTTCGTTATGCTGAGGGTTTCGGACTCGTTGGACCCGCTGCTTCGCCGTCCTTTCGGCATCTATAAAGTCTTGAACCCCAAATGGGTCAAGAGCGCCGGTGGGTACAGGGGTTCCGGAATCGAGCTGCTCTACTCCGTGGTCGGGCGCGGCACGATACGGCTTTCAAGGCGCGTGGCCGGTGACGTCGCTGGGTTGCTCGGCCCGATAGGCAACGGTTTTCCTGTTCCCGAGCAGAGCCGGAATAAGGAGCAGAAAGTTATTATGGTCGCAGGAGGCGTCGGTACGGTGCCTTTTTACCTTCTTGCCGACCTGCTCGGAGCCGACTCTGCGCTTCTGGTCGGGGCGAGATCGAAGGAGGTCTTGGCGCTTGTTAAAGACTTTCGGCCTCTCAAGTGCAAGGTAGCCATAAGTACCGAAGACGGCAGCGTAGGTGCTAAAGGACTTGTGACCGACTTGTTGAAGGAAGAAATCGCAAAGGGCGGCCCCTCGGTTGTTTACGGTTGCGGACCGCTCGGCATGTTGAAGGCAGTGGCAGAGGTGTCAGAGAGCTTGGGAGTTGACTCTTTTGTTTCGCTGGAGCGGAGCATGGCCTGCGGAATCGGCGTCTGTCTCGGCTGCGCGGTAAAGGGTACGGAGCATGCGGCCAGACCGGGCCGACCGCCCGAATATGTTATGGTCTGTTCGGACGGGCCGGTCTTTAAGAGCAGCGAAGTGGAGTGGAGCAGGCTTTGAAAAAGAACGACAATAATAAGACCGGCAATAATAAGGCGGGCAAGGGTGTAACTAAGCTGCCGTCCATGGCCGTAAATGTTGCTGGATTAAAACTCTCCAACCCGGTTATGACGGCTTCGGGCACCTTCGGCTACGGTCTTGAGTTCGCGCCGTACCTCGATCTTTCGCGCCTCGGCGGCGTGGTCGTAAAAGGCCTGTCTCCCAAGCCGCGCCCCGGCAATCCGGGCCCGAGAATCGTCGAGACGCCGTGCGGCATGCTGAACGCCATAGGCCTTCAGAACGTCGGAGTGGACGCCTTTATTGAAGAGAAGCTGCCGAAACTCCGTAAAGTCAAGACCCGCGTGATCGCTAATATCTTCGGCGAGTCTGTTGCCGATTATGTGCTGGTAGCTAAAAAGTTGGACGGCGCGCGCGGCGTGCACGCTGTAGAGATCAACATCTCGTGCCCCAATGTAAAGAAGGGCGGCATGAGCTTCGGCGTGAATCCGAAAGAGGCGGCCAGGGTGGTTCGCGCCGTAAGAAAGGCTACGGCGCTGCCGGTAATTACAAAGCTCTCGCCGAACGTGAGCGATATTGCTGAAATGGCCCGTGCCGTTGAAGAGGCCGGCAGCGACGTGATCTCGCTAATAAACACTATTCCCGGTATGGTTATAGATATAGAAAAACGCATGCCGGTAATCGCCAGAGGTATAGGCGGCCTCTCCGGCCCGGCGATTCGCCCGATAGCCGTGCGCATGGTAAACGAGGTTTACAATGCGGTCAGTCTGCCGGTAATCGGAATCGGCGGCATAATGAACGCGTCCGACGCCATAGAGTTTATGATAGCCGGGGCGAGCGCCGTGCAGGTAGGCACAGCGAGCTTCGTGGACCCGCAGGCGGCAGAGAAGGTCGTAGACGGTATCGCCGACTATCTTGTCCGCCATAAGATGAGCGCCAAAAAGCTTACGGGTTCGTTACAGAAGTAGGGCCGCCTTGTTGTGCCGGTTCTGCGCCAAGCTCACGACAACGTCAAGAACACTTCCGTACCATGCACCTCGACAATTTACTAGCCTTGCAGGTTGGGTTGGCATAGCGTAACCTAACATCTGTTGGCTGACAAATGACAATTGAATAAGCAACTCGGTGAGGGAGGAGTTGCTTTGTGGGACTCATTTTATATAAAAGAACGTTGGGTTTCGTTCCTCTACCCAATCTACGGAAACAAAACTACGGTTCAAGAGAGACCTTGAAACAAGTTCAGGGCGACAGGTGGCACAGCCATCCCGCCGGCTGTCATTGCGAGCGCAAGCGCGGCAATCCGGTCTGTGATAAAAGACAAGATTGCTTCGTCGCTGCGCTCCTCGCAAAGACATATTTTTTTCTTCTTCCCACCCACTTATTCTGAAGAGTAGCCTACCCTTTGACACCAATAAAAATTTGAGATAGAGTTGCAATATACCAGACTACTCAGTTCTATTGTCTTAAAAGCACGGGAGAGTAACATGTCGAAGACCGAGGATGATCTTAAAGAGGCCTTTGCAGGCGAAAGCCAGGCAAATCAGAAGTACCGCGCATTTGCCAAGAAGGCCGAGCGGGAGGGGTTGCCTAACATCGCGCGCCTCTTTCGTACGACTGCCGAGGCAGAGCGGATCCATGCCGAAGGGCACCTCGATGCGCTCGACGGAGTCGGTTCGACCGTAGATAACCTGAAGGGTGCGATAGAGGGCGAGACCTTCGAGTTTACCAAAATGTACCCGCCGATGCTCACTGAGGCGGAGGCTACAAGCCACAAGGCCTCTCGCATGTTCGACTTCGCCCTAAAAGCCGAGCAGGTCCATGCCGAGCTTTACGCCCGTGCCCTTGAGGCGGCGAGCAGGGGCGAAGACCTTACGGATACTGAGTTCTATCTCTGTCTGGTCTGCGGCCATATAGAGACCGGTTCCGCGCCGGAGCACTGTCCTATCTGCGGGGTACCGGCCTCAAAGTACGTACAGGTCTAAGGATTGCACTCTTTTATCTATAGTGGGGGAAAGGCGCCAAGCCCGCTCCCCTTTACTTTTTGAGCTTACGGTATACTACAATGATAAACCACAAACTCGTACTGCCGGAACACCTGAATCACTACGGTTACCTCTTTGGCGGTTACCTGCTCCACTGGGTGGACGAGTACGCCTACATAACTGCCAACCTCGACTTCAGGGGCAACCGTTTCGTGACTATCGGGCTCGATAACGTTGTTTTCAGGCGTAGCATCCGGCTCGGTTCCGTTTTAAAGTTCGATATCAACCGCTCTAAGCTCGGGCGTACATCGGTCGGTTATAACGTCAAGGTCTATAGCGACTCGATAGAGTTTGGTACCGAAGAGCTTGTTTTCGATACCAATATCACGTTCGTGAATATAGATGAAGACGGGACCAAGATGGAGATAGAGACCGCACCTTCTGAGCATGACGAGCAGGGTGAGTAGGAGCGTTTTTCTTGTACGACCCTTTCTTATAAGCCCCGCGTCTTTTACACATTTAAAGTCGTACGGGTCACTTTCTATCTAAGACGCCCCTGTAATCGAGATGTCTGTCGTGTCGCGGAGGGCAGCAGCTGAATCACTCGTGAGCGACGTTTTTTATGTAGTCTGATAACCACTTGTACCAGATCACATATTTCCGTATTTCGTCTCTATGTGCTATACTTTGAGCATACTGTCTTCTTGCCCGCATATTAAAGGCGCCACTTGAGATATCCTATCTAGTAGGTAGCAGGAGGTACCGTTTATTGGGAATTTTGGGAGTAGAGGGTGCTTTAAGTTCGCTACTTACCGGGTTCGGTACCCTAAAAAATGAAGAGAGTACCGACTCTTTTCGTCTCCTTGCTGCCGAGGACGCGGTTAAGAAGGCGGCTCAACGTCCGCATCATTCCGCCGAAACCGTTCCGGATACCAAGGACGGGTCGCCTGGCGCATTCAGGGCTGTTACGGGCGCCGCGCAGCCGGTTAAATCCGGCCCTGTCGGCGAGCGCGTGGAATTGACCGCAGAGTCGCTTGCGCTTTTAGCCGGTCTGTCCGGCAGGTTCGGAGGCGAAGAGACTGAAGAGAGGGCGCCCGCTGTCGATCAGGCAGCAAATCTCTATATATCCAAATTTCTTTTAGAATCGCTGACAGGGCGCAGGCTCAAGGTGGTGGACCTAGATAGAACGGAAGCAGAGGACGTTGACGTTAAGGACGCCGGGCTCGGTTCCCTGCAAGAGGAAGAGGGGCTCGGCCCAAGAATCGAGTACCTCGTCAGAGAAATTACCATCGAGCAGAGTCATCTCATCTTTAAGGCCACCGGCAGGGTAAGAACCGCCGACGGAGTTGAGCGCGGCTTCGATATAAAACTCCGCATGTCACGTTCTCTCTATTCCGAGAGCCGGTCTTCCGGCGGGGCGGCAGAGGTCGAGTCTCAGGGTTCGGTTCTCAGCAGCTTTGTGAAGGAAGGGACCGAGATAACTGGCGACAGGCGACTCTTTGACCTCGCTCCCGGTCCTGATGCCGAGGTTTTAAAGCTGCCAAACGGTAGCGGAGAGCTTATTGTCGGCGGCGGGGGGCATGCGGAAGAGATACTCAAGGAGAGCGGGCCGGGCTGGTCTAAAAATACGCACGCACGCCCCAGGGTCGGATATGTTACAGGGCAGTCCGCTTACGGCAATGCGGACGGTTACAGGAATGAGACAGGTTACTGGGTGGACGAGAGCGGCCCGGTCTATAATTTGCTGCGTGTTTTTGCCGAAGGGCCGAATGGCGAAGAGAGACTCGTTGGACTCGAAGAGGTAGGCGTAATGGCTATCTACCTCAAGTACACCGGTACCGAAGTTGCTGTTAAGGAGAGCTGGCAGGGTAGAGAAGCCGGCCTTGAGGCCGGCGTAAAGAGAACCGGCGCCTATACCGGTAGCGAGAGAACCCGGAGTATCGACCTGCACGCCTGAACCTATGGGCCTGAAAATCCATCAAGTTCTGTTCTGCGAACTCTTCAGTCTTATTAATCTCATGGATTGTTTCTGAAGTAAGAGCCCCCCTTCGGCTTTAAAGCCGAAGGGGGGCTCTTACTTGTTTCTATATCTCTATTGCATCCGGTCTTAAACCTCTTGAGGCGTGTCCTTGAGGTCGAAGATGCTTATCTGCGCGGCAACGTGGCCCGTGACCTTCTGTATGGCCAGCGTCTGCGGGGAGTCGGGCTCTGAGAGCACAACCGGTTTCCCCGCGTCTCCGCCTTCTCGTATGGTCGGGTCGAGCGGTATGTGGCCGAGAAGCGGCACGCCGTACCTTTCACTCGTCTTCTTTCCTCCGCCGTGGCTGAATATCTCGGTCTTTTCATTGCAGTGCGGGCAGACGAAGAAGCTCATGTTCTCGACTATTCCGAGAACCGGAACCTTTACCTCGCCGAACATCTTAATAGCCCGGCGCGCATCGAGAAGCGCAATATCCTGCGGGGTAGTTACTATTACTGCCCCTGTTACGGGTACCGTCTGAACGAGCGTAAGCTGAACGTCTCCTGTGCCCGGAGGCAGGTCTATGACTAGGTAGTCGAGTTCACCCCATTCGACCCCGATTAGAAACTGTTTTACCAGCTGCATGACGAGCGGGCCGCGCCAGACCAGCGGAGTCTCTTCGTCGAGCATGAAACCGACCGACATGATCTTGATGCCGTGGGCTTCGATCGGGATGATCTTCTCGTCATCGGTAGACTGGGGCTGTTCGTGTACGCCCATCATCATCGGTACGCTCGGGCCGAAGACGTCGGCGTCGAGTATGCCGACGCTGGCGCCGCTTTTAGAGAGCGAAAGGGCGAGGTTTACCGCTATGGTAGATTTGCCTACCCCTCCCTTGCCGCTTGCAACCGCAATGATATTCTTAATGCCAGGTATCGGCTGCTTGTCGGGCAGGCCTTTCGCTTTAGGTACCTCTGCGCCGACATCGACCAAAACCGTGCCGATCCCTTCGATAGTCTCTACCGCGGTGCGGGCGCTCTCCTCTATCTCTTTCTTGAGCGGACAGGCGCTTGTGGTGAGAATAAGGCTGAAACGGACGTTGTTCTCTTCTATAAGTATGTCGCGGATCATGTTAAGCGAGACGAGATCCTTGTTCAACTCCGGGTCCATGACCTTTGAAAGGGCGTCGAGGACCTGGGTTTCGGTTATCTGTGCCAATTTATATATCCTCCCTCTGTCATCTGGGTTGGTTTGCAGTTTGTTATTGTAGCAAAAAAAAACGGGGTTCAGGCCCGGGCGTTGAGCTCGGCGAGCATCGCATCTACGTTCGCTCCGTCGCGTACGGCGGCGTCCTCAATGCTAACGGCCCCGCCGCAGCAAGAGTCTATGTTGAACTCCGTGAAGACCCCTATGGTCTTCGGAAAGTCGCGGATACAGTCGTTTACTATTGTTTCTTTCGTTATCTTCTGCTCTGTCATATTATCCACCCGTTTATCTGTTTACGGCTTTGTTTAACGCATCGATCAGAGTTTCGAGTTCCACGTTATGCATCATCGAACCGAATGCGATATCTTCGTTATTCGAACCCGGACAGTCGCGGCACCCCTTGCCGAGGTATTTACGAAAGACCTTTACCGTTGCCGGGTACTTGTTCATGACAGTGGCTATTACCATGTCGTCCGTTATCTCTATCTTGCTCATGTCTGACTCAACTTAATTATATCTTCACTTCTTGGCTGCTGCCGGTTTTGCCGCCGCCGGTTTCGGCGGATCGACAGCGCGTATGGTCTTGAACATATTTACCGCAAAGAAGATCATAGAGAGCCCCTCTACCGCGCTGAAGAACAGGTGCACCGGGGTTGACTGGATCAACCAGCCCAATGCCATGCCGAGCAGGCCGATATTGGCGAGCCAGATATGGGCTGTGGCGAGGCTCTCTTTCCAGAGCGGTTTGCCCGAAAAGCGGGGCAGTATATGGTAACCGACACCGTAGATCATCATCGACATCCAACCGAGAAGGTTGAAGTGGGTGTGGATCTGGAGGTACGGGTACTTTGGACCGCCTGCGCTCATGTGAAGCCCCAGCAGCATGGCGAATATGAAGTAGATTATAGCGCACTTTATGAAATTTACGGTAATACGGCTCATGTTTTATCCTTTTCTGATTAAACCCTCTGTGCTCTGTCTGTTTCGGGTTCTCTTACTCCGAGTCGGGGTCTGGTTGGCATACGTCCACAGGGCAGACCTCGGCGCAGGCTCCGCACTCGGTACAGAGCTGCGGGTCTATGGTGAACGGCTCGCCTTCCGAGATCGCCCCTTCAGGGCATTCCGGCAGGCAGACGCCGCATGCTACGCACTCGTCCAGTATATAAAAAGACATGCTCTTATTCCTCATAGAGATTATGCTGTTTACGGTTGCAGCCGAAGCATTAAAGCCGAACCCAGGTGTAACGAGAAAGGGTTCGGCTTCATTTTAAAACCACAGTGGCATATAACCGTACCGGTATTTTTGGTCGTTTCCAGCAGGCAACGGAATCGGTACCCTCTTTGGCAGAGCGAAAACCGATACTCTCTCAGGTACAATGTTTTGCAGAATGGAACAGACTCCTGAATTACTTGTCAGGAGTAAGGCCAGAAGCTGGTCGAACCGGAAATCCAAAAAGCCGCCCCCGCCATGCTGCCGGCGGGGGCAACAGCAACTAGTTAATGGAAAGAACCTCTTTTACTTCAGGTACGGCCTCTTTTATGGCGCGCTCGATACCCATTGCGAGTGTGACCTGCGCACTTGGGCAGCCTGAACAAGCCCCCTGCATCTGTACCCTCACGACACCCTTCTCTTCGTCTACATCTACTAAAGAGACGTCTCCACCATCTGCCTGTAGTGCTGGCCTAATACCCTGTAATGCCTCTTCAACTCTGTCTTTGAACATGTGTACACTCCTTTGAAAGATGTTTTCTTTCTATTATATATTAAAATATAATAGATGCAAGATGTGAATCAATGATTTCAATCAAGTTGGGGTGCATTACGGCCTGCGGCGTGTCAGCGGCTGGAGGATGGATGGGCTTTTAGGGTGTTAAGCCTTGTTTTTTGAAGTCCTATCTGCTACATGTTTGACTGCTATGGATACCATTAAAAAAGAGATATCTTCGGGCTCTGCGGCAAGGTTGATATACGGCTGGCTGCTGCTCTCCGTCCTGTCG
The DNA here is from genome assembly GCA_029262515.1 of Deltaproteobacteria bacterium. Taxonomy (GTDB): domain Bacteria; phylum Desulfobacterota; class GWC2-55-46; order GWC2-55-46; family JADFVP01; genus JADFVP01. The sequence continues at coordinate 48,372 of JAJCZH010000020.1, read as the reverse complement.
CTCGGTTTTGCCGGGCTCTTCGCCCTGCTTATAGCGCTTGCAAGAACCCCGTACATAGGGGAGTTGCTGCCGCTCGGGCGAGACTATATCTACGTCGGACTCGTCGGCCACGTTGTTTTAGCTTTTGTTATCTGGTTTCTCGCCTTCGAGGGTTTTCTGCTCGTCTATACTTCGACCTTTTGCACCGGGCGCGCGCTCTTTTGTAAGACCTCCGGCTTTGTAGCCCTCGGTATCTCTTCCGTTGGTGTTTTGCTGGTCGTCATCTCGGCCGCCTTTGCGCTCGGCCCGGCCGTGCTCGCTAACTACGTACCGGTTTTGCAGAGCGGAGTCTTCTTTGCCGGTATGTTGCTCTTTGCTCTCGGTTTGATTATAACCGTGCTCAACTCCTTTGCGGGACTCTTATTTCGGAGACCGGAAGTTAAAGAGGCTGAAGTTAAAAAGGGGCTGCCGGTAGAAAGCTTCGGCATGGTGGTAGGCGGCATCGGAATTTTAGTCGCTGTTCTCTGCTTTGCGCTCTCCGGTTATATGCAGTACTCTACCGGCAAGGTTGTTATCGATTATGAGAGGCTCTTTTGGGGCGGCGGGCACGTACTCCAGTTTACCAATACCATAGCGATGGTTACGGCCTGGCTTCTGCTCTCTGTTACGGCCATACGGGGCGCGACCGCGTATGAGCTGCCTTCTTCTGAAGAGTGTTGTAAAGAGGATGACTTAAGCACGGAACCCTCTTTTGTCTTAAAGGTTCTCTACTCTTTATTTCTGCTCTCTATTATTCCCTCTCCATTCATTTACTACTTTTTCGATACCTCTTCTGCCGGGTATAAAGAGAGTTTTACGTTGATGATGCAGTTCGGCCACGTCGTCTCCGTGGTGCTCTTCGTTCTCGTTATAGGCGGCTCTATGGTAAAGGGGCGCGTCTGGCGGGGCAAAGGCCCGGCATGGTCGGCGGCGCTGCTCTCAATGGCGCTCTTTATTGTCGGCGGTATAATCGGCGCGAGGATACGCGGCATCAATACGATAATTCCGGCCCATTACCACTCTGTAATAGGTGCCGTCACCATCTCGTTTATGGGTCTCTTTTATGTCGTGGCCCCGCGTATCGGGCGGCGGCTTTACAGCATTCGGCTCGCAAGGCTTCAGCCGTACGTCTATTTTGCAGGCGTGCTGCTCTTTGCGGTTGGGCTCTATGTCGCCGGTTCGCACGGCTCTGCGCGCAAGACCTACGGCACGGAGCAGGATCTCGCGCAGGCAGGCCGCCTGATCGGTATGGTGATTATGGCCGCCGGCGGGTTAATTTCCGTTACCGGCGGGGTGCTCTTTGTGGTCAATGCGCTCGCTACGTTACTCGGGCGCAGCACAAAGGCGTAAATCCGGAACCTGTGTTGGAACGTTTTCCGTTCTGGCTTTTTTTGGCATGAGACGGTATGATATTTAGACACACTTTACTATTAGTTCTTATATCCAGGTACGGCCTTGTTATATAGATGGCGCACGAGTGAAGAAAATACTTGACAAGGACCCCCTATAGGTTGTAATTTGTGCGCTGAATTTCACTTAATTAAGGAGGAAGTAGATGCGTAAATTTATTGGAATCGGTGTAGTTGCACTCAGTCTCGCTTTCGCAGGCTCTGCAATGGCATCAAACGGTGCAGGTCTTTTTAAATCGAAATGTCTTGCTTGCCACGGTCCGGACGGTAAGGGTACCGCAATGGCGCCAGCTTTTCAGGGCAACGCATGGATCAAAGACAGCTCAGCCGCTGACATCGCTACAGTAATCAAGAAGGGCCGTAACGGTTCTGCGAAGATGTACAAGAACTTCGCGCTCGGCATGCCCCCTCAGAGCCTCTCTGACGGCGACATCAACGCCCTTGTTGACTACCTCAAGACCCTCTCCCACTAAGAGGTTCTGAACGGTACAGTTGAATGCTTTCTGTTTTACCGGAACGGCTCCGCGCTTTTAGCGCGGAGCCGTTCCGCTTTATCGATCTTTTTATTCTCTGCCTGAGCCGTTGCCGCTCTCTTCTATCTTCCTGCTTTTGTTCGCCAATAGCCCTATATCCCTATAAATAGTAAGTTATTTGCATACTTAATTTATTTCTTCTGTTACGCATTGGTTGACTTTTTACCGGAAATCGCTGATAATATAAAATCTTAAAAGCTTTCTCAGGGGGAGTTAGTAACCCGGAATCGTACCTATTCTACCCCCAAGTAAAATTGACAGTACCCGAACCCCGGAAGGTCCTGATAGCTACCGGCCTTTAATGGCGGTTCCTTATCCCGGTACTTCATTGATGCTCTTTTAAATCACTGATCAAAGCCGGCTTTACTATTTTATTGTCGGCTATATTTATAAAAATAGCAGCAAGCAGCTTACAGTTGTTACATAAAGAGAAACCTTTGGAGGTGCAAGTTGGCAGGCACAAAAAAAGTATACATCGGAATTGATATCGGTTCGGTTAGCGCTAACGTAGTAGTGCTTGACGAAGAGAGCAATATCTTAGAAGAGGAGTACATAAGAACGCATGGCGAGCCGCTCGAAGTTGCCGTAAAGTTCTTTAAAGATGCTATTGAGCGTTACGGCATGGATTCGATTGCGCTTGTTTCCGCAACAGGTTCCGGCGGCAAGTTGATAGCCCCGTATATCGGCGCGCACTTTACGAACGAGGTAATCTCGCAGGCCAAGGCGATAGAGGTCTATCACCCCGAAGTCCGTACCGTTATAGAGATGGGCGGGCAGGACGCAAAACTGATCTTCACCTCTCCTGACGGGGATTCCGGCAAGGTAAGGATAGAAGACTTCCAGATGAACTCGGTCTGCGCGGCAGGTACGGGAAGTTTTCTCGACCAGCAGGCCATACGCATGGACCTCACCATAGAGGGTTTCGGCGAGCTTTCGCTCAAGTGCAAGAACCCGCCTCGTGTTGCCGGTCGTTGTTCGGTCTTTGCCAAGAGTGACATGATCCACCTTCAGCAGGTCGCAACCCCGGATTACGATATCGTTGCTGGGCTCTGCTACGCGGTTGCCAGAAACTTCAAGGCGACGATAGGCCGGGGTAAGGACTTTATAGCTCCCGTGGCGTTCCAGGGCGGAGTAGCGGCAAACCCTGGTGTCAGGAAGGCCTTCAAGGACGTGCTTGAGCTCGACGATAAAGACTTTGTCGTATCCGAGCATTTTGCCACTATGGGGGCACTCGGCGCGGTCTTCAGCTCGCTAGAAAAGGGCAAGGGGCTCGGCGAGTTTCGCGGCGTAGAAGAGCTGCAGGAATTTATCAGTTCTGACAAGAGCAATTCCCGTTCTCTTGACAAGCTCATAGGTCCGGACGAGCACCCCTCTCTCGGACAGTCGAGCACCGGTTACCAGTTTACGCCCGGCGTAAAGGTAGACGCGTACCTCGGGCTCGATATCGGTTCAACCTCCACCAACGTAATACTCGTGGATTCCGACTATAAACTTATAAGCAAACGGTACCTGCCGACCGCAGGCCGTCCTATTGAGGCGATACGCAAGGGGCTCGACGAGGTCGGCGAAGAGTGTGCCGAGTTCGTGAACGTGGTAGGAGTGGGCGCCACAGGTTCAGGCCGTTACCTCTCCGGTGACTTTGTAGGGGCCGACGTGGTGCGCAACGAAATAACCGCGCAGGCGACGGCGGCAGCCGAGATAGACCCCGAGGTCGATACCATCTTCGAGATCGGCGGGCAGGACTCCAAGTATATTGCTCTCCAGGACGCGGTGGTAGTTGACTTTGAGATGAACAAGGTCTGCGCTGCGGGCACCGGCAGTTTCCTTGAGGAGCAGGCCGAGAGACTCGGCATAAGCATAAAAGGCGAGTTCAGCGAGCTCGCTCTCGACTGCGAGGCCCCGCCATCTATGGGCGAGAGGTGTACTGTCTTCATAGAGTCGGACATGGTTCACCACCAGCAAAAGGGTGTCGCAAGGGACGGACTCGTCGCAGGGCTCTCCTACTCAATTGTTCAGAACTACCTTAATAGGGTTGTTGGCGACAGGAAGATCGGAAACAAGATCTTCTTCCAGGGCGGCACGGCTGCCAATCTCGGCGTTGTCGCTGCATTCGAGCAGGTAACCGGCAAGAAGATTCACGTGCCTGAGAACCATGATGTGACTGGCGCGATCGGCGCTGCAATGCTCGCCAAGAAGGAGATGACGGCAGGGGCTACGACTCGCTTCAAGGGCTTTGACGTCGGAAAGAGAAAGTACACGCTCGATAGCTTCGAGTGCACCGACTGCTCCAACATCTGTGAGATCAGGAAGGTGCAGGTAGAGGGCGAGGAGCCGCTTCACTACGGAGGCAGGTGCGACAAGTACGAGACGGATGCTAATAAGAAGAAAGAGAACACGCTTCCAGACCTCTATAAAGAGAGAGAGAAGCTGCTCTACTCGACTTACAGGGGAAAGGTTGCTGGCAAGGACGCACCGGTCATAGGCGTACCGCGCGTGCTCTTCATGTACGAGATGTTCCCGTTCTGGAAGGCTTTCTTCGACCAGGTGGGATACCGTATGAGGATGTCGTCGCCGACCAACAAGGATATAGTAAAAGACGGTATCGAGAAGATAGTCACCGAGACCTGCTTCCCGATTAAGGTCACGCACGGCCATATTCAGGAATTGATTGAGATGGGAACCGACAAGATATTTATCCCGTCGATTATCAACTACAGACCGGCCAAGTCTCAGAACCACTCGCACTTTACGGTGCTCTGCCCGTATGTGCAGGCGCTGCCGTACTATACCAACGCCGCTTTCGACTATGAGGCTCACGGTATAGAGGTCTGGAGTCCGGTCTTCCACTTCAACCAGACTTTCGCGAACCTCAAAAAAGAGTTCGTAACCTTTGCCGCTATGTTAGGGGTGAAGAAGTCGAAGGTAGATAACGCCCTGAAGGTCGCTTTGAAGGCGTGGGACGATTTCAATGCCTCGCTGCTGAAGAGGGGTAAAGAGGTAGTCGACTCTCTGGCGCCCGAAGACACCGCGCTAGTTATAACGGGCCGGTCGTACAATACCATGGACTCTGGAATCAACCTCGAGCTTCCGCAGAAGCTTCGCGAAATGGGCACCATTGCAATACCGTTTGATATGCTGCCTATAGATGACGAGATAGACGAGGTTCTGAGAGAGGATATGTACTGGAAGAGCGGCCAGCGGATTCTCGCTACCGCCAAGTACATAAAGGACGACCCGCGCCTCTTCTCTGTCTATATAACCAACTTCGGTTGCGGACCCGACTCGATGATTTCACACTTCTATAAAGAGGTCTCGGGCGGCAAGCCCTTCTTGCAGCTTGAGCTCGACGAGCACTCTGCTGATGCGGGTGCTATTACGAGGTGCGAGGCGTACCTAGACTCGATCAAGAACATCAAGGGCAAGAAGATGAAGGAGCAGGAGAAGAAGGGTGTTCTCGACAGGACCGGAATACGCAAGAAGCTCTACCTGCCTGATATGGCAGACGGTTCCCACGGCATAGCCGCAGCCTTTCAGGCCTTCGGTATAGATGCCAAGGTAATGGAGATGCCGAATGAGGAGTCGTTGAAGCTCGGCAGGCGCCATACCTCGGGGCGCGAGTGCTACCCGTGCATACTTACTACCGGAGACATGGTAAAGACGCTTAAGGACGAGAAGTTCGATCCCGACAACTCGGCCTTCTTTATGCCTTCTGGTAACGGCCCGTGCCGTTTCGGGCAGTACAACAGGTACCAGCGCACCGTGCTCGACGAGCTAGGTTTCGATTCTGTGCCTATCTACGCCCCGGACCAGGACGGTACCTTCTACAAAGAGCTCGGCATGGTTGACGGAAACTTCGCGCGCCTTGCGTGGTGGGGTATTCTGGCTGCCGACCTGCTTGAAAAGAGGCTCCGTGAGACGCGTCCGTATGAGAAGATCGAGGGCGAGAGCGACAAAGTCTACTGGGACTCGATTCGCAGCGTAAACGATTCGATAAGGAAGAAGAAGTTCCCTGAGGCTGAGCTCAAGGCCGCGGCGAGGGCCTTTAGCTCTATAGAGGTTGAAGGTGTGGGCACGAGGCCGATCGTCGGTGTGGTCGGTGAGATCTATGTAAGAAACAACCGCTTCAGCAACGAAGATCTTGTCAGGAAGCTTGAGGCGCTAGGGGCAGAGGTTCGCATGCCGACGGTATCGGAGTGGATTTTCTACACCAACGTAACTTCGAGGCGCAAGAACTGGAAGCGCAAACTCTACGGCGACTTTTTCAGAACGACGGTTGAGAACTTCTTCCAGCACAAAGACGAGAAGAAGATGGAGAATATCATCAACGTCGGTATGAGAAGCGGTCACGAGCCGAGAGTCGAAGATATAATGAAGAAGGCGGAGAACTATATAGACGAATCCTTCGAGGGCGAGGCAGTGCTCAGCATAGGCAAGTCGATAGACTTTATAGAGAACGGCGCTTCCGGCATAGTTAACGCAATGCCCTTTACCTGTATGCCGGGTACTGTAGTCAATGCCGTGCTTAAGAAGCTCCGTGAGGATAACAACAATATCCCGTATCTCAATATGGTTTACGAAGGTAATGAGGACTCTAACTCGTCAACCCGCATGGAGGCCTTTATCCATCAGGCCAAAGATTACATGGGGCGTGGAGTTAGCAGGCCGCCGTCCGTACGCAAGGATGTCAAGGGTAAGTCCGCACCGACCGACGGCGCGCGGGCCTGAGTAACGTAACAACAGCAAAGCAGCAGCAGGGTAGTCTCGTATAAAAAAGATGAGGCAATCCTGCTGCTGTTCTATATTGGTATAACCGGGAAAAATCGATTCAATACCTTCCTCCTCTACTGGCCGAGCCGATATGCAGATAGTGGTCATCATACTGCTTGCGATAATCTCCCTTCTGTTGCTCGGGTTGATTCTTCTTTCTATTCGCGGTGCGGTCAAGGCTCGCAAGGTAGACGAAAAGCATGAGGCCTTGAAGCGTGAACTTGAGGCCTCTTTTGCTCTCGGCATCAATTCAGTGAGCAGTTCCATCTCTGGAGTCACTACGCTGGTCCACGACCAACTCTCCTTAATCTCTACACAGATGCAGAACTCGACAGGCCAGATAAGCGATCGGATGGAGAACGCCGCGCGCATGGTTTCAGGGGTGCAGCGGGGGCTAGGCGAACTCGGCTCAACAACCGAGAGGCTGATGGAGCTCGGTAACAGTATTCGCGGAGTTGAGGAGATACTCAAGAGCCCGAAGCTGAGAGGTGGCCTCGGAGAGTTTCTTCTGGGCGACCTGCTGGCACAGTCTCTCCCGGTGGCCCACTTCACGTTGCAGCACAACTTCTCCAACGGAACGCGCGTAGATGCGCTTGTTAAGCTCGAGGGCGGTGCCGTGCCGATTGACTCCAAGTTTCCGCTAGAGAGTTTCAGGCGTCTCGTCTCGGCTTCGTCGGATGAAGAGGCTCAAGCTTACCGCCGTGCTTTTATATCGGCCTGCAAAAAGCATATCAATGCGGTGGCTGATATGTATATTCAACCTGCCGAAGGCACGGTAAACTTCGCGCTGATGTATATACCTGCCGAGAACATCTACTACGAGAGTATAGTCAGGGATGTTGGTGGTGAGAAGAGCGACAAGAATACAAGCGGCGTCACGCTCTCAGAGTACGCCTTCGCCCGCAGAGTGGTTCCGGTTTCGCCCAATACGCTCTATCTCTACCTCCAGAGTGTGCTTATGGGGTTAAGAGGCGCAGAGGTCGGTGAGCGCGCCGGAGAGATACTCGCCCACCTCGACCGCCTCGGTAACGACTTCGACGCAATACTCTCCGACATCTCGATACTCGGACGCCATCTGGGCAACGCGAGCACAAAGTACGACGAACTGAGCGGCAAGGCCTCCCGGTACTCATACTCTCTGACGCGCCTCGAAGACGGGGGTACGGCAGCAGAAGCGAAGAAGCAGTGCGGCCTTGGTGAGCCGGTGTTGAAGAACACCGGCGGTGAACCAGTTTAGGCCGGGCAAGGCCATTACCTGCGATCATGCACTCTGGTCTAAGAGCGTGTGCTTCTTGCGGTTTTTGAAAAAAGAGCCATAGATTGACTTAAAGCTTGTTTTTGGCATATTATATAAATTTGTCGTAGCGAAATGGTGTTTAAAGGTCTGTTTTTTTAATCCGTATTACGGTTAATGCGATTTTGACGGACGGGTAAAGAGGAAGGTGTATTGAAATGAGTAAGAGAGAGTATAATGTCGCTATCGTCGGGGCGACCGGCATGGTCGGTGCCGAGTTTTTAAAGATACTCGAAGAGCGGAACTTTCCTGTCGGAGAGCTGAGGTTGTTAGCCTCAGAGCGCACTGCCGGCAGTAAGCTTGAGTTTAAAGGCGAGGAGATTACGGTCGGTCTGCTCGATGAAGAGAGCTTCGAAGGTGTCGATATAGGGCTCTTTTCGCCCGGTGCGAGCGTATCGAAGATATATGCTCCGAAGGCTGCTGCGGCGGGCTGCGTGGTGGTGGACAATACCTCGCACTTTAGAATGGACCCGGACGTGCCGCTGGTCGTTCCCGAGGTCAACCCGGAGGCCATAGCCGGTTATGAAAAGAGCGGGATAATAGCCAACCCGAACTGCTCGACCATTCAGATGGTAGTCGCGCTCAAGCCCATATATGACCACTTCGGTATAAAGCGTATTGTAGTATCTACATATCAGTCGGTCTCAGGGGCGGGCAAAAAGGCGATGGACGAATTGACAGAGCAGGTACGCGCGCTCTTCAATATGACCGTGCCGGAGAAGAATGTCCTTCCGCATGTCATAGCGTTCAATTGCCTACCGCAGATAGACCTCTTCTTGGAGGACGGTTATACCAAGGAAGAAGCGAAGATGGTCAACGAGACCCGTAAGATCTTCGGTAATAATAGTATGCTCATAAGCCCGACAGCGGTTCGGGTGCCGGTCTATGTAGGCCATTCAGAATCTATAAACGTAGAGACCGAAGACCCGGTTACCCCTGAAGAGGTTCGTGAGCTGTTAAGCGCGGCTCCGGGTGTAGAGGTAGTAGACAATCCGGCAGAGGCGCAGTATCCGATGACGATAGATTGTGCCGAACGGGACTCGGTTATGGTCGGAAGGATCAGAAGAGACGATACGGTGGAGAACGGTCTGAACCTGTGGGTCGTAGCCGATAATCTGAGAAAAGGCGCTGCGCTCAACGCCGTGCAGATAGCCGAGATTCTCGTCAGGGACTATCTCTAGGTGCCGGCGAGCAGCCCAAATAGTAACAATGGCAGTAGTAACGGCAGCAGCCAGGGCAGCAGAAGAATTAAGCTGACCCTTGAGTACGACGGAACAGAGTATGTCGGATGGCAGGTGCAGAAGAACGGCCCTAGCGTGCAAGGCACTGTGGCCGGGGCTCTTGAAACCATGACCGGAGTAGGGGTTGGCCTTGCCGGGGCTTCGCGCACCGACTCGGGCGTGCATGCGCTCTGCCAGTGCGCTGCATTCACTACGGTCTCCCAAATACCTGTCGAGGGCTTTAAAGCCGGGCTCAACTCTTTATTGCCCGAAGATATCGTTGTTACCGAAGCGGTTGAGGTGCCCGCATCCTTCGATCCGCGCCGCGACTCAAAGGGCAAGGTCTATCTCTACCGGGTGCTTAACCGTGAGATTCGCTCGCCCCTTTTAAGGCGCAGCAGCTGGTTTGTGAGGTGGCCGCTCGACATAACACGCATGAGGGCCGCCGCAGTTCACTTTATAGGCAGAAAGGATTTCACCTCTTTCAGGGCTGCGGGTTCCGATGCCCCGCACTCGGTGCGCGAGATAACGGCGCTTGAAGTTTATGATAGAAGCGATGAGACTCCGGGCCTGATAGAGTTCGAGGTGCGCGGTACAGCGTTCTTGAGGCATATGGTGAGGATTGTTGCTGGAACTTTAGTGGCAGTCGGGGCCGGGTCGATAGAGCCGGATGAAGTCGAGAGGATAATCGAAGCGCAAGACAGGAGCGTTGCGCCGGAGACCGCGCCGCCGGGGGGGCTCTGTCTTGTTCATATAGAGTATTGAAAGCATGCCGGGTATAGCAGGCTGCTATTTAAGGTTGTTATAGAAGGAGAAGTGATGGAGTTGACACTCGGTCCTGTTCTCTTCGAGTGGAAGAGAGAGGACCTTTTACGGTTCTATGACGAAGTCGCCGACATGGACGTAGATACGGTCTATCTCGGCGAACTGGTCTGCGATAAACGCAACCTCGGCGCTGGCGATATAACCTCAATTGCACAGAAGCTTAAAGCTGCTGGCAAGAAGGTAGTACTGTCGAGCCTCGTAGTTGTCTCGAATGAAATCGAGCTTGAGCGGACGCGGCAGCTTGTGGAACTACCCTACCCGATAGAGGCCAACGACATGTCGGTTCTCAATATGGTCGACACAGAAAGCCGGGAACTCAGGGCAGGCCCTCACATAACGACCTACAACGTGCCGAGCGTTCAGTTCCTGCAGGGCATAGGCATAGAATACGTTACCTTCCCGGTAGAGCTTTCGGGAGAGTCGATAGGGTATAATATAGAGCATACGGGTATAAAGGGCGAGGTCTTCGCACACGGCCGTGTGCCGCTCGCCTTTTCGTGGAGATGTTATACATCGAAGGCGCACGGCCTCGGCAAGAGCGACTGCAAGCACGATTGCAGCCGCGACCCAGACGGCATGGAGATCAAGAGTGTGGAGGGCGAGCCGCTTTTTACGATAAACGGCACGACCATACTTAGCGCAACGACCTATTCGCTAATAGAGTTTACGGACGACCTGAAGAGCAAGGGTGTTCAAGCCTTGAGAATTTCCCCGCAATCAACCGGCACGGGTGAGGTGGTACGGATCTTCCGTGCCCGCTTGGAGGGCGGTATAAGCGCGGAAGAGGCGTTAGACGGGCTGATAAGCCTGTCGCACAAAATAGAAGGCTCGGGCGGGCTCTGTAACGGCTGGTGGCTCGGGCGCGCTGGCAGAGAGTACGTCTCCGCGGCCCTTCCTGCGACTTGAGTTTGCCTCAGTTCACATGAGTTAAGTTGGGGCGTGGCAGGGATTAGACGGTTTTTGGTCTTTCATATTTGTTTTGGATATTTGTATAACAGAGAGTAGCAGAAGGAGAGAGTCATGGCTGACCTTATAGATAAAGCGATACAACTGGGGCTCGGTATTGAGAAGAAGATCAAGGAGACGCTCGATGAGGCTTCGGATACCAAAGAGGGTGCGTCCAAAAGCGTCACGGAGAGCGGCGATAGCGAAGCGGCTGACGAGGCCAAAGAGAGCGCCGAGCCCCTGAGCCCGCGTCAGGAACTTGAGAACAGGGTGGTGGAAGACGGAGCGACCATATTAAAAGAGCTGCTCTCGGTCGTGACGTCTGCAAAGGAGAAGATCGAGTCCGAGATAGCCTCGAACTCCGGCAGGGTGGCGGATAAGCTCCACGTTGCAACGGAGATTGAGATGGATGTTGTAAAGGAGATGGCGCGCCTGGCGAGAGAAAAGGTCGATGAGCTTGAGCGCAGGGTAACCGAGCTTGAGGATAAGGTCGGTAAAGAGTAGCGCCCCTTAGATGGTTTCAGACTGGCACTTTCAAAAATAGCAATTTTAAACGGCACCCATGTATATAAAGAAACTCACAAACATACGCAGGCTCAACAAGATAGTCGTTACGTTAGTAAGGTACGGTTTTGGCGGGCTTGTGGCCGAGATGCGCCTCTTTCCTCTGCTCTCTACGATAGAGCGGATCTTTGTATCAAAGAAGAAGGCGGGCCTCAGCACGCCTGTAAGGGTGCGGCTCGTGCTCGAAGAGCTTGGGCCGACCTTCATAAAGTTCGGGCAGATCGCCTCGACACGTGCCGATATCCTGCCGACCGAATGGGTCGAAGAGTTCAAGAAACTCCAGGATATGGTGCGCCCATTCTCATTCGAAGAGGTTAGGGGCGTAGTTGAAAAGGAGCTCAAGGGCTCTCTCGAAGAGAAATTTTCCACATTCGACGAAGAGCCGTTTGCATCGGCCTCAATAGCGCAGGTCCACTTTGCGACCCTTAATGACGGTACCGATGTGGCCGTAAAGGTCCGGCGTCCCGGGATCGCCCGGGTGATAGAGGCCGATATGTCGGTTATGCACATAGTTGCCGAACTGTTACAGAGGTATGTGCCGAGGGCGCGGCGGTACAGGCCGCTGGAAGTGGTCGATGAGTTCACGCGCGTAATCACCAACGAGCAGGACCTTACCATAGAGGGCGCGGCAATAGGCCGCTTCTACTCTATCTTCAAGTCGAACCCCAATATACAGATACCGAAGGTCTACTGGGACTGGAGCACGGAAGAGGTGCTGACGATGGAGCGCGTATACGGTACGCCGATAGATGAGGTGGAGACGCTTCGCGCCAAGGGCATTGATATTAAAAAGGCCGCGATTGACGGTCTTGAGATCTTCTTCAGTCAGGTCTTTGAGCATGGCATTTTTCATGCAGACCTCCATCCGGGAAATATCTTTATCCGTGACGACGGGGTTATCATCTATCTCGACTTCGGTATCGTCGGCAGGCTAGACAGGAAGCTTAGAAAGTACCTCGCCTCCATGCTCTACTATATCGTTCGTGAGGATTATTACCGCATGGCGATAGTCCACAGGGATATGGGCCTTATCGGTCCAGGCGTGGATATAGGCGAATTCGAAGAGGCGTTAAGGGTAATAATAGAGCCGATACTCGGGGCCAAGCTCGAGCATATCGATATTTCCACCCTACTCATGAAGCTGCTCCAGACTGCGCGCCGCTTCGATATGAGGCTTCAGCCGAACCTGCTGCTCTTGCAAAAGTCGATGGTGATAATAGAAGGTGTGGGCCGCCAGCTCTATCCTGACATAGACATGTGGGAAGTGACAAAACCGATGGTCTACAAGTGGATGCTCAAGGAGAAGCTCTCTCCAAAGTCCGTTGCGGGCAAGGCGAGCGAGCGGGCCGAGGAGATAGCAGGGGCAGCGCTCTCTATTCCGTACAACATGAACGACTTTTTCGAAAAAGGCGCTGGTGGAGATCTCACCTTCGGCTTTGTGCCCCACGGCATAGAGCCGGTAATTGAGGAGATACACTCGACCGGAAAGCGAACCTCACGCGCGGTGCTTACGGGCTCTCTGGTGATAGCCGGCACGCTCTCTGCGGCCCTTTCGGCCCCTGACTCGTTTGCCATTCTGGGGGTTCCGGTCTTGAGTATCGTTCTCTTTGCCGGAGCCATATTGCTCGGTATTAAAAGTTTAGGAACACATGCATGAGAAGGGTAGAGCGGTGTAAACATGACTAAAAAAATGACAAACTTCGGTACAGAGGTTATTCCCGAAGAGGAGAAGCGGGGCCGGGTGGCCGATGTCTTCGACTCCGTTGCCTCGAAGTACGACCTTATGAACGACCTGATGAGCGTTGGGGCGCACAGGATATGGAAGCGCATGGTGGCCGCCGATACAGGGCTCAAGGAGGGGCAGAGTGCCCTGGATGTCGCCGGAGGCACCGGAGATATCGCGCTCTTGATGGCCGACAGGGTAGGCAAGTCCGGTCGCGTGGTCGTTTATGACATAAACGGCGAGATGCTCAAGTACGGTCGGGAGAAGTGCGTAGATAGAGGCCACGTCAATGATATACAGTTCATACAGGGCAATGCCGAGGATATCTCTTTCGAGGAGAATACCTTTGACGTTGCGACCGTCGGTTTCGGTATAAGAAACGTGACGCACCTGGAAAAAGCGCTCACCGAGATGAAACGGGTGGTAAGGCCGGGAGGCCGCGTTATCTGTCTTGAGTTCTCGCACCCTGAGAACTCCCTCTTTCGCTCCATCTACAACGCTTATTCAATCAACGTGCTGCCGAACGTAGGCGAGATGGTTACGGGTGACCGCAATGCTTACGTCTATCTGCACGAGTCGATACGCAAGTTCCCGAAGCAGAAGGAGCTAAAGGCGATCATGGAGTCTATCGGTTTTTTCAGGGTGAGGTACTACAATATATTGAACGGTATAGCCGCCGTCCACATCGGCTACAAAGTCTAGCTGCTCCGCGCAGGGCGTATATTAAAAGTTGCATAACAGGCAGTAATAGTTTTAGAGGTAATCGGTTCTTATGGACGCAGAAGATACGCCTAACAGGTTTGAGCGGGCGGGCCTTGCTGGCCTCAGGCTCGGATTGAAGGCTGCCCCGCTGCTTTTAGAGGCGATGGGGGCTGCCGTGCTCTTGAAAAAGGTGGTTGACGATAACCCGTCCTTTGCCGAGAAGCTCGGTGCGCTCGACAATAAACTGTTCTGGTTTGAGGCGATTGATCTTGATAAAGGTTTCTACCTCCGTATCGAAGAGCGCGCTATAAAGGTCGAGCTCCATAGCGCCACAAGGCCCGACGTGACCATGAAGGGCAATGTCGGCGTGCTGGTTGACCTCTTTCTCGGTCGTGTTGACCCCGATACAGTCTTCTTCTCGCGCAGGCTTGAGATCACCGGTGATACCTCTGTTGCCATTCATTTCAAGAACATACTGGCCGCTTTAGACTGATTGCCGCGCTTATCCGCCTCAAAAAAAAGAAGCGCTTTTGTAGCGCTCCAACCGTACTTTCCTGTTCTTGAAAGAGCCGCTTGCAAGGCCCTGTGAAACGGACTACTCGAAGGTAATCTCTTTGATGTTGCGCGCGATTACCCTGTAGGTGCCAAAGTCGGTGACTCCTTGAAACCTTGAGTCAACATCGAAACTGACGGCCACGACATCACCGTTCCTTAGAGTTACCTGAAAATCTTTTTTTGTGCCGGCAGAGATACCGACGCTCTCGACCTTGCGTACCTTCTCGAATGAGATGGTTACAATGCCCTTGCCCCGGAGGCCGGTGAAGAAGATGTTGCCTTCCCAGCTTGCCTGATGGATCTTTGTGGAGATATCCTGATCGTCTAGGACAATGGCCTTGAAGTCGATCTCCGGTTTCGGTACCTCGGCACCCGGGCCAGAACCCATGCCAACCAATACCACCCATAACAACATAATCGGCACGACGGCCAGTATAGCTCTTTTCATACCTTCTGCCCCTTTACTTCCGGTAACCTTTAAGTCCTGTGGTTGGTACCACTCGTTCCTTGTAGAGATTATCTCAACGCGGGCCAATAAAAGTCAAGTGCAAATACCCTGGACTTGTGCAGGGGTGAAACCGGTTCTGTTAATTGTTGACAAAGAATCTATGAATCATTTATACTCGAAATCATGGCTACGCGAATAAATTTCAAAGACATATACTCTATTGAGAACGAACTCGATGTCGATATAATAGAGCTTCTGTTAGGGGAGTATGACATTAGTTGCTCTATCAGGAACTTCGGGCTCTGTTCCAAGGAAAGCATGAAGAAACTTTCGGAAAAGAGAGTGGCGGTAGAGGCTGTGGATGCCGAGAACGCGCGCGGTATTCTGGAAGAGGCGATAAGAAAAGGGATGATCTCACCTGAGGGTAAATTCGTACGGTAGTTGTCCGGGTTTCTTCTCACGGTTTTAAATCCTCAACCTCGTTCTTCTCTTCAACTCCGACCCTGCTTTAATACCTGTTTCGACAATCTTTCTATAATTGCCTTGCCTCTGTACGGCTTTTTCTGTTCTGTTTTTACGAAGCAGTACTTATTGTCAGGGTTTTAATGTCTACTTTCATGGCTACTCTTTATGGCTACTATCGACAGTGTGCGCGAGTCTATAGCCGGTGCCGACTCTTTGGTGGTCTTGACTGGCGCCGGTGTCTCTGCCGAGTCAGGGGTGCCGACATTCAGGGGGACTGACGGGTTGTGGAGAAAACATAACGCCACCGAGCTTGCTACCCCGGAGGCGTTCGAAAAAGACCCTCTGCTTGTATGGGAATGGTACGCATGGAGGCGCGACTTGATCAGAGGGGTAAGTCCGAACCCGGGACACCACGCAATTGTCGAGTTGGAGAAGAGGGCCAAAGAGTTCAGCCTGATTACTCAAAATGTAGACGGGCTTCACTCTATGGCCGGAAGCATAAACGTAGTAGAAATGCATGGTTCAATCTGGAAGGTTCGCTGCACGGCCTGCGGCGTCGAGTCTGTCGATAGGGAGGTCTTTGGTGAACTGCCTCCGAGGTGCGCTTGCGGCGGGCTCTTGCGGCCCGGTGTTGTCTGGTTCGGGGAGTCGTTAGACGCAGATGTTATAGGCAAAGCCTTCGGGGCTGCAAAGGGGGCCTCTGTAATGCTGGTTGTTGGCACATCGTCGGTTGTGCAGCCCGCGGCCTCTCTCGGCGCTGTTGCGCGTGACGCCGGGGCTTACGTCGTCGAGATCAATATAGAAGAGACGCCTATGCATGGTGTGGCGGACGCACACCTTACGGGCCGTGCCGGCGAGGTTCTGCCCGCTCTGTTATAAGATAAGTAAGCCTGGTTGAGACAATCGCTTATTTGTGGTGGATTCAAAGCGTTCGGTTATTGTATAATTATTGATCGTACTTTACCCGGCCGCTTCAGGCCATACTATTTATGTCGAATTGATTATATCGATAACATGCAATTACTAGAATTGATACTGTAGAGGGGGATGAGGTTGAAGGTATTTAATGGCGCTGTAAGGATAAAGAGTACCGGGGCTACCGAAGAGGTGAATATTTCCGCACAGGTAGAGGAGGTAGTTGTTGAGAGTGAAGTGAGCGAAGGCATGGCGGTCGTCTCTACCGGCCATACGACCGGGGCTGTACATCTCAATAACGCCGACCACGACCTTGAAAATGATCTGCAGGACTTTCTCGCAGAGCTGGTACCCAACAACCCCACCTTCAGGCATAACAAAGGCGAGTACGGACGGAATGCCGATGCCCACATCAAGTCTTTAATACTCGGTAATTCCGTTACGGTGCCGGTTACCAAGGGTCGGCTCGCTCTCGGGCAGTGGCAGGTCGTCTATTTTTCCGAATTTGACGGTCCCCGCGCCAGATTGATCTCGGTAAAGGTACTCGGAATTTGAGCCGCCAGTTTCCGGCATGAGGGTAGTCGGCGGAAAACTTAGAGGCAAGCGGCTCGGGCAATTCAAGGGCACAGACATCAGGCCGACGACCGATAGGGTTCGCGAAGCGCTCTTCAATATACTCGGCACAAGGGTAGACCTGCTCGGCGCGCGCGTGCTCGACCTTTTTGCGGGCACCGGGGCCGTAGGTATAGAGGCGCTCAGCAGAGGGGCCGCAGAGGCCTGGTTCGTAGACTCTGACCCGGCTGCAATAAAAGTGATCGGAAAGAATATCAAGGCCTGTGGTCTTGAGGACTCTGCCCATATTCTGACAAGGGACGCGGTGCTTACGGTAAAGGGGCTTTCGCGGCGCCCCGAGGGTTTCGATCTGATCTTCCTGGATCCGCCGTACTCTTGTGCGCTGTTGGAAGAGGTTATCTCTGAGGTCGCTTTAAGCGGTCTGCTGGCACCCGGCGGCCTGCTGGTGGCAGAGACGTCGAAGAGGGCGCCGCTTGTTATCGGGCGGACTGAGTTCGAAGGCGGGTCTTCAGCTCCCTTATCCGATGAACCGGAGTCCGTGGGTGCGGAGGTGAAACCCGGAACGGTAATAGGCAGCTTATGTGCCGATGAGGTCAGAACGTATGGAGATACGCTGCTCTACCTCTTTTCTACTGTTGAGAACGTCGCCCCGGACAGCGAAACGTGACGGTGTTGGCTGAACCGCCCGGCAGACTCTATAAAGTCCGTAACGAAAGGACCGATGGTCTATGGCAAAGAGAAAGCATATAGGGGTCTACCCCGGCACCTTCGACCCTGTTACAAGGGGGCACCTCGATATAATAAAGAGGGGGCGCCTGCTCTTCGACGAGTTGATAGTCGGCGTGGCCGAGAGCACCTCGAAGGAGACGCTCTTTAGCGTTTCCGAAAGGCTCGCCATGATGCGCGCAGAGCTCAAGGGGGTAAGAGGCGTGAGGGTCGAGTCCTTTGATACGCTTCTAGTAGACTACGTAAAGAGCGTCGGCGCAAAGACCGTGCTCAGGGGGTTGAGGGTAATATCAGACTTTGAGTACGAATTTCAGATGGCCCTTACAAACCGCAGAATAGAGCCGACCGTAGAGACGGTCTTTATGATGACTCAGGATAACTTCGCGCCCATCAGTTCCCGTTTTATCAAAGAGATATCGCGCTTCGGAGGTGACGTATCTCACTTCGTGACCCCGAAGGTAGCCCGGAGGCTGGAGGTCCGGTATAAGAAGTAGCCCTTGTTAGTCTTGAACTCCGGCCCTGTAAGCCAGAGGCTTCTCGCCGATACCGGTTAGGTCTGTATAAAAATTTTTCTTCAGGAGATAGAATAGAATGGTAAAGATCTCTTCACGGCTCTCTACGTTAGAAGAGTCGGTAACGCTTGCGATCACCGCAAAGGCAAAGGCCCTTAAGGCCGAGGGGCGCGACATAATAGGGTTAGGCGCTGGCGAGCCCGACTTTGACACCCCGGATAATATTAAAGAGGCGGCAATAGAAGCGATACGTACGGGGCAGACCAAGTACACGGCGGTCGGAGGAATAGTAGAGCTTAAAGAGGCCATTATAGAGAAGTTCAGAAGAGATAACGGCCTACGGTTCGACCCCGCGGAGGTGGTAGTATCGTGCGGCGGCAAGCACTCTATCTACAACCTCTTTCAGGCCCTGCTCGACCCCGGAGACGAGGTCGTGATACCTGGGCCGTACTGGGTTTCGTATCCGGCCATAGTAACGCTCTCGGGCGGGGTGCCTGTCGTCGTCTCTACCACGGAGGTCACCGGTTTCAAGATGACGCCTGAGGCCTTCTCGATAGCGATAACGCCGAATACGAAAGCGGTTATAATAAACAGTCCATCAAACCCGACTGGGGCTGCGTATACGCGGGCCGAACTTAGCGCGCTTGCAGAGGTCGCTCTCACCAACGGCCTTCTGATGATTACCGACGACATATATGAAAAGCTCGTTTATGATGACTTCGAGTTTACCTGCATAGCCTCTCTCTCGGACGAGGTGAAGAGGTCGAGTATAGTTTTAAACGGCGTATCGAAGGCGTACTCGATGACAGGCTGGAGAATAGGTTATGCTGCAGGCCCGAGTGAGCTCGTCGGCGCAATGGCAAAGATCCAGAGCCAGTCGACCTCCAACCCGACCTCTATAAGCCAGTGGGCGGCGGTAGAGGCGCTAAACGGCCCGCAGGACTCGATAGCGAGAATGTGCAAAGAGTTCGTGCGCCGGCGCAACGCCATGGTAGAAGGCCTGAACGCCATAGACGGAGTAAAGTGCCCGAAACCTCACGGCGCCTTCTACGCATTCCCCGACGTGAGCGGACTGTACGGCAGACACGGCGTGACCGACTCGGTCTCTCTGGCGGCCTATCTGCTCGACAGTGCAGGTGTGGCAGTTGTGCCGGGCAGCGCCTTTGGCGACGATACGGCCCTCAGGCTCTCTTACGCGACCTCTATGGATAATGTTGTTGAGGCTATTAAACGCATAACCGAGGCTGTAAAGTAGCTGCTCCGCGTGTCCACTCTGCGTGGGGCATATTTCTTAAGTTAGTTCGCACCCATAAATATGAATGAGGTGGCAGAATGACTGAGTGGGGAACGGCAAAAGATGAAGCTAGAGGAATCTTGATTGCCAGTGCCAAGATTCGCGAGACTACTATTACATATGGGGGTTTGGTGCGGCTGATTACATCCATATCAGTTGAGACTAACGACTCACGTTTATTTCGTCTGCTTGATGATGTCTCAATAGAAGAAAATGCCCTTGGCCATGGAATGCTTTCTGTAATAGTGGTGCATAAGCATGGAGACATGTTGTCAGGGTCTGGTTTTTTTAAGCTTGCAGAGGAGTTAGGACGAGATACTTCTGATCATCGTATGTGTTGGAATCAAGAACTTCAAAAAGTGAATGATTACTGGGAGGGGCTTGGTTAGTAATCCAGTCTAATAGTTCCGAGTGTCATATTATATCCCAAAAAAATCGTCCTATGCGTAATAGTCGCCCCGCGCGTAGCGGTTACTCTTCTTCGGAGAAGAGTTCTGTTTCTGAAAAGATTTCCGCCTCAAAGGTCAGTATGGTCGCACCCTCTCTCCACTGCCCGGGCCCGAGCCCGGCCTTCTGGCAGAGCATCTCCAGGAATTCCTCTCTGCTCAGGTTGTTTTCGGTCGCAACCTGCGGCAAGAGCACTCCGGCGGAGCCCTCTTTTAGTATATAGATGCCGTGGCGCCCGACTTCGATTTCAGTTACGCCCTTTATGGGAGTAAGCGGCGTAAGGGCCGATATTTCGATTTTAAGTCTCTTCAGCTCTTCGGGCGTTACGGGCATAAAGCGCGGGTCGTGTGTTGCGGCTGAGACTGCCATTTCCGTAACCGTTTTAGAGAGCGGCTTCTCTTCCGAGAAGGTGCCTATGCAGCCACGCAGCTGTCCGTTGCTTTTAAGCGTTACGAAGGCGCCTCGTTTTTCTCTTAGCGCCTCGCTCAAAGAGTCGGTTTCTGGTCCGTCTTCTTCTCTTGTCTCTACTTTCTGTTCTATAGCCTCTCTCGCCGCCCGGAGTAGATATTTTTTTTCCTGGTTGGTTAGCGCCATTTTAAATATCAGCTCCTTCGCTTTTTTCTTGACCGTAAATCCCTTCAATGCCGAGCAACTGCCTGTAAGAGATACCGTACATAAATACCCGTAGTCCTACCTCAATAAATAATTGCCTTTTGTGAGAAAACCGTACTATCATATAGTATGGTTAAGACGGGCGCTGCTTCGTATTTCTGCCCTCTATATAAACTTCTAACAGAGTACTGCAAAGAGGCTGATAATGGCAAGCACAGAAGAGTTGAGGGCCGAGTTAAAGGTCCTCTTGAAAGAGCGCGACGCCTTAATGATTGCGCATAATTACCAGAGAGACGAGGTGCAGGAGGCCGCTGATTTAACGGGTGATTCGCTTGCCCTTTCGCAGGCCGCGGCCGAGTCGGACGCAAGCGTAATAGTTTTTTGCGGGGTTCATTTTATGGCCGAGAGCGCTTCTATACTCGCACCGGAAAAGACGATTATACTGCCCCGAGTTGATGCCGGGTGCCCAATGGCTGATATGATTACGGCCGAAGAGCTTGCCCTTGAGAAAGAGAAGAGGCCTGGCGTTCCGGTGGTGGCGTACGTAAATACGTCCGCCGCGGTAAAGGCGCAGAGCGATATCTGCTGCACGTCGGCCAATGCCGCTCGCGTTGTAGACTCTGTTGAGGCCGACAGTGTCTATATGGTCCCGGACAGGAACCTGTCGCAGTACGTCTCGAAACATACGGATAAGAAGATGGAGTGGTGGGACGGTTTTTGCGTGACGCATGATATGCTCACCACCGAGGAGGTCCTCACTGCCAAGAGAGAGAATCCGGGAGCGGTCTTTGTCTGCCACCCCGAGTGCGCGCCCGATGTGGTGGAGATGGCGGATTACGTCTGCTCAACCTCCGGCATGTACAAATACGCGGGCGAGACAGAGGCTGATACGATAATCGTCGGCACCGAGATGGGCATACTCTACAGGCTCGAAAAGGATAACCCGGACAAGAAGTTCATCCTGCCGTCAAAGTCGCTTATCTGCCCGAACATGAAACTCACTACGCTCGAAGACGTGGTCGTTAGCCTGCGCGAGATGACCAACGTGGTAACCGTGCCCGAAGAGATCAGGCTTAAGGCGGTCCGCTCGCTCGAACGGATGCTGGAGGTGCCGAGGGAGTTTTAGGGGTGGGTTTGTATGAAGCACTACATGTTTGATACGAATATTTTTAATCATATTTCAGGTGATGAGCTTGGTCTTTTTAAGGGAAAGGCGAAGGTCGTTGTTACTC
Organism: Deltaproteobacteria bacterium; assembly: GCA_029262515.1. Lineage (GTDB taxonomy): Bacteria > Desulfobacterota > GWC2-55-46 > GWC2-55-46 > JADFVP01 > JADFVP01. The sequence continues at coordinate 26,593 of JAJCZH010000020.1, read as the reverse complement.
ATATACAGCCTGACGAACTAAATAACACTACAGACCCTGAAAGAAGAGATGAACTGCTGGACGTTTTTGAGTTTCTGACAGATGTAGAGGTTCCATCAGAAAGCTTTGTGTTAGATGTTTCAAGATTGGATAAGGCAAAGTTATCAGAAAGCTCTGTTGTTGCAACAGAGTCTGCTGTTTGGGGTGTTTCTAAGTGGAGTCAGGCAAAGTATGCGGCCAAAAGTGGTCTTTATGAGGCTATCAAGGATGAGTTGGATAAGGTTGAGAAGAAACCGAATAATATTCAGGACGCCTTAATTGCCGACACAGCAATCAAGAAAAGTTATACGTTAGTAACTCATGATTCGGCCTTATTTAAAGTGGTAACTAAGTTCGGTGGAGCAGTTGCAAACCTGCCGCAGGTACTTAAAGAACTCCAGGGTTAAGACGGCCATCTTTTTTATTAAAGATTTCCTCGGCTCGGGTTATATGTCTGATAAGCGGTAAAAGGAGCTTTTTGAAGAGACAGGCAAGCCATCTTCCGAGCATGTCTGATACCCAAGAAGGGGGAACTCATACGTGAATATTATGACCTTCAGCGGTATACTCTTGGGTATAACGCTCATATCTTCAGCTATCATCCGGGGCGGCAGCGGCCTGCTCTTTTTAAACCTCGATGCCGCCTTCATCACCATAGGCGGTACCATTGCCGCGACCTTTATAGCCTACCCCTTTAAAGACGTTCGCCACATAGCGCACGTTGCCATCAATGTATTCAAGAAGGATATCTTTCCGCCGAGCGCCTTTGTCAACGAGGTGCTCGACCTTGCCCGCATCTACCGCGTAGGAGGGTTAAAGAAGCTCGAGACAGAGGAGCAGAGCCTATACAATCGTACCCTCAGGCTCGGAGTCGAGCTTGTTGTGGACGGTTACGACGAGAAGGATATCTATACGATACTTGAGAAGGAACGGATCTTTCTCTCGCTCCGGCACGAGTCGGGCGAGATGATACTGCGTTCAATGGCGCGGTACGCCCCGGCCTTCGGAATGGTCGGTACCCTGATCGGCCTTATCCAGATGATGCTCTTTTTCGGCAACCCGGGGTCGATAGGCGCCCCGCTGGCCCAGGCGCTCGTCAGTACTTTTTACGGCCTGTTGCTGGCCAATATGATCTTTCTGCCTCTGTCCGCGAAGCTAAAGCGCAGGACCGATAACGAGATTATGCTTATGAGGGTTATTACTGACGGCATTATAGGAATCTCGCGCAAGGAGAACCCGGTCAAGCTAAAGAGGCACCTCAATGCCATACTGCCGCCGAACCAGCGTCTCGCCTGAAGTCTGTCCGCCCTTATGTGCTCTAGGGCTCAACCCCGGCGACGGACACGGTTAACCGGTTAACCAGCTAAGAAGACATGAAGATATTCGAAAAAATAAAAGTAGCTCTTTTCGGTGAAAGCAACCAGCTGTCGAAGCGCGCGTTGAGCGATATTCATACGCTTAAGAATGAGTTCGAGGCCTTCAGGGCAGAGGCCGAGAGCAGGCATGCGGAACTTGAGAGGCAGAGGATCTTTATCGAAGAGGCGTACGCCGGGTTGAAGAAGGAGTATGCCGAGGTCGATAAGCTGTGTGCCGAGCTGGAGCATAACCTCGAATTTCAGCTCTCGCGCTACGATGCTATTGAGGCCGAGAGAGACCGGCTGATACTCTACTACAAGGAGCTGGATAAAGAGACGCCAAAGGGCATCGACTGGCGCGACAGGAGCAACGGTTTTGAGAAGGGGCAGCTTATTCGTTCGAAAAACCGCGACGGTGATATAGACTCGAACGCCAACTGGTTAGTCTCCTACGGCGACGCCATGACCCTGCTGCTCGCGATATTTATAATGTTCTTCTCTTTTGCGGCTGCCAATATGCAGGACAGCAACAAGAGATACTCCTCTATCTCCGATCTGCTCAGAAGCGGAGACCCGGTCGGCGAATTATATAACAGCCGTACGCAGGACGTAACCGACGCCGATAAGGGTCCCGTCATATCGAGCCAGGTAAATTTCTTGCGCGACGAGATCCTGAGAACCTTCGAGGACCTCGACGTTGGGGAGAGCCTGCTGGTTGCGGTAAAGAAGCAGGGCGTAGAGATCACGCTCCGTAACAGGGTTACCTTCAGCGAGGGTGGTACCGATTTGCTCGATTATACGAAGTTTGTGCTGGGTGAACTCGCAACCGTGCTTAAGCTCAACCCGCGTTACAAGATCGTGGTGGAGGGGCATACCGATAACGTTCCGATACGCTCCAGCCTATATCCTTCCAACTGGGAGCTCTCTTCGGCTCGGGCGAGCTCCGTGGTGCGCTATCTTGTGGAAGAGGGCGGGGTGGAGCCAAGACGCCTCTCGGCCATCGGTTTAGGTGAGTACCGCCCTGTTGAGAATAACAGTACCGAGGAGGGGCGCGGGGCCAACAGGAGGGTAATTATAAAGCTGATTGCCGAGTAACTGGCCTCTGCCTGTTGTAGTGGTTTAGTAAGGCCCAGTTATTTTTTTTTGCTTAGCGGGTATCGGTCTTGGTGAATATCGCTGCAACAACCCGCCTCGTTCCTCTTCTTTTACGCAGGCCATCGTTGACGGTCTAAGTCTGCTCCGCACCCCTGTTACGTCTCTTTATAAACTTTAAAACCTCTGCCGCAACAAGCGGCAGAACCGAGGCTATGGCGATTATCGCCCAGTCAGCGCTTCCGAGAGCAGCGAGCTTGAAGACGTTCCGGAGCGCAGGCACATAAAGAAGAAGCAGTTGGCTCAAGAGAATTACGAGTACCGCGATGTTGAGCATTCCGTTGTTTCTGATTTCTACGGAGAAGATAGAGCGGTCGAGGCTCTTGCAGTTAAAGACGTGGAACTTCTGGCTCAGTATGAGCGTGGTGAATGCCACGGTTCTGGCGTGCAGTAACGTTGAGCCAAAGCAGTAGAGGTCTATGCTGTAGGCCCCGAGCGCCGGCAGTCCGTCGGATATAAGGTTTGTCCAGAGTATTTGAACGGGCAGAAGAGGCAAGGGCATCCCGAACAGGGTTGCCACTAGCAGCACGAGTACCTCGCCTATGTTGCACGACAGAAGGAAGTGAACGACCCTGCGGATATTGTCGAAGATACCGCGTCCCTCTTCCACTGCCGAGACGATTGTAGCGAAGTTGTCATCGACCAGAACCATGTCTGCGGCTTCCTTGGTAACGTCTGTGCCGGTTATGCCCATGCCCATGGCTATGCCTATGTTTGCCTCTTTAAGCGCAGGCGCGTCGTTTACTTCGTCTCCTGTCATCGCTATTATGTCGCCTCTGGAGCGCCATGCGCGTACCACCCGGAGCTTGTGTTCCGGGTTTACCCGCTCATAAACCTTTATGTGCGGTACTTTCTCTCTAAAGGCATGCTCGTCCATACTGTCGAGTTCAGCGCCCGTTACCGCGATACCTCCATCTGTGTAGGTGCCTATATCTCGCGCTATGGCTATTGCCGTGAGTTTGTGGTCGCCGGTTATCATAAGCGGCAGTATGCCGGTCCTCTTCGCAGTCTCCACCGCCTCTTTTACCTCTGCCCTCGGCGGGTCTATCATTTCGACAAGTCCGGTAAAGATCAGGTTGCTCTCGATCTCCTCACTTCTGTATGTGATAATCGGTCCGTCGATATCTTTGCGCGCCAGGCAGAGTACCCGCATGGCGCCTCCGGTCAGCTCTTCGTTCGCTTTTAGCGCTCGCTCGCGGTCATCAGTGGTTAACGGTCGAACTCTGCCGTCACTCTCTTTTATGGCGGTGCGGAGTCCGAGCGCTCGCTCTATCGCGCCCTTGACGCAGATGTGGCAGGTTGCGCCAGCCTTGTCGGTATAGACCGTCGTCACCATCTTGCGTTCGGAGTCGAAAGGGAACTCGGTCGAGAAGTCGAGCCTCTCCGTCATCTGCTCTTTTGTAGCGCCTGCCTTGAGCGCAAGGCTAACAAGCGCCCCTTCTGTAGGGTCTCTGACTACCCTCCATTGTCCGGACTCTTTATCTCTGTTGATTGTGGCCGAGCTTGCCAGCAGTCCAGTCTCTACTGCGCCTCGAAGCTTGTCCGGGAATCGGCCCTGCCATGCCCCCGCGATCTTCTCTCCACCGATCAGGAACTCACCTGTTGGCGTGTAACCTGTTCCTCGGTGATCTCTGCAAGGGTGGAGTCAGGCAGGAAGACTCTCTTTACGGTCATCTGGTTTTGCGTCAGTGTACCTGTCTTGTCGGAGGCTATGATTGTTGCCGCTCCGAGCGTTTCGACAGAAGGCAGCTTTCGTATAAGAGCGTTAAGCCAGACCATGCGCTGAACCCCGAGAGCGAGCACTATGGTGACGACGGCCGGCAGTCCCTCTGGAATAGCCGCAACCGCGAGGCTGACGGCCGTTAGTAACATTTCCACTCGGTCTTAACCTCCTGGAGCATCGAGGCGATGGCGCCCATCTCTGTGCCCATGCCGGTAGCCGTAACGACTCCGGTTCCGCGACCATACACCACGTTCGTGCCGAGGTAGGCCATGTTGGCTCGCTCGGCGAGCGGCACCTGTCCTGCACTCAGGGGTTAGTTTGTTTTGTCTACAAGGTAGCGACTCTCCGGTAAGGGCGGCCTCGTTGAGCCTGAGGATGGCTGAGTCGAGAATACGGAGGTCTGCCGGCACATGGTCGCCGCTTTCGAGCTGCACTATGTCGCCGGGCACTACTTCGGAGGCGGTAATGGTGGTCGCTTGACCGTCTCTAAGGACCTTTGCCGTGGGCGAGGCTAGCCTCTTTAGCGCCTCGATTACGCGCTCGGCTTTTTCTTCCTGGAGAAAACCGATTGTACCGTTCAAGAGCACTATCGCGATTATGGCCCCGGCGTCTATCCGCTCGCCAAGCGCAGCCGAGAGTATCGCAGCTGCTAATAAGGATAAGTATTATGAACTGGGTAAATTGAAGCGCAAGCCGCGTGAACCGACTCTGCCCGTTCGCTTCGCGAAGCCTGTTGGGGCCGTGTACGGCTCTTAGTTCCTGGACCTCTTTCGCGCTGTGTCCGGTTTTCGGGTCAGTGCGAAGCTCGTTCAGAACGGCCTGTCTGCTTTTGGTATGCCACTCCATAAAGGCGCTTCCTTTAGAATCTGCTGCTTATGCCGGGCGCAGACTCTAGTACTTGGTATTCTGGCAAGCGGAAGAGGTCTATACGTGTTTGTTAGCTAAAGCTGAAAAGTGGCGCCTGGTTGCTGTTTCCGAGGCGAAAGCCGCTTTTTTTAAGACGATCCTTGTTAGAAATTTACCACAAAATGCGCTTTAAATGCGCTTTACTTGAAGAACGCACTTTGCATAAGCGCGTAGAAAGCAGTAAAGCGGATAACAGTATCTCTTTTTTAGACGGTCATATGATTACGGCGCAGTCAACCTTTATACTTAAACTGGAAGGTTAGTCGCCAACATTAAAATTAGATTAAAATGACATTTCTCCACTTGACAACATAGGTCTATTGGGATAATATTCAGAGCGATTGAGGTTACAAATTTGATAGTACGTAACCTCGATTCTATTCTGTGCAATACTTTCTGATTTAAAGAAACTTATTTTGTAGTTTTTAGTGCAGAGAATATCTGCTGTGGTTATTGTCGTATCTTCTTCTGTAGGTAACGGGTGTGGGGCCTGTTCTGGGAAGTTATCAGTTCAGATTATTTTTTGTCAGGATTGCTGAACGCCATACGTCAAACCACGACTCTTTTCTTTTAAGGCGTTTAAATCAAGTGTCTTAGAAGTATTAAAGAGACGCTACTGAAGACTGTCAGGAATCGAAAGGTTGTATGAAGAACCTGATCATATATATTATTACAGCTGTCATCTTTGTCGTCACCCTCGGTGTCGGCTATCTGATTGCCGATCAGTACCTCGGCAGAGCCCCCGAACAACCGATAAACTTCAGCCATAGAATACATGCGGGCGACAATGAAATCCCGTGCATGTACTGCCATAGTTACGCCGAGCGCGCACGGGTTTCTGGCGTGCCTAACGTACAGCGTTGCATGGGCTGCCATAAGATAATAAAGACCGACTCCCCTGAGATACAGAAGGTTGCAGGGTACTGGGACCGTAAGGAGCCGATTCCGTGGATAAAGGTGCATAACCTGCCCGACCATGTCGTCTTTCCTCATAAGAGGCATGTAAAGGCCGGCAGGAAGTGTCAGGAGTGCCACGGCCCTGTTGAGACCATGGACGTGGTAAAGCGTATCGCTCCGCTCAAAATGGGATGGTGCCTCAAGTGCCACGGCAAGTACGATGTTAAGAACGGTCGTGAATGCTGGACCTGCCATACTTAGGTTTTTATCTCCTCTCGAATACGTGAGGAGAAGTTGTAACTTGAATTTTTAATACGTACCTGTAATATGACAGAGGGCCTGTTACTGTCGAGGACCTGTTACTGTTGATTTGGTCCTGGTACCGTTAACAGGGCATGGTAATGTTAACGGGCAATGTTAAGTAGTTATTTCGGGGTTCAGTTAGCCGAAAACCGTTAAACAGACGATATGAAGATATGAAACGTAGAGACTTTCTGAAATTTATTGGCGCTGGCGGCGTCGGAACCGGGCTCGGTATCCTCTTCGGGCAGGCTATAAAACCGCCGGGCTCCAAGCTCATACCGTACCTTATTCCGCCCGAAGACGTTATTCCGGGTATAGCGAACTGGTACGCCTCCGCCTGCACGCAGTGCGCTGCCGGTTGCGGTATTTTGGTGAAGATAATGGACGGCAGGGCCAAGAAGGTAGAGGGCAACCCGCTCCACCCGATAAGCGGCGGCAAGCTCTGTGTTAGAGGGCAGGCCGGCCTCCAGTCGCTCTACAATCCGGACAGAATTCCCGGCCCGCTCAGGCGCAAAGGGGCGCGCGGAACGAACTCGTTCGAGCCGATTTCATGGGAAGAGGCATTGAGCGAAGTTACCGCAAAGCTCAAAGAGCTTTCGGACAAGGGAGAGAACGACAAACTCTACCTGCTCACTTCTGCTCTCAGCGGCCACCTCGGCAGGCTTACCGACGACTTCATGGCCGGATACGGCTCGACCAACACCATTAATCACGACCTCTTTGATTACAGAAATCTCAGGTACGCCAACTCCGCAGCCATGAGGCTAGATGCGATTCCGCATTACGATATAGAGAATACCCAGTACCTTCTTTCGTTCGGGGCCGACTTCGCCTCCACATGGCTCTCTCCGGTTAATCTGAGCCGCGGTTATGGCGAGATGCGCCAGGGCGAGTACAGAGAACGCGGCAAGTTTGTACAGGTGGAGCCTCGTATATCGTTAACGGCTGCCAATGCCGACGAGTGGGTTCCTGCAAAACCGGGCTCAGAGGCTATTTTAGCTCTGGCAATAGCAAAATTGATTGTCGATTCGGGCCACTATACAGGCGCGGATGCGAGTGCATGGAAGGCGTTGCTTGCACCTTTTGGTCTAACTTACGCTGCCGAAGCCACTGATCTTGACAAGAAGAAGATACGCCACATAGCTACGGAATTTATGAATACAAGGCCGAGCCTGGCAATCGGTGGCGAAAGCATCTCTGCTTACTCAAACGGGGTCTCCGGCCTTGTTGCGGTAAACATACTCAACCACGTTGCCGGAAACCTCGGTATAAAGGGCGGGGTTCGTGCCAATGACAGAGACCTCTTCGCAGGCACGAGGGCAAAGAAGGTAGGCCCTGGTATCGACGCATTGATCCGCGCCGCAGAGGCCAAAGAGGTAGGGATGCTGCTCCACTACAATAACAACCCTGCCTTTACCACCCCGGGTACGGTTAAGGCCGCAGAGGCTCTGAAGAACGTGCCGTATATAGTCAGTTTCTCCTCCTTCATGGACGAGACCACGGTACTTTCCGATATTATACTTCCGGCCAATATGTCCTATGAGGACTGGGGCGATCACTTTGCCGATCCGGCTCCGGGTTATCAGGTGGCAACGCTTATGCAGCCGGTCATCAGTCCGGTTTACAAGACCCGTTCGCTCGGTGATACCATAATGGAACTCGGCAGGGGGGTAGGCGGAGCCGTTGCAGAGAAGATGCCGGGCGGAACCTTTGCAGATCATATTAAAGAGTCGTGGAGCAAGCTCTACAGTCAAAATAAGGGCATGTCCGCTTCGGCCCTTACCTTTGAGAGATTCTGGCGCGATACCCTTGCTACAGGCGGCTGGTGGCCGGAAGGGGCGTATAAAGAACAGAAGCTTTCCGTTACTCCTAAGAGAGTGGCACGCCACGTCTCGAAAGAGCCGGCAAAGTTCGACGGCGCGGCCACCCAGTATCCGCTCCATCTTATTTCGTATGCCCAGGCAGGTCATCTCGACGGGCGCGGGGCCAACATACCGTGGCTTCAGGAACTGCCTGACCCGGTCACATCGGTGGTATGGGGCAGCTGGGTGGAGATAAACCCGAAGACTGCGGCGCGGCTCGGAGTGAAGATGGGCGATATGGTGGAGATAGAGTCGCCCCACGGCAAGATTCAAAGCCCGGTCTTTCTCTACCAGGGAATAAGGCCGGATACAGTTGCAATGCCTATAGGGCAGGGGCACACGCTTTACGGAAGGTACGCGGAAAAGCGCGGGGCCAACCCGATTGAGATACTGCCTTCAACCGTGGACAAGCGCACGGGCGTATATGCCTTAAACTCCACGCGGGTTCGTATACTCAAGACCGGACGCCCGGGAGATCTGGTGAAGATGGACGTCTCTACCGACGAACTGGGGCGCAACATTGTGCAGACGATAGCCCCCGGCGCGACAGGCAAGGTGCCGCCCTCTTCTCACCACTGACGGCGTATGAAGGGCCGGGAATTGAGATTGAAGGTTGTTAGCGTATAAAGGTTATTAGCGTATATAAGAAGCATGGTACGGTTAACAAGAGAAGATCAGGTACGTTTTTTATAATAGATTTACGGGAGGCAACAAGTGTCCGGCATCTTAACGAGGATCAAGGACAAATTAAAGAGCTACAGGGTTCCGGGTTACAGGACCAAGTTCGACTACAAGTGGACCATGGTGGTGGACCTCGACCGTTGCAGCGGCTGCGAGGCCTGTGTCGTGGCCTGTTATGCCGAGAACAACCTGCCTGTAGTCGGCAAGCGCGACTGTGATGTGTCTCGCCGCTTCTCCTGGATTCGCATCGAGCGGTACGTCGAAGGCGAGTACCCGGACGTCAAGGTGAAGTTCATCCCTATTATGTGCCAGCATTGCGATACCGCGCCGTGCGAGATCGGTTGCCCGGTTTACGCCACGTACCATAATCAGGACGGTCTAAACGTACAGGTCTATAACCGTTGCGTCGGCACCTTCACCTGCGCTACGTACTGCACCTACGACGTGCGCCGCTTCAACTGGTTCACCTACAAGTGGGACGCCCCGCTAGAACAGCAGCTCAACCCCGACGTAACGGTGCGCGAGATGGGTGTTATGGAGAAGTGCACCTTCTGCATTCAGCGCATACGGGTCGCAAAAGATACGGCCAAGGACGAGGGGCGAAAGGTAACGGACGGGGATATGCAGACCGCCTGCATGCAGTCGTGCCCGACCGATGCAATTACCTTCGGGGATATGAACGACCCGAATTCGAAGGTCTCCAAGCTTGCAAAGAGCCCGAGACGCTACAGGCTTTTAGAAGAATTGGACACCGATCCGTCCGTCATCTACCTTAAGAGGGTGATGGACGACAAAAAAGGCTCAGGCAACGGACACGGATCATCGCATGGATAATATTTCTTACAAAGAGGTCAACGAAGACGTAGTTCGCACTATGACCAAGACGGGCTGGAAGTACTGGGTCGCGCTTATTCTCTGCGCGGGTTTGGCCGTAGCGCTCTGGGGCGTTCCCTGGGGTTATCAGATATATGTCGGGCAGGGTGTGACAGGACTAAACACCCCGACCTTCTGGGGGATCTACCTCGCTAACTTCGTCTTTTGGATCGGGATAAGCCACTCCGGCACGCTGCTCTCCGCCATACTCTTCATTACCGCGACACCCTGGCGAAGGTCTATCTATCGAAGCGCCGAGGCCATTACTTTCTTCAGTGTCTTAACGGCGGCTATCTTTATCTTCGTGCATATGGGTCGTCCGTGGAACTTCTACTGGACTATGCCGTACTTTACGACTCGGCAGCTCTGGGTCAACTTTACCTCTCCTATCATGTTCGACGTCTTTGCCATCAGTACCTATATGACCTCAAGCGTGATCTTCCTCTACTTCGGCTCCATTCCCGACCTTGCAGCCGTCAGGGACAGGGTAACCGGATGGCGCAAACCGGTCTATACGTATCTCTCTTTAGGCTGGCGCGGCACGGATGCCGAGTGGCACTGGCTCTCAAAGTCGTACACCTTCTTTGCGGTCTTCATCATTCCGCTTGCAGTCTCAGTTCACTCCATCGTTTCATGGGACTTTGCGCTCTCCATGGTGCCTGGTCTCAACAAAACGATCTTTGCGCCGTACTTTGTCGTAGGTGCGATATTTTCCGGTACGGCTGCAATTGTGACGTTGATGGTATGCTTTAGAAAGGCGATGAAAGTAGAGAAATACATCACCTTGATGCATTTTGACAAGCTCTGTATGCTGCTGCTCGTTATGTCGCTTCTTTGGAGTTACATCAACGTTGTCGAGGTCTTTAGCGGCTGGTTCGCCAATACTTCGGCAGAGAACGAGACGTTGCGTTACAGGATGTTTTTAGCACCACACTCGTACATGTTTTGGTTAATGATTCTGACCAACTCGATACTGCCGCTGCTCTTTATCTTCAGGCGTCTGCGCACATCGATCTTTGTTTGCGTAGTTGTCTCAATCGGTATTAACGTAGGCATGTGGATAGAGCGTTACCTTATAGTTGCGACATCTCTGCCAAGAAAGTTTCTGCCAAACATGTGGCACGACTATATACCGAGTCTGTTAGAGATATCTGTTACGGTGGGTTCTTTCTTCTTCTTTGCGATGTTATTCCTGATCTTTGTAAAGGTCTGGCCGAGTATATCGATTTACGAGGTAAAAGAGGATATAGGTTTTCCAATGAGGAAAGGCTTCAAGAGGCATTGATATGAATCAACCGGTATTAGGGCTGTTCCCACATGTTGACTCAATGGTAGAGGCCGCAGTAGGGTTAAAAGACACTGGTTACACTGTAACCGTCTTTTCGCCGATTCCTCTTGGGGACGCGCTCGATCCAATTGTGGTTCGCAAGAACTATATCAGGTACTTTGCGCTCTTTGGCGCGTTTATCGGGCTCTTTTTCGGTATTATTCTAACGCTCGGAACGGCTGCGTTATATGTGTTGCCGAGAGGCGGTCTGCCTATATGGCCGATAACACCAACGCTGCTTCTCACATACGAGTCTATTATCCTGTTCGGTGTTATCTGGACGTTGATAGGTTTTTTCATTGTTGCGCGCAAGCCTAACTTCGGAAAGCAGATATATGACCCCAAGGTAGCGATCGATTCGTTCGGCCTGCTTGTGGAGGATATTCGCGAAGATAAGATAGAAGAGGTCGAGCAGCTTCTTAAAAGTTTTGGTGCTGACGAGGTAAACAGAGTTGAAAAATCTTAGGCGCATAACAATAATAGCTCTTCTGGCCGTTTTGCTGCCGGGCGTAGGTTATGCCATGCCGTGGTCGTGGGATATGTTCCGGCAGATAAGCCCGAAACCGCAGCGCGACCTGCCCCCTGCGACTCCAGAGGGTATCGTCACCATTAACGGTAAGCCGTATTATACCCAGGACAGGTGGACCGCAGCAGAGGTTGAAAACCCGTACAAGGCAACACCGGAGTCGATTGCGCGTGGTAAGGTTATGTACGGCATCTATTGCTCCACATGCCACGGCGCCAGCGGCAAAGGCGAGGGGCTTGTCGGGCAGAAGTATGTTCCGCCGACCGACCTGACGACCGAGTATGTTCAGGACAAGCTCGATGGGGATATCTATTATACGATAACGAACGGCGGACTCGCCATTATGCCGAGTTACGGGGACTCGATGAATAAGCCGGACAGGTGGCATATAGTTAATTATATTAAGAACGCGCTCAAGGAAGACCGGATGGCAGAGCCGGACTCGGAGTAAAGAGTACCTTGGTCTGTCGTGCCCTAAGCTGTATGGCCAAGATCTACAAGTCTGGTGGTTAGTTAGTTGGAAAGTCGGCAATTATTGAGCGATAGACAAGTCGGATGGTTAGTAGGCAAACTGGCAGATACTAGACTTTTATAACAACTGTAAGGAATAAAGAAGAGGGAAATGTTCTACTGGGTACTTCTGATACTGCTCGTAAACGGCATTGTGGCCTTCGTCTATACGGCGATGACCACTACCGATCCATCCGCCACCTGGGGTATGTTCGCTACGGCCTATATCTACTTCGTAGGAATAACTCAGACAGGTATAGTCTTTTCGGCCATGATGCGCATAGCCAAGTCGAAGTGGGGCCTGTACTTCGGGCGTCTGGGAGAGATACTAACCTTCTCTTTTATTCCCGTTAGTATTGTCATGTTTATTGCCATCTATTGCGGCGGGCTCGAGCATCTCTTCTATTGGGCAGCTCCTGACGCGACTGCTCACGGCCCGATCAGCCCGTGGCTCAACAAAGACTTCTTCCTGTGGCGACATATAATAACCACCGGCCTCTTCTACCTGATAAGTTTCTGGTACTTTAGCGCCGCGCGTTCAGAAGAGAAGGGCGGAAGACTGGGTACCTACTCAGGCGGCCTCAACGCACTTGCCGCTTTTGTTATGTTCTTCTATGTCTGGGCCAATACAAACATGGCCTGGGACTTCGGAATGATGATTATTAGGCATTGGGAGTCCACTATCTTTGCGGGTTACTTCTGGGTTGGCAACATCTTCGCCTGTGCTCCGCTGCTCTACATTATGTCCTTTAAGTTTATTACGAGGCGTCCGGGCAGACACATAGAGACCAGCCTACTCGACCCGCTCGGTAAATTCTTTATGGGTTTTACGCTAACCTGGATATACATGTTCTGGTCGCAGCACGTTGTTACGTGGTACGCTGACCTGCCGAACAGGACTGCGCCTCTCATTAAGCAGACGATAGGCGCATTCCAGCCGACCTTTATGGCGATGTTGCTCTTTGTTTTCATTGTTCCTTTTATAGCTCTGCTCTTCAGAAAGATAAAACTGAACTATGTAACGCTTTACGCCGTTGGTGTAATCATACTGGCCGGTATCTGGTTCAACCGGTACCTTATGGTCGTACCGGTCTTTGCGGACGGTACAAAGCCGGTCTTCGCCACATGGATGGGTCTGTCGCTTCTGGTGGCCGGTTTCGCCGCAATGTACCTCTCTGTGGCCTGTTACAGACGGCTCTTTCCTGGTGTTACGGTCACTACATTTGACCTCGCTACCGGGGCAAAGCTTCTTGAAGATACAGATGAACATGACATATTGATCAACTAGAGCAGGCAGAGTTTTTTTATGCCAGGCCGCATCTCACATGGAGGTGCGGCCTTTTTTTATTGGACGGAGGACGGGGATTCTAAGTATCGGTTCCGCCGGGTGCTTGAACTCTCTGCTATCTACTTCGATCTTTGTTGAAAGTGGCACGGGTTTGAATGGTGTCTAGGAAGCGTAGTGAAAAGGAACGGTAGCGGTACTACTTTATGCGGCAGTTTGTAAAAGAGACCTGATGTAGTTGTTACAGATATAAAAAGGCCGCAGCAAGTATATGCTGCGGCCTTTTTATTAATATTTTAACTCTACTGCTCTGTGAGGTCCGATTGATGACTTACTCGGATTATCGATCTCGAATTACTCTGTTCTGTTTGCCGTGTTACAGGCAGAGTCCCTTTAGCCTACTATGTACTTGAGGAACGGGTTGGCAAAGAGCAGAATAAGTGCAATGACGAGCGCGTAGATAGCGAGCGACTCGATCATGGCCAGACCGATCAGAAGTGTTGAAAGGATCTTGCCCGATGCAGCAGGGTTGCGTGCGATGCCTTCAACAGCGCCTCTGACAGCGTTACCCTGTGCAAGGCCGGTTCCGGCTGCGGCTATTGCCATACCGAAAGCTGAGGCTATGGCGATGGCGACAAAGACCCATATTGTAGTGCCGCTAACAGTTGATTGGCCCGATGCTGTCTCTGCTAAAGCCGGTGCTGCAGTTATGGCGCTTATCGCCGCAATGGATAGGGAAAGACCCACAATCTTCTTCATGTCCGAAATTACCTCCGTTAATTACTGACTCTACAGCTATTTATATATGATTTTTATTGTCTTCATTTGGTTGGGACGTTTAATATTACTAAAACACCGGGGGCGTGTCAAGGATAATTCTTCATAGGGCAGTTTATTAGATTTTGCTCTGCCGGTCCAGTCTATATTGAGATACTTTTCGATGCCGGAGGTATTAAAGAGGCACCATTAGAGACAGTATTGCAGGGTTATATTCCGCTGTATTCTGATAATTTCCTAAAGCCTTAATCGGCCCCTGTTTTTGTTAATTCCGACCTGTAGACCGTTGTGCGGCCCCGTTTGAGTCCTATTTTGTCCGTTTCACTCCGGTAGTTCCTTTTCGTCAGCCTCAGTTCGTATATGCCGGGGTAGAAATTTATAGTTAGCGGGGTAATACCCCAGTAGACTTCGTCTATGTATACCTTGGCTCCTGGCGGCACTGACTCTACGCTTAATGTGGAATCTCCTTTGACAGGGCCCTTTTTTGGCCCCGAGTCAGGAGCGGTAACAGCAATAGTGCTCGGTTCCGGGGAGCCCGGAAGTGAAGTCGCAAGATTTCCGTGCAGAGCCGGGGCTGCTGCGGTGATAGCAGAGCGCACTACCGAGGCGATGGTGTTGGAAAGGTACCGGTTGATACTCTTTCGCGTATTGCCCATCGCGCCTGCGTACCTGTCGCCTGTTTCATGAAGCAGACCCGACCAGCTTACTGTTCCGGTTTTGATCTCTTTCAACTCCACGTATAACTCTATATCGACTTCGTCCCTTGAGGCTATGTCGAGCGAGAAGGTACGCAGTTCCCCGGAAAGGACGTACTCTACTTGAGACAGGTCACTCTTGGGACCCGACAGTACGGTATAACCCGAAGCGCGCAGCTCGTCTATAAAGGCCTCGCGTACAGTGGCAGCCGGTGCCTTTGCAAGAATCAGTTCTGTTCTGTTTATGTCGGCCACGGTGGTGGAGATTTTGCCGATTTTCGTTAAGGGCTCGTTACCCCGTTTGTCTACAATATCTTCAACCAGTATTGAGGCGGTAGGCGTGCCGGTTTGCAGCTGCTCTGCCACGGTGCTCGGTCTGTAGGTGAGTTCCAGAGGCCCT
The DNA here is from genome assembly GCA_029262515.1 of Deltaproteobacteria bacterium. Classification (GTDB taxonomy): domain Bacteria; phylum Desulfobacterota; class GWC2-55-46; order GWC2-55-46; family JADFVP01; genus JADFVP01. The sequence continues at coordinate 11,303 of JAJCZH010000020.1, read as the reverse complement.
GAACAGCCTATGACCACAACAGCAAGCAGTAGAGTTACAGTCGCAAGTGTTAGGTTTTTTGATGGCATGTGAGCTCCGGTTAGAGATCTTTTAAAAAGGGATTAGAAGTATTGAGTGAGATTATTTTTATCAGGTTTTCTCGCTTTTGTAAAGCGGGGCGAAGTGGGGTAATTCCGGTTAAAGATGGGCGCCTGATATAGAGAGATCGAACTTAGGACTTAAAAAAAGGGAGGACCCGGTTACGGGCCCTCCCTTCAAGCTGTCATCGTTTGTCTAGAATGCGGCGAAGAGCATAAGGATCGTCTCCTGGTCTCCGTTTGCCTGTGTTATGTCGTGCTTGTTGCCGCCTTTCCATGAGTGGTTTGCCTGTAGCTCCACGTTCTGCGCAAGGAGGTAGGTGGCGCCGATGGTGGTGACAGTCTCCTCGTTGTTGGCCGTGGTGCCGTCGTCGCTCTTGAGAAAGCCGAGAGCAACGGTAGCCTTGTTCGGTATAACGCCGAGCTCTCCAAGAATACTCCAGGCTGTTTTATCGCTATTGGTGCCGGTATTGAAGGTGTTGGCGGTTTCGCTGGCCTTGGACTTTTTCGCATTACCGTAGGTAACGTATACGCCGAGCGGGAAGTTGCCTGCATTACCCTGTGCCTGGAAATCGAGTGCGTAAGCATCCTTCTTGTTGTAGGTAGTACCGTCATCAAGTTTGCCGGTTCCGCCCCACCACTGCAGTCCGCCAGCGAGGTCCCAGCCGGATACCTGAGGAGTCGCGGCTATACGGAAGTAGTGGAAGAAGTCGCCGGAGGCCGAGGTCGCTTTACCGGTTTCTGGCTGCCATGCCGCGTAGGTGACGTAACCGGTGTTGTGGTAAGCCGCAAGACCGACACCCTGTGCAGCACCCTGTAGGCCTAGCTGCTGTACGGCAGAGATTGCTGTTCTGTTCTCAAGAACGCGAATGCTTCTCTGCGCGCCGGTATTGAGAAGCTCGAAAGAGAACTGGGGGCCGAAGGCGTCAGTTGCGAAGGGTACGACCTCGAGGTGCGCCTGACCGGCGTCGAAACCTATCGGCATCTTGTAGGATGCGAATGCCGGTGTATCGTCTTCTGCAAACTGAACCTCTAGAATGAAACCGATATGCTCGCCGACGCGTCCACCCAAGAGCAGTGCTGCTTCGTCCGGCATTTCGAATGCGCCTTTGTTGGCTCCGGAGTCGTTGGCGTCGCCGTTTCTCTTATGGTATCTGAATTTGGTTACCATCGATGCGTTGAGCACGGAAGGCAAGGAGAGCATCTCGCCTTCTACAAGGCTCTGCCCACCTACCATTGTAAAGCCCTTTGCCTTGAAGTCGCGTCCGAACTGGTTGAGGAGCGGGAAGTGCTGGAAGTGACAGGTGTTGCAAGCCATGCCAGTTTGCCGCGCAAATGCCGGTATTGCCGAGGCCTCTCGCGGTACGTATAGGGTTGCTGCCATTAACAGTATCGCTGCGACAGCCACAATAGCTCTTCTCATACTACCTCCTTACATATGGGTTGTTAGTGCAGTTTTTAATTATAGTACTAGAATTAGTATTAACACAACTACCGACTCTCGTTATTCGAGATGGATTTATGAGCAGGTAGAAGATGTGTATATGGTAACTTCGGCAGGATGCAAGATAACTTTACATAAATTTACTATAATTATATTAAACTTATATATCGCTCTATTTTAATTGTCAAGAAGCATTGTTATTGGATATTAATAATCTTTCCACTGTACGAATGTTTGTCTTGTGGTTAGGAGCATAATAAAAGAAAATATCCGGGTCTGCAGGACTGGGGTGTTGACACGCCTCTGTTTATCTGATAAACCGAGTACAGTTTTACGTGGCCCGAGTGGCGGAACAGGCAGACGCACGGGACTTAAAATCCCGAGACCGCAAGGTCGTGGGGGTTCGATTCCCCCCTCGGGCACCACTACTAAACCCGCATGAACATTAGCTAATCTGACTCAAACCCCAACCGTACTTTGATCGGTCTCAGACCTCGGTGTTTCCGATTGTGCTAAAATTGTGCTAAATCTTTCCTGCACTTTTTTAGCGGCAAGCTTGAGGTCGTCTTCATTGACTATGTTGTACCTGTCAAAGACGCTTCTCGTCTTGTGACCCGATACCATCATCGCCACCCTTTCAGGAACCCCTGCTCGCACCATGTTACGCACAGCCGTACGTCTAAAGTCGTGCGGTATCTTGCCTGTAAGCCCAACTGCTTTGCAGGCCTTGTTCCAAGCCCTTCTAAAGCCACTGAAAGGCTTACCTGTGGCTCCGAAGAACACGTAACGACATTGAGGGTGCTTACGGTCTCTTAAGGCCTTCTGGGAGCGTATAGCCTCTAAAAGCTCCCCTTCCATGAAGATTACCCTCGACTCTTTGTTCTTGGTATCTTGTGCGCTAAGAGTAATCCTCTGTTCTTTCAGGTTTATCTGAGACCACTTGAGACCTAAAATCTCCATCTTCCTCATACCCGTATAGTAGGCCATAGTTACCATAGGCTTAAGGCGTGGGGGGTAAAGCGTTTCTAAGAGCAATAAACTCGTTATGCTCAAAGTATCCCTGCCTTACGTTATTCTCTTGAAGATGGTGGATATAGGGAACGCTTGTAACTTTCCGAGGTGTTGTTCTAAACCCAAGGGTGAACATTCTTTTGAGTGCCGCCATTTCCCTGTTTATGGTAGCGTTGGCAGCACCTGCGTCTTGCCGTTTGATGATATAGTTCTGGATAAAGCTTGTACTGATATCTTCAGCCTTCATTCCTTCAAACGTACCCTTAAGGTGCCTTAGAGTCCTGCCCAACCTGTCGGCGGTTCTTCTCTTGTTTATCCTGTAATCCGTCTCAAGGTCTTTGCAAAGCTCGTTAAATGTTGTCTCCCTTGGGTCTACCTCAAAGAACTTTCCTTCTGTTACGTTACTCATTACTTTGCAGAAGATTTTTTCTGCAAGTTTCTTGGATGTGGTCTCACATGAACGGCGTATCTGCCTGCCGTTAAAGTTAAACCTCATCCACCAGACCCGGTCTCTTTTATAGAGTCCCATTAAGACCTCCTTTCTTGAGACCTTGACTCGGGCTGGTTTCCCGTTTGGCAGTAGTATACCTTCTGCCATTAACATCATCAATAGCCTTATCTATAACCACGCCAATTTTTACCAAGAGCGGTGTTTGATGTTTATTAGTTTCCATTAGTCTAAAAAAACCTTTCCAGTGAATAAACTAGGTTATGCGCTTTACTCGCTCTTACTCGACATTGGTGCGTAAGCTAGCAACAATGTTGAGAGGTGGAATAGGTGCACCAACCGATTTAATGCAACTGAAATGATTATAGATAACGTAACAGGCGTTGTCGCAGACACAGAATGGGGTGTTTTTTGTCCGATAAGGTATTTTGAAGTTATGTATGGACTTATACTTTAAAGAATTATTAAATATATCTTGTGCTCAGTACTTGGGCAGCATAACCAGCTCCTTTATGATGCAAAATAATATATATTGAACTAGCGTTCAATATTGCCATCAAGCCAACAATAAAAAACCTCTATGTGCTGCTTATTATTTAAGACAAGAAACCAATGAAAAAAGAAGATATCAATACTAGGCTCAATAAAGTTCTTAGCCAATTTGGAAGTCCAGCTGCTTTTGACAATAAAGTTTCTAGTTTTAAGCATAAGCTGGAGGTTCTCTTTGACACCAACAAGTACGGCCGTCTCTTAAAATCACTATTCTCATCAAGAGAAAGGAGTGAATTCAACAGTTATGTTTTCGAAGCCTTATTTGCATTTGACTTTGTATCAAACGGCCAAGAACTAATCTATGAAACCAAGCGTATCTCAAATAGTGATTCTTCAATTGATTTTTGCTACTTATATGATGAAACGAAAATATTTTTGAGCTTCGCTTAATTAGGCAAAGAAATTGGATAACAAAATGGTTTGATGCAATGCTTAAAAAAAGTGGTTCCTGTGAGATTACACTGGATGCTCAAGATTCAATTGGTGAAGAAGTGAGATTGCAAAATCTCATATTGAGTAAATGCCAAGATAAAACGGGCAAGCCTATAAAATTTACTGAAGAAACTGGGGGGATATAATTTTTTTGTAGTCAATGTTTCAGAGCTTCATCTTACGATGGTAGATAAGGCCGATTGCATTTTGGTTATGTACGGTGGTAGTAGCGTACCCCCTGCTTTTCGTTTAAAGATATTTGGATTGTGTCAAGAATTACCCGGAAATGCCTCAGGACCGGATAAAAAGTACTACAAAAAATTTGAACACTTTAGAAAAACTATACATGGGGTCTTATTTGTAAAATTCGCTAAAGAGACTGGACAGATAGATGACCTTTTCATAGACAGGGAGTTGGAATGTTTTCTTGTTGAAAATAACAATATCGTAAGAGAAGAAGAATCTGGTTCTATTACACGCATATTAGAAAACTTTCTAAACAAATGGTCATGAGACAAATTGACGAAACTTGCTGGACTATTATTAATAGGCTTCTCTAGGGCAGGGTCGATCTTCTCTTTCCAAGTGTATGTTACGTACGTAGGCATAAAGGTAAGATAGCAAAAATGAGTGAGTGTTACAAAATATATCAATAGAAAATTCTATAACGCCCCTAACGTACGGGATTTGCCTATACTCCTGAAACGCTACGTAACGTAACGTTAGGAAGATTTGAACTCGTAACGTACGTTACTTTATAGGGTATGGTAGCTTTGTAGGTATTTTCCGTTACGTAACGTTAGAGTCTTGCCAGTCAGGGGTGTTAGTTAGAGGCTCAATAAAACCTTCAGGCAGGTTTAGCGTACCTTCCTTCGGAGATTTTTCCGGTGCGCTAATAAACGTTACGTAGTTTCTGATCACCTTGTCAAAGGCGGGGTCTATTTTTTTCTTCCAGTTGTCTTTTGCATATGTTCGCATAACGGGAAGATATCAAAAAGGTCGGGAGTTTTCAAAGTATATATCCGGGCTTGTGAGTCTGCTGTAAGAACGTAACGTTACGGTATTTACCTGTTCGTCTGCAATGATACGTAATATTACGTTAGGGAAGTGGTGGTTTTGAAGGTGTTGTATGTAACGTTAGAAACTATTGTGTAAAAGCACTTTTTGTATTTCACACTTTATCACCACGTTTCTGTATGCAACAGTTCTACCGAAAATAAATACAACACACCCCGGTTTTGAGGCTTGATATTATGGCTAAAATAATAATAACCTGCACAGGTATCAGTGCAGGTCATATCTCGGAGATAAGGTGGCGTACCTTCATCTCTATAATGTCCCTTATCTGCCGAAAGGCGTACATGGGCATATCCCTGGGGTCGGGTATCTCCCAGTCCTCACGCCTATCGGTCCTGACAAATGGGCATGCGTCTCCGCATCCCATTGTAACAACAACATCGAATTGGTCCTTCGGCAGGTCATCAAGCTGCTTGGATGTGTGGGTGCCGAGATCATACCCCTTCTCAAGCATGACGCTTACCGCCCTCTGGTTCACAACACCGGAGGGTCGTGAACCGGCGCTCCATGCCCTAACTCTACCATTGCCGTACATGCGTGCAAAGGCCTCTGCCATCTGGCTCCTGCAAGAGTTTTCTATACAGACAAAAAGTATGTTATAAATTTTATCTTTGATCATGCCACTCTCCATTCTCTTAAATCTAGCAGCACCCTTTTGTTTGAATGCATTTGTAGCCGAGGGTGACCAGGAACACACCGGCGAACGGGGCTGTAAGGTATATCCAGAGACCTACAATATAACCCGATACGAGCGCAGGACCAAGAGACCTAGCAGGGTTCATCGATGCCCCTGAAATAGGCCCTGCGAAGAGTGCTTCGAGTGCCACGGTACCCCCAACTGCGATACCGGCCATCATGCCTTTTTCCTTTGACCCGTTCGAAATGTTGAGTATTACGAACATAAGAAGGAAGGTCAGTATAGCCTCAAGGACAAAGGATTGGGTGGCTGTACCAGCCGGCAGAGTAGCACCTATGTCCGGGTGCTCAGGGAAGAGGAACCAAATAAATATACTTGCAATCATGGCACCAGTTATCTGGCTGATTAGATAAGGGAAGAGGTCCCTGAAAGGGAGCTTACCCGCAAGCCAGAAGCCGACGGTGACGGCGGGGTTGATGTGAGCGCCAGAGACGTCGCCTACCGCGTATATCATGGCCATGACCACGAAGCCGAAGGTAAGCGCAACACCTACATGGCTTATGCCACCTTTCGTAATATCGTTGACGACGATTGCGGAGGTACCAGCGAAAACTAGCGCGAAAGTCCCTATGAGCTCTGCAATGTATTTAGCCATCTACTCGAAGTCTCCATGTATAAAAACCTTAAGACGTTAATCGTGAGAAATTTGTACAAATTAGCAACCCTACCTTATAGAAATATAAATTAGGAAAGTTATGGCAGCGTTACGGGTATATGACAATCATACGACATTTGTCTTTACCTCTCATTCTGTCAACAAGATACAAATAGATTTTTGTACCGTCGTGCCGAGCTGCGTGGCGAAGCAACCTTAGTATAGGCTCTTTTCCATGTAACATGGATATAACATCGTTGTAATATTCCCACAACATTACAGGAGTACCCTGGTATCATGAAATCAAAGAGAAAAACAAAGAAAACAGGAGAAAAAAAATGAACGAAAAAAGTTGTCCGTACTTGAGAGAAGAAGGCGAAAAGCCCCTTTGCATGACATCTTCTATCAGAATGTCCCCGAACAGTCTTAACTTCACCCAATACTGCACAACAGAGGAACACTACCGGTGCCCGCTACTCCTTGCACACACACTTATGAATGGATGCAGAAAAAGTGTGGCGCGGGCTGGAGCTACACGTTCATGGTAGGAAGGTCTCTTTATATTGCTGAATCGAAAGGAAGCAAAAGAATGCGATGAAGCAGAAGATACTAGTAGTAGACGATGAAAAGGACATACTGAGACTTCTTGAATATAACCTGGAACATGAGGGTTACGAGGTCGTCTCCGTAATGGACGGACCGGAGGCGGTTATAGCCGCAAAAGCTGAAAAACCTCAGCTTATCATCCTCGATATAATGCTGCCTAACATGTCGGGAACCGATGTACTTAAGGCCTTAAAAAGAGACCCAGCGACCGAAAAAATCCCCGTAATTATGCTTACCGCAAAAGGTGAGGAAATAGACCGTGTGCTTGGCTTTGAACTTGGAGCCGACGACTATCTAATAAAGCCTTTCAGCCCGAAAGAACTGATGCTCAGGGTTACGGTAATCATCGGAAAGAAAAAGAATGTGACTGGTCATAAAAAAGAGAATATATGTAAAGGCCCTTTAGAGATAGACCTAGATAGGATCCGAGTTGAGGTGAACGGCAGTATGGTGGACCTTACCGCAACCGAGTTCAGACTCCTGCTGGAATTGATAAAGGCTAAAGGACGGACCCTTGGCAGGGAAACCCTCATGAGGAAAATCTCCACCCAGGAAGAGCATGTTACAACAAGAACAGTGGACTCTCACGTAAGGAGAGTCAGACAGAAGCTCGGTACAGCCTGCAAAGATTGTATAGAAACGGTCCGGGGGGTCGGCTACAGGTTTTGTGAAGAGGCCCTGACTGGCCGGTAGAAAAACGCTTTCTCCATTCCCTGCAAAACGTATCAACAACCCCCTAATATATCCTGCACCTCAAATAACCCGAACACGTAAATCTGTCTCTACCGCCATCTTGCATATATACCGTCAAGCGTCTATGGCAGAGCAGGCAGCGTTCCTCAAAGAAAAACCCTGCCGGGGTAATGCTTTCCGTAAAGCACTTAATCTTCATAACAACACTCGTGGACAAATTCGTTTGCCTCCCGGTCCAACTCGTTACTTCCGCTACAGGACTCACCGTGATTCTGGTAATAACGGCAATAGACGAAGCTCTCGCTTAGGCAGAGGCCGACGTCTGCTTGCTTGAGATACTTGATATGACCCCTGCAAAGCGTACATGTTGCATCTTTATTGTTGAACTCAATGTTAGGACATATACTATAGGACATGTTTTATTCCTCCTTTTCTTACATCATAAACCATACAAGTGAAGGGGGTGTTACACACATATTACGGTTAAGTGCGTGTGATCTGAATACTTCAAAGACTAAACGGTAAAAGCCGCCCTCCGCGTAACGGCGGAGGGCGGCTTTGTCTTGTTAAAAAACTTTTCAGCTTATGCTACTTACTCCATACAGGGCTTCCGTTGCAATTGATCTCCTCAGCCCAGGTCGACTCCATCATGGAGTAGACATCCTTGGGGATAGGCACGTAATCGAGAGAGGTGGCCATTTTCGCGCCGTTCTTATAGGCCCAGTCAAAGAACTCCAGCACGCCGCTTGCGGTCGTGCAATTATCAGCCTCTTTGTGTACCAGTATGAAAGTTGCTCCTGCTATGGGCCATGCCTTTTTACCGGGCTGGTCGGTGAGCACCACAGAATAACCCGGCGTGTTTTTCCAATCAGCTCCGGCAGCCGCTGCCATAAAGCTTTTTATCGACGGAGACGCAAACTTCCCATCTTTATTTTTAAGTCTGGCGTTAGAAAGCTTGTTCTGTAAGGCATAAGCGTACTCGACGTAGCCTATGGAGTTATTGAGCCTCTTTACATAACTGGCTACACCTTCATTGCCCTTTCCTCCCACACCTGTCGGCCAGCTTACGGCCTTTCCAAACCCTACCTTCTCTTTCCACTCTTTACTCACTTTAGCCAAGTAGTTGGTGAATATCCATGTCGTGCCGCTTCCGTCCGAACGGCGCACAACCGTTATCTTATCGGAAGGAAGTTTGAGCCCCTTGTTTATCTTTTTTATCCTCTTATCGTCCCACCTGGTTATTGTGCCGAGAAAGATATCAGAGAGAACGTCTGGAGTCAGCTTCAATTCGCCGGGCTTGATACTCTTGATATTCACGACAGGTACGACTCCACCAATGGCCATCGGGAACTGAATAAGGCCTGATTTTTCAAGATCATCGGCTTTTAAGGGAGCATCACTTGCACCGAAGTCAACGGTCTTACCTTTTATCGCCCTTATGCCGCCGCCGCTTCCGATCGACTGGTAGTTAATCTTTTTCCCTGTGGATTTGTGATACTCATAGGTCCACTTGGTATAGAGGGGGGCGGGAAAGCTCGCCCCGGCCCCGTTAATTATCGCCTCAGCATAACTGACCGATGAGGCACCTAGCATAGTAGCCGCCAAGAAGGCTATCGTATAAAGTATCTTAGTAATTTTCATTTTCGTTTTCTCCATATTTATGTTGTATTAAGTTTATATGCTCCGATGTAAAACACTTGAGGGGGCGGCCCTTTGGGGAGAAGCCGCCCCCTCTGGAGGAAGCCGTCTTGCCCGTGAGGGTGACGGTATATCTACGTGGAACCAGAGGCTCAACACGGCTCCACGTAAATCTTTTATGCCATTAAAATACGTACTGGCCCTGCAAGAAGAACTCATCCTTGTCATTACCGATAGTTCCGTCTACATTTTCACCCATCCTGTAGGTGCCCTGTACCTTTATGTCGTGACCTGCGAAGAACCAGTTGGCCCCGACAGATGTTCTGGTCCAGACTTTGGCGTAACCGTCAGCGTCCTGTCCCTGGTATCCGCCCACCAACTCCAACTTGGAGGGAATGGCCATATACCCGCCCTCGACCGCGTAGTTGGTAAGTTTGGTTGAGCCATTCGTGTACAGTCCACTCGTAAGCGTGGTGTCTACGGCATCGGCTGAGAACTGGTTGTACTCGGCATCTACCGAGGCTCCCATATACCTTGCCGCTCCTGAGACCTCAACGCCTGTTACCTGATCTATGCTGTTGGCGGATCCGTTGTTGTCTCCATCGTTGTTCCAACCGAACGCTCCAACACTTATCGTTGCCTTGAGGTCGGTTCTCTTAAAATCACCCTGGCTCATTTTAACCGTGCCGAAGGGGTGGTAATCGACCCTTCCGCCGTACATCACACCCTCATTAAAATCTGTTGCTTTGTTAATAGGAGTGTCGAAATCGAGCTTCGATGAACTTGGGTCGATTGCGGCCGATGCGACCGAAGCCCCCCAGGTAACATTACCTCCAGCCAAATTGCCAGTAAGGTGCACGCCTAGCTGCCGGTCCGGGGTTCCATAGTTGTGGTCTCCGACAAGCGTCCTTTCGACCAACTGCTGGTACTTCGAACTGGTTAGAAACTCACGGGAGAACGGAAAGTTAGCGTTACCCACTGTGACCTTTACGTTATTGAAGCCGGTATACTGAAAATAGGCGTCTTTTATAGCTACTTCGTTGTCACCAGAGGCGCTGCCGAGGTCGAACTGGATCTTTCCTTTCCAGTCAGGGTGCACAGAGCCTTCTATGTAGGGCCTCAGACGTCTGAAGAAGACTGAATCCGTTGAGGTACTACCATCGGGGTCGCTCTTATGATACTGCATCTGGATCCGACCTCCGAACTTGACGTACTTGTCACCGTCTTTGTAGGTAATGCCTGCCGCGTCCGCCGAAGGTGTTACGGCAAATAGCATACATGTAGCCAAAAGTCCCCCGGCAATCAATTTACCAATTCTACGCTTCATCTTTTTTCTTCCTCCTTGATGTTTTACGGCCAGACTCTCTGCCCGTTTATTCTGTTACAGTTGTTTATTTGACTGCATGGTACAATCGATTTGTTGAGGGAATATGACAGAAGCGTCATAGTTGTGTTGAGGGAAAGGTTTCTCGGAGGCTTCAACCTCTCATAGAGCAACGCATGTAAATAAACCCCTGTACCTTTAAGGTGCCGGGGTTTCTAGATATCTACTCCTATTACTCTGATTTATGTTATTACGATAGTGCCTACAATACCGATAGCAAGAGCGGCATATACTATCAGGTCTGCCTTGAATGTGTTGATTCTCTTCATATCTATCACCTCCTTTCCATGTTAATTAACATTGCGGGAGCAGGTTACTCTTAAAAACTCTCTCGGCTGGTCAATTGACTACATACTACAAGCCTTTTGTTGATAGAATATGACAGCGCTATTAAGGTTGTATTGACATAAGAGTTCCCCAGAGCCCTCAGATTTCACTGCTGACATTCTCGGAAGCTCTGAAAGTCACTGAGAACTCGCTCGAATAACCCTCAATACAACCCCATTCCTGGACTGCACCCCTGTTTTGAGACAGTAAAATATGTCACACTTGTCACACATAGGAGGTGTTTCAAGTGGCTAATAAAAGACATTCGAAGGCGTTCAAACAGATGTGCCTGGAGCGCATGAGGCGGTGCGACAATATTTCT
>JAJCZH010000019.1 GCA_029262515.1 Deltaproteobacteria bacterium | reverse complement strand
GCGATTGATCTCGGTGCGACAAATACCATTGTGATGAAGAGGTCAGGTTCCGCGTCACCAGAGTTCATCGACCTGCCATCGATCTCGAAGAAGTACGGCAGCATCTCAATGATCCCGACCGTTCTCGGAAGCGAGACAAACGAGATAGGCACCGCTGTTAACGACTCTGCCCCTGTGGTCAATATCAAGCAGATGCTGATGGAGGGTGCGCCCAGGGGCGCAGAGTATGTGGAGCGCTTCTATACTGTTCTCTACGGTCATTTAAGGAGCACGGTAATAAAGTCCGGCTGGTTTAAGCTCATAACCCGCCCAATGTCCGACGTCTTATACATAACCGTGCCGGTCGGTTTTAAGGATTACTCCTTAGAGGTATCGAAGATCGCCTCGAAGGTCTTTAAGGGCGTCAAGACCGAGCTTATCGAAGAGCCTCTGGCGGCGGCGCTCGGCTACCAGGTGGCTGAGAGGAGTGACAAGGTTGTTATGCTGCTCGATTTCGGCGGCTGTACGCTCAACTCTATGGTGGTCAGGCTCAACGTCAAGGAGGTCAACGTTGTAGCCAAGCCCGATATGGCGCTCGTGCTCGGAGGCAATGACATAGATTACTGGCTCGCCGGGTACCTAGCGGAGAAGCTCGGCCTGCCGACCGAGAATATGCCGCACGCCCTGCTTATAAAGGCCGAAGAGATAAAGGTGCAGTTGTCGAGTAGCGTTGAGGTTCCTTTTATCTGGGACGGGCGCGAGGTCTGTATGGTTACGAGAACCGAGTTTGAAGAGATGCTCGATTCGCACGACTTCTACAGGCTGATAGACCGCTCTATCGCTTACCTCGTAAGGCGTGCCGAGAAGGTAGGGCTTGAGCGAGGCGGCATTGAGGCAATTATACTTACAGGAGGCACCTCGCAGATTCCGTCCTTTAAGGATAAGGTCGGGCACCTGTTCTCAGACCTTAGAAGATCGAACCGGATATACGACCACAGCCCGCATAGCGCCGTTGCCGAGGGTGCGGCCCTCTACGGCACCCGAGACGTAATAGACAGGCACCTGAGCATCGCTTACGCCCTGCGCTACGCAACCGAAGAGGGCAAGGACTCGCTCTTCTCATACTCCATTGTTCTCGAAAAAGGCTGCAAGCTGCCGATGGAGACGGCTCTGCGCCTTACCCCCGCCAACAAACTTGGCGCCCAGAGCGGTTTTATGCTCGAACTCTACGAGGTGCCGGACTCGAAGGTGACACGCAGGTGGGTTAAAGAGGGCGGCATTGAGTTCATAAAGCAGGAGATCGTCTCGCAGGAGGGGGAGACGCGCCCTCTGCATGACCTGAAGAGCATAAACGTCGAGTTCGATACCGATAACGTAGGCGAAGAGCTCGTAACCCTCTGTATAGACGAGTCCGGAAACCTCTCGGTTAAACACGGAGCCGAAATGGAGCACGTGCTAGAGACCGGTATGAGGCTCCAGTAAGACTCATCAGCCTCTTTTTCTTCAGTCCAAACCCATACCCATCTCAGTCCCATAGCCATTTCACATGTCTTTATTTTCTGACATGCGTAACTGCCTGTAAAGACAGGTTTTTCTTGCTAGCCTGCTTTTCCTCTCTTAAATCGAGCACCGGGTGACCCCGGTTACATCGACTTCTACTCCAACTGGTATATATTACTAAATATAGGGTAAGAGAGCCCGGTGAAGTAGGGGCGGTACGGATTTAGCCGTCAGGGCTGTTAGATTTAAATTGAGGGAGAAAGATAAATGGATACCATACAAGACAATGTAGACAGGGGTATTGAGCTTGCAAAGGAAGGTCTCTACACCGATGCGCTTTATGTTTTTGATCAGAACCTCAGCTTTACGCAGAACCCCCTTGCAATGTCATACTATGCGCTCTGTCTCGCAACGGCTGAAGGTCACTACGACAAGGCTATCTCCATGTGCGTTATGGCCGCAGAGAAAGAATTTTATAACCCTGAGATATACCTCAACCTCGGACGGATTTTTCTGGTCAACGGTCAGAAGCGTGTTGCTATGAAGTCTTTTAAGAAGGGCCTCGGTTATGATATCTCGCACGAGGATATCATCGAAGAGGTCAGAAGACTCGGAATCAGACGCAGCCCCACACTCTCTTTTCTGCATAGAAATAACCCGGTAAACCGCTTTTTCGGCAAACTTATCGGGCGCGCCGCTTAACCCCTCTATCCTCTCCACCCTCTAACCTCTACCAAGAGGTCTTTCCCCAACCCTCCCGGAAAATTCCGGGAGGGTTTTCTTATTATTACATAGCTACTATTAATAACTCTACCTTGACCGAAAGCCCTCTATTAGCACAGGATGGGCCTTTTATCGTATGACACCCACACACAATCCGTATCGATAAAATTTTACGTGATGCCAATGCTTGATATTGACATCTATTGTTCTGTATTATTCACAATGATCCTACATTTTGAGTGCTTGAACCAGTTAAGTCCGATCTATCAATTATCAAGTTCTCTTTTGTTGATTTTAATGGGTCGGACAGACACGACATCTTACATGCGGCGAGCGACAGTATCGGTTTATTGCCGGGTCTTTGTATAGAGTGGATGCGGGTAACCCGGTATCAAGCAAGATAAATCTGACTCAAAAAGTCTTTTGTGATAAAGAAAATATCTCAAAGGAAGAGATAACCCTGTACGGGAACTTCGTTTTTACCTGCCGAGTAGACTGAACCAGCTAAAGAGAGTGAACCCTCTGAAAGCCAGTTTTAAACTTTTTATAGTAGAGTGGGTTCTGCCGGCGCTGCTAGCTTTGTTAAGTGGTATACTTCTGCCGAGCAGCCCGTTCGGCAATAATTGCTTTATCTTCGGCCTCACTATCTATACCTTTTACCTGATCTCTATTCCACTGACCGTCAATGCGGAGCAACATGTTTCTGACATATTAAATAACGCCTTGCGTTTTGCCACTCGCAACAAGGTTCTATCTATATCAGCCGGGCAACCACAGCAAATTACGGAAAGAACAAACAGGTTGTCAGCTTCGTTAACCATTCATCTCTTGTGTCTTGCAATCGCGTATATCTCCAGCGTAGTCTGGTTGGTGACGTTATTAATTGATAATATAAACACCTGGCACGGCATATGTTATATGAGCCCCACATTGCCAGGCATCTATATTGCCGTTGTCTCTGTTCTAATCGGTCTGTATCTTATCAATATTTGGGTAGTCAGAGCGCGCTTTGGGTCTGGTTTCTAAAAAGCGCTACCAGTGTTCCTGTGAATGTAAATCCTTTGCATGCAGACAGGTGCGCTGGACTGCTGTTTTTTAGTAAAGCAAGACTGGTCTGAGGTTATATGATCATGTATGTAGGTATTCTGATTGTTCTCGATTACATCAATTATGTCTATCTCCAAGGTGCCAACCCGTTACGATGGGACCTGGTGCCCAAGGTTGGTGTTTTTATAGTAGTTGTCCTATTCTTTTTATAGGCTAGTTATTAGTCTTTACCCCGCATTTGATAAAGGTCAAGGGTCGGTATCGTGATATTCTGTCCGAGATTTGCCGTAAACATTTAGAATAACTGCATAAATCAATAGAAGGGGTTCTAGGCGAAGAGTTGTATAGTAGCAAGGTTGACTACAATACCGAAGGCTCAGAGGCATTCGATTATCTATACAAGAGAGTTAAGTTGATGCGGATTTGGCCTTTTGACGTCGGTACGTTAGGGAAAGTTCTGGTAAATATTGTAATTCCACTGCTGCCGTCACTGCTGCTTTATGCTGGTAAAAATTACGAGCAGGTACATGGAAAAATATTTGGTCAGTCTATTTTATCAAAATAGATCAAGGTATTACGAGATTTGCGGAGTGCTGAAATGAGGAAGGGCGGGCCCGATGTCGTGGGGTTGACAAAGGGTCCGCTTCAATAGGTTCGGTGCGTGTTACCCTGGGGGATAGGCCGGCCACAGTTGCCGGCCAAGTGGGGAGTTAAGAATGGATTTTTCAAGTCTGTATTAAGCTAATTCCCCTTATATTACAAGGTGTTACGGTGCTAAGTCTACCTGTGCGACTCTTTCGTTGCTTCTCTGTTTAGGTTTATCCTGTTCCATCTGTATATGTTATAGCATTGTGCTTAAATTCGGACTGTGACTAAAGTCACAACTCTGGCTGGAGTTCTGTGGATAAAGTTCATTCAGGCCAGACCTTGAATCTTTAATATACTGTTTTATATGTATTTTTTTACGACTACTAGGCACGCCTATGTTTTTATAAAATATAGCATGCTATATAGTTTTTTGGGCCTTGAGTCCGGTTGCTCTCAAAAATAACGGCCATTCTCTCAACATTAATCTAGACGAATTTCGACGATTTTTGACGAATTCTCTCTACAGTGGGCGAACTTTGAGGAATATTCAGACCCTTATGGCGCATAAATAGCGGTCGAATTCGTCGTTTTAAACCCTTTTGGCTCTCTTTCCATTCTCTGTCGGTTTTTATTTTTATCCCTCAATTCTCTCGATTGTCACTAACACGCTTTTCTGCTAGAATTGCTCAAAGTCCGGTTCTCGGTCTGTCTCAATTTAGGGGGGAGCTACTTCTATGATAGCCGCAAAAATTATGAAGATAGATTGCGCGAGGCTCACCCTTGGCTCCAGCCTCTACGCTGCTCTTAAATCTGTTGCAGAGACCGGAAATAGCGCGCTCGCCGTTATCGATGCAGACGGCCTTTTTGTCGGCTCCTTGCACCCTGCCGCCCTTGTTGCCGAACTCTCTGGCGGGCTCTGGCACTGCGGCCACGCCAACCTGACCGGCACAATCGAAGACGCCGCAGGGGTCGGTATCGCCTCTTTGATAGATAGAGAGGCTCCGAGGGTCGGCCCCGAGACTCCGGCAATCGAGGTATCCCGTCTGCTCGTCTCCTCTTCCGGCCCGTCTTCTGTCGGTTCACGTTTAGCTTTAGAAACCGGTTTTGTCGCTGTGGTAGATAACTCCGGTCTATTTCTAGGCTCAATCACTCATGCCGATCTTATCAGCAGACTGCTTGCAGTCTCTCGCTCGGAGTAGGTTTACTAGGGTTTCTAATTATGGTGGCTGTTGGTGAGGTTGCAGGTGAAGTCAATGGGTAGCGGTTGTGTGTAGCGCGATGTTATGATAGCAGCACAAAGATATTATAAGTCAATTATCAAGCTATTTGACACAGTAAGACCTTGTTTGATCTTTTAGAAAAAATATGTGGCACAGATACAAGGCTCCTTCCTGTACTAAACACTTTTAAGCACGACTACTATACACAACGGTTCTACCGGAAATAAATAAAGCCCACCGGCCACTAAGACCGATGGGCTTTGATACTTGCTATAATTAGGTACTACTTCTTGAACCTTCTTCTAATAAACCCAAGCTCTACAAGGCCACTTCCGAGCAGCACCAGGGTTGAGGGTTCGGAGACGGAGGTGCCTTCGTACGTTATTAACTTATCTCCGGTTGTTCCGTAGAGAAGGGCTGTGCCGCCAATAACCGTAGATCCGTAAGCGTATTGAAAGGTCGAAACTCCGGTCATTAATGGGTCTGTGGCAATCTGTGCCGATGTAGCTGAATGCCAGCCTGCATCAATATCTGTATTGCCAATGCTCATGCTGCTGCCGAGTGCCGCAAGCGCATCTTTATATAGCCGTTTCTGGTTGCCAGGTAGCTCCACTTACCAAGAAAGAAGATTGTACCGCCGCCAGAATAATAACTGCTCAATGCCGAAAGCTCTGTGGCGCTAAATGCGCTAGTTGGCGGTGTAGCTATTAAAAGCTCAACTCCTGTAAGGGAAGCGCTATCTGTTGTGGTGATGATTGAAGAGGTAACGCCCGTTAAGCTGTTATAAAAATCGTTAGTAAGTGAAGCAAGTCCGCTGTCTAAGACCGCAACAGTGCTTACGCCGCCAAGTACATTGGTAAAGAACCGTTTATTTCCGGCATCTTCATAAATTTCGGGGGCCAGAGGATTGAGTATATTGGCGTCTCCTGAGAGAATAAGTAGCGCATTAGCCTGTTTAATGCAAAAGCCGAAACTTATAATTAATGCCAGTGTAATACTTAAGAGTAACTCATCAGCCTCCTCTTCTTGTGGTATTGTTAATGACGGTACCGTTGATCTCTAAGCAAGTGACCTGTTAGTTATTAGGTTTTACAGGGCAGCTATTAAAATATGGTGCAAATGATATGCCATGAGCTGCATGCACGCCTAACCATTGATTTATATGCATTAATGGATTGCTTAGTAAGGTAGGCGGTTGCATGATAGGCTCCAAAGTGTAATTAAAATAACATGCAAATTTATAAAAACATCTACGAAACGAGAGTAAACTCCTATATTCTGGTGTGTTAACAAGTTATCTTGATATGGAAAAAAATTTTACACTAATTTAAGTATTTATCACTGTAAAGACTCTACTAGATGCCTACATCTCTACTGATTTAGATTTTTTTGAGAAAAAATTACAAAAATATAGAGTATATTTCTACAGTGTATCGTTAAATAAGATGTGGCAAAAGAAGTAGTTAATTCTATTGGTAATCGATAAATATAAGATTATCTATAAAGCCATGCAGGGGGCTGTGCTACCATAAGCTATTGCGCCATTCTGCCTTGCAGGAGGCCGTGTTGGCGTAGCATAACCGAACACCTTCTCTTGCTTTACTTGCCCCAAACTCTTCAAATCCTCTCTAACCTATAAATAACGTAGGATTTAAATTTGCAAGTCGGGTTGGCGCGACTCTACCGAACCTGCCCGGCTTGACTCTATCCAGTCTATTGATATACTTAATGCAAGTCTGTGATGTATAGGGGCATACAGCTTCAACTAATGTTGCGCCAAGAGTTTTTTATCTGAACAAAAATGCAGGACTCCGTACCTTATTCGGGATCATCCTGTAATTGCTAGAGTCCGATTAATAACACCGGAGAGTGAAAAACATGGGAACCGTAACGAGTATTACCAGGGTAAAATTCTCCGTTGGTGAAGTGATTCACCACCGGCTCTTTGACTATCGCGGAGTAATTGTAGATATGGACAAAAATTTTCAGGCATCAGAAGAGTGGTACGAAATGGTGGCAAAGTCTCGTCCACCTAAAAACAGGCCCTGGTACCATGTGCTGGTTCATGGGAGCGATCATTCAACGTATGTCGCTGAACAGAATTTGGAATCTGATGACAGCGATGAACCGATTAGCCACCCTATGCTGGATCAGTTCTTCTCCGAATTCGATAATGGAAAGTATCTTCGCAAAGAACCGGTTAACTAGCCTTGCGGGTTGGGTTAGTCAGCGCTAACCCGACCCGGTATCTTTTCTCATCTCCTTTCTCACCTTCTTCGCTTCCAAGTCTTCTAAACTGATCTGCTCAAAAAAACATAGAACTTAATCCCGATACTGGTAGAATGGTTTTAGAACAGCCAAGGGGGGAGGGGCGTGAAAGAGCAGGATGACATTTCAAGCGGTTCGGCAGGGAACAGAGAAGGGGAGATGGAAGGCCCCGGCCTCTACGTCCATGTGCCGTTTTGTACCTCCAAGTGCCCGTACTGTGACTTCAATTCCGTTCCTGTTTCCGACCCCTCAACAGACTCCTTTGACGAAGAGCCTTATATTAAGTCCATAACCTCTGAGTTCGATACCGTGCTCGAGGTCCTCGGGCGCGACTCCTTCAACCCGGTCTCGCTCTACTTCGGTGGCGGAACGCCGAGCCTTTTAACTCCAGAGTCGATAACGCGGGTTATCGAACATGTCAAAAAACGCGGCGGAACCGGCATGGCCGAGGTTACGCTCGAAGCCAACCCGGAATCCGTCTCCACGCAAAAACTTGCCGGTTATCTCGAGGCCGGTGTCAACCGTCTCTCCATCGGGGTTCAATCTTTTAACGACGCTGAGCTTAAATGCCTCGGCAGGCCTCACACCGTTAAAGAGGCTCTGGCCGCCTTTGAGGCTGCCCGCAATGTCGGTTTTGAAAATATCGGAATAGACTTGATCTTTGCCCTGCCAGGGTCGGAGCTGGCTGACTGGAAAGAGAGCCTCGCTAAAGCGGTAGAGCTGGCGCCCGAGCATATCTCGCTCTATGGCCTTACTATTGAGGATGGCACCGGGTTTCACGCTGTATACGGGAGCAGTGCAGGCAGGGCAAGCGTTGGTGTGATAGACGATAATCTCTATACCGAACTCTATTCGTACGCCATAGAGGCCCTTACGGATGCGGGCTTTGAGCATTACGAAATATCGAACTTTGCTCGTCCGGGCCGCAGGAGCCTCCATAATAACCTCTACTGGAGCGGAGCCGAGTACATAGGTTTAGGGCCCGGAGCACACAGTTTTTTTCACGATACCGAGTGGGGCCGCAGGAGCTGGAATGTCAGAGACGTGGCCGAGTATATGGGTCTGATCGAGAGCGCTGGAACGGCAGCAGAGGACTCTGAAGAGCTCGATATGGAAAGCGCCGCTTTAGAGGCTGCTATGCTGGGGCTTCGCAGGTTAGATAGAGGTATCGTGGCCGACGAGTTCAGGAGACGTTTTAAAATAAGCCCGTGCGAGCGCTTTATTGAAAAAGGGGGGGGAGGGCTCTTTATTAGTCAGGGGCTCTTATGCAAGAAGGGCGAAGACCTGCTGCTGACCCTTGCCGGGGTTCTGCTTTCGGATACGGTTATAGCCGGGTTGTAATGGGGGCCGGGCATCTGTATGATGATAAATGTATGAAGCTTGCCGGTACGAGACTCGTGACTCACGATTCAGGTTTCATTCTCCATACCTTTTACTTTCATATAAGTGACAAAAAAAAGCCGGGAAGACTGAAAAGTCTTCCCGGCTTTTGTGTAGCTATACTCTTTTGTGATCTACTTCTCGTGGCAAGTTCTGCAAACTCCAGAACCGGTGTTACCCTCAACTCTCCTGAGGAAGAGGCCGTTGGACTCAAACGCGCCGCCCCAGGTGGACTCTACTTCAGTCCAGCTCTTGTTGTTGAAGTGAGGATCATGACAGGAACCGCACTCTACGTTACCGGCTCTGAGCAGATCG
>JAJCZH010000018.1:82500-115790 GCA_029262515.1 Deltaproteobacteria bacterium | reverse complement strand
CGATCTGCTCAGAGCCGGTAACGTAGAGTGCGGTTCCTGTCATGATCCTCACTTCAACAACAAGAGCTGGACTGAAGTAGAGTCCACCTGGGGCGGCGCGTTTGAGTCCAACGGCCTCTTCCTCAGGAGAGTTGAGGGTAATACCGGTTCTGGAGTTTGCAGAACTTGTCACGAGAAGTAAACCAGATACTCGCGGTATAATCTTACCGCACTGCTTTAAAAAAAAGAGGCTGACCGGTACAAACGGTCAGCCTCTTTTTTTATTCACTTTTCCCCTTAAGCTAGTCTGTTTACTACCGATAAACCCCTATATAAGAAGTAAGACATACTATCTTAGAAAACATTAAAAACCTGAAATAACGGCCTACCTCTGGCAGAGGTTAAAAACTTTTAATTACTCACTAATCGTGCTTTTAATGCTATATATTACAATGACTCTACCATACGGACTCGACCCGCCAGGCGGTCTATTAGTGGCATGACGACTCTTTTAATCGGGTAAAAAATACCGTACAACCCGACAATGCCGCTTTTCTATATTTTATTCGGAATTGATCGGTTTAAACACAAAAAAAACTACCTATAAGTATCCATATTTTATATAATACGTACTACTCAATAACTGGAGGTTTCTAAGATATGTCTCTAATAACTAACAGGTTTCACAACCTAACAATTACCCTCGCTCTTCTTATACTGAGCGCCTTTACCATTTCAACAGCTTCTGCGGGAGTAGACCCGTATAAACTCGAACCCATTGCAACGGTAGACGGAATAAAGATTACGCGCATGGAACTCGACAGCGCGGTAACCACACTGTTGCCGTATGCCTCGCTGCACAAATCGGTATCGGAAAAACGGTACGAGCAGACAAGGCAAAAGGCGCTCGATCAGCTGATAGATGTTGAGCTTATCTACAAGGACGCCAAGCGGAAGAATCAGCATAAAGCTCCGAAGGCGGAGATTGACTCCAAGATTGAGAGCCTCAAGGGTAAGCTGCCCAAGGGCGAGACACTCAAGAAAGTGCTTAAGGCAAGTGATATGACAATGGCGCAACTCAGAGAGGATCTCAATAAAACGCTGGTAATTCGCGCTCAAAAAGAGGCCATGAAAAAAGCTCACCTGGAGAAAGCCGCCAAGACCGTAGACACGGCTTACATGAAGGAATACTATAAGGACAACCTTCACAAGTTCAAAGAGCCGAAGAGAATCAGGCTTAACAATATTCTACTCAAGAGCGACCCTTCCGGCGGGCCTAAGGTATGGAACGAGACCCGTGAAAGAGCCCTTGAAATTCTGAAAGAGGCACGTAGCGGTACCGAGTTTAGCGAACTTGCAAAGAAGCACTCTCAGGGGCCCAATGCGGCCAACGGCGGCGACATGGGCTGGGCTCATGAAGGCAGCCTGCTTGAAGAGATCGACCATGCGGCCTCCGCGCTTAAAAAAGGCGAGATCAGCGAACCGGTAATGACTATCTACGGCTACCATCTTGTCCAGCTTGTTGACTCAACACCGACCAAACAGAAGAAGTTTGAAAACCTTAACCATAAAAACCTTAAAGAGCAGCTCGAGAAGAGAGAGTACGACAGAAACAACAAAGAGTGGCTTAAAGAGCTCCGTAAGGATGCAAAGATCGAAATACTTGTAAAAGACCTTTACTAATAACCGTAACAAGTGACTCGTTGAGCGATATGATGCAAATCGAGAGAAATCATAGGCAGAAGGAAAACAGCCGTAACCACAAATGGCGTACGCCTCGTGGATTTATGCTATGCGCCGTACTGCTGCTCCTTACCGCCTGCTCCAACGGCACGGATGACGGAAGCTCCAAGGCACCCGCATCTCCCGTAGAGAGCGCTACAAAGACGCAGGCTCCGTCTGCTGCAACCCGACCTTCCGGTGATGCCGTAGCAGGGAAAGTAGTATACGAGAGACACTGCCACTTCTGCCACGGAAACAGTGGGCTCGGTGACGGACCCGTCGGCATGGCGATCTCTCCCCATCCGGCAGACTTTGTACATGACCGCAAGAGGATGAAAAAAACGGATGAGGAACTCTTCGAATCGATCAGCGAAGGGGTCAAAAAAGAGGTCGGAGGAGAGGCTATGAACATGCCGGAATGGAAAGGCATACTGAGTGAGGCCGAACGCTGGGATGTGCTTGCTTATATTAGGCAGCTTGCAGAGGAAGGGCGCGCGAAAGAGGTGGCAAAGTAGCAGCCGGCCACCTACGCAGCAAAACCTGAAGAAACAACTTTCAGGCTGATATAACCACAATAACCAAAAAAATAATTTAATCAAGAGAATAAATGACTATATATCGCTTCAAACATTACCTGCTGACAACTGCAGCCGCTACTATTTTTTCGGTGCTGATACCCTTGTCCAGCGCTTTAGCGGCCCCGGAAGACTACAACCCGTTAACCGGAGAGCCCGACTGCACCAAGTGCCACTCCTCGGAAAGAAGCTACTCTATTGACTATACACGGGACGATTCTTGCGTAGCATGCCACGGCCCCGGACTCAGTGACGAGTTTCTGGCAATCAACGACCGCTACGCAGACCCGTACGAAGATAAGGAACTGCTCCAGTACGCAGCAGCAGAGCAGAAAGGGGTCAAGGGACAGTTCAGCAAAGATCCGCGTTTCGGTCAAAATGTCCCGCGCAGCCTGAAAGAGCAGAAAGAGTCGGCCCTTGTTCCCGCCGGGGAGTTCACCATGGGTAGCGACAACTGGTGGCCTAAAAGCCAGCCGGAGCACAAAAGGAATTTGGCCGCTTTCAGAATAGATAAATATGAAGTAACCAACCGACGGTACAAGGCCTTCGTCGATGCAACCGGGCGCAAACCTCCGATGAGCTGGACAGGCGGTATGATACCGGAAGGAAAACTGGATCACCCGGCGGTATATGTAACATGGTTCGATGCCAACGACTTTTGCAAATGGGACAACCAGAGACTTCCGACGGAGCCCGAATGGGAGAAGGCTGCTCGCGGCTCGGATGCGCGTACCTTCCCCTGGGGCGACAAGTTTTCCCGCTTCAAGGGCAACACGCCTCAACTCGGCAATGAAGACACCATGGAGGTCGGCTCCTTTAACGATGGCGTCAGCCCTTACGGGCTTCACGACATGGCGGGCAACGTCTTTGAATGGACGGGAGACTGGTTCAAACAGTATCCGGGCAACAACCACCCGGATGAGAACTACGGAGAGATCGTACGGGTTGTGCGCGGCGGTTCATGGTATGACTGTACCTATTACAAGTGTGGCATAAGCGCACCTACCTACAACAGAATTTTCTTCAACCCCTGGACAAAGAATAACAACTTCGGGTTCAGGTGCGCCAGCGATGCCAAATAACGGCGCACGGCAGTAATACTATATAAATCGAACTTACAGCCTTAAACAGTCAAACCAGGCAATGCTTTGGAGGAAATGGATGCAAAATATCTACAACTTACGTTACGTTACCCTCTCTATACTCTTTTTCGCCGCGCTTATACTACTCTCCGCATGCTCAAAACCTGCGCCCGTGCCGCCGCCTCCGGGCATGGTCAAGGTATCCAATGGCGAGTTCACAATGGGCAGCGACAAGGTTGATGATGCGGCCAAAGGAATTCAGTATGGAAATGCGCGGCCATGGTATGCAAATGAGAGGCCGAGCAGAAAGATTTCACTAGAAGAATTCTATATAGACAAATACGAGGTAACCAATGCGGACTATAAAGAGTTCGTAGACGCCACAGGCCACAGGATTGCCGGCAGCTGGGCGACCGGAACCTACCCGGAAGGGACAGGCGACCACCCGGTTAGTAACATCAGCTGGGATGATGCGGTCGATTACTGCGCTTCGAAGACCAAGCGGCTGCCTACGGAAGCCGAATGGGAGAAAGCCGCCCGTGGTACCGACGCTAGAGAATTCCCGTGGGGTAACGAGTTCGACAAGAACAAGGCTACCTCAATGGGGCTCCAGGGAGGAACAACGGCAGTTGGCAAATACGAAGACGGCAAGAGCCCATATGGCGCATACGATATGGCCGGTAACGTCTGGGAGTGGACTTCGGACTGGTACCAACAGTATCCGGGTAATGATTTTGCAGATGAGGCATACGGAGAAAAGCACAAGGTCGTAAGAGGCGGAGGCTGGGGCGGGCTCGGCCATTACACATTACAGATTAACCTGAGAACCTCCTACAGAAATGCCGCACCGCCTAAAGGCGGTTACAATGATGTGGGTTTCAGGTGTGCCTGGTCAGCAAAGGACGTGGAGAAGAATAAGTAGCGACTTTACAACAGTACTACCGGAGCGTATTACGCACAGAACAGTTGCGGCAATACGTTCCGGCTACCGTTATACATTCAGCAACATATAATACGGTAATAGATGTATCGACGCAGTATTTTCACCCTTCCCGCGCAGATAACAATAGATCACTAAAGTTATTTTTTTGTTCTACTTTTGAGCTTCACTTCGAGAGGGCTGAACTATTATGTCCAGACCAGTACAGGTTTTTGTATCTATAGTCATACTGACGATACTGTTTGTGATGCCAGAGACCACGCGGGCTGTAGAGGTCGATCCGTACCTTAACAACA
The DNA here is from genome assembly GCA_029262515.1 of Deltaproteobacteria bacterium. GTDB lineage: Bacteria > Desulfobacterota > GWC2-55-46 > GWC2-55-46 > JADFVP01 > JADFVP01. The sequence continues at coordinate 111,196 of JAJCZH010000018.1, read as the reverse complement.
GCCTACGTTTCGGACTCTACTTCCAGTATGACAGAGATACAACTAAGAATAAGATTTCATCATTTGAAAACCTACGCACCTCTTTTGAGCAACAATACGCATTAGACGCACTTGGCCATATTGTCTCGCGCTGGCTCATGACATACGATACCGGGCTCCATTATTCGAGAAAAACTTTCGATGCCGGCCAGACCAAAACGACCAACAATACGTGGTACTACTACCTCTCTACCACCATACTACCTAAAACCAACATACCGCTTACCACGTATTTCAATAACACCAGGTATACCAGCACATCGGCTGGGTCGGATACATGGAGAAATAAATTTACCTACGGCCTAAACTGGTATGGAACCTTCAGAAAATTACCGAAGACCATCTTCACGCTCAAAACCGATCACCATACAGATGATAGAACCCATGGCGTTGACACTGAATATGACCTGACATTACAAAAAAAGATAGGAATAACGGATAATAAACTCGAAAATGAATATAACGTATACGAGAACAGAACCGCTGGCACCAGCACAAGCCAGTTCTCGACAAACTTTATAAACAAAACAGATATCTCACGTACCACAAAACTGAGCGTATCAGCTGCTGCCGCCAAAGCTGACCAGGGAGGTGGAAGTTCGAGTTCAGTAATCGGCATGAACACTTCACTCAACTCCACACCCAGCCGTATCTTCAGCCATAACCACGCTTATAGCTTTGTTAGCGTTGAGACGGATGGATCAAACGAAAATTCGAGTGAGCGCCACTACTATGCCGGCGCCATGCGGTATAACATTTCGGACAGGATCACTTCCTCAGCAAACGTATCGTTAGCTACAGATAAGAACAATACGCTGACATCTTCAAGAGACTCCGACTCTATTACTGCAGGAGCCAACATCTCCTACCGTGCCACGGACCATCTCAGTTTGACTGAGAGCGTCTCTTACAGCCAACAATCATCGACCTCAATAGATACTGCGAATACAGCTCTTGATGACCGCACGGACTTCAGGCTTACATCAACTGCAAGTTATTCAAACAACTACTCCTGGGCAAGCTTTGGCGCCTCCGGTTCATTAGGTTACAATGAGACCCAGTCCGACATATATGAAGATGGCAGAGGCCTTGAGCAGAGTGTCAGCAGCAACCTGTCCGGTATTAATGTAGTTCCCTTGTTACTGCTTAACACGTCAGGTAGCTGGTCATCATCTAGGTCATCAGTAGGAACATTGAACAGAAGCACATCCTACAGCTTCTCAGCTCAGAACCGGGCATTTAATAGATATGTTGAATTGAGCAGTAGTTATAACTTCACCACATCAGAATCCAAGGCGGTATCGAGCGACACAAAAAAGACCAAAATAGACTTTAGCGCTTCCACCAATTACATTCAATCCCTACCCATAAGGTACAGAATCGATTACAATAAATTCTCCGACTTCTTCAGTGGTTACACTACTAGCCTCGATAAAGTTTTCACCATATCGCATGAACGCATCTTTTTACGTGGTAACCTTGCGAGTAACTTCTATCATGCTACAAATGAAAGCACATTTAAAGAAGGAGAACAGAATACGACAACCAGGCTCTTTAAGACCACCTACCAGCGAGGACTTACAATGAATTCGTTCTGGGATCTCGAACTGCTCTGGAGTCATAAAGAAGCAGATGAGTCGGAAGAGGATTCCAAATCGATAAAGAACAAGCTGGTCTATCAGCTCAGGAGCTGGCTTCTCACCGCAGAGTACACCTACATAGACAGAGCTTTTCAGAACAGCGAGACCGTAGAGACCAGGCTAATGCTCACGGCCGCAAGGTCGTTCGGCTTTTACTGGAGATAGCTTTTCATAATAAACCGTACTGAAACCTGTCTGCGCCGGAACAGATCAAGACGATAAATTGATACCATACATCCGTAATAGGCGGCCACAATGCCATTTAGCAACAGAATACCCCCCCTTACCACTGCCGTATTGGTTCTAGCCGTCTCTGTATACGCTGTTCTCGCCTATCAAAGGAATACCGTATGGGACGACTCCGTAACTCTGTGGAGCGATGTCGTTGCCAAATCTCCGATGAAATACAGGGCACACTACAACCTCGCTACCGAACTTGTAGGCACAGGCGATTTCGACCGTGCACTTGAAGAGAACTTCATAACGCTCAAACTCAACCCTGCAACTCCGGGCGCCCACTTCAACATAGGTGCTATAAAACACGTAACTGGAGATATCGACGAGGCAATCAGGCGGTATAATATTACAATATCGTTAAAGCCGAATGATGTAAAAGCGCACAACAACCTGGCGGTTGCCTACCACTCCAAGGGGCTTACAGCCATGGCCCTTAAAGAGTTCAATACAGCGCTTGCACTCGATCCACTGCATATAAAAGCCTACTACGCACGGGGCAACCTCTATATAGACTTAGGAAATGCACCAAAGGCTTACGCAGATTACAAGCAAGCACTTAAGTATGTGCCTGAGTATGCGGAAGCTATACTAGGAGCCGGTACGGCGCTGGAGTTGATGGGACGGACAGAGGAGGCTGCCAGGAATTACAAACTTGCAAGCAGATACCCTGTAACGCGAGAAGCCGCAAAACAGGGGCTAGGTAGGCTTTACTCTACCGGCTCACCGGTACGCATCAGACCCGAATAGCGGCCATAGTCCGTCCAACCTCGTCCCTGACAAGGCCGGAGATGTTGTCCTCGAAAGCAAGAATAAAGTCCTCATAGCTGGCAGCCCTTCCCCCAAGAGAGGAAATTACCTTAAGAAGCCCGATGATAGAGACCGGGTCATCACGGTCCCCAGCAAGCATAAGTACGTCTATCAACTGCCGAAGCTCGTTAGCCAGCAGGTCTTCCGGTGCCTTTACCAATACCTCAGCTACAGAGTTTACCGGCCCCTCTTTACCGCAGGAAAGAATCTCTATCAGAGCCGTCATACCATTATGGCCCGCATGAAGAAGCGCCAGAGCAGAGGTGTAACGAAAGAGCGCCTCGGTATTCTCCAGGACATGCTGCTTTAGCAGCCGAATGCCTTTTGCCCCGAAGCCTTGCGCAAAGGCCTCTGCAGAGGCCTTTCTAGTGTGGTAAGCATCTGAATCGAGGTGCGCCAGCAACAACCCTTCGGCCTCATCAGTATGGAGCCTTGAGAGCTCTTCAGCCGCAACAACAACAAGCTCCTCATCCTGGTTATCAAGCGCCTTTGCGATCAAAGGTATATAAGCCTTGTTCCTGGCGAGAACCATCGTGTGAAAGACCGTCTTTTTATGGACATTCTGCGGCGGATTCTCAAGCAGGTACTCAAGCTCCTTTACGGTCTCGGCCTCATCACTTCTCACCAAGTCGTTAAGAAGCATGCTACCCTCTTCCCTGCTAACGGTACCACCGGATATCTTAGTGAAAACGGTATATAACTGTTCCTTAGTCGTACTCATCTTCTCAGTTCTCTCAGTTGAAGTTACATTTCCTTGCAGAGCTGCAAGCCGAATAAGAAATAACAGATCAGAGGCTAACTTACCGAAAAAATCTCTTTGCGTCTATATAGCATAAATCAAATCTCTTTACAACTCAAGTACACGGAATTACTTCAAAACAGCTGCAACCCCCTTGCTTTACACACCTTATATAGTATAAGCTATACTGTAAAGAAATCAGGAACGCCTTACTAAAAACGGACCTGTCATGACCGAAACTTACAGATGTAACCGGATATCTCTTTTTAATACTCTACTGAAAGAGCGTACCGATATAATCAACGGACGCCTGTGGATGATCCAGCCTAAGGGGTTGCGCTTCAAGCATGGAGAGTCGATTGCCGAGCTGAAGATACCGTACCATATGGGTGCCGAAGACGAGAGCATAATAGAAGATTGCATTATGGGACTCGTCGCGCTCCTGACGAAGCGGTACGATCCGGTCAGTGCAGTAAAGATGTCTGGCCCCCTTGTCAAGTTTACAGCTCACCTAAAGGACAAAACCTACAGAACCGATATCTTCATCGAAAGCTCTTCAACCAAGAAACTCGCTATTGAGATACTGGCCACCACCCCATTCGTAGATGCAGGCATGCTTGTTCAGTGGCTCAGCCCCGAAGGGTACGGCACAAGCTTCATGCACTGGCTCGACGATATGTTTGAAAAGACGGTACGGGATGAGGCGCAGCAAGGCGGGAGCGAAAAGACGGTAGACCTTCTCATACTTGCAATGATGAGAACGATAAGAAAGAAAAAAGAGCAGCTCAAAGAAGTCAGGTTAAAAGGCTTCTCTTACGATAAGCTCGATATGGCTGTGGGCTTTGCGCTCCATACATGTATCCGCCACACGCTCTTAAAGATTTCCTCTCGACTGAGCGATATATGCGCCCCCTCCTACAACCCTCTTACTGAAGTACTGCTACAGACCGTACCTGTGCCCAAGGCCTTTTTATCCATTCCTTCCAATATGCATTCCGTTGCTCTCAATCCCTACGGCATCAACACCGACTCCGTTCAGATAATCTCATCATTCGCTTCCGAGATAGACGACTCCACCACAAACCTCTCTTCACTGGTAGACTCTACTACCAAGCGTATTCGCTCTGACCGCGAGGCAACCGATACCCTTAAACAGCACAAGGAAGTGGCCAACTTCAGGGCCAATGCGCTGTGCTACATGAAGGAGTTCGACACCCCCAACATGGAACCGCAGACCACACTTCATACTATCTACGACGACGACAAACGGATAGCGCGCATGATTGCGGACCCCAGGGCTATGGGCGAACTGGCGAACTCTCTCGACAATGCGCACAAACAGGTGCCAAGGGGTTCACAGAGAGGAGTTATAATTGAGACCTTTCACGCTTACCTCAGTTCATTTAAAAAGTCGAGGCTCGGGGGGCTGCTCAAGAGTTCGAAGAAAGAGACCGTCACTTCTCTCAACGAACTTGTTGAGGGTTACTACTCTTACAAGCTCGACGAGCACATAGAGCGCTTCAGGGGGCTGATGCGAAGTTATCTGGCCGACAGGCGCGGAGAGTTTTCAGCAACTACCCTCAAAGACGAGTACAACCGTGGAAGCCTCTACCGCTTCGCCACCGATGCCCGCCCCATACTCAAAACACTTGAGCTACAGCAAGAAGGCCAGCTCTTCGTAGATATGAAAGACTTCTCCCGCAAGACCCTGAAGATAAAAGAGATAGCCATGGCAGACTACATGAAAGAGAACTTCTACCTGCCGATACTCAAGGCCGCACGCCGCTACGCCTCGGGCTCAGGACTCTCCGAGGACGAACGCGGCATCAAGCTTACCAACATGCCGGGAGATGCCGCTATCTTCACCGGTAGCCTCACATACCTCGTTGCCCTCGCTAAGGATATCCAGCAGGTCATACGCAACTACCGTCAACAACTCGCAACCAAGCTGCCGCCGACCAAAGGCGAAGAGATGCTCGACGACATACACGCAAAGTATAAAGAAAAAAAAGAAGGGCTGAAAGCGAGGCGCAAAGAGATTACCGCAAAAGCGGTCAAGGATAAAAAGGGCATGGAGATAGGCCTTATAACCCTTGGTGAAGAGGAGCACCGCCTGGAAGATACCTACCGCCGTGACCTCGAGGAGGCGATCAAGGGCGAGCTTGAGGCAGGGCTCTATATCTCGTACGGTTCAAAGGCCGAGACAATGGTCATTGCGGGCATGGACGATTTTACCGGTCCCGTTCAGGTGGCTATAGGCGAGAAGATCAACGAAGCCGCTCGCGGCACTTATAGGAACTCGTTCGTCTGGGCCAAGCTCGAAGTTCTGCTGCGTGCGGAGAAACTGAGAACCAAGAACCAGTCTCTCAAGTACCCGTTCGACATATATATAGACAGGACCTACTCAATCAAGATGCCTCCCGAGCTCGAAAAGGCATTTGAGAAGATGGTGGCGAGCAGAAAACTGGCCAACGCCGAAGCGCTGGCAAAGGTCGTGTCGGATGAGTTCCTGCACGACCTCAAGAGCCTTGTGGACGGAGAGCCGTACTCATCGCTAAGGCTGATAAGCTCCGGCACAGACCTCTATAACAAGGGGCAGGCACTCAGCGAGGAAGCCCTGGAGGCCTATATGAAAGATAACAGGAGCGCAAAGAGGTTCTTTAAAAAGATAATCGCTGTAAAAGAACTCGCCCCGTCGATACAGGGCACATTCTTTCTTCCGGTAGACCCGCTGGAGTTCTGGATCGGCATAGAGAGCCGTAAGGGGAAAGAGACAATAGAGGGCTTCTACCGGTGCGGAGACATAATCTTCAAGGGCTTCGAATCGAACACCCCTATACCGGTCTGGGAGATCGTAGACGCAGAAAACGACTTCTTCAGCGCCCTTAGAAAACATCATATTCAGGAATGGTTTGAAGAGGCGAAGAAAGAGACCTCACCCGGTACCTTCTGACAAGTTCACCCTGCCTGTTCACCAGACAGGCTCCTCTATACCATTTAACCACCACTGACCCGCTCATAAAAAAACCTGCCTTGAAGTACCAGGCAGGCAAGAAAAATCGGATCCCTCAACTTATCTCAGTCAATACCGATAACCTCGTTCATGCTGCCGGTCCTGTAACCCTGAAGGTCGAGAGTAACGTAAGTGAAACCTGCCTGTTTCATTCCCTCAACCACCCTCAGCCTCACACTCTCGTCGGCAAAGCGCGAAATGTCGTCAGGGGCCACCTCCACGCGCACTATACTACCGTGGTACCGTACCCTGAACTGGGTAAAACCGATAGAGCGAAGAAGCTGCTCGCCCTCGGCCACCATCTCAAGCCTGCTCTCGGTAATCTCGGTACCGTACGGAAAGCGCGAAGAGAGACAGGCAAAGGCCGGTTTGTTCCACGTCGGCAGAGAGAGAGAACGGCTCAGAAAACGGATTTCATTCTTGGTCATGTTCACCTCCTGAAGAGGGCTTCTGACACCAAGCTCTTGTGCGGCTTTACTTCCGGGCCTGTAATCGAGCCTGTCGTCGGCATTGGCGCCGTCGGCGACATGCTCAAGGCCGAGCCTCTCGGCGTGACTCTTAGCAATACCGAAAAGCTCGTTTTTACAGAAGTAACAACGCTTCTCGGAGTTCGCTGCAAAGTTCTCGATCTCCAGCTCGTTCGACTCTACCACCAGGTGCTCCACACCGAACTCGGCGGCAAGTTCCCTGGCTTCGTTAAACTCACGCTCGGGATAGGTCGGTGAGGTAGCGGTCATTGCAACCGCACGTGAACCTAAAAGATCGAAGGCCGTCTTCAAGAGAAAGGTCGAGTCCACGCCTCCGGAAAAGGCGACCAGCACCGATCCCATCTCGGCAAGACTCTTTTTCAGTTCTTCATACTTTGCTATGGCGGAGTCGCGCACCTCGGTCGAGAAGAGTCCATCGGGCAGATCTACTTCAACAATACTCATCCCCCCTGCTCCGGTTCTCTTGTCAGCCCCTCTGTTCGATGCACCGCTTTTCAGCACAGGTTAGCCTCCTCTACCAGGTTCTCATTAGCAAGGCTGTGTGCCGTAAACTCCACGCTAACGCCCTTTAGCGTGGCCCTTAAAAGCCCGCTGTCTCCAGCTTTAGCAGAGTACCTGATGACAAGGCCGCCCGCAAACTCTCTGGCGCCGTTACCGGCTCCCTCGGTTACAACGGCAACCGGGCCGGGAAAACCGACAGGCTCTATAAGCATATGCCTCTCTGAGACGATTGCCTGAAGCCGCGCATTCTCTGCCTCGTCTCTGCCGACGATGACCTTTGAGCCTTCATGCCTGAAGTGCCTGCCGATACGGAGCATTGTCAGGTCCTTCGTTGCGACCTCTTCATTATGATCGAGCAGGTCGCGCACCTTTTTAGAAAATATCTTGTCGGTAAGAAGACAACCGCCCGACGGGCACGGATAGTCGTTTATATCGAGGTCGTCGGCAAGGTCCATCTGCACGCGGCGGCCCCTGCCTGCAACAGAGAGCATCTTCTCCCTATCTATAAGACCGGTCTTCTCGGGTATTGTAGGCTCCATCTGGAGTGCGCAAAGAGGGCGTACGATCAACCCCTCAAGGCCGCTCTCGCGCTCTATGATACCCATGGTCTCGCGACGCTGGCTCATAGGCCTCTGCCCTAGAACCTCGCCGGTTATTATAAAAGACGCCCCAATCTCTTTCATATACTCTTTTGCGCGCTCGAATATATAGATACGACAGTCTACGCACGGGTTTATTCCTTTGCCGTAACCGTGCTTCCCCTCCCGCACAACATCTACATAGTCGTCGCCCTTAAAAAGTACCTTAATCGGAATACCGAACTCTTCAGCAACCCGGCGCGACTCGCTCTTGCAGCCAACCTCCTTGCGCGCACCCGAGTCACAGGTACAGAAAGCCGAGGTAAAGTTGAGCGCGTGAACCTCTATTCCCTGATCTATCATCAACTTTACGGCAAGCGTGGAATCTAGCCCGCCGGAAAGAAGCGCTACCGCTTTGGTCATACTGAAATCTCTCCCTTTAAACGATCAATATCCTACAAGCCCAACCATAAGCTAATCCACTTGTATTTTCTAATTGATTATTATACTGTGAAAGACGTGTAAAATCAAAACATTCGCCGGACGCACACCTTAACCGGTTGAAAATAAAAAGAAAAGAGTTTGGTTGAATCTCCGGAAGGAAGCAGCAGAACATAACCGAAGAGCGCTTAAAAGAGATAGCAAAAAGAGTACACAGAACAGATATGACGCAAGAAGATACCTACATTCAATATAACCGGTACATTGGCCGCCCCAATGTACTACTACCTACTGTACTCTTCATACTGACCGTTATTACTACAATGGCTTCTGGAGCGCTCTTTGAGGGAGTCGATATCTTCAGTAACCCGATAATGATTCTCCGCGGCGCGCCCTTCTCCTTCTCTTTACTGCTGATACTCGGTACCCACGAACTCGGTCACTATATCGCATCCAGGAGGCACGGCGTTATAACCACGCTGCCGATGTTTATACCCGCCCCTCCCATCCCTCCGATGATCGGCACCTTCGGGGCCGTGATACGGATAAAATCCCCGATAACCACAAAGAGAGAACTGGTGGACATAGGCGCTGCCGGCCCCCTTGCCGGTTTTGTCTTTGCGATAGCAGTGACCGCCATAGGGCTCAAGTACTCCACCATAGTGCCTTTAGCCTACTCCGAGGGCTCTATAGGACTCGGCACTTCCCTTATCTTCAAGGCCCTTACGTATCTTGCGCTCGGCCCAATGCCCGAAGGCTCCGACGTAGTGCTCCACCCTGTCGCCTTTGCAGGCTGGATCGGTTTTTTCATAACCGCAATGAACCTCTTACCGCTCGGCCAGCTCGACGGAGGCCATATCGTCTACGCAATAATAGGCCGCAGGCACAGGCTCTTCTCGTTTACCATGGTAGGCCTGTTAATAGGACTAGGGCTCTGGAAATGGCCCGGCTGGATAGTCTGGGCAGTGCTCATCACGCTGATAGGACTTAGGCACCCGCCAATAGAAGACCAGTATCTTCCTATGGATGCCAGGCGCAGAACAACCACCGCGATAGCGCTACTGGTATTTGCATTGACATTTATTCCAACACCGTTCTATATTGTATAGGTATGAAGAAATTTAACGAAGAAGAACTCAAACAATTCGACGGTTCAACGCCAGGCAAGCCGATATACTTAGCCTACGAAGGCAAGGTATACGATGTTACTAAAAACCCGCTCTTTGTAGACGGTATGCACTTCGAGCACTTTGCCGGCACCGACCTGACCGATTACATTGAAGACGCCCCTCACGATGGCAGTGTCATGGAAGAACTCGATGTGGTCGGAGAGTACGAGGAGTAGGGCAGCAAAATCGCCCTGCAACAGTCCCGTTACTGTCCGCACGTTCCTTTTACAGACGGTACGGTTACGCGGCAGACAAGACAGGTGCGCCATTTAAACAGGGGACAACAGCACAAGTGGTACCGTAAGGGAAGAGTCCGGGTCTGCAGCGACTTTTCAGGCAATACACACCCACAGCAGGCCGATACCAACCGCCACACCCTCTTGGCACCGCTTCAACAAACTCCCCTCAAACCTACATCGGCCTCAATTATGAAAATTACCATACTCGGTTGCGGCACCTCGACAGGTGTTCCGATAATAGGCTGTAAATGCGCCATATGTCGATCGGCCGATAAGAAGAACTACCGAACGCGTTCATCTCTGCTTATTCAGACAGAAATCGACGGTGAACAGAAGAACCTGCTGATAGATACCTCTACGGATCTTAGAACCCAGGCGCTCAGAGAGTCCCTTAACAAGATAGACGCCGTACTCTACACCCACTCCCACGCAGACCACATACACGGAATCGACGACTTGAGGGCCTTCAACATGCATCAGGAAGGCACGATACCGTGCTTCGGATCGGCCCGAACAGTTGCTCATATTCTAAAGAGTTTCAATTATATCTTCAGTACTGAGTATAACCAGAGCTGGACGCCGAACCTTTGCGCTACGGCAGTAGACGGGCCGTTCATAGCAGTCGGAGTAGAGGTAACGCCGATCAACATCTTCCACGGCAACGCAACGATCTACGGCTACCGCATAGGCGACGTCGCCTATCTTACAGACTGCTCTGCCCTGCCGGAAGAGTCTATAAAGAAGCTGCAAGGGTTAAAGCTGCTTATACTCGGTGCCTTGAGGCACAAACCCCACCCGACGCACATGACGGTCGAAGAGGCCGTAGAGGCCTCCAGCTTACTGAACCCGGAAAGAACCGTGCTTACGCATCTTGGCCATGTTCTCGACTATGCCTCTGAGAACGAGGTACTGCCGGACGGAGTGGAGCTCGCCTTCGATGGACTATCCGTAGAGCTCTGACCAGAGCCGGTACCCCGCCCCAGCCATTGAAATCTAAATCAACAACCGGAAAACCTTTAATAATAACCACTCTTTTCAACCCGTAACTAGCCGACCCTAAAGGCTTTTTGTTACCCAGGGTACTGTTTTGTCTAATCTATATTTAATTAACAAGTTGATACACTGTAATTACTATAGAGATGCAACTTAGAAGTACGAGAGAAAGGAGAGGTCGATGCAGAACAACATCAACACTATACTGAATATAGCTATAGCAATCACGGCAAGCGGTCTGCTGGCCGGACTTCATCTCCTGGCCAGATAAAATAAAGAGGGTCAGTGGGAGTAGTAACCGTCACTGACCCGAACGTGGCCGCCTGATATCAACAAGTAACTCCGGGATTTATCCGGAGATGAACTCATAACCGCACTTGTGACAGAACGGTGCATTAAACTTGACCCACGCCCTGCAGTAACCGCACTGCTTCTTGGCGCCACCGCCGCGTCTTTTATATATAATAACGGCAACCACTATAACGCAAAGAATAAGTGCCGGCAGTATCCATACAGACAAAGTATCCAACTCTCTATTCCTTTCAAAAAAAGTACAGAAACATCTCCTAGAAGAGTTCGTCCTCTCCGCTATCGAGCTCAAGGGATTTTATCTCAGCCAGCGTACCGCCCGTAATACCCTGAACGTCTCCGTATAACCCGACCGTATTGGTCACAACACGCTCTATCTGCTTCTCCCTGCTAGCCCATATCCTTGCGAATGCGAGCTTCTCTTTCTCAAGGTCGGTCCTCATGCCCTTGAAGGCCTCAACTATCGCCTCTACTTTATGTACAAATTCGGTACCGGTAAGGTAACTGTAGGCCACCTCCATACGCTCATCCTTGCCCACTACAGAGCTTCGCGCGTGAGAGGTCTGTATCAAGCCAGTACGGAGCACGGAGGCGAGCTGCACGGCGAGCCCGATAGAGGTTACCCAAATACCGTCCCTGAATGCAAAGCCACTTACACCCTCCGGCAAGACCTCCGAAACCAGCACCGCGACCTCGGCCTTTACGCTCCGCCGGTCGTCTTTGAGCTTGGCTATCCAGCCCTCACTCCAGTTCTTGGTCCTCTTAAGCTCCCACACTATGGTGCCGGATGCACGTCCGAGGTCGTCATGCACCCTCTGGAGTATGTCTGCGCCCCGTATGCCTTTGGGCACAGGCTCTATTTTATCACTTCTGAAGCAAGTGCCGAGCTGCTCTTCGAGTTCAAGCTCCAGTACCTCACCCTGGGTCTGCATGGAACCCTGCTGTATCTTACGGTTCATCTCTTCAAGCTGACGGCTCATATCGCCGAGCTTCTTATCCTTCTCTAAATCTTTCAGTCTGTGCTCTTCGCTAAAGAGCTCAGCCGCTTCAGCCTTTATCCTGTTTCTCTCGGCGTCGAGCTTTCGCTCCATCTCGATTTCCTGGCTCTTGCTCTTATCTTCCAACTCACGAGCCTTGCGCCTTAGCTCAAGCTCATTATTACGAAGCTCAGCTATACTTTTTACCTTCTCTTCGTTCTGCTCCTTAAGTTGCCTCATTTCTACAAAGATCTTATCCTTCGCGTTCTTATCGGCCTCACTCTTTATACGAACCCTATCGGCTTCAAGCCTTTTAGAAGCCTCATCCTCTACTTGCCTTTTAAACTCGCCCTCGCGCGAAGCTAGCTCGGCCTCTTTCTTCCTGAACTCGCCTTCATACTCTGCCCGAACGCCCTTAATACTCTCCTCTATGCGGCTCGAAACCGTATCATCAAGAGAGAACTCCTGCTTGCAGTGCGGACATTTTATATTCTGCTCGGACATTGTGCTACTCAAACCTCAGTAATGATAACTGTCAACGTATCCATTCGAACAACTTCTAATCTACTCACACAGACTACGGCTCCGGCCTTATACCAGTTTAGCCGGATTCTTACTCGTTCTCGGCGTCACGTTCACTAAAGACTCGATATAAGCTTCTGCGGTATAGGCGGCTATTGCCCCGTCTCCTACGGCAGTGGCAACCTGAAGAAGAGGTGTATCGCGGCAGTCGCCGGCAACGAAGATTCCGGGCTCGCTCGTTCCCATCTTCGAGTCAGAAATAATAAAGCCGCTCTCATCCTTCTCCACATTCACAAAATCGGTAGTCGGAATAATACCAACAAAGATAAAGACGCCTTCCAAGGCAATATCGCGGCTCTCGCCAGTCTTGAGGTCTTCGACCACAACGCCCTCTACGACCTTATCTCCAACAACCTCTTTAAGGATATGGCTGCGCAGTATCTCAATATTTTCGGCCTCTTCCACCCTCTCCTGCTGAATCTTCTCTCCCCTGAACTGGTCCCTCCTGTGAACGAGATAGACCTTGGAGGCGATCTTCGCAAGGTAATTGGCCTCTTTTAAGGCGGTATCTCCGCCGCCGACTACCATTACCGTCAGGTTTCTGAAGAACGGCCCGTCGCATGTGGCGCAGTACGAAACCCCCTTGCCGGTCATCTCGACCTCATTCGGAACCCCTAACCGGGAGGGCTTGGCGCCTGTTGCTAAAATAACGGCCTTTGTTCTAATCTCACCGTCGGTCGTCTGCAAGACCTTCGTATCCCCGTCCGAAGCAATGCTTTCAACACCGGCCATCTTAATCTCTAAGCCGAATGATCTGGCATGCTCTTCGAACTTCTCCACCAACGCCATACCTGAAATCGACGGAAAACCGGGATAATTCTCTATAACGTCGGTCAGGGCTATCTGCCCTCCGATAAGTTCCTTCTCTATTAAAATAGTCTTCAACCTAAGGCGCGTAGCGTATATCCCGGCGCAGAGCCCGCCCGGGCCGCCGCCGATTATAACCAGATCGTACATAACAAACCCCTTTCTTATAAATAGAATGAATATAAAAATATCGTAACCGCAAAAGCCCTACAGTTCAAGCCATTTATCCGGCTGCCGGCCAGAGTGCTTAAAACCGCCCGAAACCGTTTCAAGTACAGATTAGACTCCTTGCGGCTTTCAGGTTCTTCTCCTCATCGCCCGGCTCCTTCTGCGGAGTCTCCAGAATTACGGGCAGTTTTCTTATGGTTGAACGGCTGAAAAACTCGGCTAGACCCTCCATACCGATAAAACCCTCACCGAGGTTGGCGTGACGGTCTACCCTTGAGTCGAATCCGGTCTTCGAGTCGTTCAGGTGAATCAACCGAAACTGCTTCATTCCGACCTCCCGTTTTATGACCTTCACAAGCTCGTCCATTCCACCCTTTTCCTGCAAAGAGTAACCGGCGGCAAAACCGTGACATGTGTCAAAACAGAGCCCTGTGGAGAGTCCCGCTTTAGTTGCCAGCTTAACCGCTCGACCAATCTCTTCCAAAACGCAACCGATAGTCGCTCCGCTTCCGGCGCTATTTTCAAAGAGTATCATTGTCTGCTTGCCAAGCCCTGCTTCAGCAACGACCTTTAAGGCCGCCTCTATCCTCTCAAAAGCCACATCAGCACCGGCACCGGTAGAGCTGCCCAAGTGGGTCACGAGATAATCGGCACCGAGCGACTCGGCGATAGCGAGTTCGTCGCAGAAGAGTTTTACCGACTTTTCAAATATTTCGTCCTTAGGTGAAGAGAGGTTTATAAGATAGGTCGTATGAACGGCCACCGTCTTTATCTTGGCCTCAGCACGCCTCTCTTTGAAGAGGGAGACTTCCTCACCCTTAACCGGCTTCAAGGCCCACGACCTCGGGTTACGCCCGAATATCTGGAGCGCATCGCAACCAAGTTCCTCAGCCCTGTCTATTGCGCGGGAGAACCCGCCTGCTATGGACAGATGAAATCCTATCGGCATACGCCTAACTCCTTCTTCTAACAGAACTTACAGTCATCACAAACGCAGCCTGTAGTACCGGCCGCGTTACCTGATCCTCTGCATCTTTCTAAGCGCATTCGACGACAACACGCTCGACACATTCTTGCTCTTGGCAATCTTGGCCAACGCCCTCTTATCGAGATGATCGAGAAAGCGCATCGCAATAGGCAACGGGGTCTTGGGGTTGGTTATCAGCCCGAACTGAACGTTCTTGTTCTTTACCCACTCTTTATTGCGCGCTATAAGCCTCAGCACCTCGTCACTTGCGGTCTTGGAGTTGACAACCTGGGTAATCTCTCCAACCGTTATTCTCGGGTTCTTAAGCACCGCATTGGAAACGACCTTATTGGCGTCGTTGATCAACAGACCCCTCTCCGTCTTACCACCGGTAAAGGCGAGTTTTATCTTGTCTGCGGTATTCATCGCCAGTATCTTCTGGTAGATACCGATATCTTCGTCTTCGAGAACCTCCGGTTCCGGCCTGCTTGAAACCTCAACTGTCGGTTTTTTCTGTGCTACCAGTTCTTTTATACTCGTATCCGCACCCGGATTCTTCGCGATAAGTTCATGTATCAAAGGGTCTGTGGCATGCAAACCTAGCAACTTCTTCAAAAGCCGCGCATCGAGTTTCTGTTCCAGAGCCGAGGTCAGCTCGCCCGGGCTAAAAGCAACAAAACCCTCGGAGGCCTCTTTAGAGACGCCGGGGTCTGAATCGAAACTTAAGATAAAGAGGATCGTGAGACGGTCTCCAGGGCCGAGGCTCCCTACGCCCTCTGCGTGCTCGCCGCCGCCCGGGAGAGCGGACGAAAGGGCGCGCACAGTACCGAGACGCCCCTCAACCGGAACCTTGGGCGAGACATACTTTAAGAGGCTTTCGCGTATTTTCATGCTTCTCCATGCCTCCTTCCATTCCATTGGCGGGCACTTCCGTCAGGGAGTTATCACACCCTTCGTCGCGAACAGAGACCGGTTTGGAACGGATTCGTTAACTGGAATACAGAAGGGACGTGAAGCGAGACCGTGGTAATAAAAACCGGAACAGACAGAATAACCGGCAGACGTGCCTGTCGATCACCACATTGGCGTGGCGCCACGAATGACTCCACACCACATTACAGACAGGCCTAGGAGCTCTTCGGAACCTCTTCACCGGGCTTCTTTCTCATCAGTTTTCCGAAAAAGCGGTTTATCGGGTTTGAACGCTCTATAACCGAAATGACAGGCCTGTTCCTGTAGCCGAGCCCGGTAAGGGCCTTTACCAACCCTGTATTCTTGGGGTCGAAACTGAGGCCCTTTCTGAAAACACTTACCGCACCTTTTACGTTGCCTGCGGCCACATAGACGTTGCCGAGGTTGAGATAAAAATCGCCCCTGCGGTAATCGCCCTTGATCGCCCGGATACAGAGTTCTATACCGAGGCCGACACCGCCGCCTCTTACGGCCTTGCACATTCCGTAATACGACATAATCTCCGTGTCGCTCTTGTCCTCGCGGTACGCCTTCTCAAAAGAGCGCAGCGCCTTATCTATGTTCTCCGCCTTAAGGTGGCTCTTGCCCTCTTTAAACAGGTTTCTGGCACTGCCGTTTGCCATCAGCCCTTCCTTTCGTATATGAGCCCCAACCCCTTAAGGGTCAGAAACTCGTCAACCTCATCAATAGAAGTGGTACTCCCGGCAACGGAACTGGCAAAACCGCCTGTTGCCACCACTCGCTTTAAAAAGCCTTTTTCGCCCCTGATCTTCTCTACCAATCCGTCTACCATGGATACGGCTCCCCAGTAAACCCCGCTCCTGATAGACTCTACCGTATTCTTACCCACCACACTAACGGGCAGCTCACCTGGCTTCTTTAAAGAGACCAACGGCAGCTTTGCGGTCTTTAAGTGGAGGGCCTCTAAAGATATCCCGCACCCGGGTGCGATGATACCGCCGCAATATACGCCGTCCGCGTCCACATAATCGAGCGTAAGCGCCGTACCGAAGTCTACAATAACAACCGGTCCACCAAAAAGTTCATAAGCCGCCACGCCGTTAACCACCCTGTCGGCGCCGACCTCGCTAATATTATCGACCTGCAACCTCATTCCGGGCTGAATCATATGAGTACCCGGCAGGCCGTGGCCGATCCCGTCAACAGAGACTACGGAAACAATATTTCCACTCAAGGCTTCAAGAGGAGCGACCATGCCAGGCACCGCATCCGGCACTACAGAGCAGATAATAGCGCCGCCCGTACAGTGACCGTCAACTCCGCTTGCGCCAAAACTCTCAAGCTTTTCCGAAAAATCCCACAAGAGCTCATTGTACTGCTCTGCACTCCGGTGCGAATCAGTAGCAAACCTCTTATGGTACAGTACAGAGTTGCTGCCGGAATCCACAAGGCCCGCAACTGTCGAAGTATTGCCTATGTCAACGGCGAGCTTCATCTTCTCTATCTATCTATTCAACAATCGCAGCCAACAATTCCCGGCCAACAGATCCAGCAAAAAAACGGATCTTTCCCGGCTCACTCACCCTCCTCGCACTCGTTATTCCAAGGCTCCACTCTACAGAGCTGAACATCGCCTGAAATAATCCGCTCAACCTCTCCGGACGGCCTTCTTAACAGCAATGCGCCGTCGGAGTCTATCCCAACGCAGATACCTTCAATAGTATCATTAAAACTGCTGACTCGAAGTGTCTTGCCTTCATGAGAGAAGTAACTCCTCCAAGCCTCGACCACGGGAGCGAAACCGTCGAGACCGAATCCGAGTCCTGAGACAATCTTATACCACTTTTCAAGAGCATAATAAAGGGCCGTAGCGAATTCGACCCTTGAATAATCAGAACCGGCCTCAATAGAGACGGATGTGGCTCCTATACGTAATTCGTGCGGCAAGAGATCGATATCGAGGTTGATATTTACCCCGATGCCGATAACCACAAAGTGCACCCTGTCGATCTCCGAATCCATCTCAAGCAGTATGCCGGCGATCTTGCGCCCGTCTACCAAGATATCGTTCGGCCACTTTACCGTAGGCCTCTTCTTAATTACCTTCTCGATTACCTCGGCCATGGCAACAGCCGCAAGAAAGGTAAGCATATGGGCATGAGGGGGTAGCATTGAGGGTCTTAAGATAATGGAGGTATAGAGGTTGACTCTCGGCGGAGAGACCCACTTGCGCCCCACGCGTCCGCGACCCTGCTTCTGGGTATCGGCAACTATCACCGCGCCCTCGACAGCGCCGTCACGCGCCAGCCTCAGCGCCTCGGTATTGGTAGAGTCAACGGAGTCGAAAAAGAGTGCCTGAGAGCCGACAGTGTCGGTCTGAACCGAACTCAACAGCTCGACGGCTCCGAAAGGAAAATCCTTTGAAGCGAGCCTGTAACCGGCCCTCGGCTTCGCCTCAATGGCGTAACCGGCTTTTCTTAGGGCCTCCACGTGCTTCCATACGGCCGAGCGCGACATACCGAGTTCCCGGCTTAGAAGCGCGCCGGATACAGGCCCGGTTGCACCCTTGAGCAGCTCGATTATTCTAACCTCTGCGCTTGACCTTTCGAGCATCTATAACTACATCCATACTAATGTCGACCGAAGGGGCCGAATGGGTTAGCGCACCGACAGAGATAAAGTCCACACCGCATGCGGCGATCCCCTTTATCGTTTTGAGGTTCACACCCCCGGAGACCTCTACCAGCGCGTGGTCGTCTATAATCTCTATCGCCCTCTTTATCTTGGTCGTATCCATGTTATCGAGCATGATTATATCCGCCCCGCTCTTAAGGGCCTCTCTGACCTCCTTGAGAGTGGTCACCTCTACCTCCACCGGGGCGCCTCCGCCGTAAGCGCCGTCAACGCGCCCGACCGCTTCAGCCAGAGAACCTGCGGCCTTTATGTGGTTGTCCTTTATGAGGATATAATCGTAGAGGCCCGTACGGTGGTTGAAACCTCCGCCGACCTTTACCGCATACTTCTCTAAGGAGCGCATACACGGCGTGGTCTTGCGGGTATCTAGAACCTTGGCGCCAGAGCCCTCTATCTTCGAGACGAACTTGGAGGTCAGGGTCGAGATGCCCGAAAGCCTCTGCAAGAAGTTCAACGCAACCCTCTCCGCAGTTAACAAAGAGCAAAGAGGGCCCTTGACTACCGCAATCTCTTCGCCCCTGGTAACTGTATCACCATCTTTATGCCTCGCCTTGAACTTGGTCTTTGAGTCCATCTCGGTGAATACCATTTCGGCCACAAAAAGCCCGGCGAGCACCATCTTCTCGTCCGCTACAATTCTGCATGTGCCGGTCATATCCCCTGGTACTATGGCCTCGGTCGTAATGTCGCCGGCTCCAACATCTTCGGCCAGCGCGGTCTTTACCAACAGACCGGCGTACTTGTAGAGCCCGGCCATCTCACGGTCCTTCCTTTTGACCGGAACCGAGCCCTTGCTTACCCTCTTCTTCATCGTCATTTGGCCATCCCCCTTATCCGCTCAAGGCCGTCCTCAAGTTTCTCAATCTTTTCATTAACCTCAACAAGCCGGGCCCGTACCTTTTCCACCACCACTGTCGGAGCTTTACCCACAAAAGAGCCGTTGGCGAGTTTGCCCTCTATAACTGCACGTTCAGCCTGTTCTTTGGCTATCTCGCCCTCTATCTTCCTAGCCTCAGCATCAACATCTATAAGCCCCTTTAGCTGCATACTGACTACCGGGCCGCCGGTGATGACAAACGAGACCGAGTCCTCAGGTGGCGCTCCGGCCGGTTCAACCGAAACAGAACTGACCTTGGCAATTCTTTGTATATACTCTGAACCTCTTTGAAGAGTATCCCTCACATCGGCCCCGTCCGTTTGACAGGTTGACTCGATACTCACACCGGGTTTTACATTGTTCTCTGTTCTCAGGTTTCTGATTGCGCGTATTACTTCCATAATTGTATCGAGTTCAGCCTCCTCTTCGGGCCACGTACCGAGCCCGACCGGGAACCGCTCTTCATGTAACGCGCGACCGCTCTTCTCTACAGGAAGGTTGGAGTAGATCTCTTCGGTAATAAAAGGCATTATCGGGTGGAGCAGTTTTAACGTGTCTCTTAAGACGATAAGCAAAACGCCGGCAGAGTGCCTTTTGCGCTCTTCGCCGTTATCTCCCCAGAGGTCCGGTTTTATAAGCTCAACATACCAGTCGCAGAGTTCATGCCAGACAAAAGAGTAGAGCGCCTTTGCAGCAGCATCGAACTGGTACCGGTCGATAGAGGTCTCTACGTCGTTTCTACACTTTTCTAACTTAGTCAAGATCCACTTATCGGCAAGAGACCTTCCATCAACCTCTGTTCCAGCCTCTTCTGAGCCCTCATCAACGTTCATAAGCGTAAAGCGCGCAAGGTTCCAGAGCTTGTTGCAAAAGTTCCTATATCCGGCAATGCGCTCTTCGGCGAGCTTTATATCGCGCCCCTGCGCGGCAAAGGCGGCGAGCGTAAACCTCAGGGCATCGGTACCGTACTCTTCCATCATGATGAGCGGGTCTATGACGTTGCCCTTCGACTTGCTCATCTTCTTGCCCTCGAAGTCGCGTATAAGGGCGTGTATGTAGACCTCCTTGAAAGGAACCTCGCCCTTGAACTTCTTACCCATCATTATCATGCGCGCAACCCAGAAGAAGATAATATCGAAACTGGTTGAGAGGACCGAGGTCGGGTAGTACTTGGCTAGATCCTCGGTCTGCTCCGGCCACCCGAGAGTAGAAAAGGGCCAGAGCGCAGAGGAGAACCAGGTATCGAGCACGTCGGAGTCCTGAGTGATCTTGTCGCTTCCGCACCCGTCACAGAGAACCGGGTCTGTTGCGCCACTCGGAAGGGTTATGAACTGACACTCCTCGCAGTGCCAGGCAGGGATTCTGTGCCCCCACCATATCTGCCGGGAGATACACCAGTCGCGGATATTTCGCATCCACTCAAAGTACGTCTTCTCCCAGCTCTTCGGAACAAAAGAGATACTGCCGTCCTCTACCGCTTCGATAGCGGGCCCGGCAAGGGGGGCGACCTTCACGAACCACTGCTTTGAAAGACGTGGTTCTACGATAGTGGAGCACCTGTAGCACTCCCCTATCATCATCTTATGCGCTTCAACACCTTCGAGCAATCCGAGTTCTTCAAGCTCCTCGATTATCTTCTTTCTTGCGGCAAACCTATCGAGCCCCTCGTACTTATGAGCGTTGGAATTAAGCACCGCATTTATATCAAATATGTTGATCGATTCGAGAGAGTGCCTGCCGGCGACTTCAAAGTCGTTAAAGTCGTGGGCAGGGGTTATCTTTACCGCACCGGTACCGAACTCGGCGCTTACGTGCTCGTCCCCTACAATCGGTATTTCGCGCCCGGTTAGAGGCAGTTTAATCCTCTTTCCTATTAAGTCCTTGTACCTCTCGTCGGTCGGGTTGACGGCTACCGCCGTATCTCCGAGCATCGTCTCCGGCCTTGTGGTGGCAACATTTAAAGATGTTACACCGCCCTCGGAAACGTCCGCATCTACTATAGGATAGACCATATAGTAAAGCTTGCCATCGGTCTCCTCAAACTGTACTTCAATATCAGAGAGCGCTGTATGGCACCTCGGACACCAGTTGACGATATAGTTGCCGCGGTAGATGAGCCCCTCGGAGTAGAGCGTGGTAAAGACCTCTCTAACGGCCTTGGACAGACCTTCGTCCATGGTAAAGCGGAGGCGCGACCAGTCGCACGAAGCCCCGAGCCTCTTCTGCTGGTTCAAGATAGTACTGCCGTATTGCTCCTTCCACTCCCATACTTTCTCTAAAAAAACCTCTCTGCCGAGCTTGTGGCGGTCTATGCCGTCTTTGGCAAGTGCGCGCTCCACAACATTCTGCGTGGCGATTCCGGCATGATCTATACCCGGAAGCCAGAGCACGCTAAAGCCCTTCATCCGTTTATACCGGGCGAGTATATCCTGAATAGTGGTATTGAGCGCGTGCCCGACATGCAGCGCACCGGTTATATTCGGCGGCGGTATGACCATGGTAAAGGGCTCTAACTCGCTAGCGGCATCCGCAATGCCTAACCCGTGCTTCTCCCAGAGTGCACGCCACCTGGCCTCTACCGCTTCGGACTCGTAAACCTTCTCCAAAGTATCCGCCGATCTGTCTGACATGCTTTTGCTTTCCGTTAAAACTAAAAAACGGCCTCACTGCAAGGCCGGTTCCGTGGCGTAATTCGCCTTTTCTATCTACCTGGATAGATAATATCCTATTATAAATATAAACCGATACCGGGTGGACTTGAAGTTTACAGACAGGCCCGGAAGTTACGGCCCGGACCGGTATGAAAAAACAAAAAATACCGGTGTTACATAAAAAGCGCCGTAAAAAACCGGGTAGTACGCATACTCAACCGCTACTACTTCGATTGCAGCATCGCCGCTTTGAACTTCTTAATCTCTGCGTTTATAAGCTCTTCGGCCAGCTCAGGCACCACTTCCCAGGCAACCTTCTCTATAACCTCTCTCGCAGTCTTTGCGACAATTTCTTCAACCTTCTCGGCAGGCAATGAGTCCGAGACCGACTCTGTGGCAACAGCGACGGCTTCCAAACTCTGCTCAGTTACCGCATCAACGGCAGCCTCTACTACGGCTTCGGCAGAGGAGGTCGGGGCCATCTCGGGCTCCGGCTCCAGTTCTTCGGGCTCTAGTTCTTCGAGTGCAGCGTCATGGAGTTCTTCCGGCAACTCTTCGAGCTCGGTTTCAGGCTCAGGGGTCACCTCTTCGATAACCGCTTCGGACGCAAATCCAATTTCAAGCTCATCCAAGGGAGCAGGCTCAACGGTAAAATCGTCATCGAGCGACTCTATCATCTCCTCAGATACAACAGCTTCCTCAACTGCCGGCTCCTCGGTTAAATCTGCCTCAGGAGCAAAACTATCGATACCCTCTTCAGGCTCTACGGCCTCTTCGGGTAAACCCGGCTCAGGTGCGTGAGTTTCGATTTCGAGACTCGGAACGCTGTAATCGACAACCGATGCCTCAGGCTCAAAAGAGACTGCCTCCGGCGCCTCTTCCGTAGTAGCAGCAAACGGTTCGGGATCCGGCCTGAACGGCTCCGCCCCGGCACCGAAATGCTCTATCTCGAAAGGCTCTTCAGTACTCTCGGAGAGGGTCTCAGGTTCACTTTCGCTTATACTTTCAAGCTCTACGACCTCAAGGCTCTCGGCCTCGGGTTCAAAGCTGAACGATTCACCGGAGTCGCCGATTTCTGGGATTCCGAAGTCGTCGTCGCTCTCCTCATCAACGGGAGAAGCGGTTGCCGCAGAAATATCGAACGGTTCCGGAGAACTATCCTCGGGTGTCAACTCAGCATCGGAAATCTCAAAATCCGCAAATGAGTTCTCAGAGTGCGCGACACTCTGCTCCAAAGGCTCTTCGAAGATACCGCCTTCGAGAAAATCGAGATCAGGCCCGGACTCTTCGACCGAATCGAGCCCCGGGAAAGCGTCTGCGCCGAAGTCTTCATCCGGCATCTCAAGCTCGCTCTCCTCGGCATGCGCTTCATCCCTCGGGACAAAACTTGCCAGAATTGCATTAACTTTGTCGATAAGCTCCTGTGACTCGAACGGCTTTACGATGGAATCATTCGCCTTGACCCTCTGGGCCTCGTCGCTGTCGAGAGGCTCGAACGTTCCGGCCAGCAGCATTACCGGAATATGACTGAGAGCCGGGTCGTTCTTAACCGCTTCGCAGACCTCGTATCCGGTTTTACCCGGCATCGCGATATCCGCTAAAATTATATCGGGGCTAACCTCTTTGGCTTTCTCTATGGCCGAGTCGCCGTCACCGACAACCACAAGCTCGTAATCGTCTGAAGCGAATGTGATAGAGATGACCTTCTGGATGGTTACGCTATCGTCTGCCAGAAGTAACTTCTTAGGCATCTTAGCCCCCTGTTATTTGAGATTTATTATAAAAAATTAACACTTAGCCGTCTGACAAGTCAAGGCTTATTTGGCCGCCACCGGCCCCCTGACTGTACTACTTTAAACGGTTCCATTGCCGTGATCCAAGTACCAGTTCTTACCATTATCATTTCGATCAAAAGTGAGTTTTCCTTAAGCATTTTGTAATTTTTTTGTAAGTTTTTTTTCTAGACTTTTATGATGAGAATAGAGGAAGGGAACGAGTAGTGATTTAAGAACTGCCTACCTATGTACCTGTCTCTGTTTAAGTAGAACTCGGATACCTGTAAACCCAATAGTTTAACTTTAAACGGGCTTGGCTATCTGTCAGAAGATCCTCCAGTCTGCGCTGAAACCCTGGGCGCCATCGGCCCAGAGACCGCCAAAGAGCGCCTGGGCGATTACTCCGGCGAGCGGGGCGAAAATAAAGGAACAGATTATGCGTATCGTGGTGAAACGCCAGCCCAGGA
The DNA here is from genome assembly GCA_029262515.1 of Deltaproteobacteria bacterium. Lineage (GTDB taxonomy): Bacteria > Desulfobacterota > GWC2-55-46 > GWC2-55-46 > JADFVP01 > JADFVP01. The sequence goes on along the minus strand of JAJCZH010000018.1, from coordinate 87,105 downwards.
TGCCGACCTCCATCATGAGGCGCCCTATGCCGCCCATCGACCAGCCGGTGATAAAGGCTACCATGGTGCCTAGCCCGGCACCGGACTTGAACATAACGGCTGCAATAGGCAGGCTGACGAAGGGGCCGCCCGGCACCATGCTGCCGACAAAAGCGCCGATAAAGATACCCGTCAGGCCCGACTTTGCTCCGAGCCACTCAGCTATTGTCTCGCGAGGTATAAGGGTTTGGGCCATTCCGGCGATAATAAAGGCAAAAATCAGGAGAGGCAGAATATTTATGAGGGTCGAGTAGGCAAATGTAAGGCCTTCGATATTGCGGCCCCCGCCCTTCTGGTACCCGATAACCAGCAACGTAAGCGCAAAAAGACCCATAATTAAGGTCGCTATCAACATTGCGCCACTCCTCCTCCGTTCCATAGAAATACTCCAATAGATAGACTCTATTTATGAAGAGCACTCATATTAAGTATGGAGCGGGAAGGACGGGGTGTCAAATGGGGGGGTGGGTAGAGAAAAGAACCAGCTTATTCTGGCTTACCATATGCTGATGGTGCATAAAGAACCATCTCATCATTTCGATTAAATAAAATATCAATTGGGAGCCCCTCAAATAAAGAGAACTCTTCTATCATTTTCTTAAATTTAGAACTCATATACCTGTTCTCGTACCAGAGACAACTATAAAATAATAGCCCCATCTCAGAACTTGAAAGTTGCGCTCTGATTACATTCGTATAAAGTCGTTTGTCACTAACTTCGCTATTTTTCACAAACTTGATAATATTGTATAAGTTTCGAAAATAATGCCCAATTCTAGCTTGATACACCTCATTAAAATCATTATACCCCGCTTTTATTATCTTTAAGGCATCACTATCACTACCTCCAAAAGTATTGTTAGCGCTGGAATGGTACCCTCTTAACCTATCATTATAAAGGTAATCTAAACAGCCTCTACCTTTCTCAGTAGCACCTAATGCAGATGCTGCATTCACTATTTCATTATGCAGGTTAAGAAGCTGAAAAAAGGTATTCTCAAAAGCCTGTTTTTTCATGCTGTCGGTTTGAAGCGCAAACTGCTCATGTTGCTTTCCAAGCACCTCTCTTGTAGCAGTCAACTCCTCTCTTTGCAGCTTAAGTTCCTTCTTCTGTAAAAAGATAGCTACCACAAGGCAAGTAAATGCAAAGGCGGATACAAGCGCATTAAAAGCTCCAAAAGCATCACCAAACTGGCCACGTTCCTCAATAGAAACAACCCACCACCGAACAATAAGCCAATAAGCTATGAAGGTAGCAAAAACGAAAGCAGGAACAACCAATACCCACCAATACTCTTTAAGAAGGTTTTTCTTTTCTTCAGCCACAAAATCACCTTTATTTTTACTAATGGACGTTGGGTTTCGTACTTCTATCCAACCTACCAATTCAACACAAGATCAAATATTATCATGTCAACAATCTGTTCTCAACACGCTCCGATGTTAATAAAATAACAAAAGGGTCTCTCGTCATGAAGACAAGAGACCCTGCTACCCATAAATAATAAAAATCGCTCCCCGTATTGTGTCAAGTATCGAGGGGCGTCATATGGTGCTGCTTATGCCTGTTATACAGCCTCTTTGCAGACTTTTATTTTCCGTCTCGACCTTTGCCTCATCCTATCTATAGAATTAAGACTAACGTCATTTATAATCTTTTCCGTTTTGAATTCCACGAATGAATTGACCACCTTCGGGTCGAGCATATTTCCACTCTCATCTTGCAACAACTCAATAGCGTCATCGCGTTTCATAGGCTTTTCCGTGCTATGTACGACCTGATCGTAATACTTGCATACGGCGAGTATTCTGGAGCCTATCTGTATTTCATCCTTCTTAAGTCCGTCAGGATAACCAGTACCATCGTACCTCTCCATATGGCCCCTTATTATCAGCCCAGCCTGTTTCAAAGTGTCTATTGATGAAAGAAACTCCTGGGCGAGCACCGGGCTGTTGCGTAACAAGTCCTTCTCTTTCTTGTTCAGATCCTTTTCATCCTTGTAGAATAGGGCCCTCGGTACTCCCAAGAGACCGATTGTGTGCAGGTTGGATGCTGCTTCTATTAAATCAACCTCCGGGCCCTCAAGCCCGATCTTCTCGGCAAGGCCTTTTGACATAGCAGATACCCTTTTGCAATGACCGCCTATCTGCGCATCAAACAGCTCCATTAAATCGGTGAACAGGCGTACAAAAACGAAAAAAATGTCTCTAATCGTCTTTGTCTTCTGCTTGAGCATGGCCTCTAGGCTGTGACTAAAGTCTACAAGTTCCGCAATGGATATGAATTGCCGGTACCTCTCCTCCTGAATCCCTGAGGCCAGCTTTGTTGCGTAATCGAAGTTTCCTTTATGCAAGGCCGGTATGATCTCCTCATCCCTCGTTTTTTGAAAAGCGTCCCATATAACTTTTATCTCCTGAAGAGCGGCCTGAGTCTTTTCCTCGACCTGACTGCCGCTGCTGAGCATTAGTTCTATATTATAGTCTATTTCTCTTGTCGTCTCTTTAAGCAGAGGTTTGAGTTCCTTAAGCCTTGCTCCGCTCCGGTCAATGATTATGGTGAGGAGCAGCCTTCTTACATACTTCAGCGCCTCTTTCAACTCATCAAAACTCATCTCCTTCATAAACAACTCCTCATAGCGTCTTATTAAGAAGACCAGCTACTATTCCGGAAACTACCCAGACCAGCATAGTCCCAAATCATAAAACTTCCCCGATTCATTAATTCAAACAATGAGATATGTCAAAGTATCGTATAATATTTTATCGGATTTTATTCATTTAACTTTAATCTGACACTACCTGACTAACAATACTTATATTGCTATTTATCAGGAAATCATTCCCTCTTTTTCGAAAACAGACGCAATTATCACAGATAAAGACCTCCGGTCTCTCGACAAAAAGCTGGACAAATGTATCTGAAATAGCATGCAGGGTCTCTCATCTATTGACAAGAGACCCTGCATGCCGCTAAAAAGACAAAACGTCAGTCCCGGTTAAGGAACTGGGCTTTCATATATTCCATATCCTTGAAATAACAAAGTGGGCAACTCTATAAAGGAGCAGGGCTATCGTATAAAGAATATTCCATACCCTTGAAATAGCAAAAGGATCCGTCCCAATAAAGGAACGGACCCTTTCTTAATAATCCCCGCGGCGTCCTACTCTCCCACACAGTCACCCATGCAGTACCATCGGCCCAGAGGAGCTTAACTTCCGTGTTCGAGATGGGAACGGGTGTAACATCCTCGGCATAGCCACGGAAAAGCGTAATTCCGTAGAAAAAACCAACTGAATAGAGTTTAAATCATTAACTAAAGAGACGTATCAAAACCTTAGCAGTTATCTGCCGCACGAAAAACGTGCTATGCAGGGACTAACTAAAAAATATGGTCAAGCCTCACGGTCAATTAGTACCGGTCAGCTGAACACATTGCTGTGCTTACACATCCGGCCTATCAAACTTGTAGTCTCCAAGTGACCTTTAGGGACCGAAGTCCTGGGAAATCTTATCTTAGGAGGGGCTTCCCACTTAGATGCTTTCAGCGGTTATCCCTTCGGCACATAGCTACCCGGCGCTGCTCCTGGCGGAACAACCGGAACACCAGAGGTGCCGCCATCCCGGTCCTCTCGTACTAGGGATAGCTTCCTTCAAATTTCCTGCGCCCACATCAGATAGGGACCGAACTGTCTCACGACGTTCTGAACCCAGCTCACGTACCGCTATTGATCGGCGAACAGCCGAACCCTTGGGACCTGCTCCAGCCCCAGGATGCGATGAGCCGACATCGAGGTGCCAAACCGGGCCGTCGATGTGAACTCTTGGGCCCGATCAGCCTGTTATCCCCGGCGTACCTTTTATCCGTTGAGCGATGGCCCTTCCATGCGGGACCACCGGATCACTAAGACCTGCTTTCGCATCTGCTTGACTTGTAGGTCTTGCAGTTAAGCTCTCTTATACCTTTGCGCTCGACGGCTGGTTTCCAATCAGCCTGAGAGAACCTTCGCGCGCCTCCGTTACAATTTGGGAGGCGACCGCCCCAGTCAAACTACCCACCAGGCACTGTCCCCAACCCGGATTACGGGTCAAGGTTAGAACATCAATATAGTCAGGGTGGTATTTCAAGGATGGCTCCATCCGGACTAGCGCCCGGGTTTCATAGCCTCCCACCTATCCTACACAAAATATACCAATGTCCAATACCAGGCTATAGTAAAGGTGCACGGGGTCTTTCCGTCTTGATGCGGGGAGCCAGCATCTTCACTGGCCATTCAATTTCGCTGAGTCTCTGGCCGAGACAGTGGGGAAGTCGTTACGCCATTCGTGCAGGTCGGAACTTACCCGACAAGGAATTTCGCTACCTTAGGACCGTTATAGTTACGGCCGCCGTTTACCGGGGCTTCGGTTCCGAGCTTCTCCGTCGAAACGGATTACAAGTCCCCTTAACCTTCCGGCACCGGGCAGGCGTCAGACCCTATACATCCACTTACGTGTTAGCAGAGTCCTGTGTTTTTGGTAAACAGTCGCTACCCCCTGGTAACTGCGACCCCTTTTAGCTCACCGGA
>JAJCZH010000018.1:0-77500 GCA_029262515.1 Deltaproteobacteria bacterium | reverse complement strand
CGCGCCCTGCGGCAACTCAAGCAACCTTTTGCCGGAGTGGCTAAAAACAGCGTCCCTGGCATCCTCGCGCTTTGTGATCGCGTGCAGGTGCAGACCTTCCGGGAAGTATGTCGGCACGTCCTTCATCGAATGGACCGCCAACTGTGCTTCTCCGGCCAAAAGGGCCTCCTCTATCTCTTTTGTAAAGAGCCCCTTTCCTCCGACCTGAGCCAGAGGCACGTCCGTTATCTTGTCTCCGGTGGTTTTAATCTTTAAAAGCTCCACCTCGAGACCTTCGTACTTCGACTCAAGCTCCGACTTTACCCAGTTCGCCTGCCAGAGCGCAAGCATACTTCCGCGCGTCGCTACAGTTATCTTTGCCATCGATACTCTCTTACCTTTCGTTTATCTGAAAACTACCTGCTGTCTAAGATCGGCCCGTTTACAGATCATGCACACTTATGCGGTTTTCGTTGCTCGTACACGATACCCAGTTATCACGCCACTCAATCATTACACCATGTACTGCTCATTTAAACACAAAATACTTTGACAGAAAAGAAGAGCAAGGAAAAAACAACCTGTTGCCCTTCTATTTGCCCGGCACTACTCGTCGTCGCCCCCGGCCCGGCTCTGCGTCTCCTCTTTAATGCTGTCGAGATCGAAGAGCGTTCTTACCGTATCCACATACCTGTCGCCCTCTACCTTGTTGGCATCCTTCTTGAGATGGACCACGGGGTTGTGGATTATCTTGTTGACTATCGACTTGGTCATAGCGTCGAGCGCCTTGCGCTCTTTTTTGGAGAGCTCCCCGAGGACTCCGGTGGCCTTGGCAAGCTCGGCCTTGCGCACGGAATCGCAGAACTGCTTCAGCTCTATAATAGTCGGCACCACATCCAGGGAGTTAATCCAGCGGTAGAATTTTTCAATCTCCTCCTCTATAATCTTCTCGGCCTCCTCGGCCTCCTGCGCCCTCTCGTTGAGGTTCGAGGCCACAACGCCCTGAAGGTCGTCCACATCGTAGAGATAGACATTGTCGATATCGTTTAAAGCAGGGTCGATGTTACGAGGAACAGAGATATCTATAAAGAACATCGGGCGGTACTTGCGGGCTTTCATGGCCGTTTTGATCTCGTCGGGGCCGAGTATATAATTTCTGGCTCCTGTTGAGGCTATGACTATATCGGCGTCTTTTACCTGCTCGCGATACGTAGCAAAATCTATGGCCCGCCCGCCGAAGCACTTGACCATCTCCTCGGCCTTCTGATAAGTCCTGTTCGCGACCATTATCTCGCGTATGCCGTTGCTGAGCAGGTGACGGGCCGCAAGCTCTGCCATCTCTCCGGCCCCTATCAACATAACGGACTTTCCAGCGAGGTCGCCGAAGATCTTGCGCGCAAGCTCCACGGCGGCAAAACTGATAGATACCGCACTCTCTCCAATCCGGGTCTCGGTCCTGATCCGCTTGGAGACCTGAAAGACCTTGTGGTAGAGCTTGTTGACTATAACCCCGGCCGTATTATGTTCAACTGCGTAACCGTAAGCGGCTTTAACCTGCCCGAGTATCTGCGGCTCGCCCATGACCATGGAATCGAGCCCGGCGCTAACCCTCAGAAGATGGCGAACACCGTCGATACCGAGATGCTCGTAGAGGTGCTCCTCGAGCGACTCTAGCGGTATGGAGTGAAAGTCCGAGAGGAAACGCTTGATCTGCCAGCTTCCCCTCTCTATGTCGTCGGTAATCGCCAGTATCTCAACCCTGTTACACGTTGAGAGGATCACGGCCTCGTTCAGTTCGTACTTGTCTACGAGCTGAGAGAGCGGTTCCGCTATAGACGGCGCCGGAAAGGAGAGTTTTTCACGTATCTCTACAGGAGCGCTCTTATGGTTAAGGCCTATGATTACAAGATTCATAACTGTTAACTCTACAATTGGTACAAATTAAAAGAAAACCCGAAGCAGGCGCATCAGCCTGTAAGGCCGTGGGCCCCGCCGAGCACAAAGTTAATTATAAGGAACGACCCTATCAGTATAAGGAAAGCCGCGCCAGAGAGCAGCGCCGCCTTCTTGCCTCTCCAGCCAGCCGTCAACCTGCCGTGCAACAGCGCCGCATACAGTATCCACGTTATAAACGACCAGATCTGGCGCACCCGCACCTTATCCGACATCCAGTCTGCCAGCGCGTACTCGCTCCAGATAGAGCCCGTGATTATCGCGAGAGTCAAGAGCGTGAAACCGAGCTGCAGGCACCTGTAGTTGAGTTCGTCGAGCAGGTCGAGCGACGGCAGCACGTAGAACATGCCGCTCAACTTGCGGCTCTTCAGGTACCTCTGCTGTATTACGTACATTACGCCGAGAAAGAAGGCGAGAGCAAAGAAGGCGTTGCCGAGAAAGGCAATGGAAACGTGTACCGGCAGCCAGTAACTCTCAAGCACGGGAGAGAGCGGTATAATATCGCGCGGCAGAAAAGAGGCCATAAGCAGCAACACGAGCGCAAAGGGCGTTACAAAGGCGCCAATAACGCGCTGCCTATACCTGAACATCACCACAAGACAGATAACAACCAGTATCCATGAGAAGAAGATCAGGGACCCGTGCGTTGTGGTAACCGGAGTGTGGCCGGTTGCCACCCACCTCGACAGTATGGTAGCCGCATGGAATACGGAACCACCGATAAGGATATACTGGCCTAAAAGCGTAAACTTCTCTTTATGGGTAAAGAGGTACGCAAAAAAGACAGCCGTCGCCGCAAAGTAGAGTGCAGCGGTTATGTAGAAGAATATTTCGCTCATGCCGTCCTTGTTATAATACTGAAATTCTTAAAAACAGAACATGTTGCCACAAAAGTATTGCCGGAAAAAGAGCCCCGCTCCGAAACCTGTCGGCCCTACAGCCTTACGCCCAACTTTAAAAGCGTGTAACCCGGACCGAGCAGTTTGCGCAGATAGGCGTTCGCCTCCCTTTTCGCCCCGAGAGCGATCCAGTCGGGAAGAGGCGAATCTATCAGGTCGGACAGGACTGCCACCTTCTTAGCACTTTTTACTCCCTCTTTCAACAGCTTGTTCCTTACCGTACCCACAAGCCGCACGAAAAGCGCGTACTCAGGTCCTACTGCCTCCTCAAGAGTCTTGCGAAGTTTCCTTGCCACCATCGGGCTAGCCCCCGAGGTTGAAATGGCTATCAAAAGCGGATCGCGATCGACCACGGACGGCACAATAAAGCTGCACTTTGCCGGATCGTCTACGATATTTACCTGTATGCCGAGTTCACCGGCCTCGGCGCTCACCTCGGCATTTACCCTGTTAGAACTCGATGCGGATATCACAAGAGCGCTATCTGCAAGATCTCCGCGTTTATACTTCCTCTTCAGGCTCTTAAAACCGTTAATATACTTAAGGGCCTTTAACCCTTCGGTCATTTTGGGGCTTATAACAGTTACAAAGGCGCCGGATTCGAGCAAAGAGAAGACCTTGCGCTCGGCCACCTTGCCGCCGCCTATCACACAACACCGTTTACCTTTTATATCTAGAAAAACCGGATAGTAATCCATACGCTCCCTGGAAAAACAGCAGCACAACAGCGACCAAACTACTTTAACGGCATATAGAGGCAACAATGAGGAACCTGGCATAGCAGGCGTTGCCTTCTTATACATCGGCGCGTGGCCAAAAAAGTTTAGCTGTTACCACACTCTATCCGAGCCTTTCCCATACATTTCTATGATAATTGTCGCAAAAAAAGATTAAAATAGTCCGGAGATTTTCGATAAAGTTTTTTTATGTTGACCGAACAGGTCTCCGGTTCATCAAAGAACGGTATTACGAGTTTACTTGCCAACCTAACCAACCCCCAGTTCGCGGTCTTCAAGCTCTTTAATACGGTCTCGAAGCTCTGCGGCAGACTCGAAATCGAGCTTCTTTACAGCGCTCTCCATCTCTTTTCTCAGCGACTTCAAAAGCCGCGGCAGCTCATGTGTCGGCACATATCCCGCGCTTTCTTCTTCTGCGGCAATCGCCTCCACCGTGCAGTAGTCGGTCTCGTAGATCGAAGCGAGTATATCTTTTATAGAGCTCTTTATCGTCTCCGGCGTTATGCCGTTCTCTCTATTAAACCCTGCCTGAAGCTCCCTTCTCCGCTCGGTCTCGCTCATGGCGAGGCGCATAGACCGGGTCACTTTATCGGCATAAAGTATAACCCTTCCGTTCACATTTCTCGCAGCCCGGCCGCAGGTCTGGATCAAGGAACGCTCGCTTCTTAAAAAACCCTCCTTATCGGCATCAAAGACAGCGACAAGCGATACCTCAGGTATGTCGAGGCCCTCTCTCAACAGGTTGATCCCGACAAGTACGTCGAACTTGCCGAGCCTCAGATCCCTTATTATCTCAACGCGTTCGAGCGTTACTATATCGGAATGGAGGTACTTTACCCTAATATCCATGTCCGCATAATACTGCGCAAGGTCCTCCGCCATCCGCTTGGTGAGAGTGGTTACGAGCACGCGATCTCCGAGAGCCACTCGTTTTTTTATCTCGCCGAGCAGGTCGTCTACCTGAGAGTTTACCGGACGCACCTCCATCTCCGGGTCCATCAGGCCGGTCGGTCGGATTATCTGCTCCATAACATTACCCTTTGAGACACGCGCCTCGTAGTCGCCGGGAGTTGCGGAGACATAGACCGTGGATGGGAAACGGGTCTCGAACTCTTCGAACTTGAACGGTCTGTTGTCGAGCGCCGAAGGGAGCCGAAAACCGTAATTAACCAGAGTCTGCTTGCGGGACCGGTCGCCGTTGTACATGCCGTTTAACTGCGGCACGCCAATATGGCTCTCGTCAATAAATAGAAGAAGATCGTCGGGGAAGTAATCGACGAGCGTAAAAGGCGGCTCACCCGGAGCGCGGCCCGTAATATGGCGCGAGTAATTCTCTATGCCGGAGCAGTAACCCATCTCTTCCATGAACTCGAGATCGTAGAGCGTGCGCTGCTCGAGGCGCTGGTACTCGAGGTTCTTGCCCTCCTCCTTCAGCTCAACAAGCCTCACTCTCAACTCGTCGCGTATAGAATCCATGGCGCGCGTAAGTTTATCCCGCGTAGTTACGAAGTGGGAGGCCGGGTGGATCAGGGCGCGTTCTATCCGCTTCCTCTGGGTGCCGCGAAGAGGGTCAATCTCGGATATAGAGTCTATCTCGTCGCCGAAAAACTCGAGCCTTACAGCGGTCTCGGCCTCGTAGACCGGGAAGATATCGACCACATCGCCGCGCACCCTGAAGGTTCCGCGGTGGAAGTCGTGGTCATTGCGCCTGTACTGCATATCGACCAGCTTCTTGAGCACAGCGTTACGCTCGACCTCCATGCCGCACGCCACAAAGAGATGTATGGAGCCGTAATCCTCAGGCGAGCCTATGCCGTAGATGCAGGAGACCGAAGCCACGACGATAACGTCGCGCCGGGTAAGTATGGAGTGCGTACAAGAGTGGCGGAGTTTGTCTATCTCGTCATTTATAGAGGCGTCCTTCTCTATAAAGGTATCGGTTGCCGGCATGTAGGCTTCGGGCTGGTAGTAGTCGTAGTACGATACGAAGTACTCAACCGCGTTATTCGGAAAGAGCTCCTTCATCTCGGCGTAGAGCTGAGCTGCGAGCGTCTTGTTCGGCGCGATAATCAGCGCCGGGCGGCCAAGCTCTTCTATAACCTTTGCGGCAGTGAATGTCTTGCCCGAGCCCGTAACGCCTAAAAGCGTCTGAAACCGGTTGCCGGAACGGATAGAATCTACGAGCCCCTCTATGGCGCGCGGCTGATCCCCGCCCGGTGTAAACGGACTTACCAACTCAAATATCTGCTCAGGCCCGGCTTTTACTCTCGCCATCGATTTCTCCGGTTCTCCGAATCCTAATGCTGCCACACGCTTTGAACGGAAGAGTTCAATCTTTTAATATAACACGAAAAGGGAAATAGATAAATAGCGGGCGGGCTCTTTAAGACAGAGAACAACAACTCCGTTACAGTAACGGCAAAAGAAAAAGAGACGGGTCCTTGTTGATTAACAGATGGAAAAATTTGAGGCCGTGAGTGTTGGGGTCAATCGGGGTTAATGTGGGTTGTACGAACAGGAGGGATGGTGGGCACAGCCACCCAACATGGCTAAAAGGGGCAACCTACCTTTATGTTTTGTCCTGAATAGCCTTTCTAACCAGCGCTGCAAGACTATCTACGACCACTCCTATTTCACTAAATGTCTCCTCCGGCTTTTTGTCTTTGGGAGGGTGACCAATTTCATTTCTAAGAGAGGTGTAAATAGTTTCCATCACACATTTTTTCCAAGGTGCTCGGCTTTCCCTTTCAGTAACACTGGTATCAATACTACGAATAAAACCATCTACATCCGCTTGCTTGCACCTTATCAATATAAGCATTATACCGTAAAGCATTATAAAGCGCGCAACAGGATCTGTTATTGCAAGAGCAAATCTATAACAGTTGCAATAATAGCCTCGTTTAGGCCTTTCATTTTGAAATTCATTTAAAAGTTTACCTATTTTATCTGGCCCAAGCATCACCGTTAAAACTGCACTCACCCCAAATGTTGCAGATACTGCCCCTACCATCATTCTTACCGATTTTGTACCATCTTTTTTATGAACTTCTTCTGATATTGGAGCACCGTCAAAAGAAGTAGGTCCTACAGAAAGGTTTAAGACATAAGCTATTTTGCCGAAAATATTTTCTGCATATTCTTTTGTAATATTATAGGCTTCTTCAGCAGTCTCAGCATTAATTGTATGAAACTTTAAAACAAGCTTATCCTTTCTTGCTTCCAGTATCACTTTCTCTATATACGGATGCTCTATTCCGAACACATTTGGCTCCCTTTCAATAGGCTCTTTCAACTCAACACCGTCTATGGTTACTGAATATTCAGCAACACCTTTATACACTGTACACATATAAGTAGGATCTCCCTTTCATTCCCCGATGTGATTGACTGTTGACAAATATAGCCTCCAGCCCCCAGTTACAGCGCCGAGTTCGTCTATACGATATTAGTATACACTGCGGCTTCTCTTTATGACAAGCCGCTACTTCAAACCTGACTACCAAGAAAAAGGTTCAAATAACCTGACCCTTGTGGTACAAAATATGATTCCGTAACCGTGTAGAAATCAAAAAAATAATCGAGGAGCACCTGTAAAGTGACTGACTATAAAGAGACGTTGAACCTGCCGCAGACCGACTTTCAGATGAAGGCCCGGCTTAGCCAGAAAGAGCCTGAGATGCTGAAGAAGTGGGAAGAAGCGGGACTCTACGACAAGATAAAAGAGGCCGGAAAAGACAGGCCGAAGTACATACTGCACGACGGCCCCCCGTACGCCAACGGCCATATCCATCTCGGCCATGCGCTCAACAAGACGCTTAAGGACATTGTGGTCAAGTCGCGCACAATGAGCGGCTTTAGCGCCGAGTACGTGCCGGGCTGGGACTGCCACGGCCTGCCGATAGAACTGCAGGTCGAGAAGAAGTTCAAGGAGAAGAAGAAGGAGCTTGGCAAGACCGCGGTCCGCAAAGCGTGCCGCGAATACGCTAACAAGTTCGTCTCGATCCAGAGAGACGAGTTCAAACGGCTCGGCATCTTCGGCGAGTGGGAGAACCCGTACCTTACGATGAATTACGGCTATCAGGCCGCGATACTCTCTGAACTCGGCAGGTTTGTCGAAGAAGGACTCGTTTACAAAGGCAAGAAACCGGTCCACTGGTGCTCGTCCTGCTCAACTGCGCTGGCCGAGGCCGAGGTCGAGCATGCGGAAAAGACCTCACCGTCGGTCTACGTCCGTTTCGAGGCCGTCTCCATCGAATTCTCAAAAGCGATCATGGAGGACGGCGTAAAGACCGCCGCTTTCCTCGGGGCAGAGGATATACCGATCAGCGTTATCATCTGGACGACCACGCCGTGGACACTTCCGGCAAACCTCGCGATAGCGGTCCACCCCGACGTTTCGTACAGCACCGTTCGCATAACACTGCACGGCCATGAAGAGATATGGGTACTAGCCACCGATCTTGTCGAGAGCACGATGGATAAATTCGGCATCGAAAATTACTCTATCGTAAACAGCGCACCCGGCAGTCTCTTGGAAGGCATCGTCTGCAAGCACCCGTTCGTTGCGAGAGAGTCAGTAGTCAGGACCGCAAACTTCGTTACGACTGAAGCCGGTACCGGATGCGTGCATATCGCTCCGGGCCACGGCCAGGACGACTACGAGGTAGGACTCAAACACGGACTCGAAGTCTACGCCCCGGTCGACAACAACGGCCTCTTCACCTCCGACGTACCCGAGTTCGAGGGGCAATTCGTCTTCAAGGCAAACAATGGAATTATAGAGCTGCTCGAAGAGAAGGGCATGCTCATAAAAACAGAAGAGGTCTCTCACTCTTACCCGCACTGCTGGCGCTGTAAAAAGCCGGTGATCTTCCGCGCGACCGCGCAGTGGTTCGTTGCGATGGACGACGACAGCAGGCTTCGCGAGAGGGCTCTCAAAGCGATCAGCGAAGAGGTTGAGTGGGTTCCAGGCTGGGGCAAGGAACGGATCTATGGCATGATTGAGAAGAGGCCCGACTGGTGTCTCTCGCGCCAGAGGGTCTGGGGCGTGCCGATCCCTGCGCTCATCTGCTCCGGCTGCTCAAATGCCTTTCTCGATAAAGGCCTTATCAACTCGCTCGGCAAAAGGTTCGAAGAGTCGGGGGCAGACATCTGGTTCGAGCGTCCGCTTGAAGAGCTGCTGCCAGAAGGTTTGAAATGCCCGGAGTGCAACGGTACCGAGTTCGAGCGCGAAGAGGATATCTTAGACGTCTGGTTCGACTCCGGCGTTAGCTTCTCGGCGGTGCTCGAAAGAAGAGAGAACCTCTCGAACCCGGCGGACCTCTACTTGGAAGGCAGCGACCAGCACAGGGGCTGGTTCCACTCGTCTATTCTCGCGTCGATAGCAACCAGAAAGGTCCCACCATACAAGAGCGTTCTCACGCACGGCTTTGTGGTAGACGGCAAGGGGCGCAAGATGAGCAAGTCCGACGGTAATGTAATCGCCCCGGAGCAGATTATAGAGAAGTACGGCGTAGAGGTCCTTCGCCTCTGGGTAGCGGCTGAGGATTACCGCGACGACATCCGCGTCTCCGAAGAGATACTCAAGAGACTCTCCGAGGCGTACCGCAGAATCCGAAATACCTTCAGGTACATTTTAGGGAATATCAGCGACTTTAACCCGGAGACCGACAGCGTACAATTCAACGAGCTCGAAGAACTCGACCGACTGACGCTGCACAGGCTGAACGGTATAACCGAAAAGGTGCTCTCGGCATATGAAAAATTCGAGTTCCATACTATCTACCATACGGTGCACAACTTCTGCACCGTGGACTTGAGCGCTTTTTACCTCGATATCTTAAAAGACAGGCTCTATACGTCTGGTACGAAAGGAAAGTCTCGCCGCGCCGCGCAGACTACGATCTACTACGTACTCGATTCACTGGTCAGGCTCCTGGCCCCTGTGCTAGTCTTTACCACCGAAGAGGCGTGGGCCTTCTTACCGGGTAAGAGAGAGGCGAGTGTTCACCTTGCGGCCATGCCAACGGTCAATGCCGATTGGGTTAATAATGAACTCGACGAGAAATGGCGGGGCCTATCGGCCTTTAAAGACGAGATATCCAAAGCGCTCGAAGGTGCGAGGGTAGAGAAGATCATCGGGCACCCGCTCGATGCGTTTGTCAGTGTTGTACCCGGTGAAGCCGATACCGAAAAGCTCAAAGAGGTAGAGGCGTTGCTCGTCTCGGTTCTTATCGTCTCGGGTCTTTGCGTGACGGACGGGACAGAGGCGCCTAAGGAAACTGAAGCAAGCTTCAGTTTTGTATCGGAAGAAATCCCAGGCCTGAAGGTCACGGTAACAAAGGCGCCGGGCGGTAAATGCGAGCGGTGCTGGCACTACAGCGAGTCGGTTGGAACCCAGACCGGGCACGCCACCATCTGTGACAGGTGCGTTGAGGCGCTGGCGTAGATCTATTCGGATAAAAGGTAGCACCTCTTTTTATGAAAGACGAGAAGAAGATACTGCTTTCGATTGCTGTCACCCTGTGTGTCGTAATCGCGGATCAAGTGACCAAGGCCCTTATTACCGGACGCCTCGCCTGGGGCGAGGCGCATACGATTCTGCCTGGGCTCTTCAATATCGTCTACTACAAGAATACCGGTGCGGCCTTCGGTATCTTCTCCAGCGGCGGCAGCGGACGCACCACCTTCCTGACCATCGTCTCTTTAGTAGCGCTCATCATAATCGCAGTGCTTATCCGGCGCAGCAGTGACGGAAGAAACGCCCTGGCCCTCTCTTTAATAGCTGGCGGGGCGATCGGCAACCTGATAGACAGGATCCGGTACGGATCGGTCGTGGACTTTCTCGATTTCCATATCGGCACTCTCCACTGGCCAGCCTTCAATATAGCTGACTCGGCTATCACCACCGGCGTTATTGTCATGCTCTACCTCTCGTTCTTCCCTTCCGGTCTTTCTTCCGGCAGGCACTCCCCGAGAGAATAAGCGGCTACCCGGCCCCGCCCGAAAAGAAAGAACCGAGAGTTGGCTTTACAGCCTGCGCTAAAGTATTGTATATTTATGTCGAATACTCAGTCATAACAGTATCAACAGGCCTGTAATAAGTAGAGAGCCATGCCAGGAGTCGACAAAACACATCTGAGGTACGGCAGGTGGCAGATATTCCTGCACGAATTGATTTTCGAGGCCGACACGCCCTCTGGCTGGGCCTTCGACGTACTGCTGCTCACCGGCATTCTCCTTAGCGTTCTCGCCGTCATGCTCGACAGCGTGACCTCCATACACGCCACCCACCACGCCACCCTCTACACAATAGAATGGTTCTTCACGATCCTCTTTACCATCGAGTACCTTCTTAGAATAATCTGTGTCGGCAAACCAACAAAGTATATACTGAGCTTCTTCGGCATAGTAGACCTGCTCGCCATTATACCTACCTACCTGAGCCTGATACTGCTCGGCAGCCAGTACCTGCTCGTAATCAGGGTACTCAGGGTGCTCAGAATCTTTCGCGTGCTCAAGTTCATCCAGTACGTCGGAGAGGCGCACGTGCTCTCCATGGCGCTTCGGGCCTCGCGCAGGAAGATCACAATCTTTCTCTTTACGGTATTAACCCTAGTCACCGTTCTCGGCTCCATGATGTACATGATCGAAGGCCCTGAACACGGCTTCACATCAATCCCTATCGCAGTCTACTGGGCCATTGTCACGCTTACGACGGTCGGCTACGGAGACATAGCTCCGCATACGCCTATAGGCAAGGTACTTGCATCTGTAATAATGATAACCGGTTACGCCATTATAGCTGTGCCGACAGGCATAGTAACGGCTGAGATATCATATGCAATACGGGGCGAGAATATGACTACGCGCGCGTGCCACGAATGCAGCGCCGAAGGGCATGAGATGAACGCGAAGTTCTGCCACCATTGCGGAGCGAAACTTTAGCAGCCAATATAGACGTGATTTTTCAAGTATTTTTTAGGCTGAAAAAAGCGGCAATGAAATTGGTGTCCGCCTGAAAGGCGTAGTAACCGGCAGGGACGGTGTTATACTCTTTTGGCATTCTTTAGAAATGCCGAGCCTCTTTCTCCGTTCGTTCTACCGGGTAAAGCCTGGTAGAGAAGGTTCTTTTTGCCCGCAAGGACAACAAAAAAAAGTGCTGAATCTAGGCCTTCTCCTTCTTCTTATCCTTGCCCTCTTTGTCCTGCTCCGGCAGCTTCCAGACGGCATACTCGCACTTAGGATAGTTGGAGCAACCGTAAAAAACTCTGCCCTTCTTTGTCCTTCTCTCGACCAGCTTTCCGTCGCAGCCCTCTTCGCCGCACGGGACGCTTGTAGAGATCGCTTTGGTAGACTTGCAGTCCGGGTACCTTGTGCAGGCGAGAAAACGACCAAAGCGGCCTGACTTGATAATCATGGGCGCCGAGCACTTTGGGCACTTCTCGTCCGACTCCACTTTAGTCTCAACAGGCGTGACCTTGCCGGACTCGTCGGTCGTAAAATCGGTCGTGCTCTTACACTCCGGGTAACCGGAGCAGGCGAGAAACTTACCGAGCCTTCCCCATTTTATTACCATCGGCCTGGAACACTTCTCGCAGACGAGATCCGTAGGGGTCTCTTCCGCTTTCATGTTCTTCATCTCCTTGCTGGCCTTTACTACACTCTCTTTGAAAGGCCCATAAAACTCGCCCATTACCTTGCGCCACTCGACACTTCCGTCTTCAACCTTGTCGAGTTCCTCCTCCATATGCGCCGTAAACTCGACATTAAGAATTTCAGGAAAGTTTTCCACCAGCATGTCGGTTACCAACACACCGAGCTCGGTCGGCTTTAACTGTCTCTGCTCTTTTTCGACATAACCCCTGTCCTGTACAGTAGAGAGAATAGCCGCATAGGTGGACGGGCGTCCAATGCCGTTCTCTTCAAGCTCCTTTACCAGTGAGGCTTCGGTAAAACGCGGCGGCGGCTGGGTGAAGTGCTGCAATGGAGAGAGCTTCTTCAGGTCGAGTCTCGCATCCTTTTCGAGCTTCGGCAATGTCACGTCCGCACCATCTTTTTGTTCCTGCGCCTCCTCTTCCTCTTTCTCCTTGCCCTCGGTATAGATAACCATAAAACCGGCAAACTTTAAAACACTGCCGGCAGCGGTGAAGAGATACTTGCCCGCAATTATCTGGGCACGTGTCTGGTCGAAGATAGCAGGGGTCATCTGGCAGGCGATAAAACGGTTCCAGATAAGGGTGTAGAGCCTCAACTGATCCTTCGTAAGTTTGGCCTTTATGCTCTCCGGCGGGTACCGTACGTAGGTCGGCCGTATCGCCTCGTGAGCGTCCTGCGCCTTCTTCTTGCTCTTGTACTCTACCGGTTTTGCCGGCAGGAACTCTGCACCGTACGTCTCTTTTATAAACTCTCTCGCCTCTGCCACCGCCTCATCGGACAGGCGGGTCGAGTCGGTTCTCATGTAGGTTATTAGCCCTATGGGGCCCTCGGAGCCGAGGTCGATTCCCTCATAGAGCTGCTGGGCGACCATCATAGTCTTCTTTGCGGAGAAACCGAGCTTTCTCGAGGCGTCCATCTGGAGCTTCGAGGTCGTAAACGGCGCAGCAGGTCTTCTCTTAACCTCGCGGGCGGTAACGTCTGTAATAATAAAGTCGGCGCCCTTAAGGTCCGAGAGTATCTTTGTAGACTCGGCCTCGTTTGAGATATCTAGCTTCTTGCCCTCCAACTTTGCGAGCTTCGCACTAAAGGACTTCTTCTCCGGTGTCTCAAGCTCTGCCGTAATGCTCCAGTACTCCTTCGGCTTGAAGGCGTCTATCGCCCGCTCCCTGTCGCAGATAAGGCGTACGGCCACGCTCTGCACCCGGCCGGCACTCAACCCCCTGCGCACCTTGTCCCAAAGAATTGGGCTCACCTGGTAACCGACCAGGCGGTCGAGTATGCGGCGGGCCTGCTGTGCCTCGTACTTGTTCCTGTCGAGTTCGATCGGCTCTTTTATTGCGGCCTTTACCGCCTTCTCGGTTATCTCGTTAAAGAGAACGCGGCTCGTCTTGGTACCCTCTTTATCAACCTCATCGGCTATATGCCACGCAATCGCCTCGCCTTCGCGATCCGGGTCAGGAGCGAGATAGATCTTGTCAGCCTTCTTTCCAGCCTTCTTCAGTTCATTAATTGTCTTGGCCTTACCCTTTATCTTGACATACTGCGGCTCAAAGCCCTTTTCGACATCAACCCCGAGTTTCGACTTGGGAAGGTCCTTTACGTGGCCTACCGAGGCCATGACGATAAAATCTCTACCGAGAAATTTATTTATAGTCTTCGCCTTTGCAGGTGACTCGACTATTACCAGTGACTTACCCATAGCTTTATAAACGCTCCTTAATAATCTATTCCCATGACTTAGAATCTCTTTACAAAAGACTTGCCCGGCATCTGCGAGACAAGCCCCCTAAGCTCAAGTCCGAGCAACACTGTCGATACCCCGGCAGCACCAAGTCCGCTAGACTCTATTATTGTATCGATCTGTACCGGCTCTGAGCCGAGACAACCGAAGACCAGACTTTCGTCCGGGCTAAGAGACAGATTAACCTCGGGCTCCTTGGAAGCAGCCTCACCTGCTGTTTCTGTTTCTCCGGTTTTACTTCTTGCTTTATCACTTGTTTCTTCTCTTACAGGAGCCGTAGGCTGAGTCGGCACACCCTCAAACCCGACCAGGCGCAGACTTAATACCTCTACTATATCGGCGGCAGACTCAACAAGCGCGGCACCCTCCTTCAGGAGCCGGTTGGCGCCCCTCGACTGATCGGAAACCACGGAGCCCGGCACAGCAAAGACTTCTCTGTTCTGCTCAAGGGCAAAGCGCGCCGTCATTAACGCCCCGGACCTGACCGGTGCCTCGGCTATCAACACACCGAGCGAAAGGCCGCTTATAATCCTGTTTCTTCGTGGAAAATTGTACTGCGCAGGCGGTGTCGACATCGAAAATTCCGATACGAGAAGCCCCCCCTGCATAACCTCTTCATACAGCCGGGCATGCTCTTTCGGGTACACGATATCAACTCCCGTGCCGAGCACGGCTATTGTCGGCCCGCCAGCCTTTAACGCTCCCCTGTGCGCGGAGCTATCGCAACCGCGCGCGCCTCCGCTGATAATAACTATACCGAGTCCTGCAAGGTCAAACGCGATACTCTCCGAGATTTTACGGCCATAACCTGTTGCAAGTCGAGTACCTACCACGCCGACCGAGGCCGCTCCGAGAGCGCCAACCCCTGAACCGCGCAGATAAAGCAGATGCGGCGGATCAGGAATCTCTTTCAGCAATTGAGGGTACCTGTAGTCTGAATAGGCGAGCAGCGTAACCTCAGCTTTGTGCGCGGCCTCCAGCTCGGCATCCACCCACTTCCAGTCGTCGTAACCACCTATTGCCGCGGCCAGCTTCGGCCTCACCCCGTCGGGTACGATACCTGCCCGACAGGCATCAATCAACGACTGAGGAGTTCCATACCTGTTAACGAGCCTGACCGCGCCGTGGCCAGAAAGACCGCGTACGGCCCCGAGCGCCAACCACCCCCGAAGCTCCTCTTCGCCTACGGGTACGTGAGTTTCAGGGCCGTCTCCACCCTCATCCTCAAAAGCCTCCACCCGGTCACACTGCCGGGAGCCACACTCGGGCTCGACACTCTTTTCCATCTCTTCAACCATCAGACCCCCTGAGCACGCCGCGAGTCAATACCATTGTACAAAAAAGAGAGTAGATAGAAACGGGGACCGTACAAGGGCGGTCCCCGTTTCTATTACAAAAAATATTCGAGCCGTATACCCTGTGCCGACCTATTCAGCCTGCACTGTGCTCACCTTGTCACCAACCACCATTGCGCGCTGGCCGTTCAACACAAGGCACGTAGATGCGGTTTCACCCGGATCCAGCACCACCATGGTGCCGAGATTTATCGGCGGCAGGCTCACCTTCTTTTTGGTTACCGGATCGAGCGCGTCGTCTCTGTCCCTGAAGACCCTGAGTACGTTGCCCTCGCCAAGACCATCCTGGCTGCCACGATCTATATAGACTATATCTCCGCTTGAAAAGTTGGTAGACGAATCGAGGGCAGCCACTATTACCCCGTCAACCGGAGCGCTCGACTCCGTAAGCTCAACCTCGGTAACCGGTTCTATATACGGCATTAACCGCACACCGGCCTCCATCTCCTTAAAGGAATTATCAATACGCGCCTCCACGACCTTGGAGCTACGGGTAATTACGAGGCTACCGAGGATATCAACCATATAACCGACATCAGCGCCTGTTACGGGATGGGTCACCTTGTCGACTGTACGGTAAACAGAGTAACGCTCACCTATTGCCGCTTCACTACCCTCTGCGAGCGAAACAAAAACCTCCGCCCCCTCGTCGATCAGCATCATCTCAAGTTTCGATTTTATGATAGAACCGCTGGCATCCAGGAGATCGTCGGAGATAAAACCCTGCCTCTTCATCAAGTTTGACCCGACCGTCGGTCCCTTAACCCTCGGAACCGGAACCGGTTCCGGCTCCAGCCTTACAACCTTCTGCGCGGTACCCTCAAGAGCAAGCACAGGCAGAGCGTCGACATCAACCGGAACGCGCGGCTCCTTAACCTTGCGGCTTATTATCTCTATGCCGTCAGGGGTCACCCGGACTACATCACCGGGATAAATAAGATGCGGGTTCTTGATGTACGGGTTATTCTTCCAGACCCTCGGCCACTTAAACGGGTCCTCAAGGTACTTATCCGTAATATCCCACAGAGTATCTCCCTTTACAATGGTGTAAACGAAGACCTCTTCGTTCGGCCCCACCTCATCCGTCGGCACATTTACCGAATCGGCCATTACGACCGATGGCCCCGTAAGCATGAATAGAGTAACGCCGAGAATGCAGGCAGTACCGGCCACCGAACCGAAAAAGCCCCGAACGGAATTGAAAGAAGTTTTCTTCATTTCGACCCTTCCTTTTCTTGTTTCAATAGACTTTTGAGCATCCTGTCGGCCTTAGAGACCGCAACCGAATCAGGGTAACTCGACGCAAGCCTCTTGAATGCCCGGCTCGCACTACCATAATCGTCTAGCTCGATATAAGAGTATCCAACCTTTAAAAGCGCATCAGGCGCTTTATTCTCATTCGGATAGAGTTCAATTACCTTAAGAAAAGTATTGAGCGCACTCTTGTACTGCTTCTCCGAGTAGAATGCTTCTCCCTGCCAATAGAGTGCGTTATCGGCTAAAGAGTGAGAAGGGTGCGAGGCCAGAAAAAGAGAGAAAAACTTACGCGCCTCTTCATACCTGCCATCAAGAAAAAGATTCTGTCCCGTGGAGTAGAGTCCCTTCGGCCCGAGAGGTTTTTTGGCCTTGCTCTTTTTCAGGCTCAGCTTTGTTACGCTCTTCCCGTCGCTCTTCTTCCCCTTACTAACTTTAAAAGTGGAAGCAGAGGGTGTTATGTTTTTACCGAGCTTAAATTTTAAAACCTTCTGAGGTTCTGCTTCAACCACCTTAACCGGAAGCGACGAACCGTTCAATTCGATAACCTTTAAGTGCGCAGGCGGCCTCGTTGACTCTGAAAGAACTGCCGTTGTCTCTGTACCGGAAACCAGCTTCTCCTGCAGCAAGGAGAACTTTATACTCAGTTCATCTATTCTGTTGTTGGCCTC
Source organism: Deltaproteobacteria bacterium (assembly GCA_029262515.1). Classification (GTDB taxonomy): domain Bacteria; phylum Desulfobacterota; class GWC2-55-46; order GWC2-55-46; family JADFVP01; genus JADFVP01. The sequence continues at coordinate 60,250 of JAJCZH010000018.1, read as the reverse complement.
ATCTAGTTGCTTCTTCTGCTCGGCCAGACGCAACTCAAGAGACTCGGTAATATCAGTGCCAGGCCCCGCAGGTGCAGTAGCACAGGCCGTCATTGATACCGCTAAAGAAAACGCCAGTATAATTTCTCTATAATACACTTTTGCAAACTTAATCCCCTTTACAGACTTTTGTCAAGATTTATTTCTGTATCCAACGCCAGTTATAAGAATCCAGCCTTCGGTTTAAAAGAGCAAGATTAAGTTGTCGAGGCCATACCGGGGTCATACTATCGATATCGGCACTCCCTTACTATTTATTTAACTTTTTTAATCGGTTATTATCTGTGACCGTTATCACGACTGAGAAAAAGAGAAGTTACATGTTACTGCTCTCTGACACTGCGCCTGTTATACCTCTTATAAAAGAAGGCGAGAGCAAAGAGCAGCACAAAAGCGAGCAGGCCGAGAAAAAACTCAGTAGATAACTCACCTCTTAAAAGGCCGAGCGCGGAACTGGAAAAGAGTACATAGGCGGTAATTCCCGGAAGCATGCAGAAGAAGGTCGCGATAAAGTAGTGAGCAAATTTGATGGAGGTGAGGCCGAAGGCGTAATTGAGCAGGTTATAGGGAAAGATCGGTATGAGCCGCGTTACGGCCACCACCTTCCACCCTTTCAACTTAACCTGAGAGTCGATCTTCGCAAGCCGAACCATTCCAGGGCCCTTGAGCACCCCGGCAACCCACTCGCGACCCATTAACCGCGCGATAATAAAGGCGATTGCCGCGCCAAGTGTAGCCCCTATTGCTACGTATACGATGCCCCAGAACGGCCCGAAAAGCACCGCACCGACTATTGTCAACGGAAGACCCGGAAGCATCAAACTGGGGGCTACGCTGTAAAGGCCTATATATATGACTGGGCCGAGGGCGCCAAAACTCTCAATCCAGTTGACTATTCCATCAGGAGTGAGGTAACTGCCGATACTCGAAAAACGGACCAGCAGCGTTGCCCCGGCAATAAAGAGAAGAAGAACTAGAATTTTCAAGTGCTTAACCTTCATTGCAAGACCTCCCTGAGAACTCTGAGCCGTAGAATTAAAAGCAGTCCAAAACCTAAATTGGCTCTATTACAGTATAGCTGAATATTAAAAATATTTATGGAAATGGAAGAATTGAGGCGAATTAGGGAGAAGTTTTAAGAAAAAGAGCAACAACCGAGAGACAAAAAAGGAAGAAACAGGCACGGTTTTCTCAACTGCCTAACCCATGTTTTACTCATGTCGGCGCAAAAAGTTCTGCACAGTACGAAGACTCGGAATGCCGTGCCGCCCGCCCGGTTTTTTGCACTTAAGGGCTGCCGTTGCCGAGGCAAACTTTAAAACAGGCTCTATCTCCCATCCTTTTAGAAGCCCGTAGATATAAGCTCCGTGAAAGACGTCTCCGGCGCCTGTCGTATCAACTACATCTACTTTAAAGGCCGGACTGGTAAAACTCTTCAATCCCGTATCCGTTTCCGTTCTGGTAACCGAGCCTCCGGCTCCGAGAGTTATCGTTGCCAACTCAACTCCCGCTTCTCTAAGCCCCTTTAAGGCCTTTTGCGGGGCACCCCCGTATGCCCTGGCAAAGGTCTCCGAGCCCACTACAGCGTCGCACAGAGGTATCAGTTTCTCCATACCCGGGCGCAGGCTGCCGGCATCGAGCATTACCGGAACCCCGGCCTCACGGGCCAAAGTAGCTGCGGTTATAGAGGCCTCGGGCATAAGCCCGTCGAGAAGAAGAAAATCGATACCCTTTACAAAACCTCCTGCGACCTCTTCAGGGGCGAGCGGCTCTACGGTAGGCCTCTGCCAGAAGATGTTCCGCGTAGCCGATCTGGTGCCTGCAACAATAAAGGCCTTTTGCGACTCCCCGCCGGGGCGCACCTTCAGGGCGCGGATATCTACGCCCTCGCTCTTTAGTCCCGCTTTTATCTCTTTACCTGCACGGTCGTCGGAAACAACACCACTGAAATACGTCTTAACTCCCAGGCGAGCCAGAGTCACCAGAGCGGTTGCAACAGGCCCGCCGCCCTGAACGGAAAAACCGAAGACCTCGGTCTTTGTATCCGCTTTCGGGTAACTCCCGGTGGAAGTCAGATAATCTAGCGAACACTGCCCGAGCCCCGCGACCCTGAATATTTTTTTACTCACTTAAGGTACCTCAGCCAAGTAACCGGACAAGATTAAGCAACGCCGATGACCTGCAACAGCAGCGCCCTCTTTCGCGGCCTGTTATCGAAGTCGATCAGAACCAGCTGCTGCCAGGTGCCGAGCGTAAGGGCCCTGTCTACGATCGGAACGGTCAACGAAGGTTTCATGAACGCCGCGCGCACGTGCGAAAAACCGTTGCCGTCGCCCCAACGGGCGTCGTGGCTGTAACGTAAACCTTCGGGCGCCACTCTCTCTATCGCCTCTTTCAGGTCGGCAACTACGCCGGGTTCAAACTCGATAGTAGTGACCGCAGCGGTCGAGCCGGGCACAAAGAGCGTAAGCAGGCCGTTGACCACCCCCGAAGATGCTACTGCCTCGGTTGCGCGCTCCGTAACGTCTATTACGTCGGAGAAACCTTCGGTCTCTATATCGATGCTTTTCACAAAGTGCATAACAAGCCTTTTGGTTCGCTGGTTGGAACATCAGATATAAAGGTGGTACTGCTCACACTACACGGCTATCCAAACTCTGTGGGCCACCTCAGTATCTCCTCTTAACAAATACAGCTTATAGTGCAGAAAAATCAAAAAAAACAGGCCGGGCCGCCGGGGCCCTTAAAAGAGCCTGCGGCTGTCTAAAAGCAACGTCACCGGGCCGTCGTTTATTGACTCTACCTCCATATGGGCCCTGAACTCGCCCGTGGCCACATTAAGTCCCTGCACCCTTATCTTTTCGACCAGCTCTTCGTACAGCTCCCTCGCCTTTTCAGGCTGCTCGGCAGCGGCAAATGATGGGCGGCGGCCCTTTCTTACATCCCCAGAGAGCGTAAACTGCGAGATTACCAATAACTCGCCCTGGGCGTCCTTTATATCTAGGTTCATTCTGCCCTCTTCGTCGCCGAAGATTCGAAGCCCTATAACTTTACCAGCGATATACTCAATATCTTCTTCCGAGTCCCCGGCCTCTACACCGACGTAAAGCAGCAGGCCGGTGGAAATCGCACCGCAGACCGTGCCCGATACCCGCACCTCGGCGCTCTTAACCCTCTGGACAACCGCCCTCACTTCAAGCCTCCATTACAGTTTTTCTTGGTAAAGTTCTTTTTGGTAGGAGTTCCATCAACGGATACGGATACCGAGACCTTTTCGCCGAGGCCGATATTTAAATAAGAGACACTTGAGCCGCCGTTTATGGCGACTTCAAGGTAACCGGAGCTGCCGATAAGTGCAACACCCTCGCCACTGCCCCGGTCTGCATAGGTACTGCAAACTCCCAAAATCTCTACACCCTTAACCTCTACTCTCAACCGGTCTGCTTCAGTACCCTTGAAGCGGGCGGTTAAATCCTCTTCTCTTATAGAGGTAATCAGGTTGCCGAAGTTATCGATATAGATAACTTCGCCATAGATAACCTCGCCTGAAAGAGCAGAGTTGGTGAATTTTGGCGTTGGAGAGTCGAGTGCGATACAAGAGGCGAGCCTGGTGCCGAAGGCCGAAGGCTCAACACCGAGGCTCAGGTGCGCCGCCACGGGAGCGAAGATATCGCGGCCATGAAAAGTAGAGCTGACCTTGTCTCTAAAGTACCTTTTCTGCTTCAGTTCCAGACTTCTCACGATACTTTCCCGCCCAAGCGCAAACGTGAAAAGACCGTTATCGGGCCCCACAAAGAAGTGCCTCTCCGTCTCTACCAGCAACGCCTTTCTCTGCCCTCCGACCCCGGGGTCGACCACGCCGACATGGATCGTACCGACAGGGTAGTAAGAGTATGCGCCGGCAATAACAAAAGCGCCCTCTTTAATGTTTCCAGGCTCTATTGTGTGGGATATATCGACGATAACAGCCTCCGGGTTCACCGAGAGCAGCGCCCCCTTGAGCGCACCCACATACGAATCCCTAATGCCGAAATCAGTTGTCAGCGTTATTATCTTTGCCATCTCTTACCCCTACACCCGTATAACATCGCCCGCCCACTGTTGTCAAAAGAAGTTTACAAAAGCCCTCTTACAGGCTCCAGAACCTCTGCGCAACCCACTTACAGCTAAAGTTTTAACGATTTATGACCGATTAATATAGGTATGGTACCTCTGCGCACATACACCACTAAAGTAACCTCTTATTATAGAATAGAGCAGGCAAAGAGTGCCGCTCAATGGGAGAATATTTAGGATGATCAGAAAGGTAGACATTCACGAACTTGAAAAGGGCATGTATATCAGCGGGTTCCAGAAAGAAGGATCCGACAAAGGCCTCTTCTTCATGAATAATATTCTCGTAAAGAACAAAAAAGACCTCGAAGATTTCGAGCGTTACGGATACCAGGCGGCCTATGTCGTCGTAGATGAACCGCTGGCAAGGCCCCCGGTGTCGTCAAACGACCTGCCTATGGAGACGGAACCGGACCTCTCTGAGTTCGACGCGGAAGTAACCGCAACCAATACAGAGGCCAAGGCCGAACAGAGTAGAACAACAGACAAAAAGATACCAGTAAAACTGGGGCTTGTGCCTAAACGCGACCCGGAAAAAAAGGTAATAGACCCTGAGGTTGAAGAGTTGCTCGCCGAGGAAATCCTCTCAATAGATGCAGTAGATATCGAGGCCGGACACGACAACCAGGCAGTAGCACCGGTAGTAGAGCATACGCGGATTGTCGAATCAAAAAAAGAGGACGGTTCAGAGCAGTACGACGGCAGCAAAGAGGTCGAGATAGAGGACCTGGTCGAATTCGACAAAGAGATTGAGGCCGCCACCGCAATAAGAAACGACGCCGAAGAGCTTGTGCGCGCCTTTATGAGCAACGTCAGCATGGGTAAAGCGATCGAACCGGCCAAGATACATCAAACGGTAGAGGCGGTCATAGATTCCACTTTCAGAAATCAGGACGCCATTGCAAGCCTTACAAGGCTAAAGAGCGTTGATGAGTACACCTTCGGCCACTGCATCAACGTCTGTATCCTATCGGTTGCGATTGCGCGCCGCATGGGTTTTAACAAAGAGGCGTTAAGAGACCTCGGTGCCGGCGCAATGCTTCACGACGTGGGCAAGGCCCTGGTGCCCGAACATATTCTAAAGAAGAAGGGTCCGCTCTCCGAACAGGAATTCGACAGGATGAAGAAACACCCGTTACTCGGCGTTGAGTACCTAAAGGAAATGCCGGAGATAAAGGAGTCGTCCCTGCACGTGGTCGCACAGCACCACGAAAAGTACAACGGCACCGGGTACCCGGCCATGAAGGAGAGCGAGCGGATCCATATCTTCGCTCGAATTGCGGCAGTGGCCGACGTCTACGATGCCATGACCAGCACACGCTGCTACCAGTTGGGCATGCTGCCCGATATTGCGCTACAGAAGATCTACATGCTGCGTGAAAAACAGTTTGAACCGATACTCGTAGAGAGGCTAATCAAATGCCTCGGTATCTACCCTATAGGCACCGTCATAGAGCTGAACACCAAAGAGATGGCAATAGTAAAGGCGATCAACCACTCACACCCCCTGCAGCCGAAGATTAGCATGCTTATCAATGCAAACGGCAAGAGGTTCAAAAAACCCTTTCAGGTAGACCTGAAAAATACCGCCTCGAAATGGGTCGTCTCCTCAAAAGACCCGAAGAGCATCGGAATAGACATAGACGATATTATAGCTTGAGCTACCCCCCCCCACCAAGCTCAAGTTAGCCAGTACCACACGAGGCCGCCTCATAATATGAGGCGGCCTCGTGTGGTTTCGAGACTTCAATAAAAAAAAGGTGTACACTTGGGATAGTATGCATGGTATCTTTTAACTATAAGCTAGAAGCAAAAGTACTAACCAATACAATGGATAGAGGTATGATAAACGGAACCGACATAGAGCTGAACCTCACGGACTCTCCCGTACGAGAAAGACACGCTCTCGTCTTTGATGCATGGGAGACTGTTGAGGAAGCGTCAACAGTAAGATTCAAGAGCGACCACGACCCGAGGCCGCTCTTCTACCACTTCGAGTCCGAGTTCAACGGACTCTACGACTGGCAGTATGAGACAGAGGGCCCTCTGTTATGGAGCGTGGCTATCACCAAGCTCAAGACTCCGGACCCGACGCAAGAGGAGCTTGAAGAGAGCATCGAGGCGGCTATGGCCGAAATACGCCCGTACCTTCAGGCCGACGGTGGAGATATCGAGCTCGTAAACGTAGACGCAGAAGAGATGAGCGTTGCGGTTACGCTGACAGGGGCCTGCAAAGGCTGCCCATCGGCAGAGCTTACGCTAAAAAACGGTGTTAAAACCACTATCAAGAAGCATGTCCCGAAGATCAAGGAGATAATAGCGGTAAAGGCCTCGGATTGAGAAACTGCTCAGGGTAAAGCGAAACCTTACTTAGTAATAAAAAAGCGCGTTATACCGGTTGGTATAACGCGCTTTTTTTAACTTTTTTATGCGGCCAGCGAACTGTACTACGCGACAGTGACGACCCTTAAGGATAAAATAAAGAACTACCCGCCGACTACCTCCAGCAACTCTATCTCGAAGATCAGCTCTTTACCGGCCATCGGGTGATTGGCATCAAGCGTGACGTGCTCGTCGGTAACACCGATGATCTGCGCAACTATCGTGCTTCCGTCATCCTGCGTTATCTTCACTTGGTGCCCGACCTCTGGCGCCATATCCTCCGGTATATGCTTTCTCTCGACATTTACGGCCATCTCCGGGTTGTACTCACCGTACGCATTCTCGGGTAAAATCCTCTCGGTCTTCGTCTCACCGGGGCTCATTCCGATAACAGCCGCCTCCATTCCGGCAATAACCTCTTGCGCCCCTATGGTAAATTCAAGCGGATCGCGCCCTTTTGAGGCGTCAAAGACAGTACCGTCGTCAAATGAGCCTGAATAATGTATCTTTACCTTATCTCCACTCTACACCTTTGACACATCAAATCTCCTTATTGATTATAAAATTATCAGACAAAAAAAATCGACATTGCAGGTTTTCTTCTCAACACCCTATCAAGTACTGTAGAAGAGAAAAAAACTACTTTACCGTATAACCACTCTCGGCACAGATTCTCCACTCGTCGATCGTGTTGCTCATGACTACTTCAAATACAGAAGTATACTTATTAAGTATCACAACAGTCAAGTCACTTTTCTACTCATTCTACTATATACAAGAACGGTATTAATAGACTAGACCGCTAACGCCTGCCTACTTTATCATGGCATACTAGTTTACTCCACAGTATGTCAACCCCCTTTACAAACCGCCATAACATCATAACAACAGGTAACCTTCCGTATATACAGACTTTTTTCGTATATAGCCTTTTTACTAATAATTTTTCCGTCTCTACTGTAAAAATTTTTTACACATATCAGCTCCGGGCTCCTTGCCGACAGGTAAAGCTATGACCTCCGTACATATGAATATTCAAATAAATACAGCATGTTACGCATATTCACGCTATAACCCTTTCCAAGTGGCACAGCCTTTGCATATATACTTAACCAGAGCACGTTAAACAGTTAAGAGAGTACTGCAAGCAGAACTGGGGAAAAACCGATGAAGATGAAAAAACTCATAATTACCGCAGCAACAATCGCAACTCTGGCTCTGGCCGGTTCGGCCTCGGCTATTACGCTCAATGGCAGCTTCGGGCTCGGCGAGTGGGGCGGCAATTATGTAGGCGGTGACGGTTATACCTACCCGGGCGGAGGAGAACAGGACTTCGATGTCGAGTACCTCGGTCTAAAACTTCAGTCCGACGGCACCACAGAGTTCGGCCTCCAGACAGGTTTCGACTTTATCAACGGGGTAGACTACGGCGGCACGCACTACACGCCCGGCGACCTCGCCATCGATATAAACTCCGACGGGGTATACGAGTACGCCCTCGAGATAGGCGCAGTAAGCGGCAATACAGTACAATTGGACCTCTACAGCGTCAACGTTTGGGAGTTGCCGATTTTTACGCAGCATTACGTCGCCTCCCCGTTTAGAAGAGGCACCGAGACAGGTGACTCGACATACTTAAGCTCCTTCAGTGCCTCATACGGCACAGGGCTGGATCTGGCCAACAACATCGACGGCGGCACCTCGTATATTATCGAAGGCGCCTTCAACTACAATATCCTCCCGTCAACAAACATCAACAGCATGACACTGCACTGGACAATGCTCTGCGGAAACGATTATCTGAACATAACGAAAAATACGGTACCCGAGCCCTCTACTCTGCTTCTGCTCGGCAGCGGCCTTATCGGTATAGGACTTATCAGAAAAAGATTAAACAGAGGCTAACCACCGGCAGAATGACAATAATCTTTTTATAATTATAAAATGGAGATCAAGTAATTGAATAACGGCATAATCGCGGCCGCATTGCTCTTTTTTTTCATACTTTTGAGCAGCAGCAGCGCATGGGCAGTACCAACAGCAACAGTTCCTGAGCCATCCACCCTTCTCCTTATAGGTAGCGGGTTGGCAGGAGCAGGCGCCTGGAAGATAAGAGGGTATCTTCGCAAGTAAAGAAAAACCCCGTCACGAACCAAGAGGCATGTCCGTATATACGGACATGCCTCTTGGTATTTCCGCTGCCTTTCGCTATTGCCATCTCTCCCCCCATGACCAGCACAAATGAATCTTCGGGTTTGATCTTACTACTCTGTTCCGGTATACTCAAAAAAATATAACCGGTTCCGGAGTTATAACCGGCGCAATATAATACCTTGCCGGCAAGAGCTAACCGACAGACACTTTAAAGAGCACAAGAGGGAGTTGAGAATGCTGCCGCACTCTATAGAGAGTATCCGCAAAAGCTCAGAATTGAAAAAGGAGTGTTTAATAGCAGAATACCTCTGCTCGACAGACTCTGCAAGTACCATTGCCGGAACCTCTTCGGCCAACACGAAGCGCCGCATACCAGAGTACCTAAAAGAGAAGGACCTTATAGAGTCTCACTTGAAGCGAACGGAGGTGGAACTCTACGGGCCGACAACAGGGTCTAAGGAGCGTATATTCACGCGCGCCTTCACACGTACTGCGGCGCTCGGGTACAGGTTCGACCTCGACACTGCCAAGGGAAGGCTCTGCGAAATCTCTATCGCAGCGCTCTCAACCCCGTTAAAGGTCAGAGCCGACCTGCACGTTCCTGCCTCATTCTTCTCGACAATGGTAGCCAGCGCAGACGACTACCTCGACAAAGAAGGATCGTACGAAGTGTATGGCGAAAAGCTCTTCTACGTCTCGCACGCATACAGAGACCTTATGGACCTCGCCCTCGAAGAGGAGCTCAACTCCGGCGCAATAACAGAAGAAGAGTTAAAAGAGATTAGAGTACGGCTCGGCCTCGTGCTCGCCACACTCATAAAAAGCGAGAACACCACGGATGCCAACGACTACCTCTACCGCAAGTCCTGCGGCGACTCCGTTGTCTCGGTCCTTTTTCCCGCCTCGCTTGCCGACAGGGAGACCAGAGAGATGTGCGCCGAGATAGGGCGCAACACAGGCGAAGCAGGCCAGCTGATCGACGACGTGCTCGATTACGAATACGACCTGAAGAACTCGAAGAAGAACTTTATTATCATGAGAAATATCGGCATAGAGGATGCCCTCGACAAGACCGAGAGACGGATCGATACCGCGAGGCGCATTTCACGCGGGCTCATCCGCTCCGAACCGGTCTCATGGGTACTCGAAAGCCTCACAGGGGTCGTAGACCTTTTGAGAAGCCGCCACCAACAGGGGCTGCCCATTACCCCGGCCACGCTCAAACTCTCACGCCACGTAAGCGAACTATTTGAACGAAAACTGCCGGCAGAACAATTCCTGGCCTGGTTTTAAAAGACGTTTCTTGTAACGCCTTACACTTTATACCAGATACCTTAACGTTCGATTCAAAAAAAACGGCATATTGCTTATATTCTTGCATTCTGGTATAATAACACTTTGAAATCAACCGTCTAACTACAAACATGAGGGTGTTTACTACCGTGAAAAACCTGCCAAAAATAGTCTTTACCAGATATCGCGCCATGCTAATACCGGTCTATATTCTGGCGCTATTACTGCTGCTCGCCCCCCCGGCTATCTCCGAGGTACTGCAGATGGAGGGTGAGGCCACGGGTAACCTCTACCACAAGGACTCCTTCAAGTGGACTGAAGAGCCGATACGGGTCTTCGCGGTTTACGATAAAACGTTCATAGACGACATTACCTATGTAGTCGGCGGCAAAGGCGACTACGAAACGAGAGGCCTGCTCTTCGAGCTAGGTCAGCCCGGAAGGGCAAACACAGAGAACCGGTACGAACGAGAGAAGTTTCTCAACCTGCTCAAAAAATCGCAGGCCTGGCTGGTGACCGCGACAACGGAACAGGTGCGTGAAACCAGATACCTCAGCAGGATATTTATAAGCTTCGACATAGATCTGGTTCCGGGGCAAGAGGGCAGGGAGAATACCCTGCGTATAAAGATCAAGGACCACACCAAGAAGAGACGGCTGACCCTCCATCTGAATGCCTACCAGGTAGGCCAGCTCATCACGCTGCTTGAGCAGGTCCCAGATGCCTTTACCAGTATGGCCGAGATGTACGGCGAAAGGTCGCTCGGTGGCGGCGGGAAATAAACGGCTCCGTTAAGGTCATAAAAGTACCGGTACATAAATAACACGCACACCCTCCGCATACTCTCTCTTGAGCTACTAACAAAGAAAACATTTCCACATTAAACATACCCTAAATAAAAGTAACTACAAAAGCGAGAGCTCCCCTCTGATAACAGGCATTGAAAAAATGAACGGTTATATGCAGACAACCATACTAACTGCAATGCTTGCGCTTATTGCATTCCTGACCGTCTCCTGCGCCCCGAGCATCCGCGTGGCGAGATTAAAACCCGCAGCCCATAACGACGCCGCAAAACTGACCTACATTACCATAGCCCCCTTTACCGGCCCGAACTCATACCGGCTTCAAAGAGACATAACCACGATACTAAGAAATATCAAGGTTGACGACAGGCCCTTCTTCTCGATAAATGCCGGCGGGCTATTAGGGTATCCGGATAGCAACGGTGGAGGTGAACGAGCCGGGCTTCCCGGAACCCTCGGCGGCTACGGCATTATGAGCGGAGACGTAACCGATAGGCGTTGCCATGTCAGGCATTACGAAGAGGAGAGAAAGCACTGCGTTGAGTACAAAGACAAAGAGTACTCGCGATACTCGACTCCAAACGACTCGGACTGCCTTAAGTGGAAATACTTCAACGTAGACTGCTTCGACAGTGCCGCCACATACGCCTTTGAGCTTACACTGAGAGAGAAGGAGAGCGGACAAACCGTCTACAGGCTCCACTCCGGTGATACGCAGGAGTCGTCCGTTTGCAACGACGCGCCGCATGACAAAAGAGAAAATAGAGAGTTCAGCCGACAGCTTAAAATAATCTTCGGCACCGGTAGCCGGAACGGTTACCTGCAGTGCCAAGAGTGGACTGAAGAGCATCTGCTGAAAAGAGCCAGAAAGAAGGCGCTTGAGAAAGCTCAGAAGAGACTCAGGCAAGAGATAGCTCCGCACTACGTAACGGAAAATATCACGCTTATGGACTCTGACGAGGGGATAGGGTCGGGCGAGGCAAAAGAGAGATTGAAAAAAGGAATCGGGTTTGCGAAGAACCTGTGGCTGCTCAAGGGCTGTAATGAGTGGAAAGAGGCCGACAGGCTTGCCCCCGACAACCCCTCTTTAACCTACAACCTCGGTGTCTGCGACGAGTTTTACGGAAGGTTCGAAGAGGCGGCAGCGCTATACCGGAAGGCCGACATGCTCAGTCCCGATAACAGGCTTATAACAGAATCGATCAAACGGGTTGAGCAGACGATAGAGGCCAACCAGATACTGAACGAGCAGATGAACGGCCACTAGAGCCCCCCGTATCGCCCGACCGTATCGATACAAAAAAGAAGAGAGCCGGAAAAAATTCCGGCCCCCGGCCCTCTGAAATTGGGACTATAAAAGAGCAACTCCGTATCTACTCCTGCACGGCCACAAAACCGCAAGCGAGTTAGTTGTCGTCTGTAACCATGTGCAGGATAACGTAAGCGTGCAACTCAGGCATTGAAGCCACCGCCGTGACCGCCGTGACCGCCGTGATCTCCATGATCGCACTGCCCGCCGTGACCACCCTCTTCGCCGGGCCCGCCGTTCTCAACGCTCTTATCCATATCCGTAAACATATTACCCTGTATCTTTGTCTTCTCGCCGCACTTGGGGCACTCTATAGTAGTGCCGTCCGGCATCTCGCTCGCTTTCTTCTGAAAGTCTGTCTCGCATACAGGGCATGTAATCGTTATCTCTATACAGCTCATCGCACAACTCCTCTTAAGGTTTTTCGTCACGCTTTATCTGTTTGGCTCACAAGGCCAATACCTATACCACAAAACAGGACTCGATACCACGCTTTTAAAGAATTCTTCGCCCGTGCTCTTTGCTTTTTTCGATATACTTGGACGCCGCCGTATATTATTATAAAAACTCGACACGGTACTCGGCACCTACTTATGTGTAATCAAGAAAAGGGACGAAAACGGAACCATGAACCCGAAACATCGAAAAATAATACTGCTCGGCCTTATCGCGGCGCTTTTGACCGGCTGGTTTACCGGCTGGTACTGGGGCGGGAAGATGCATTCGGGAATAGAGACCAAGGCCGCTCTCACCAGCGCCTCAGCCGAACGCCGGCAGGCAGCCTACGCTACGGCCTCTATAACCAAAGAGATCGAGATATTAAGAGTCTCACTCGAAGAGGCCCGGAGGGACCAAACCTCCCTCGACACCGTCAACGCTATAGAGAGTGAACTTACAGGCTTATCAAAAGAGCGGGCCGGGCTCACGTTAAAGATATCGGAACTAAAAGAGCTGGAGAGCACGGCTGAGACCTCATACTCCGGCCACGCCCTCTGGTACACGCTTCACAGGCTGATCCGCTTTGTCGGCAAACTCTTTCTCAATCTCCTGAACCTGCTCGTTATCCCGTTGGTGATCTCAAGCCTCATAGTCGGCATAGTCTCTCTCGGGGATATCCGCCACGTCGGTAAAACAGGGCTTCGAACCCTCATCTACTACTTTGTCACCACCTCCATAGCAGTGCTGATCGGTATCATACTCGTACAGGTCGTAGAGCCCGGAACAGGCATGGAGACCGGCACCGAGGTGGCTTCAAGGGTGCAGGGCAAAGAGGATGCCGGCATTGTAGATACCATCTTACAGGTCTTCATAAACGAGAACGAACCGGCGCGTGGTGCCGTACCGAAGAATATATTCGCGGCAATGGCATCGATGAACGTGCTCGGCGTGATCGCCTTCACCCTCTTCTTCGGAGCAGCCCTAAGCGTAGTCGGCGAGAAGGCGAAGCCGGTTATCGATTTTTTCATAGGGGCGAACGAGACGATACTGAGAATGATCCACTGGGTCATGTACCTTCTGCCATTCGGAGTCTTCGGCCTCGTCGTAGACCGGCTTGCGGTAACCGGCGGGGGCAGCGCCGTATGGGTCGAGCTGAGCAGGCTCGGTTACTACGCAGCAACCGTAATCGGAGGACTCGCCATACACTCGGTGATCGTCATTCCTCTCATCCTGTTGCTCTTCACCGCAAAGAGGCCTGTCAGGTACGCCACCGGCATGGCCCAGGCCCTCTTCACCGCCTTTTCAACGGCGAGCAGCTCGGCCACCCTTCCGACCACCATGGAGTGCGTCGAAGAGAATAACGGCATAAGTGCCCGGTCCGCCTCATTCGTCCTGCCGATAGGCGCTACCATCAACATGGACGGCACCGCGCTCTACGAGGCCGTGGCGGTAATCTTCATTGCCCAGGCCTATAACATACCTATGGACGCGACAATGCTGCTGGTCGTCTTTCTTACAGCAACGCTTGCAGCTATCGGGGCCGCCGGAATACCCGAAGCCGGCCTTGTAACTATGGTAATAGTTCTAAACGCAACCGGCCTTCCGCTAGAAGGCATAGCAATGCTTCTCTCAATAGACTGGTTCCTCGACCGGTGCCGCACCACTGTAAACGTCTGGGGCGACTCGGTAGGCGCCGCCGTAATAGACCGGTACGAAGACCGGGCAAAGGGCTGAGCCTGAAACAGTAGAAGCCAAAACTTTTAGACCAGGCATTTACTATACATAGCTTTTTTTCTGCTATACTCATATAAGGAAATACAGAGTTAACTCGATTAAGTACGGAGACCGCGTAAATGCCCTGCGATATGGCCCACAAGTACGAATGGTGCAGCAAAAACAGATCTCTAATAAAGGCATCGGACGGCAACCGCTACTGCATTTTCCATGCACCGCACGGAGAGAAGCAGGGAATAAGCGTTGAAGAATTCAACAAACTGGTCTTCGAGCACATAAAAGAGAGCCTGGAGCAGGAGAAGGACATCAACCTCACCGGCACAATCTTCGAAGGCGACTTCTCTTTCACGGGCCTGCAAAGCAGTACACCGCTCTGTCACATAGACTTCTCCGGGGCGACCTTTAGAGGCGCAGTAGACTTCGCATCAATGGAGTTCGGCTCGAAAGTGAGTTTTAAAAGGGCCATCTTCTGCGGCGTTTCCGACTTCTCTAATACCGTATTCAACAGTACGGCGCACTTCGACTACGCAACCTTCAACGATGAGGCGAACTTTACGGGTGCGCACTTCGAGGAGCAGGCCCACTTCTTCGACGCCAACTTCCTGCAAAAAGCCGACTTCTCAACTGCCGTCTTCTCAAAAGAGGTCTACTTCACTCTCGGGGCCTTCAAGTCCGGCGCACTCTTTACAAACGTCAAGTACGGCGCGCGGGCAGTCTTCAAGAGGCCTTACCCGGGAATAGGCGCAAAAACCTGAACCGATGCGGGCGCTGAACCGGCAAAATGCCCTTGAATAGATTCTCTTTGCCGGATCAACTTTACCAATAGCCTTCTTATGCTTCGTCTGATCGCAAGATTTTTACGCATACTCAACTCGGAGGCCGACCCCTGGGCCATCAGCATCGCTCTGTGCCTCGGCATGCTCGCTGGTCTCACTCCGTTTTACACTCTGCACAATCTAGGCGTACTGCTGATTCTGCTGCTCTTCAGGTTAAACATAAGCGCCTTTATACTTTCCCTTATACTCTGTTCCGGTCTCGCCTACTTATTGGACCCGCTCTTCCACTACTTCGGGCTCGCACTCCTGACCAGCGGCTCGTTATCCGGTCTCTGGATCTCGCTCTACGACTCTACCTTCTGGCGTTTGACCGGCTTCAACAACTCGATTATACTCGGCAGCGTACTCTTTTCAGCCCTGCTCTTCGCGCCCCTGGCCCTGTTGCTCAAAATAATAATAATAAAGTATAGAGAGCACATACTCGCAGTAGTTAACCGCACGCGTTTGATGACGGCCTTCAAGGCCTCTAAACTGTACCGTATCTATTCTGGCCTCGGCACGCTTCGTACCGGCGGAGGTGCAGGATGAAAGAGAGAAAAAGCCCCATCCGTTTAAAAGGCCTCATCGCCTTCGTTATTATCATTCTAGTGATCTCCGTGTTCTGGCTCCTGGTTATCGATTGCGTAGTCAAAAGAGAGATCGAGAGGAACGGAACAGACGCCGTAGGAGCGAAGGTGGAACTCAAGAGTGCCGATCTCAGCCTCTTTCCGATGGGCCTTACCCTTACTGGTCTGCAGGTAACGAACCCCGAGTCTCCTATGCAAAATAGCGTAGAGATCGAGCGGATATCCTTCAGCATCGACGGGGCCAGGCTGCTCGGTAGGAAGGTTCTTGTTGAAGAGATGGAGGTGACGGGGGTACGCTTCAATACGACCAGAAGTCGATCCGGCGCAATTCGCAAAACGGCTGCAACCGGCAAAACGAGCGGCTCAGAAAAAAAAGCAGGTAAACTCCCAACCGACCTCTTCAAGCTGCCGGACCCGAAGGAGATATTAAAAGGGGCCGACCTCCCTTCTCTCGCTTTGGTAGAAAAGCTGAAGGCCGACCTCAATAGCGCTGAAACAAAGTGGCAGGAAAAGTTCAAGGAGCTGCCTGGCAAAAAAGAGTTCGACGAATACAAAGAGCGCTTTGATAAGCTGAAGGCGACTCAGGGAGGTGGCGGTTTAGAGGCGCTTTTGGGAGGAGCGGCCGGTTTTGCTGAGCTTCAAAAAGATATCCAGAATGATCTGGACAAGATAAAGAGCGCGCAAAAAGAGATCGACTCGATAACCTCGGGTTTTAAGAGCCGGATTAGTGCCGCAGCAAAAGCCCCTGAGCAGGACCTTAAAAGAATAATGAAAAAGTACACCCTCTCTCCCGATTCTCTCTCAAATTTAGGCTCCGCTCTGCTGGGGCAGAAAGCAGGAACCTACATAGAAACCGCGCTGAAATGGAATAAACGCCTGGCACCTGTCATAGAGCGTGTTAAAGAGCGCAGAGGGAATGCAGAGGTTATAAGGCATCCGAGAAAACGAGGCGTAACGGTTCGCTTTAAAGATAAAACGCCGACTCCCGACATCCTTATCCGCACGCTCAACTTCTCGGTCTTAACGGCGCAAGGCGAATTCGCGGGCAAAGTCACCGACATTACCCCGGACGCCGAGATCCACGGCAGACCAATGAGGCTAAGCGTGGACGCGACTGAGGTAGACTGGGCCGACAAGATCAAGATAGACGGTACGATAGACAGAACGGCCCCGACAGCGCCGATAGATACCGTAACGGCCTCTATAAAAGGTGCGAAAATAGAGTCCATCAGCCTCTCGGAATCCGAGGAGTTTCCAATTTCAATCAACTCGGCAGTGGCTCAACTAAAAATGAAAGCGAATATGAGTGGAGAGGTCATTAAGGCGAATGCGGATATCTCGCTAAAGGAACTGAAACTCGACAGAGGTAAAACACCGGAAACAGGCAAGGAGAAAAACGCGCTTGGGAAAGGCCTAAGCTCTGCGCTCTCTTCAATAAACGAATTGAAAATAGGTATAGAGGTTAGCGGTACCAGAGAGAAATATGCCGTAAAGATAACCTCCGGGCTCGACTCTCTTCTAAAGGGTATCGTAGAGAACCAGATGAAAGCGCAGGTTGCGACCTTCGAGAACGAACTTCGAAAAGAGATAGAGGCCAAGACTGCCGGGCCGCTAAAGGGGCTCGATACTTCGCTCGGGCCGCTTCAGGACATAAGCGGCCTGCTCTCCGGGCAGCTCGGTTTCGGAAACGAACTGCTAAAGCAGCCTTCATCTTCTACACCGGGCAAACCCGCTTCGCCCCTGCCCTTCAAGCTGCCGTTCTAAAACTGCCTGGCCTCTCATCACTCACTAGACCTTGAGCTTATCCTTCTTCTGCTGCGCGCCACGCCTGTTGCTGTCGAGTTCCATCTTGCGAATCCGGATAGAGTCCGGGGTGATCTCCACAAGCTCGTCCTCCGCGATAAACTCTATCGACTGGTCGAGCGAAAGAAGGCGCGGCGGCTGGAGCGTCATCGAGATATCGGCACCGGAGCTGCGCATGTTGGAGAGTTTCTTCTCCTTGGTGATATTGACTACAAGGTCGTCGGCCCGGTTGCGCTCGCCAATTACCATACCTTCATAGACCACCGTACTGACCTCTATAAAGAGCATCCCCCTGTCGAGCATCGCAAAACTCGCAAAGGTCGTGGACTTGCCCGATCTGTCGGCAACGAGCGCGCCGGACGTGCGCTGCACGATAGACCCGCACCACTCTGCATAACCGTCGGCAAGGGCGTTCATGATACCAGCGCCCTTGGTATCGGTCAGAAACTGGCTCCTGAACCCAATGAGGCCTCTCGACGGAATAGAGAACTCCATATTTACGCGGCCGTGTCCGTGGTTCTGCATATTGGTCATGCGCCCTTTTCTTACCGAGAGTTTCTCGGTCACGATACCGACCTTGTCTTCTGGCACGTCGATAAAGACCTTCTCCATCGGTTCCATGACAACACCGTTCTCTTCGTGCGTTATTACGCGCGGTTTTGAGACCATGAACTCGTAGCCCTCTCTGCGCATGGTCTCTATCAGTATCGCCATCTGAAGCTCGCCCCTGCCGTATACCTCGAAGGCGTCGGCGCGGTCCGTCGGCAGCACCCTTAGCGAGACATTACCGAGCGTCTCTTTCTCAAGCCTGTCTTTGATATGGCGCGATGTAAGAAACTTTCCTTCCGTACCTGCAAGAGGGCCGTTGATGACTGAAAATATCATCGAAACGGTTGGCTCATCCACATTTATACGCTCCATCGGCTTCGGCTCAGTATCTGAAGAGATCGTGTCTCCGATCCTGACGTTGTCTATCCCGGCAACGGCTATGATATCTCCGGCCTCAAGCCTCTCCACCGGCACCTTGCTTAGTCCCTTATACGTATAACAGGCCGAGAGCTTGACTCCATTTCTTATGCCCTCTTCTCCACAGAGACTGTAGTTCTTATTAACTTCTAGCACCCCGTTGCTTAACCTACCTACGGCCACAGAACCGACATAAGGGTCGTACTCGATGTTCGTTACGAGAAATTGGGGCACGTGATCGTCTATTGCGAGAGGGCCCGGAATCTCTGAGAAGATCTTCTTGAAAAGCGGTTCTAGGTCGGTGGAGCCGTCATCGAGTTCGTCATGCGCTACTCCGGCCTTTGCGTTCGTGTAGAGCACCTTGAAATCTATCTGCTCATCGGTTGCGTCGAGGTCTATAAAGAGGTCGTAGACCTCGTCGAGCACCTCTTCTATCCGCGCATCCCCCCTGTCTATCTTGTTTATGACCAGAATGACCGGCAGATTGCGCGCTAACGCCTTCTTGACAACAAAGCGGGTCTGCGGCAACGGCCCCTCGCTCGAGTCCACAAGCAAGAGCACGCCGTCAACAAGGTTGAGGCTCCGCTCCACCTCTCCGCCAAAGTCCGCATGGCCAGGCGTATCGACTATATTTATCTTTATATCGCCGTGCCAGACGGCGGTATTCTTCGCCATTATTGTTATGCCGCGCTCGCGCTCAAGGTCCATGGAGTCCATAACGCGCTCCTCTACATGCTGGTGCGCCCCAAAGGTACCGCTCTGGGCCAACATCGCATCCACGAGTGTCGTCTTGCCGTGGTCAACGTGAGCGATAATCGCTATATTTCTGAACTTCTCTTTTCTATTCATCTTTTCTTCCTTCAAACTGCTCTACCTTTCCGCTCTGCCACTGTGCCCGTATTCAGATAAAATTCCACAGAGATAACAGATATAAATACCTGAAACCGGTTCAAGAGAGCGCCTGCCGCCCTCTTCTAAACCGGTTAAGCCCGATACGATAACATACCTTGGAGCAAATGACCATAGGTGAGTTTAATAGATAGATTAACGATGGTTATTATAAAAAGGGTTGTTACAAAAAAGACTCTACAGTTCAACGAGCCTCTTGAGGGCAGGATAGTAGAGGGCCTTTTTGATCTCACGGCTCTCGCCGAACTCTCTTAAAACCCTCTCGTACCTCTCGAGCTGCGAAGCGTAACGGTTGCGCTCGGCGGCGATAAAGTCCTCGACAGAGCTTCCCTCGTGCCGTCCGGTCTTATAATCTATTATCCAGCGCACGCCGTCAACGTCCACGAATGACCTGTCTATGACTATCTCTACTATGCGCCCTTCGATCATGCCGCTCAACGCCCACTCGACCTTCGCTTCTCCATCTCCTTCTTTCCTTTTTTCTTTCTGTTCTTCTTTCTGTTCTACCGGGTGCTCACCGAGCACCCAGCGACCCGTATCATCATCGAGCGCGTTCGCTACCAGACCGAGCGCCTTCTTCGCTACTCCCGAGACCTCTTTTCTGTTTATACCGAGCGAGAGCAGCTCGGACTCCATCCTGCCGATCTCGCCTTCCAACCTCTCCCGGTTCCATAAACCTAGCCCCTCGGCAGCTATCTTGCAGAACCATGCATGCACGGCTGTTCCGACGTAACTGGCGGCAATTGTCGCCCAGTCGTACTTCAGCCTCTCTTCGTCCCGCTCAGCAGCGACAACGTCCATACCTGCACTACCGCCTGCTGCCTCAACAGGCTCAGGAGAGTGCCAGCTAATCGGCAGCCGTTTTAATAACGGTACTGCCTGCTCCCCAGCTGTACCATCTTCATCCGGGCTATTATCGGCAAACGTATTGGCCGAAACCATATCATAATCAAGTCGATGCTTAATGGTACCGAGAAAAGAACTCTTTTCAACAGAAACTTCTTCTAGCGAAACCTCTTCAGAAGACTGATTGGAGCTTTTACCGCCTTCGAACTTTGTGACGGAACCGAAGAGGTAGAGCCGTTTCTTCGCCCGCGTAACCGCCACATAAAAGAGGCGCGCGGCCTCCAGTCGCTCCTTCTCCTTCCTGATGCCCTCAAGGTACTTGTAGAGCTTGCTCTCTTCACCTGCGCCTTTCTTCTCCCCCTTCTTCTCCAGTGGCGCGAGCAGAAGGTCTTCTCCGCGCTCCATCCAGTGGAACAGCCTCTTTTCACTGCCCCGCGGCCTGCGGCCGAGCCCCGGCAATATAACGTGATCGAACTCTAGCCCCTTCGCTTTATGGATCGTCATCAGGAGCACGGGGTTATCACCAACTCCTGCGTGTTTCGCATAGAGAGCCTCTACAAGAGATTCGAGCGCCTCTATTGAAGAGAAGCCGCCGCCGAGACTTACCGACTCGATCATATCGAAGAAGAGGTCGGCATCGGCCAGAGAGTCCTCATCCTCATAACAGGCAGGGCCGCCAATAGCTATCCAGAGCCCTTCGAGAAGCCTTCTCGGACTTACTCTTGTGCGCAACGCAAAACCCCTCTCTATTGAATCGGTCAGTCTTACAAGCCTTGTGTGCGCCTCAGGCGAGAAGCTCTCGAGCCGGTCTCCGTCCCTTAAAAGCCGAAGCATAGGACTCTTCCGGTCTCCTACGCAGAGCAGATGAAGCTCTCTTAAAGTCAAACCGCACCACCGTGCCCTGAGCAGAGCGAGCCACGCAACTCTATCACCCGGATGGAATAGCGCGCGTGTAAGTGCGAAGAGATCCTGTATGACAGGCCTCTCTTTTAACGGATCGAACTCCTCGGCCTGAAAGTCTATACCCGCGGCCTTGAGCCTTGGGACCAGAGAGTCTAAGTGGCTGCGCGAGCGCGCCAGCACGGCACGACTCTCCGTACCGTCTATTCCGCCTAGCACTGTTACAATCTCCTCAGCCTCTTTAACGTCAGAACGGACGGGGTAGAGCTTCACATCCACTTCGGCGCCGTAGGTCGCGGCCCTGTACGGTACCGACTCTTCGTAGACCACGGCGCCCGTAAGCGCGTCTTCGGTTGCGGGCAGAGCCCCTTTAAAGGTTCTATTGACCCACTCGACTATATGGCCGTCGGAGCGGAAGTTACTCCGCAGAGTCAGCGGGGTCAGTGTCACAGCACCTATTCCGCTCTGCCTAGCATCGAGAAAGAGCCCTACCTCGGCGTCCCTGAAAAGATAGATCGACTGCATGGGGTCGCCGACAATAAAGAGCGTTCGACCGTCTCCGGGCTCCCAGCCGCGCGTCATGGCTCTCAAGAGAGTGACCTGTGTCCAAGAGGTATCCTGGTACTCGTCAACGAGAATATGGGAGAAGGTATTGTCGAGCGAGAGCATCAGGTCGGTAGGAAGATCGTCGGGGCCGAGCGCCGAGATAGCCGCCATTGATATTTCGGAAAAATCTATAACCCTCTCCGACCCGAAGACATCTCTTAAGTGGCTAACGGCAATAGGCAGAAGATGGAGCAACGATTCTAGCGTACTCCAGTCGTCGTCCGTGTAAGAGGTCTCCGGCAGAGAGCGCAGACCGTGAAGCCTGGCCAGAAGCCTGTCATCCGAACTCAGCTCGCCGAGCAAGCCCTTAAAATCCTCTTTCTGCTTTACGGCTTTCGGGTCTTTTTTATCAGATGGAAAACCGATCCTTACCGTTACGCCGCCCGCTTTTCTCCACTCGCCCTTCTGCGTAACAAGCAGCTCGGCCAGAGCCCTCCAGAGCCTGAGCCCGGTACCGTCAGCGCCCGGCAGGCCGTCGAGTTCGCCAAGCTCTGCTATTGCGTTCTTGTGCCCGGCGGCCGCTGTATTGGCTCCGGCATAACGGGCAGCCCCTACAAGAGGGGGAATGAACTTGGGCGGGAAAATCCCGGCTACCTTCTCAAGCTCTGCCTCCACAAGCCTTCTAACTGAGGCTTCGAGCAGAGGGCGCAGATCCTCTTCGACGGAGACGCTTAGAGTATGGCGCAGCCACTGCTCCCGCTTCGAGAGCATAACCACGAGCTTACGCTCTACATCTATAATTGAGTTATCGTGCTGTTTAAGTACCTGACGTACCGCATAACCGTCTCCGTTATCGAGTTCTACCATCTTAACCGTACGCCGCGCGGCCTCGGCATAAAGCTCACCCGGACTCTCACAGACAGCGAGGTTGGCGCCGAGCTTCGACATAAGCGGCATCCTCCTGGAAAGCGTTGCGCAGAAAGAGTCAATCGTCTGCACCTGCAAACGAGCCGGATTCTCCAACAGGCCCCAGCCAAAGGCAGCGTCCCTCTTAAGGGCCTCGCGTCCGTACCCGAGAGTCACCTCGCTATTTTCATCCGTAGTCTGCTCTCCAGCCCCGGCCCTCTGCAACGCATCGAAGATGCGCTCATGCATCTCGGATGCCGCCTTTTTGGTAAAGGTAATCGCGAGCACCTCTTCCGGGCGGGCAACATGGGAGAGAAGACGCAGGAAACGCTGTATCAGGAGCGCGGTCTTGCCAGACCCTGCCGGCGCCTGCACGATAAAAGAGCGCGACGGATCGAGAGCCTCTTCCCGCTCGCTCTTATCTGTAACCACTCCATTAGCGTCAACCATAGATATTCCTGCCCTTTCTACTATTCTCGCCTCGGCCCCTTATTGAGCTCATACCTTCTGCAAAGCGGCGTGAGGTCGCAGAAGGTACAGGGGTGACCCTGCCCTTCAAAGGTGGAGTCCGGTTCCACGCGCACCACGCCGTCGGTAAACTCTCCGACGATTGCCTCGAGTGTCTCTCTCCAGCGCGCCTTAAGGTCGTCCCAGTTCTCTACGCCTTCGATCTTCTCAGTCCACCTGTCCTCGTTTATCGGTTTGATGCCCGGAAGACCGGCCCCGTCCCTGGCAACACCGACAAACTTTGTGCCCTTGAGTTTAACCCGCGCAAATGCGAGTGCATCGAAATCACCGGCAAGGTCGTACAGAAGCAGTTGCGGCTCCTTGGGCCTGCCCGGTAGCCAGAAGTCCTGTTTACACTCTCCGGTTTTATAATCTATTATCAGCTCGCCGCCGTTTTCAAGGGTATCGACGCGGTCAAAACGGGCACGGAGTTGAAGTCCGCCTACCTCAATCTCCTCTGCGCACTCGGTAGCTTTTACGGTAAAGGACTCTCTTGAGAGCTCAAGCGTAAGCCATTCGGATACAAGCGCCTCAACACGCGCGGCCTCAAGCTCAAGATACGCCACAGGAAGATTACGGCCCGTCGAGTTTCCGATTGCCAATCCTACCGCCTCCTTGACGAGAGAGTCGAGCTCGCCTTTTTCAACCGCATCTTTGAGGTTTCTCGAATCCCGAACCTTACGCCAGAAGAATTTAAGCGCCTCGTGGAGAGTAGTACCCCTGTCCATCGCGTCGAAGCCCGGCTCTATTGCAGCGACAGAGCGCGCACCTAGCCTGTGTACGGCAAAAGCCCTGAAAGGGCAGGCGGACTGGTCCTTGACTATGCCGGTACCGCCAACGAGCCAGGTCAACTCATCGTGAGTCATAGGTACCTTCAACTCATTCGGCATTTCCTCCAGAACAGTAGACCAGCGGGACCTTTCCTTTAATGAACTTCCAGGCTCTTTGGCAAAACCTGCGCCTATAACTTCGTACGACTTCAAGAGCGGGCTCAGCCCGGACTCGACACCGCCGAAGCAAGACGCGTAACTGATCTCGACATCCGTTGCGCTGCCAATAACCCGCGCCAGCACGCCTGCGGCAAACAGAAGAGTCCGCTCGGGGGTAGAATCCTGAAAATCGAGTTGCTTCTGTATCTCTATCGGTATAAAAGGGTTTGGGTTGCGCGGGCCCGGCAGCGCGTTTGAATCAGCACCGAGCAGCAAGAGAGAGTCGAATGTCAACCCCGACGCCTCGAAGATACCGAGCACCTGAACCGAAGAGTCCGGGCTCTCTACCTGGTGGATCGTCTCTATCGCGACTCTTCTCAAGTGAGAAACGGCCTCCGGACGCGTCAACCTGCCGAGCATATCGTCAAAACCGGAGAACTCGCCAAGAACAGACTTAAAGGCCTCAATACTCTGATACTCGGAGCTTGAAAGTGGCGAGCCGGTAGAGGGCCAACCGAGTAAAGCGAGAAGAGTTGCGAACCTGCCGGCCCAGACGGACGGTAAGTCCGGCGAGTTCTCGGCCTTGAGTCTATCGAGCCAGCCGCCGATTTTTTTTGCGGTAGCAGAAAGAAGAGCGCCGCCCTTCTCTTCGAGCAACGACCTCAATTCAGCAAGCGAAACAGAAGCGACCTTCTTTCTCTTAAGCTCGACATCGAGTTGCGCAAGCGCCAGTTGCCTCTCTTCTGATCCTGCAAGGTATCTCGACAAGAGCAGCGACGAGGTGGAGAGCAGCTCTATTTCAGCGCCGGAAATCGAGAGCAGATCAAAAGCCGACCGTACAAGTGGGGTATCGTAGAGTGGTGCGCCTAAAGAGATATTATAGACCCCCTCGAACTCTTGCCACGGCAGCACGCTCTTAGGGTCGAGCTCGGCCGAAAACTCGCGTTGCAGCAGCGCCCGGTACCTGCCAAGGTCAGGCACCACAACCCCGACAGTGCGATTATAAGAGTTCAACTTTTTGCGCACCCATCTTGCAGCCGCCCTCACCTCCGCCACCTCGTCAATGTACCTCCTGACGACCGGCATCGTTTGAACTGTTTCGTCTACCGCCGTACCGGCATCAAGCCTCTCAACCCTTACGCCTGCGCCCCTGAGACTTGAGCTCAAGAGACGCACAAAGGGAGTCAGCTCATCGAAACCCGAGAACAGCACAACACCCGGCAAGGGCCCGGCGCCCTCGTTTATAAGCTCGACAACACGCGCTTTAAGTTGAGTCCTGTCTATAAAACCGAGGTCCGAGAGCGAACGCCTGTAGGCCTTCAACCAGCCGTCGAAGGCCTTGACCTCATCTGTCATATATAGTTCGGAACCTAAAGAACTCAGGTTGTACTCGCCCATCAACTTATATGCGCCGTACGAGCTCTCACCGACCCCCTGGGCAGAGAGTAACCCTCGCTGCTCCTCGGTACAGCCCCTCTCGACCACCCTCAACCAGAGGGTGCGTGAACGGTTCTCACCAAGAAGCGGGGCAGTCTGCCGCCCCAAAGCACGGATACTCTCTTTATAGAACCCGTCCAGCCACGCCCCTATGGGCAGAACGGACGGAGTCTCCCAGGCGCTCTTGCCGGCCCTCAACTGCGCACCGTTATACTCGGCATGGAGATGTTGAGACAGGCGCCTGTTTACCGTAAGCACGGTAGCGCCCAGCCTCAGGTCCTCTATAATTGCATCAAGCACAACCGGCATACACCTCTCCTTACCAGCTGATTAAAACAGGTTGCCCAGCATTACTCAACGCATTTCATGCTGTGAAATAACGAAGCGGTATATCGGCATAATAGAGAAAATTTTGTATAAAGTGACAGGCTGCCCGGAGAGACTGGGCCTGCAAAAGGGGGAACGCGTATAAAGTGGAATGAGGCCTTGAATAGAAAGAGAGCGGGGCGGCAGTAGCTGCCCGCTCTCTTTCAGTTACAACAGATAAGACAAAAAAGTTACTAAACGGTACTACTTAACTATATAGTTACCGTTCTTGCCGAGCTTCTCCTCCTCAGGCGTAAGCTTGTTCTTAAGGACGATTACCGCGATACCGCCGGTAAGCGCGCCTTTTAAGGAGTGGGTTACGATGGCGTTACCGCCTTCAACCGGAGAGATCAGGTCGAAGGTAGAGGCATCGCCAGGGCCGACCGTATAGGTCTGCACGCCGGTAAGCTCGTTCTTCGGGTTACCCGATATCCAGACATTTTCCCATATTCCGGCAATCGGATGGAAGGCCGAGAACTCATGCGGCCCTGCGTTTGCAAAATAGATCCTCACCCTCTCGCCCGGTTTGGCAACCAGCATGTTGCCCGAAGCCTTCGGGTCGTGTACAGGATCGTAACGGAATGCGCGGCCATTGAAGACCACATGTTTGAACGGGGTCTGCTGCAGAGTCTCCGGGTCGTCATAGACCTCGGACTGAACAAGCACATACTCCCTGTCGGCCTTGGGGCGGGTATCGTTCTTTGGGTCGACGATGATTACGCCGAACATGCCGCGCGCTATATGCTCCTGCATCGGGGCGGCGCCGCAGTGGTAGAAGAAGATACCTGGCTTGGTTGCCTTGAACTTGAACTTCTTGGTCTTGCCGGGTTTGATCGGAGCGAACTCGCTTAAGACGTTCACCCGTGCGGCATGAAAGTCCATTGAGTGCGAGTTCTTGTTGCTCTTGTCGTTGGTGAGCACAAAGTCTACCGTATCACCCTCGGTCACGCGTACTACCGGCCCCGGTATCTGGCCGTCAAAGGTAAAGGCCCGTGTCGTAGAGCCCGCATTATCGTACTTCCAGTCAACCTCCTTGCTCGTCAGCTTCACCTTGACGGTCTTTGCATCAGCCACACTGCCAAGTGCGAAGACTCCAAGCGTAAAGGCCACAAAGAGCGCCATCGTAAACAGTAGCCTCAAACTCCTCATATAATTACTCCTTCTTATATTAGTTTTTAATCTGCGCAATAGCATCAACTTCACTCACTGCACTTGCAGAGTTCGCGCAGATACCCCACAAGTGCATCCAGCTCTTTATCGTTAAAAGTCGCGCGCCACGGCGGCATCAGTACCGACTTGGAGACGGCGAGGCCCCCTTCGGCGATCGCCTTCTTAAGCTTGGCGTCAGTGAGCCCGCTCATGCCCTTCGCGTCCGTATGGTCGCGCGGCTGAACACTCATCGACTCGGTATTCACTCCCCCGCCGCTGCCGTTAACTCCGTGGCACTGGGCGCAGTAGGTCCGGTAATTATCTCTCGCGGTTGCGGCCTCGGCCATGCCGTTCGGCACCATCATCATCGCTGCCAAGAGAGAAAGAGCACCGATGATATATCTGTAGCTCTGCTTCACTCTTCTTCCCCCTCGTCATACTCTCCGTCCGGCGGCGCCTCGAGCGAGAGCATGTACTTGGTCAATACCTGTAGGAAGTTCTCGCCGAGCTCCTTATCAGGCATCATGCTCTTTGGGTCGAAGCTCTGCGGGCTTTTAAGATAACTGTAGATAAAGTCCGGCTTCAACCTCTCGGCTACCGTATAGACCTCGGGGCCGGTTACCCCGCCGTAACCCGGCTCTATCTCATGGCAGGCGAGGCACCCTGAAAACTTATCAAAGTTCATCTCGCCCATAAAAGCGTCTGCAGGCTCTTCGGTAAGGGCGTTCTTCTTTACCTTACCCTTATACGCCATAAACGTCATAAGAGTGGCGGCTACCATCTCGGCTTCATCGGGCGTCAAGGCCACATGCTCTGCAAGCGCGTCCCAGTTCACGGTATCGTCGCTACCTTCGGTCACGATGATATTCTTAAAGTACCTGAAACCGGCAGGACGGATCGGAACAGGGTTGGCGAGCCACTTTATTAACCACTCTTCATTATACTTAACCCCGGCGTAAAAGAGATCAGGCCCTTTTCTTGCCTTGAAATCCTTGAGTGTGGTCGCAGCAGGCCCCTTGATGGCGTGGCACTTGCCGCACCTGCTCTTTAAGATGATCTTGCCCTTCTTAATAGATATGGCGGACTCGGTAAGGTCGGTAGCCCCGGCTGTCCCGGCGGCCTCAACATTTAAAGCGGAACCGACTGACACTGCCGAGAAGAGAACCGCTATAGCGAACAGGAGGAGCCCGAAACCCGCCAATCTCATTCTTTTATCTCTAAGACCCACCTCTACTTGCTCCTCTTTCTTTTAGGCCTCTTGCTCCGCTTCTTCTTTACCGGGTCGCCCTTGTGCCCGTCATGGTTGAAAAGGCCGTAACCCTCTTCAAGCGACTGCTGATAGAAGTAGTTCGAGTCGTAGACCTTATCTTTCCAGGCATACCAGTCGTCCTCCCTCTGGATACCCTCGTACTCTATGATCGTTATAGGCCCGCCCGGATACTTGCCCTTATTGGTCACATGCACATCGACATGGTCGTGAACTATAAAACGGCCCGGGTTGTTCGCCTCAAAGACTATGTCATACCGCTCACCCGGGGCCACGCTGATGGTATCGGCCTTATACGGGGCCGGAAGGGGAAAACCGTCCTTGTGCGTAACGGTAAAATGGTGGCCGTGGGTATGGAGAGAGTGAGTCTCTCCTCCGGCGCCGTAGAGCCTGAAGCGAAGCACGTCGCCCTCTTCCACCCTTATCGGCTGGGTATTAGGGAATGCGCGGCCGTTCATGGCAAAGTAATCGGGAACGTCATCGGGAAGGCCGCCAAAACCCGGTTTTTCCGCCCAACCCGAAGCATAGGAGCTGAACATCATGATATACTCCTTATTGGGTTTCAATTTCTTTATTATCGGCGCAGTCTCTTTAGGGTCGACGATAAGCGGACCCCACATGCCCCTGTATGCGACATGCTCGTTTACGCTTACGTGGCAGTGGTACCAGAGAGATCCAGTAGGGTCGGCTACGAATTTATAGGTAAAAGAATCGCCAGGTTTTATATCCGTCTGCGTTACATTCGGCACACCGTCGTTCTCCCATGTATTATAGATACCGTGCCAGTGTACCGTGTGCGGAAGCGACGTAAGGTTCTTTACCTCTATCTCAACCGTATCTCCTTCGGCAACATGGATAAGTGGCCCGGGGACCTGTCCGTTGAAGCCGAAGACCGTATAGGTGAGCTGCGGATGGACCTCTATCGTCACCTCCTCAATACTCATCTTGAACTTCCTCTTCTCGGCGTCAGCTCCGGTCGGGAAGGCCGCGAAAAAGAGAGAAATCAATAAAAGTGCGGTTATCAGAAGAGAGTTACGCCCCTTTGAACTCATACTGTATTACCTCCGAAATGTCTTGAATAGAGCCTCAGTGGAGAAAGAGCTGTTATGCTACAAATCTCTGCCGATACCATTCAGACTGCAATTGGAATATTAAAGGATTCTACACAGATTATAACCATAGCAGAATATCTTTGCTTGGCAACAGAGAGCGAGAAAAAAACCGAAAAAAGTGGTCTCAACCCGATACCGAAGCCGCCTCTTATGGTATGCTATTGACTCCAAAAACAATTCAGGACAAAGAGAACATATGGCACTTATAAATTTGAGGGATATAGAGCTTAGTTACGGCGGCGAGCCGCTGCTCGACTCAATCAACCTCCAGGTAGAACCGAGAGAGCGGATCTGCCTCGTCGGGCGTAACGGCAGCGGCAAATCGACCCTTATGCGTATAATCGGCGAAGGGCTTTTACCAGACTCCGGCACAATAACCCGGAGCCCTGGCCTTCGGACCGCTCTGCTCTCTCAAGAAGTGGAAAAGGAGCTTACCGGCAGCCTCTTCGAGGTAATCACAGGCGGGCTCGGCAATACAGGCGAACTGATGGCAGAGTACCACGGGCTCTCCGTCCGGGTCAGCAGAGGGAACTCTTCGGCTCTCGTCGAACTCGAAAAAGTTCAGCACGCTTTGGAGGCCGCAGGCGGCTGGAGCGCGCACCAGAGGGTGGAGACCGTAATCTCGCGACTCGGCCTCCCGGAAGAGAAAAAGTACGAAGAACTCTCTGGCGGGCTAAAAAGAAGGGTGCTGCTCGGCAGGGCTCTCGTCTCTTCGCCCGACCTGTTGCTGCTCGACGAACCGACAAACCACCTCGACATAGAGTCGATCGACTGGCTCGAAGAGTTCCTGCTCGGCTTTTCCGGTACCCTGCTCTTTATTACGCATGACAGGATGCTGCTCCAGCGCCTCGCCACCCGGATAATCGACCTCGACCGCGGCAGGCTCACTAGCTGGCAGTGCGACTATAATACCTACCAGAAGCGCAAGGAGCACAATATCCACTCCGAAACAGAGCAGAACAGGCTATTCGACAAAAAGCTTGCCGAAGAGGAGAAGTGGATCCGAAAAGGCATTCAGGCCAGAAGAACACGCAACGAAGGGCGCGTGCGCGAGTTGATGGATATGAGAAAGGAGCGCAAGAGACGGCGCGAGGTAGAAGGAAGCTCCGCTATCAAGCAGAACGACAGCGCAAAAAGCGGCAGGCTGGTAATAGAGACGGAAAGGATAAGCTACTCTTATACCGAAGGGCAGACGGTAATCGACAACTTCTCGACAACGATAATGAGAGGCGACAAGATAGGAATAATCGGGCCCAACGGCGCTGGCAAGACCACGCTGCTAAAGCTTCTGCTCGGCACCCTGGAGCCGACTACCGGCTCCGTACGCCTCGGAACCAGACTCGACGTCTCGTACTTCGACCAGCACAGAACTCAGCTCGACGAAGGACTGAGCCTGATGGAGAACCTCACCGACGGGTCTGACCAGATAATAATCGACGGCCACGCGCGCCACGTCGTCAGCTACCTCTCCGACTTTCTCTTTGCGGCCTCAAGGGCGCGCACGCCGGTCAGTGTGCTCTCGGGCGGTGAGCGCAACAGGCTGCTGCTGGCGAAACTCTTCGCAAGCCCCTCCAACGTACTCGTCATGGACGAACCGACAAACGACCTCGACATCGAAACACTCGACTTGCTCGAAGAGATACTGCTCAACTACAAAGGTACCGTGCTGCTCGTCAGCCACGACAGGGCTTTTCTAAATAACGTCGCCACCTCAACAATAGTCTTTGAGAAGGGGGCAGACGGCAAAGAGCAAATCAACGAGTATGTCGGCGGGTACGACGACTGGATACGGCAGAGACCGGGCGCCGAAGCACAAAAAAGTTCTGGTAACAGAGGTTCTGATAACAGGAGCAGTGGAGCGGTCTACAAACAAGAACCGAAAAAAGAGACCGGAACAACAAGAGTAAAAATAAAGAAAGAGAAGAGCCGGACAAAACTCGGCTTCAACCAGACCCGGGAGCTTAAAGAGCTTCCCGGCAAGATAGAGGGGCTGGAGGCCGAACAGGCGGAACTCTTTTCAATGATGGGCTCGCCCGACTTCTACAAAAAAGAGAATGCCGCAGAGTTGAAGAGACGCTCAGAAGAGATATCCGGGATACTGGAACAGTCGTACAGGAGATGGGAAGAGCTTGAAGAACTTAGTGGTTAAGGGCACAATGGCCGGACATCAAATCGGCATTGATAGATTCATACGTATATAGTATCGGTGAGATACTCGGCTACTACCTCATGAGTGGCTGGGTTAAACGGCGTAGACTGGAGGCAAGAAGATAAAAAGGTGGGCAGTGCCACCCTACGAGACTCTATTCCAAATACCTCCAGTCATTCATTGGGACAAAGTATTTTTCATTGGCCAGCTCTTTGCACACACTTATACTATCCTGCAAATAATCGCAAATACTTTTTTCGCCATCGCAAACATAGAAATATGCACCTGCCTCTGACAAGTCTTCTTCA
This sequence comes from Deltaproteobacteria bacterium, assembly GCA_029262515.1. Lineage (GTDB taxonomy): Bacteria > Desulfobacterota > GWC2-55-46 > GWC2-55-46 > JADFVP01 > JADFVP01. The sequence goes on along the minus strand of JAJCZH010000018.1, from coordinate 28,480 downwards.
ATAATAAACCTTTTTCCATTATATTCATCTATGAATTTTTTATGCATTGTTACTTACCTTATAGGCCTTAAGCACCCAACATAGATCGCCCTCAGGGTGTTAATCCTCTTCGCGCACTCTGCGCCTGCTCTTTTTTAGTGTGGCGCGCTCGGTCTTCTCGTCCATCCTCTTTGCCCTCTTCGCCCTCGAAGGCCGTGTCTTCATACGCGCCTTCGGCCTTTCGGTCGCTTTCCTCACAAGGGCCACCAGCCGCTCTTTAGCCGTCTCTCTGTTTGCCTCCCTGCTCCTCGAACTTCTTGAAGAAATGACAAGCACGCCGGAGGAGCTTACCCTCGTGCCGCCGAGTTTTTTCAGCCTCTCTTTTACATCTTCGGGCAGTTTAGAGGCAGGTATGTCGAACCTGAGCTGCACGGCGGTCGAGACCTTGTTGACATGCTGGCCCCCGGGCCCCCCGGCGCGTATAAACTCCTCGGTTAACTCGCTCTCGTCTATGCTTATCTTTTCAGTTACTTTTATCATCTTATCATCGTGACACAGACTCGCCTCCGGGCGTCATATGGAGGGGATCATGACGAAATTCAACCGAGGTACGCCTTCGCCTGTCCGTTGATCGACAGGCTTGCCTCGACACTTACCTCTTTAACGATTCTCTCAAGCGCCGCTACAACCTTCTTGCCGAGTGCTGGTTTCAAGCCCCGCACGTGCTGGAAGGTACTGAGCAGACGGCCTGCGATCGTGCCGTTAATCGGCGCAAGCTCAATCACTGTATCCGCCACCCACTCTATACCCCTGTCGGTCCAGACTTTTCTGTTGTTCATAGCCATCGGCATAAAGAGAGCGCGGTTCCATGTCGGCTGGTTTATATCGAAACTCTCCCGTCTCTTCTCCTCTTCGATCATATCAAAAACGTCGTCACACGTACCGCCGGAGACCACCCTCAGGTAGTTGGCATAACCGCTCAGGTGGCCGTGCCAGTCGGAGTAAACCGTATCTAAAATCCCGCGCCTCATCTTCGAAGAGCTGCGGTTCAAGACACCTAGCGCCGCTACCTGTTCGGTAGCCGTAGTGGCGCTATTGAAGTTCTCGATAACAAAAGCATGGCTCTCGTCCGTATCATCTATGGCTATCAGTTCGAGAAGTACGTTCCTGTAAAGACGCTCTTCTATCCCGGCGCCAGGCCCGGCGCCGGGGCCGGCAGCCCTAACGCTCGCCAACTTCGATGCCTCGAACTCGGCGAGCAGTTCGGCCCTGTAAGAAGAGTTTACGGCGCGCGCCATACTCTCTCTCGCCACGACAAGCTCCTGATACCATGTCGAGTACCGCCTGTCTACCGGAGACTCTTCAATACGGAGGAAGTACGATTTCAGGGCCGGTGAGAGCTTGGACTCCCCTAGAATCTCGCCGTAGAGCTTTAACCACTCACCCCCAACCCCTTCGATATCAATAACCTTCAACCTCGGATTCTCTAACAGCGCTACGCGTACCCTGTCGGTCAGCTTTCGCATCGCATCAACCCTGTTGCAGGTATTCGGGTCGAGCCGAATCTGGGAGATGAGCGCATCGGTATCGAGCCCGGTCAGAGTAAAGGTACCGTAAAAGGAGGCGTCGCGGTTGATCGAGACTACTGCCGGGGCCTCTGCCAGATTCTCTATGATCAGCTCATCCTCAGGCTTGTCGAGTATAAAGACCTGCGCCGTTGCCTCCATGTCGCAACCGGAAGAGTCAACGAGAGCGAGCTCTATCGGCAGTTGAAAGGGGCGTGCGCCCTCAACCTTCTCCTGCTTAAAAGATATCTTGCAGGTACGGGCCCCGGGATCGTACTCTGTGGTAGCCGTGACCTTAGGGTAACCGACCCTGTAGAGCCACTCCCTCTTGAACTGCTCAAACGACCTTCCCGAGACCTCTTTGAAACAGTCGAAGAACTGGTCGTTATTGGCGTTTCCTAAATGATACCGCTCGAAATACAAGGTCTTTGCGGCCTTGAAACTCTCTTGTCCAATAATGAGACGCAGCATCCTTATAACCTCTGCCGCTTTAACATACGTAACGCCGTCAATCAGTTCGTCCGGTTCGTTAAAACCCTCTCTCACTATCCTTCCGTAATGTCCGGCATCCTCTATAGCGAGCGGGCCAACCAGAGGCGCGCGCACCGAGTCTATCTCGCGAAGTCGCATAAAAGAAGGGTCGAAGTGCTCTTCCATGAACTGCCTTTCTACATCGACCGTATACGCCTCGTTGAGCCAGACGTCGAAAGGGGTCTCCATCGTGGTCTCGCTGCCGCACTGGTTATGCTCGAACTCGTGTACTATAACCGCATGGGCGTAGAGGATCATCGCGTCAAGCGTATGCTCTGTAATCATCGCCGCGTCAGTCACGATGGTAGTATTACCGAGATTCTCCATACCTCCGAAGTTCGACTTTGTCATGCAGATGGTCCGGTAGGTATCGAATGTGTACTCGTAACCTTGCGTCCTCTCTATCCAGAGAACCGACTCTTTTAAGATATCCATCGGTATGCGGGCATCATTTATGCTGCCCGAAGGCACAAGGTACTCAAGGCGCACCTTACGGCCGGACGGGTACGTAACCTCGTCTTCCAAAACCTCCCACGTGCCGACGCAGACCAGAAAGATGTAAGTCGACATTGGAATCGGGTTGTCGAATGTTATTACCTGCCTGGAAGGGTCCCCGGCCTTCGGCACCGGTCTGCCGTCCGGGTTGAGGACGCGGTCTATATTACCGTTGCTGATAAGGTGCGTATAAGACGCATCGGCCTCGATGGTCGTACGCATCGTGCACTTGGCAGTACAATCGTCGAAGACCGGCATGATGCGCTGAAAACCCCACTGCTGGCACTGCGACATATACTGCTGTGGCGCGCCCTCTGGAGTGGCGTCTGTGTAGATACCCTCGAGTATATTGTCGGACGGTACCGAACGAGTGTCGGTTCTGATGTAGAACCGCTCGCCGGGCTCTACTCTCTCAGGCAGGTAAACTATAAGCTTATCGGCCTCTTTTTTGTAATCGTAACTGAGTGCAGAACCCTCTACATCATTGACTGAAGTACAGAGCTTCACTGACAAAATATCAAGTTCCTTAGCATCTAACCTGATCTCTTCAAGCCCCTCTATCGCCGTTATATCAAGTGTGTTGACGGCCTCGACACCGTGCTTTTGAAAATTTAGAAAGATCGTCAGGTGGTTGAGTTTTATTGGCAAAGGGCCGAAATCGCGCCTGACGTACTTAAACTCATTTCCACCTTTGCCACCAGTACCTTCGCTACCATTTCTCACGATATTACCGTCCTTGTTTTAAAATAATAGAACCATACGGGTCTTTAACCAATTGACCGTAAAAGTATAGCAGATTAAAGGGCCCCAGAGTACGTATACGAACCGGTCTGAGAAAAAAATCGAGTTTGCGGGGGAAGTTAAAAAAAAAGCCGTCAAGACAAAATAGTCCCGACGGCCCAATACCAATAAAAGAGTATTAAGATTACTTCTTGATACTCTGAAGATAAGCTACTACGTTAGCGATATCGGCATTCCTGAAGAGGTCCCTCTTGGGGTTCATCATCGTACCGTGGCGACCGAGACGCACAACCCTCGCCATCGCTATAGCACCTAAAGGAGACATATCGAGGTCGGGAGCTTTAAAGAGCTTCTTGACCGCGCCTTTGTTACTATGGCAACTTCCGCAGCGTGCCTTAAAGAACTTCTTGCCCGACTCGAGGTTCGGCTCGTACTTAAGCGTTCTGACAAACCTCGCAACATCCACTATCTCTCTATCGCTGAGCGTATCCTCCCAGCCCTTCATCTCCCTGCCATACAGTCCGTACTTAATGGTTGTGAGAAGCTCAGCCGGTGCGATAAAGAGCCTGTTGGTCCTCAAATCCCTGGCCGGGTACGGTTTAATCGACTTGCCGTACGTGGAGACGGTTCCATCATCACCATGGCACCTTGCGCAATGCTTCTTAAAGAGCCTTGCGCCGTTATTCATATCCGCCGAGGCCTCAGTATAAGCCCCGAGCATCAACAAGACTGCCAGAATGAAAAAAGCGTACTTTTTCACAACTACACCTCCTGACTTTTCAATAACAGTTATATCTGCTGAATAATTATCATTGCCTTGAATCTGCCGGCCCTGACCGCACAAAGAGAGCCTGCTCGACAAAACCGCACCTAAACCTGCGCGAACTCTTCTGTCCGTTATGACGTATACTGTAAAAAATCGTTCGAGTGAAACGGTCGATACCAGCTAAAACCGGAATCGCAGATAGATTATCTCTTGTAGAGAACAAAGTCAAGTCATACCGAGAGCAGAGACGCTTTATTCACCACACATCCCAATATCGACACCAGTCGGTATAAAAATTTCACCTGTCTGGGTATCTAAAGAGATACTTCCAGACCTCTTCCGGCCTGCCGGCACACCCTGATTTCGTTTCTTTTTGCTGCGAAAGATGATAACATCTAGATACACTTTTTGATAAATATACAGAACGCATCTTTATTATTTTATTCTGCTTTTAACTTGTATTTAATATAAGAGGTGCTATAATCCGTGCCACTGCCTTTGTATACAGTATACTGTATACAAACTTTCGGGCGCTGGCCGGGGGGTGAATTTTGTCCATAAAAAGCCCCCGCAAATATGTAAACTCCCGAACAAATCGATAACCGGACGCAGGCTACTCAGAGGCTAAGAGGGCAAAGCTTAAACGTACACCAGGTTTACACAGGGGCCGCAATACCCTCTGTATACTTCTTACTACAGACAGGAGGTTATAAGATATGCCTGAAAATAGAGACAAACCCACAAAAAGCGATGATGCCAGGTTCGACAACAAACTAAAAAAGAAGAGCACGAGACGCAGCTTCTTGAAAAATGCCGTTGTCGCGGGGCTTGCCGTAGCCGGAGGGGCCGGAATCGCAAAAAAGGCGACAGAGGCTGTTTTAAAAGAGGACAACAGAAAGCTCTACCTTAAGGACGAACTCGGTGTCGAACGGACCTGGAAGGGCAAAAAACTCACCCTTATGAGCAAAAACGAGAAAAAGGAGATGGTTTCGGCCCTTCTCGACTCTTTCGCTTCTAACGGTAAGTAAGAACCATTCATATATAAACAGAAGAGGTCTTCATGTCTAATGAAAAGAATCAGAAGCCGGAGGAGAACCGGTCCGGTGTAAACAGCCGCCGCAAGTTCTTAAAAAATGCCGCCATGGGCGCCGTCGGCGCGGCAATCATCGGCGCTACCGAGTCGATGTCTCCTGAAGAGGTCGATGCGCGCTCCACATGGGCCGAGTACTTCCAGAAGAACTACAGGCTTATGACGCAAGACGAGAAGAAAGAGGCCATTGCCAGGCTCGAAAAGAGATACACGGAGGAGTACAAAAAGCATGTGACCGTAGACGACTCCCCGGCAATGGACGGGGTTCTCTTCGGCATGGCGCTCAACATCCAGAAGTGTATCGGGTGCAGAAGATGCGTCTACTCTTGCGTGAAGGAGAATAACCAGTCACGCTCCGAGGGTCAGATCCAGTGGATAAGGGTCATTGAGATGGAGAAAGGCAGCTTCTCGCCAGGAAAGATGCAAGAGGGCGATATACAGACAGGGGCCTTTGCAGGCGAAAGCGCCGGAGTTACCCTAGAAGGAGAGCACTACTTCGATCCGCCGCTGGTTCCAGAGAAAGGGAAGTTCTACTTCCCTGTGGCATGCATGCAGTGCGAAAAGCCGCCGTGCGTCAAGGTCTGCCCGGCGCGTACGACCTACAGAGAGCCCGACGGCGTGGTCGTCATAGACTACAACTGGTGCATAGGCTGCAGAATGTGCATTACCGCCTGCCCGTACTGGGCCAGGCGCTTCAACTGGGGAGCTCCCAACCTTCCGGCCGAAGAACTCAACCCCACAACGCACTACCTGGGAAACCGCCCGAGAATGATGGGTGTTGCCGAGAAGTGTACGTTCTGCCTTCAGAGAACCCGGCAGGGCAGATACACCGCCTGCGTGGAAGGCTGTACGGTAGGGGCCCGCAAGTTCGGTAACCTTCTCGATCCAAATAGCGAGATACGCAAGGTTATCGAGAAGAAGAGGGTCTTTAGACTAAAGGCCGAACTCAACACATACCCTAAATTCTTTTACTTTATCGATTGAGAGGTCAAACGTGGGAAATATTGCAAAATTCGCTGTAGATGTTCTGTTATACGCCTTTGCGAGCGGATCAAAGAAATATTATGCATGGCTTGGCTTCCTTTGTGTGCTGGTCTTCGCAATGATGTACGGCTCCTACCTGCAGACCGTAAACGGCATGATCGTGACCAACTACAACGACCAGGTAAGCTGGGGCATATACGAATCACAGTTTATCTTCCTTGTAGGTCTGGCGGCGGCGGCCGTAACGGTCGTCTTTCCCGCTTACATCTACAAGCACAAGGAGCTGAAGGAAGTCTATATCATCGGAGAGATGCTTGCCATATCGGCTATCTACATGGTGCTGCTCTTTATCATGCTTCACATGGGACGGCCCGACAGGCTGTGGCACATGATGCCTATAGTCGGCATAATGAACTTTCCGAACTCAATACTCGCATGGGACGTCCTGGTAGTTAACGGCTACTTCTTTATCAATGTATTGGCCGCCTCCTACTTCCTCTATACGAAGTATCACGGCAGACAGTTGAATAATACCTTCTACAAACCGCTCGTCTACCTCTCCATCGTATGGGCGGTCTCCATACATACGGTTACGGCCTTTCTTATCAATACGCTGCCGGCGAGACCGATGTGGTTCCATTCGATAATGCCGATAAAGTTCATAACGACCGCCTTTGCGGCCGGCCCGTCGATGATTATCATAGCCTTCCTGCTGGTAAGGAGCATGACCAAGTTCAAGATACATGATAGAGCCATAGATACGCTCTCTCAGATCGTGGGCTGGGCCCTGGCAATCGTTATCTTTCTCGGCCTCTCGGAGGTAGTCACCGAACTCTACCACGTAACCGAACACTCCTTCTCGCTACAATACCTTATCGTAGGGCATGAAGGCTTTACGGGCCTTACGATATGGTACAAAGCAGCCGTCATTCTGCTGCTCTTCTCATTCTTCATCTTCATTATTCCTCGCCTGAGAAAACACCATACCTTCTGGCTGCCGCTCGCCTGCGTCTGCACATTTGTGGGCATCTGGATAGACAAGGGCATGGGCCTCGTCGTACCGGCCTTCATACCGACGCCAATAGGCGAGTTCTCTGAGTACACACCGTCGGGCATTGAGATCATTAACGTGCTCGGGGTCTGGGCCACGGGTCTCTTCCTCTTTACCGTTATGACGAGAGCGGCCATAGGCGTCGTCTCCGGGGACGTTAAAGCACAGTCCAAGAGTGAGTGGAGCTTCTCGAACCAGTGGAAGAAGAGAGGGCGCGCTATCGAAAAGAGCCTGCACATACTCGCTATCTGCATCTCGGCCGCACTCATTACCATACCTTCAATTGTCTCCGCGTCGGATAAACAGGCCGGGCACGGGACCGAAGAGCCGGCCATGCTCGAAGAGCCTTCAGAGTGTTTCGAGAGCAGAGAGGTCTACTCAACACGGCAAAGAAGAGAGATCGACACCGGGGAGACGAACATAAAATGCTCAAAGACGACAGGCGCCGTGCTCTGGTTCGGAGACCCTTTTGACGGCACCTGGCCGATGGGTAAGATGCCGGTAGAGGGCGCCTACGACCATGAAGAGGCGGTAGTCAAGCCGAGGACAAAGCAGCTAAAGTGGTTTATGCCCTGCACCAACTGCCACGACGGAGTTACCGTACCTTATCCGAAGAGCAAGGAGCCGCGCTTAATCGGCATGCACCAGGACATCGTTGAAGACTCTATGAGCCTCCAGCACGGCAGGGGCGCCATATGGTGCCTCGACTGCCACAATCCCAGAAACAGGGATACATTGATCGACCATAAGGGCAATGAGATCAGTTTCAACCAGCCCCAGAGGCTCTGCGGCAAGTGCCACGGCCAGATCTACAGCGACTGGCGCGACGGAATTCACGGCAAGAGAATAGGCATGTGGACCGAAGGCGGAAAGAAGAGATGGTGGGTCTGCACGGAGTGCCATAACCCGCACATGGTGCAGGTAAAGAGGTTCGAACCCGTAAAGCCGGAACCGAAACCTCACTACCCGAGGACCAGAACCGAGGCCGACTACGAAAACGGCCACTAACGGCTCCACTAAACTTAGCGTAAACAAAAAAGGCCCGTCTACTCTTACGAGTAGACGGGCCTTTACTAATTGTCAGATCACTTCAACAAAATCACTTCTGTTATTTTATGCTCTTTTGGATTCCTTTTAGCACAATTTTAGAACAGTGGGGTGGGGTGAACCCCTATACTGAGACAAAGTAAGTTAAATAACCAAGCGTATCGGTTAAGTTAAGGAAAAGATCTTAACCAAGATCATCGCGGTATATCCTTTCTCACAACCCAATGCACCATGGCCAACAGTTCAAGTCCAACCCGTGTTAATACTTGTAGTTGCAGGTGTGGATAGCCTGCTAACCGGCACGGCTATACTTTTTTCAAATATTCTTTTCGACTGGTTTTTCAGACATCAAGAGGTGTAAAGTAGAATACTGCCTGACCTGTCTATATATCCCTTATTCGACGACCACACCAGTCTTTCTTTGACCGAGCAAATCCCTTAAATCACCAAGCTTGTCTTGCATTTCATTGCTCATATCTGAAGCCTCTTCAGAGTTCGATATCACCCTGGGAGTAATAAGTATTAAAAGCTCCGTCTTGCTGTCGACAATGCTGCTAAACTTAAACAGATTACCGAAAAATGGAATATCTTTTAAAAGAGGTATGCCGCTGTTGCTCCTGTCGTGCTTCTCCTGCATAAGGCCGCCTATAACAAGCATCTCGTTATTCTTGGCCACAACCGTCGTCTCAGCCTCTCTTTGCGAAAACGAAGGATAGACCGCGTTGCCTACTGTTCTGTCGGTCGACTTATCACTGACCTCCTGCCTAACATTCATCGCGACCATCCCGCCCTCGGCTATCTGGGGGCTTACCGTCAGGATGATGCCTGTCTTTCTATACTCAATACTTTGAATGAGGCTGGCGGTGCCGGTTACAGCAGATTGCGTTGACTGAGTTGCCACCGGCTCATCGCTACCTATGTTGATAGTGGCCTTCTCATAATTCTTGACCAGTATGTGCGGATTGCTGAGCACGTTTACCTTGCCCTTGGTTGCCAGCGCCTGCAGGACACCGAAGAACTTGCTCGCGTCGGTGGCCAATACGCTCAGACCCGTAGGGGCTGCCACGCCAAACGGAGGGCTTATCGCATTGGCTGCGTTAGACAGGGTGCTTGAAACTACCCCTGTGTTCTGCTGTATGTTTGCGTGTCCGTTCAGTACGGACCACTGTATGCCGTACTTCGTAGTTTCATCGAGCTTTATCTCGGCGATAAGAGCATCGATAAGGACCTGTTTCGGGGGGCGGTCAAGCTCTTTGAGGGTACTGAGTATGTTCTGGTAGTCCCGTCTCGATGAATATATGATGAGCGCATTGGTAGGTTCATAGAGGTATATATTAAGTTTCTTGCTTCCCGTTGCCGCGCGTTCCGACTGAGCGCTCAAGGTGGATACGGTAACACCAGGCGTTACTCTGGCCTTCGCGTTGAATGCCGAAGCGGACGGCCCCTTGGTATCTTCGAATATCTGCTCAAGGAATGTCTTTAAATTAGACGCCTTATCGTTCTGTACGTAATATATGTTTATCTGATTTCCTTCGGAGGACGTGCTGCTGTCGAGCTTGCTTATCCACTGTTTAGCCGAGTCCATTATCTTAGGGCTCTGGCTCATAAGCATTACGCTGTTTAACCGCTCAATGGGCACGACAGAGAGCTGAGTCGAATTAGTACCATAGCCAAAGGCGCCGAGCACATCAGAGAGCTCTTTAGCGAAGGTCTTTACATCTACATTGGCAATGGGTATCAGCTCTATAATCATCTTGCTGAAGAGGTCCACGTCGAGTATATCTATTAGCTTAGTGAACTTCCTCATATTCGAGGCGGTGTCGGTTATAATCAGCGTATTGGTCTTGAGATAATTGACCATGTTGCCCGCCGGAGAGGCCATTGGTTTTAGTACCTGGATAAGCTCATTCGACGTTATGAACTTCACCGGTACTATGAGGTTTATCATGCTGTCACCGGAGGGAATACTCTTGCGGTCCCCGATCACGTCGATAGGACGCTGTTTCGCAACTGAAGACATCACAATCATATAATACGACCCGGTTTTCACAGCGGCGAGCCCGTTCAGATCAAGTATCGTCTCAAAGATACCGAACACCTCTGCTCTGAAAATGGGCTTGGTGGTCTGTATAGATATCTTCGCGTTTACGCCGGGGGCCAGTATGAAGTTCTTTCCTGTAATATTCCCGACGGTCTTAAGGATACTACCGAGCCCAGCGTTATTGAAGTTGAGCATTACCGTGCCGGCGTCCTTGGCTGTTGACTTAGCCTTGCGCGCTTCCGGTGTTACCACGCCTTGTGGCGCAGTCGGTAACGACTTAGGCAACTCGATTACCTCGATTGCATCGTCTGACAGCATGGGATCCTGTAGGGTCTCTGAAGACTTCTTGTCGGAAAAGTCTACCGGTTTCTTGTCACCAGCAGGTATAGGGAGCCTATGCAGATTAGGCTTTGCCCTGCTGCGTGCGTTTGCGGCGGTTGTCTGTGTGGAGATAAGAAGCATGACTGCACACAGGATCAAAATAATCCTTATGCACGTCATACTCGCCCACTCCTTACCAATAGGGTGGTAGCCTTTGAAAAACCTGTCTATCATTCTAATACTATCGCTTTCTAAGTTAAAAGCTTAAAGAAATTCTGTGCATACGTTGTCGTAAAAAACAGCACTCTTACGAACGCCAACACTGCGTAAAGACGCGCCGTACGCCGGCTACCTTTGCACAGGCCACCTTGGCGTGCTACTCTTTTCTGTCTTATCCATGTTAAACCTGACCGATTCGTCACCTCTGTTAATAACTATATAATTCTTGCTTATCTCCTTAACGGTGAAGTCACGCAGAGTGTCGCCGACCTTATAGTAGGTCGCAGCGTTTCCTGCATAAGCTACTAAAGCTGCCCACCCATCATCAAGAAATAGAGTGCCCACAAGCGTAAGCTTTGGCGCAGGCGGAGGCGCAGGCGGGGGCGGAGCAGCTACCTTAACAGGCTTTGGGCGCGACGGGGGCACGTACTTGCGCCTGCTCGACCTGAAAAGATCTTTACTCTCAATAACGTAATATGCGTCCGCGCGTTTAAGCTCTATCTTCGCGACCTCCTTTACTGCCGGCCGGGACGTAGTCTCTTCAGCCGACAGGGAAGGACTCTCCTTAGGCTGTAACCACAGCCAAAGGACCCATATCGCTATTGCCGCGCAAAAGAGTGCGAGAAACATGTTTACGATGCGAAATTTATCTTTGGAAAATTGCATGTGCGTCAAGACCGTAGTTCTTTCTCGGACTCTCCCTCTGTCTTAAGCATCAGCCCTTCAACAACGAGAGTCACATTTATCCGCCCCGACCCCTTTTCATTCAAAGCTCTAGCTCTCAAGTAGCTGACGTTCATAATAACGTCTGCCTTTATTATGTCATACAGTACCTTTCTCAACTGCGGCGTAGTCGTCTTTACCTGCAGCTCAACCGAAACGGTTATATAGGGCCCCTTGTCCGTTCTCTTGAGCGCTTTTTGCGAGATTATAGCCAACCCCCGGCGGTCAGCTATCTTCTTTATCGCCTCTTGAATCTCGGCAACGGCAATGGCCGGTTTTTTCGCCTTAAGCAGTCCCGGCTCTAGCTCTTCTAGCCGTATTTTTGCAGAGTCAACAGATGCCACCAGCCCTTCTTTGCGCATAAGCCCGGCCTTGACAGTCGAGTACCTTTCCGCATTGAGGGCTATGGACCTTTGCGCAGCCTCATGGTAATTGAGTATGGATCTCGCCACAAGGACCGTTACCAGTACAGCGATTATAACAACAGCAGGCAAAAGCCTGCTGTTGTCCCTGAAAGCCTTTATTATGATCGTGCTTAGGCCCTTCATCGTCCCTCCCCGGAAGGGAATCTTACCTCTCCAAGCTGTCTTGTACGCAGTTTCAGCGTAAAGTGCTCTTTGCCGTTCCGCTTCACGACCTGACCGGTCAACTCGATGTCTTTAAACATCGGTGACCTCTCAAGCACAAAGAGCATGGCAGAGGCGTTGCGCGAGAAGCCCTCGAGAAACACGCTCTCACCTTTATACTCGAAGCCGGTAAGCCACGTGTTCGACGGAACAATCTCCGAAAGTTCCTTGAAGACATCCATAACCCCGTAAGACCTGAGACCCCTTGCATGCTCAAGCAGCCCTACGCGCTTGTCCATCTCTATGGCCGACTCGGTAAGAGCGCGCATCTTTTCACCCTTTGTCTTTATCAAAGAGACCGCAGACTCAAACCTGTTAACCGCCATAACGTCCCTTCCGACATATGAGGCCGCGACAACCACAAGGCACAGTACGGCAACAACCGCCAGCGCCACAGTATTGTATAAAGTATTGTCAGGCCTTGAGGTGCCGAGATCTATGCCGAAACGGCCCTTGCCAGAGGCTGAAACAGCCGCCCCGAAAGCAGGCAGGTTTTCTTGGAGAGAGCCAGTACCGTTAAAGCAGTCTCCAGACTCTACTTCTATATTCGTCCGTTTGGAGAGCTCGGCCAGAAAGTCCTTATCAACCTCCTGATCAGAGACCACAATACAGCGGTCTATCTTGGCTCCGGATGCGGCGGGGTCGGAAAAACCTGCGGTTGCCGCCTTCAGTTCCATACTCACCTTGTCGAGACAGTCCGCGCTCATCGGTGACCCGGTAAATATGCTCTTTGAGTAAACCAGCACACTTTCGCGTATCAGGTCGAGAGTAAAACCCTCTGCTCCAGCCTGTACAAAGGCTGTGTTCAAAGAGGCAAACTCCTTCTTCTTAAAGAGTACCGCATTCAGGAAAGAGGCCTGTTCGACACCGATAATATACGGCTCAATACTGCGTGCACTAAACTCCGAGACAAGGCCGTCGACATACTCGTTTCTGGCGGCGGCAAAGTAGACTGTGTAGATGTTCCTTTCCTTCTTTAATACTTCAAACGAGAAGCAGGCCTCCTCCACAGGGTACGGTAGGTGCTTGTCGAGTTCGAACTTTAGTATGCCTTCTATGGCATCAGCCCCGGGAGCCGGTATATTGAGCACCCTTGAGACATAAGAGCCCCGTGGCAGTGTTATTGCTATACGACTGTTACCGCCACCTCTGGAGGCGAGATAGTACTCCAGCGCATCGAGCCGTTCGGCAATATCTGCGGAGCTTAACTCCATGGACTTAATAAGTTTAACGCCAAATAGCGTGCGCTTTACATGTATCACCATCCATGAGCCGGACTTTATGTCTACACCGAAAATATCCATACTTCCTCATACAAAACTATAATGCTACAGTTCCCTGCTCTTTCCAGAACTTGACCTTAATCTTCTGCGGCCCGCCAGCCTTACCGTCGAGTTTCTCTATAACAGCCCTTATGCCGACCTTTAACCCCATAACCGTACCGACCGAACGGACGGAGAAGGTATCTGAAGTAATGACTCCACCGTAGGCGGCCCGGTCAAAGTAACCGGAGGTCTGCCGCCTGAGCAGTATCTCATCTGCCCGGCCCCTGCCGAACTTGGTTACAAGAACAAGCTCGCTGGCAGTATTGATATTGACCTTGCCGGAGCCATGTACCGTAAGGTGCTCCCCTATGCCTCTGCTAATACCATCAACCCCGTAATATATCTCCTTGCTCATGCCCCGTAAAAGCTGAAGTTCCTCTACCGTTTCAAAGGGGCCGTCTTTTGCAGAGTACGGCTGCGGCAAAGCCTCGTAATAATCGTCTTCCGCGCCGTTTAAGTGGTGCTCGTGGTTAGGGTCTTTCCAGTCCAGCATAGAGTCCGCTATTATGTTGGCGGGGGCGTCCACCTGACCAGTAACCCTTAATAGCTCCACTATCGTCTCTTTCTTGGCGTTGTTCAGATTAATCCTCGAGTTCACGTCGATGATGGAGTAGCTTACCACTCCGGGGCCGAAGATAAAACGCGTTTCAACACGTACGGGCGGAACTATACCCGGCTCTTTACTGTAAAAGGCAAGCCTGCCGGTCGCGTCGAGCCCGACTATGTCGTACTCTCCCAATATCTCGGCAATGGCCATATTTATACCGGCCAAAGCAAGTCCGTGCGCTGAGACCTCGTCTTTAAAGTTCCGTGTCGAGCCGCTCTCAACCCTTACGCTGTACATGAACTCGGCGGCTATTATCATAAGCAGCGCAACGACCATAAGAACTAGGATCATGGAGAAACCGCTCTCAGAACCTATCACCTTCTTAAGCACCCCTTTTGGCCAAAGGCCGCCTCTTGCTTCGCTCTTATTCGGCCGCAAGTCCATACTACAACCTGCCCTGCTCTGCAAGACCGCCGTTATAGGTCGGCTGCATCAAAGCAACTGGTATTATCATAGACTGTGTCTCCCTGTCGTCCGTAAAAGAGAACCGCGCCTTAACCGCGCCAGGCAGTCTCTGTGTGTCGGTCATATTCCACGACTCTACCCAGCCGTCTTCGCCAAAGTACGAAAAATCTACTGCGCTTACGCCCGGCTCCATCTCAAACCTTTCGCCTCCTTCCTCATCAAGCATGCTCTCGCTCGGCACGGTCTTCTCCCTTATTACAAAGCCGCCTTCATCCACGCCGTAGTGTACCCATCTTAAACCTCCCCATGGGATTATGGTAACGCTTGTACGCGATGAAGTAACAAAGAGTATTGAATCGGGCTTACCCATAAAGACAAACTCCTTTTCATCGCTCCCGCCTGACTCGCTGTCCGCCATGTACGGATAAATAGAAGAGAGGTCCCTGTTAAGCATTTCCACCAACGACCTCTTCATACCTGTAACCTCCACATAATAACCGCCCTTCTCCCATGAGCTTATCCCGAGCCTCATGGCCATAAGAAGAACACCTACTATCACCGTCACTATCGACAGTGCTAAAATAGTCTCCAGAAGCGTAAACCCGCGCTCATCTGCCATAACGGGCACGTTTATATTTTTGTTCTTGCGCCGCTTCATTGTAAAACGGTCTTCAGGGTCATAAGGGTATAGTCCCTGCCCCCCTCTCCGGCCACCATAACTGCCACAGAGTAAATTTTATATGTGGTGCCCTCTCCAAACTCAGTACCAGGCCTGTTGTATCCGCTCACCTCCACGCTCCATCTAGTGCCGTCCTCGGTTGCACCCGAGACACGGCCTTCCTCAAGGGTGTCCTTCAAAAGGGCCTCTGACATCGTGTCTCGCGCCAGCAGCACCATCTCCGTGTACTCGTCCGACACCCTTGCCAGCCGGAGGCCTCCTGCAAAGAGCTGAATCACGGCAACAACCGCAAGGCCGAGTATAGCGACAGAAGCCATTACCTCAAGAAGCATAAACCCCGCGTCATGTTTTGCAGGGGTACGGCCCGCTTTGTCATAAGGTCCGTTTCGCTTCATCATAGCACCTGTATTGATTTCACCCTTACCCGGCCTGTTGATGGCTCTATCTTTATGGCATACGTCTTTGCACCCTGCCCGCTTACCTTAAAACTTCCGCCGGTGGAGGAACCGCTCGGGAAAAATTCCACACTCAGTCCACTATCGGAGTAGACCTTCACCCCTTTCTCAAGCTGTATCACCCGTGCCTCTGCCTTTTTGTTCGCACAAGCGATTACCACCTTATTGTTCTCGGTAAAGCTAACGGTGCAAGTGCTCCGCACCCGCAGGGCAAGTCCCCTTGCACGCTTCATTGTGGTGGCAATGGTACCGGCTGCTACCTTGGTTTTAACGCCGCCAAAACCTTTGCCTACATACGGAACAACAAGCGCAGTGAAGAGCGCGAGTATAACAAGGACAAGGAGAATCTCAAGTAGCGTAAAGCCAGCCTCTTCTCCTGCCACCAGTACAGAAGGCTTCACTTCAGCCCTTTCCAGCTTACAACGTCGGTATTCTCCTTTTCTCCACCCTGCACGCCGTCTGCACCGTAGGAGATCAGGTCGTAATCGTCGTGTGAGCCCGGAGATATATATACGTACGGATGGCCCCAAGGGTCATTCGGCACCTCTTTTCTCAGGTACGAGCCCTGCCAGTTCTCGCCCGTAGAGGTTCTTAGAGCTGCGAGCCCCTCGCTCGTCGTTGGGTACTTTCCGACATCAAGCCGAAACTGGTCAAGGGCCGAGCCAAAGAGCTCTATCTGGGCCTGTGCAGTGTAGGTCTTGGACTGTTCTACCTTGCCAAAAAACTTTGGGGCGACAAGCGCCGCGAGCAGCCCTATTATAACTACAACGACCATCAACTCTACGAGCGTGAAGCCCCTGTTGTCCGGCAGGCACCTTGCAAGGTGCGTAACTCTTTTACCTGTTACGGGCATCAAACCATTCTTCAATTCCATTTACCCCCCCTATAACGGCATATCATTAAGCGAAAATATCGCAAGCAGAAGCGATATGACTATAAACCCTACTACAATGGCCATAACCAGTATGATGGCCGGCTCCAAAAGCGCAAGAAGCCTTTTAACGGACACCTTGATGTCGCTGTCATAGTTATTGGCGAGCTTCAAGAGCATCTCGTCGAGCTTGCCCGTCTCTTCGCCAACGGTCAGCATGTGCACTGCAAGCGGCGGGAAGGATGCAACCTCATTTAGCGGAACAGAAACGCCTCTACCCCTTCTAACCCCATCTATAAGCGGCTTTATATCGGCAGCCATATAGCCGTTGTTCATCGTCTTTACAGCAATATTAAGTGCCTCAAGTATCGGCAGTCCGGCCTGAAGAAGGTTGCCGAGAGTGCGAGAAAACCTTGACAGAACCGCCTTTTGTATAACAGGGCCGAAGATCGGCAGCTTTAGCTTCAGCGTATCTACAGAAAGACTGCCCGAATCTGTCTTTACCCACTTTCCGAGCCCTATTGCCAGTACGGCCGCAGCAGCTAGGATCGCCCACCAGTAGCTAAGCATAAACTCGCTTGATGAGAGTAGCATCCTTGTAGACAAGGGCATCAGAGCATTATTATCGGAAAATATAGTTGCAAACTTAGGGATGACAAAAAGAACCATGGTCAGTATCGCTATCCCTCCCACAAAGATTAGCAAAAGAGGATAGATAAGAGCGGACTTGATGTCGTCCTTTAGCTTACGCGAAGCCTCCATATACTCGTTAAGGCGCGTAAAGACATCCTCAAGCGTGCCTGCGGCCTCACCTGCGCGCACCATGCTCACGTAAATATCAGGAAAGACCAATGGATGCTCCTGCATGCTCTCAGCCAGCGTACCGCCGCTCGTTATACCATGATGGATCTTTATTATGACGTTTTTAAAGACCTCATTCTTCTCGAGGCCTGCGAGTATGGAAAAAGACCTGTCGAGCGGCAGCCCGGCTTCGAGCATGCTCGCCAGCTCATGCGTAAAGTGCATTACCGCACTGGAAGGTACACGCTTTTTAAAAAGGCCTCTGGATAAAGACGAACCAGCGGCACTCTCAGAAACAGTGCTGGAGGGGTCAGCAAGATCAATCCCTATGGGCATGAACCCCATCTCCTGAAGACGATCGATGATAGCTTTCTCATCTTGCGCCGACATTGATCCTTTTACAGGGTTGCCCGAGGAATCGGTTGCCAGGTAGTTGTATATAGCCATACCATTTAGCCTCTCAGGTTAAGCGAAAAGAACTGCACAAACAGAAATGAGAGGTTCTCAAACCGCTGCCTTATCCTTACGCGTATCAAGGTCGAGAGTGACCCTTGATACCTCTTCAATAGTGGTAATACCGGCGCCCACTTTCTCCCAGCCATCTACTATAAGCGGCACCATGCCATACTCTAAAGCGGCCTTTCTGACAAGGCGGGCGCTCTGCTTCTCCGCTATCATGTGGCCTATCTCATCATTGATGACCATAAGTTCGAAGATGCCTACCCTGCCCCTGTACCCAGTCTCCCCGCACTGCTCGCACCCAACGCCCCTGTAAGCCTGAAATTCTCCGTCACCTGAGCTATGCAGTCGCGACAGGTTGTCACCAAGCGTTGCAATCTCCTCGGCTCTGGGGTGGTACGACTCTTTACAGTGCGTACAGATTCGGCGCACAAGCCTTTGCGCCAGCACCCCTATAAGGCTCGACGACACCAGGTAACTCTCGATACCCATGTCACAGAGCCTTATTGCGGCGCCCGGCGCGTCATTGGTATGAAGGGTTGAAAGTATCAGGTGACCTGTCAGGGCCGCGTGTACCGCTATGTCTGCCGTATCAGCATCCCTTATCTCTCCGACCATGATTACATCCGGGTCCTGCCTGACTATTGAGCGCAGACCGGCGGCAAAGTTGAGCCCTATCTTCGGCTTCACCTGCATCTGGTTAACACCCTCGATGTTGAACTCAATAGGATCTTCTATTGTTATTATCTTCTTCTCACTTGTCTTTATCTTACCAAGCGCGGAGTAGAGCGTGGTGGACTTGCCGCTTCCAGTAGGCCCTGTTACCAGTATCATGCCATGAGGCTGACTTATCAGGTCCTCAAAGGCCTTCAGGTTGTGGCTCGAAAAGCCTACCCCCTCCATTGAAATGAATCCGTCGGAATCGAGCAGACGCATAACTATGCTCTCACCGTACATAGTAGGTATAGTGGATACCCTTATGTCGAGCGCCTTGTCCGTTGGTTTTACCCTTATCCTTCCGTCTTGAGGAAGCCTTCTCTCAGCTATATTGAGCTTGGACATTATCTTTATTCTCGAAGCTATGGCAGGGTGAAGCTTTCTCGGAAGTGTCTCTATAAGGTAGAGAACGCCGTCTATCCTGTAACGCACCAGCAGGTTTTCCTCAAACGGCTCTATATGGATATCGCTGGCATTCTTCTCTACCGCTCCTGTCAGAAAGAGGTTGACGAGATTGATTATAGGGGCTTCGAGAGCCATGTCCTTGAGCTGTTCGACATCGTCATAATCGGATGCATCTACCTCCTTGTCTGCAATGCCTCCGATAATGTTCTCCATGGTAACGCCGCCGCCGCAGTAATACGACTCAATGGCAGCCATAATATCGTGCTCCGAGCCGAGTACAACTTCCACCCTCAGGCCCGTGAAATCAGAGATAGTCTCTACCGGAAACGGGTCGCGCGGGTGTGCCGAGGCCACCTTTATCACGTCGCCCTCAAGGGTCAGGGGAACTACCTTGTACTGCTGCATGAACTTAACGGAAAGATGCTTTTCAAGGGGTGGTGGGCCCTGCGGATATGCTTCAGGCAGAATAAAGGGCAGGTCAAGCTGAATACTGAGAGCCTTTAGCAGGTTTGCCGAACTTAAAAAGCCGAGCCGTACGAGCGCAGAGCCAAGCTTTTCGCCTGAGCCGAACTGACCTCCTTCAGGTACAAGACCTTGCTCGAGCTGATCACCGTCTACAAGCCCTTCTTTGATGAGTATGTCGCCTAAAAGTTCTGATTTCATAAGTTTTTCTGATAACCTGCCAAGTACGAAGACTGGAAGAGTGTTACAGTATAATTTAGTTAATAATACTGCTACAGTAAGCCTCGGTGAGAGTACCCTCTTTCAGGCCTTTAAAAAGACGAAAACTAATCCCCATTTTAAAACGGGTATTTTTACCGGTACTCAATATGCACTTTAGTGCTTGTGTATGCAGCCTAGACTACATATTATTATCATGCTCTTTTTCTTGAAACTGTACGTGCCAGTATCGTAACCGGAGCTATCGACTATTTCTGTGACATTGCTCCTGTTTACACCTTTCATATCGACCTTATGCGCAACACCTTGAGACTCAAATTAATATAACGGACTTCATTTTTCGGGCTTAAAAAACAGAAAAACGCCCACTCTTTTTCCAGAGCGGGCGTTTTTCTTGATGCCTTGTATGCGCATTATCGCTTACTTACGTAACTTATAACGCATCTTGCCATTTTTGCCTTTCATCTTGAAGCTGTCAGTGGCAGTGTTGTCACCGATACTGATGACTACGTCTATGCCGTTTTTATTATTGACATCTCCAACATCGACCTTATGGCGCGATACTTTGAGGGTTGAGTTCACAAAGTTGAACTTGACATGTACTCCCTTAGCCTTGTACTCGTACTTATCCGCACTCTCGGAAACGAAAGCGCTAAACGGCGCTTCTACAAGTGTGACTCCGTCGAAGACAACCTTTATCACGTCGGTAGCGCCAGGCTGTCCGGAAGTGAATGTGCCTTTGAGGTTGATAGCACCTCTGTGCGACTTCTTACCACTCTTGAGTGTGGCCTGGGTAACATTTATGTCGAACAACGAACCTACGGTGATTACAACACTGCCATCCGCCGTAAACTCTCCATCAGACACCGTTACCACGGCTGTATAAGTACCGGCCACTGTATAGATGTGAGACGGGTCTGCTTCCACTGACGTATTGCCGTCACCGAAATCCCAGTGGTAACTGACGATGTTACTTTCAGTATCTTCAGCGTTGGCCTCGAAATTCACGACCTGCGCCGGTGCAACACCGGTCCGATCGGCAGAGGGGTCTACGGACGGAGGTGTATTCCCCGCGTTGACCCTTATCTTGACCGAGTCCCTATCGCTGTTGCCGAAGTCGTCAGTTACGGTTACCAGTGCCTTGAACTTGCCGGACGTCGTATACGTATGAGTTACGCTGGAGACCGCCCCGGTGTTCTGGACCGAACCATCGCCGAAGTTCCACTCATAGGTTAGCGCGTTGCTGTCTTCATCGGAGCTGGCCGAAGCGTCGAGCGTTACCAGGAACGGCGCCATACCCACGTCGGGTAAAGCTACAAGCTCGGCTTCCGGCGACTTGTTGTCGATAACACGTACCATCATGGTATCCTCTGGGCTGATGAAGAGTCCGTCACCAACCTGAAGCGATATCATGTACTCACCCTTCTTATCGGGTGTGAAGGTCGTTATCGCGCTGACCGGGTCGGCTATGACCGCACTGCCGCCGTGCCTCTTGCTTATGGCCCACTCATAGGAGGTCACAGGCGTGCCATCGGCCGGATCGTCATACGAACCAGAGCCGTCGAGCGTAAGCGACTGCCCCAGATAGATGCTCTGGTTAGGACCTGCAACAGCTACCGGAGGCGCATTGAATACGTCACCTATAGCTATCTTGCCTGAGACCATACCGTTTGCATCGTGGTCATCATCGTGATCATCTTTGTCACACAAGGTGATTGATAACGAATCCGCGCCTGTCTGCGTCCACCTGCGGTAAGGCACTTCCTCATACTCGTCATGCCTGGAGACGTTATAGAGCATGAGCCTTTCCGGAAGCGGCGTAGAGAATGAGAACATCGTATCAATACACCCGTGTGTCGGTGAAGATACGTTGTAGCTTATTACGCCGAGCGGGAAGTTTACGCCCTCTACAAGACCGGTCGAAACTGACGAGGAAACGTTAAAGAGCGAATTCTCGTACGATGTCGTCAGGTTTACTGTCGTTGCCGAACCGCCGCCCGCGAGGGCCAGGTTTGAAACGTCAGAGTCCTTGTTTATAAGGAGCGACTGCCTCAATGAATCACGAGAGACATACGCATTGGCCAGGGCCGGGAAGCTCAGTGCTGCATAGTAGCCTGGCTTAACCGTATCAAGGGTCTCCTGCAAGTCAACCGTAGGAGCTAAGCCTCCCGGTGCTGAACCCGGCTTTAAGACCCAGTGGTTCAGAGTTGCAGGGTCAGGGAATACCGTGGAAGCGTTGACGTTAGTAACGCCTGTGTACCCACCGGATATTATGTTGCCCTCAACCACTGTGAAGCTGTTCGAGTTAGTAGTGCTCTCCCACTCACTGTTGGTGCGCGGGTCGTCATTGAACAGGTTGTCTTCAGTCCATGTGTAGTTAACACCCCTGCTGTAGTTCAGTCCTTCGAGGGATGGTTTTGGTGCCTGGTACTTCAGACGCCAGTTGCTCCAGATGATATTGTTAGATACCTTTGCATCACTGAAGCCAGGCGCTGCGTACTCGTACTCGTGGCCGTGACGCTCCGAGCCGATTGCTCCGCCGCGAGGTTCGTCGATACCAGCTGTTACGTTACCGACTATCGAGTTACCAAAGACGTTGATATAGAGCGTATCGTCAAGCCCTATAGCTCCGCCTATGGCTGTGTTCTCTCCACGGTCGTCAACCATGTTCTCAGCGATGAGGTTGTTGTAGATATTCACAACAGAATTGTCATCACCCACATCTTCGAGACTGATGGCACCACCGTCATCCGGTGTATGGTTCCAGAGGAAGACGTTGCCGTAGATATTGGAAGGTCCTGAATCCTCGTAGAACAGTCCACCACCATGGTCATCAGCCTTGTTCTCTACAAACATGTTACCGTAGACGTTAAGCTGGTCCTTTATCTCGTAGAGGCTTATACCGCCTCCATAGTCCATGGAGAAGTTACGAACTATGCGGTTGTTGAAGATGGTATACGTACCGGTAGGCGCATCGTACATCGCATCATCGTACGTATGGTGAGCCGCATCGAACTCGCCCGGACCATGCGGTACACCAGGTACCTCGTACTCCGGCTCTTCGTTTACACTGATACCACCACCATAGCCGCCGGTATTACCGTTCATGGCAATCAGGTTGGACCAGATGGAGACATCGTGGTTGGAGTTGTGCAGCCAGATTCCGCCGCCGTACATACCACCGTTACGCGTGATTATGTTGTTGTTAATATCGATGTCACGGTTACCATATGCACCAAAGATACCACCGCCGCCTTCACTGTACGGGTTGTGGGAACCGTTAATTATGGTAAAACCGCTTATCACGATATCTTCAACGCTGCCGTCTATACCTCCGGCACCGATGGATATAACCTGACCGCCTGAGATCGACGCGCCAAGAGAGTTAATTACGAGATGCTTTACCGCACCGTCGAGTATAGTCTCTTTAGGACCGTAACCGATAAGCTTTATTCCGCTTCTTGCTATGGTTACTCTCTCCTTGTATACGCCCGGTTTTACAAAGACGTAGACAGGGCTGACGTTTGGCAGGGCCTCAAGGGCTGCACCTATCGTCTTGAAGGGGTTGGCCTCCGGGCCGCTGCCAGGGCCGTCGATACCGTAGTCAGCATCTACGTAAATGCTTCTCATGTGGTGGTCACGTTCGTGCATGTTGTCGGTTACGACATTAACAGGCAGAGTATTGGATATACCATTGGACGTGGCCACCATCATAGGACCGCTCTTTGCGTGCTCAGGCAGAAGAACATCTATGGTCGTATCGCTCCACTTCCAGACATGCAGCTGGGTTCCGGAAAGCGTTACGGTTGAGTACTCTTTCGTGGAACCGAAGTTCATACCATGTATATGCATAACCTTGTTTGAGCCCGACGAATTGTTAACAGTATAGGCCGGAAGCATGGCAAGCATATTGTCAGCGTCAGAGAGTGTAGATACCAACGCATCGTTCATGGCGAGCATAACCGGCATGGAAGGTGCCAATGTCGGGTCTACATTCTCGACAACTGCCGAGGTTATTATTGGTGCATCCTGTGGTGCTATAACTCCATTTCCTAGAAGACCACCAAGGCTTCCGCCGCCGCGTATAGGGTCTGGAAGCGGCACACCTATAGAGAACGGAAGCAGTGACCAGTCGGCCTCGTACTTGTACTTACCCTGGTCGAATGTGTATGTCCAGGGAAGCGGTTCAAACTCGGGATAGTATGTTCCACCAGGTAACCACGGAGCAACTGGATTGTTCCTCGAGGTCCTTGTACCAGGAGCGTACGTAGGCCCGATAAGCGGAATCTGGTTTCCATTGGCATCAAGAACAAAAAATCCATCCGCGTCGGTCTCCCACATCGGAAAGCCGTTAGCGTCATTCATCTGTCCATCAGGAGTAGTGTACTCATAGTTGGTGAGGAACTCCGACGGATCATTACCGACGAAGATGTGCGGACCAGGAGCCGCATGGTACTCCATTTCGGGAGCTTCCTCGCCGTCCGGGCAGACATTCGGATCGGTCACGTGATCAGAGAACGGGCTACAAAGGTCGTTGCCCATCTTGCCGGCACCGAGGAAGTAACCGAGATGATCGTAGACGCTTACAGGCGCTGCGATAAGTGGTCTCTTCTCGTCCCAGAGTATGCTCTCTCCGTCGGTCTGAAGGTTGAGGTCATCGAAGACTCCACCCTCTATCTCACCGGAAAGCGGTACATGACCCGACGCCGCTAAGACGGTACCATCAGAACCGGTACTAATACCTAGATTGGCCTCCGTTGCGGTTCCGCCGACTGCTGTAAATGGTACCGAGCCGTCTGAAGAGGCGGTCTGTAAATAACCCTTTGCATCGATATCAGCTTTGTCAACTTCCACCACGTACTCTGTTCCAGGAACCAGGTTCCTGAACTCGTAGTAACCTATGGTGTCGCCTTTGTAGACGCCGGCGAACTCATCGGCCGGGAAAACATTCCCAAGTGACTTAAAGCCCTGGTTTTGGAGCGCTGTCTCATCCTTATCTCCGCTAAGAACCGTTGCTACAGGATCAATAATCGCCGGGGTTGTCAAATCCGAGTCCACCTTTACGCCATTAAGATCGATTTCGTAGAGGTTTACTTTAATCCCTGCAAAGACCCTCTCATGCTCTTTATCGTATACGCCGTCAGGAACCCATGTGCCGCGCGGAAGAGAATCGTAGTATACATATCCTCTTGCGTCGGCGGTAGTGACCGGTATTGGATCGAGCTGTATGTTGGCCATGTAATTATTGGCAAACCAGTTGAGTGAACGACCCGCAAGGTTGA
The DNA here is from genome assembly GCA_029262515.1 of Deltaproteobacteria bacterium. GTDB lineage: Bacteria > Desulfobacterota > GWC2-55-46 > GWC2-55-46 > JADFVP01 > JADFVP01. The sequence goes on along the minus strand of JAJCZH010000018.1, from coordinate 3,614 downwards.
AATTGTAGGTGTTCATATCTGTATAGTCCTTATACGGGACAGTAAATTTCCTATTTTCCCCGGCGAGTATACCGTGAACCTGGTTTGTGAGGGTCGGGAGTGACTCTGTAATGATACGGCCGTGCATGTTATTAGGCTGCTCGACAGTAACATAACCCAGGACCTCAATCTCACCCAGGTCGCTGAATTGATAAAAGCCGTTATAGTCTGTAACCGCGGTCTTCCAGATGCTTCCGTCCTTTGCGCGCAGCGCTACCGTTTGACCTGCCATGGGAACAGCGCCAGGCGGCATCGTACCCCTTGGAATGGTAACCATCGGTTTTTCGACACAGTTCTCGGTCGGAACACCACCTACTAATGTTGTCTCGCAGACCGTATATGTTGGAAGTACCGTTGTAGGCGAAGTAGCAGTTTGACCGGTAGCCGGGTCTATACAACCCCACCCAACATTCAGGTTATCGTATGTAATTGCCTGATGTGTTGCCAACTGTTTAGTGTCGACAGCCGGGTGATCATCAGCAAGACCGTCAACATTCAGTACATAACCCTCTATACGTGCCCACCAGCGAGGCATATGCAGGAAGCCTACATCTACGTTGGCGTTGGCCACAGTTACGCCGGCCTCCTGCCAGATGTAGTCCAAATCATCGCTAACATAAAAGAGCTTGTAGTTACCTGATGCCACTCCACTGAATGTGTACCTGCCATCTGCGTTGGTATATGCAGTCGCTACAACATGCGGCCTGCTGGCATTATCAATAAGCACCTGGGGAGAACCAACTGGTGGGGTTACTCCATGACCGTTCTGATCCCAAAGCACAACAAGTGCGTTTTCTATCGGACCGTTTGACGTTACATACGGGTTGTCTACCCCCCATGGTTCGGCGCAGTTGAACATCCCGTCGGCATCACGCATTACGCCTGTTATACTGTAAGCACCCTGTTCTGCAGGGTCCTGCGGGGTATTACCGACATTATGTATGAACGAAAACCATGAAAGGTAGCCGCCGGCCATTGTACCCGGGTCTCCCGGATAGAGGCTCATTTCCTCCACATAACCACCCTCAAGAGAGGAGTTCTGTATCCAGCTGGCATCCACAGCACTTCCTGCGCACTCTGCCTCAGTTGGAACGACTACATTGCCGTTAACATCAACGGTTGGCAGCTTGGCGCGTGAGGAGTCTGCCTTGACACCGTAGTGGCCCGGCTCAAGCCCTGGTGTGCCTGTTACCAGGTTTGTTTTAAGACCGAAGTAGTAAAAACCCTCAGACTTACCTATAGGAAGCATAGCTACAGGCTGTGTGCCAGTGTAGCCCACCTCTACCAAGTCGCCGGTGTCTTCATTGTACGCGCTCACCTTAACGCAGTTAAGAGCACGGTCAGCCGGAAAATCGTCCTCGCTGTTCAAGTATTCATCCTGGAAGGCGTACACAAGGTACTTAGCGGTAGGAAGATTGTTGTTGCCATCGAGAGGCGGAAGATACGCGTTCTGACACATAACGTGCGCACATGCTGCACTCTGTGTAGAGGCGGCACCACGAGTATCGTAATCACGGTGCGTCGCATCAAAACCAGGTGCGCTGTACATCACCGTAAAGTGTCCCCGGTAGTTGTCCGCCGCTGTTCCGTCACCATCGTCGAAAGCAGCCGACCATGCGCCTGTCGCCGGGTCAACCGTACCGTAAGCGACAATCTTACTGCCGCTCTGTACCATAACGGTAGCGTTAGAGACAGGAGAGCAGCTCATGTCAGGCTCGTATACCTGTCCTCCCGTTAATGGGTCGAGCACCGGTGCACCGTTTGCATCAAAGACAGGAAGCGTATTACCAGCGCATACATTTCCTCCGATGCTAACCGGTGCAGCGAGTGCTGTGCCTGGAGATATTGCTAACATAAGCGCAAAAATAGTCAGCACTATACCTAAGCTATGCACCTTAATATTATGAATTTCCATTACCCATCCTCCGTTAATTATTCTGCTTTTTAATAAACTTTTTATGTATATACCAGATTTAAAATAAGTTTTTAATGTGAGCGATAACCGTGATCATACGTAATTACTTTGATATAATTGTTCTTCCGATACCCTTACTTCAAGTACAGTAAACAGACCCCACTCCTTGCAGCTTACGGCACAAGCTATAGCAATAGCTATGCAATGCAACAAACATGCCAATGCTGTAATGCTTTGTTTTTTATATGAAAAGGTGAAAAATGACATTTCCGGAAACGGAAATAGTGTAAAGTTTATTTACAAAAAATTGTACGGCATTTCTTCGCTTAAGCGCAACTCATTGATTAATATAGATTTTTATGTTTAAAGAATGTGTAAAGAAAATGTTTTTTTAGGCTTATATCCAGTACCCGCCCACTCCACACTATGCCTTGCGCTTCAGAATGTAACCACCCCCTAAATGGTACCAGCGACAAATGGAGTTCTCCGACATACCGATCTTTTATAAAGGAACGCTTTCTTTGAATAAGTCGCACTACACAGAGACGCAGGTTATTATTATTTTGAATGAGATTGAAGCTGGCCGTCAGGTGAAAGAGGTAAGTAGAAAGTACAGCATAACTAACTCAACATATTACAACTCCAACTCTAAGTACGGCGACATGGAGGTATTCGATATAAGAAAGTTAAAGGGTCTTCAGTATAATAACCGTCGTTTACAGCAGATGTATGACAACTTTTGGGCCTTGAGAACTATGCACCAAAGGATGTTATTGGTAAAAAGCTCTGAGACCATCGGGGAAACACCTGTTGGTAGACTTTATTACCGGTAATCACCACTTGAGCCACCCGTGAGGCCTATAGAGAGTTCAGTCTGAGCCGTACCGTTTACCACTATCAGTCTAGATATCAATAGAGACGAACCTGTGATCGACACCCTGCTTACTCTCTAAGAGCGTTTTCCACGTTATGGCTTTCCAAAGCTTTTTTATAAGCTCCGACAGCAAGTTCACAGATGAAACCATAAACATGTTCATCGCATATACTGCGCACCTAAACTCAACCTTAGGCGTAGAAATAAGAGACGCCTTCCTAATCGCAACCCGTTCCTGTAAATATTCGAGCGAGCATAAACCAGTATTGGTCGGTAGGTTTTATGAGCGGGTTCAATTCAATGAGATACCTTACTACAAGGTAGGAGCAAGTCTTCGGTTCAAGCAGTCTAACATTGGTTGCTGGTTAGAAGAGAGCTACAAAATTCATCCGGCGATTAGCCCAATTTTAGCACAGTCGGGTCAATTGATAAGAAAAGTGGTTTTGTTGAGTGACGTAAGTTGTTGGAATGTAAAAGAGAAAATGGTGACGGTGGGTGGACTCGAACCACCGACAAGGGGCTTATGAGGCGAAAAAGCCCAATTTCAGAACACCTTGATCTAAAATCTGGTTTTCCGCTTTAGCTTTAAAAACCAAAGGGGTAGGAGCACTAAAAGCTTCTATCCCTTTTGCTATTTTATGCCCTTTTGAGTTCCTTTTAGCCCAATTTTAGCACAGTGGAGTGGGGTGAACCCCTATAGTGAGACAAAGTAAGTTAGCACACTTGCCGGTTTTCGGGTTAATAACCCTCCGAACATCTGAAAAAACTGATGGTTGCACCGTTGGT
>JAJCZH010000017.1 GCA_029262515.1 Deltaproteobacteria bacterium | reverse complement strand
TGATGCTCCTTCTTTATACGCTTGATAACCGTAGCTCCATCCATGTCGGGAAGTTTTAGATCGCAGATCACGAGGTCGAATCCTTCCGAAACAAGCGCAAGCCCACCGGCAGCCGTAGAGGCAGCCTCTACTTCGTACCCTGCGGCGCGAAGGTGGATCTTGAGTACCTGCCTTATGCCGGCCTCGTCATCTATAACCAGTATCTTCTTGCCCGTACTCAATTACACTCTCCAATCGCTCATTAGCATACAAATTTTTACTGGGGGGGGTATGAGCAGCGTGGCGGGGTCAGTTCTTGACAAACGAATATATCTTATTATCGATAAAGAGCCGAACAAGGCCGGGGTCGAGCTGCGTGCCGGCCACCCTTTCCATCTCCTCGAGAACCACCTCCCTGGCAAGCCCGTCGCGGTACGGCCTGTCACTGCTCATTGCGTCGTAGAGATCTGCCACGGCTATGATGCGCGCCTCTACCGGAATATCTATGCCTGATAGCCCTCTGGGGTACCCGGAGCCGTCGAAGTTCTCATGATGCGCAACAACTATGGAGGCCACACCGCCCATAAGCGGAATATCTACCAGAATCTTCTCGGCAATAACCGGATGCTTGCGTACCCTGGCGCACTCGGACTCGGTCAACGGACCCTGCTTGTTGAGAATAAGCTCATTGACGCTTACCTTGCCGAGATCATGAAGCAGCGAAGCGTACTCCAGCAGCTCAAGCTGCTCGGCCCCAAGCCCTGCCAAACGTCCGAGTTCCACGCATAGGTAACGCATGCGGTTGCAGTGGCCACGCGTATAGTGGTCCTTCGCCTCTATGGTCTCGGCCAGTACGTTTACGAACTGGATAGACATCGACTTCATTGCACCGTACGCGCTCTCCAGCTCCTTGGCCTTTAACCTGAGCTCCCCTGTACGCTCCTCGACCTTGGCCTCCAGCGAGCGCTGGTACTCCATGTTCTCAAGTTCGAGCTGCCTGTTTCTAAGGAGCAGGTCGCGATAATCGAGAGCCTTCTGGATGGTACCCAGAAGGTCCTCCTTCTTTACCGGTTTCATGACGTAGTCGAAGGCGCCCTTCTTCATAACGTCTACGGCGACAGCCGTATCTGTAAGACCTGTAAGCATTATTACGGGTGTGTCGAGGTGCTCCTTCGTATACCTTAAGATATCGACTCCATCCACTTCCGGCATCTTTATGTCGCAGATAAGCAGTTCGAACTGCGTATCCTCAAGCACCTCAAAGATACCCTTTCCGCCCGAAGACTGAACCACGGAGTAACCCGCCTTGGTCAAATGAGTTTTTAAAACCTTACGTATAGGCTCCTCATCATCGACCACAAGTATGTTCCTTTTGGCGACTTCCATAATTTCCCTTATTTTTTAGGTGGTTTCTTCTCTCTACACCGAGTTCAATACCTGCCGTACAGGCCTTATGTGGCCTGATATAGCGATAGTTACTCTTTCATATCGGCTTTATCCCACAAAAATTGATGGAAATGAACCGATTCCGGTGTAAGTATAAGAGAGTGCAAAGCCAAACCGTAGAGCCACCTATCACGACTCTACCACCGAAGTTTTTCAAATACTGTGACCTCGGACACGTATGCTGCCTGGTTTTAGGAGCGATATCTAAGCCGATACCTGTTGACGAGATGTAAAATTTGGGGTACTCATAGTAACTCAAACAAGAGCGTGTTTTAAAGAGTACGGACAAGAGAGTGAATCGAAGAAAAGATCAACTATGTTCAAAAAAATCCCCCTTATAGCACTGATATTCATAGTTACTTCCACCCTTTACGGGTGTGAAGAGCCGGATTACAAGAGCTTGAACAGCGCCCTTACGAACAGAGTAGGCGAGTTGAGCGATGAGAATATCGGGCTTATCGACAGAGTTAAGGCTCTGGAGGATCAGATAGAGAACTACTCCACAGAGGCCGAGAGGCTCGAAGCCGAAAGAAACGCGCTCGCTATTGAGTTAAAATCGCTAAAGGGCAAAAAACCGACAAGAAGGACAAGAAAAAGGTAACTCACCAGCTCATCTCTGCTTATCATAACTATTTAAAAAAATTACGTTTTACATTGACAACGGACCGCTACTCTTATAAAATTTTAGAACTTGCGGATTTTGGTCAAGGCTGGAATTCGTAAAGCGGAAGTGCGCCAAGAGAGAATGCCGGGTTCATACCTTCTTCCAACCAACAGGACCCGACAGCCAGCTCTATTTCTTCCACCGCATTTGCGCCATACGGCGGCACTTATTACCGTTATATCTACAACAACCCCCAGAGGCGTCTAAATGGTCCGCCAGGGTCTTAAAGCCAAGATAGTAGCCCTCGCCATAGGCATAAGCCTTGTAGGGCTAGGCGTGCTCGTCTACACCGTTATTCAGGAGCAGGAGAAGAACCTGCTGCGCGAGCGGCACAACGCCTCCGTACTCATGTCCCTGCCGATACTCAACACCATCTATAAAGATATGCTCGAAGAGCGCGCCGACATGGCACGCTTTCTTATCGCCGGCCTCGAGACCATCGAGGGCGTGGAACGAGTTCAGATAATCCGCTCAAACGGCGTTGAGGAGGCCTTTCAGGACTACAAGACGCTGCATGCCGTTGAGGAAGAGTTCGGAGAGATCAAGGACGAGTGGATCGTAGACCACCCCAATACGCTAAACAATGTTGCCATGGGCATACACGACACCAATTTCAAGAAAGCGGTATCGGCCTTCAGCGAGGGGCAAAAGGAGGCCGTATACTACATAGAGCACGAAGGGGAGCGGAGCCTCTTCACCTACCTTGTACCCATAATAGCCAAGCCGAAATGCAGCTCTTGCCATGCCAAGGAAGAGGGCGCGCGCGGAATTTTAATGATCTCAACTTCGCTCGACGAGATGTACGGACTGCTCGCCCAAGGGCGCAACAGGTGGATAGTCCAAGCGATAGTAACGGTAGCTATTATGACGATACTACTGTGGCTGCTTATCAGCGGAGTTGTAACGCGGCCGATAGACAGAACCGTTAAGATGCTGCGCGCAATAGCCGAAGGACAGGGAGACCTTACCCGGAGACTCGATATTTCCGGGACCGACGAAATGGGCATGCTCGGCAGGTGGTTCAATACCTTCGTAGAGGGCCTGCAGGTTATGGTTAAGGATATCTTCGGCCTCTCCGGAGGCATCTACGCAGCGTCGGAAAAGATCAACTCGTCATCGGGAGAGATAAAAACAGGGGTCCAGAAACAGCTTCGCGCCGCAGAAGAGACCTCCAATTCGATCAAGGAGATGGACCGGTCTATAATGACCGTAGCCGAAGAGACCACCGACCTTAAGACCTCCTCAACAGAAGCCTCCTCCTCTGCCACTGCAATGGCCGCCGGCGTAGAGGACGTACGGTTCAATATAGAAAAACTCTCCTACTCCAGTTCCTCTATCACCTCCTCCATAAATGAGATATCGATATCAATAAATCAGGTTGCATCCCACTTGGACGTTCTCTTTGAAAGGACCGGCGACGTCGTATCGAGCGTAATTGAGATCGGCTCCAGGGTAAAAGAGGTGGAGAACTACTCCAAGTCCCAGGCCGCCATCGCCGAAGAGGTCCGGGCGGACGCGGAAGATCTCGGTCTTTCATCCGTCGTAAAGACGCGCGAAGGCATAGAGAGCGTCAGCGAAGAGGTCAGCGCCACGGCCATGGCTGTAAACAGGCTCGGAGAACGGAGCGAAGAGATAGGCAAGATCATTACCGTCATCAACGAGATTGCGGATACCACGCACATGCTCGCGCTCAACGCCACCATCTTAGCCTCACAGGCCGGAGAGCACGGTAAGGGGTTTGGCGTCGTGGCCCGGCAGGTCAAGGAACTCGCCACAAAGACCACCGTCTCCACAAAAGAGATTACCAACCTGATCGGACACGTTCAGAGCGATGTCGGCAGCGCCGTTGACTTCATGCACCGCTCATCCGAAAGGGTCGCCGACGGAGTACGCCTGTCGAGAAATGCCCAGGAAGCGCTCCTGAAGATACTGGAGTCCACGCGCCGCTCCTTCGACATGGCAAAACTTATAGAGAAGGCTACCATAGAGCAGACAAAGAGCGTCGGACAGATTTCTCACTCCACCCAGATAATAAACACTATGGTCGAGGACATAAAAACCGCGGTCGACGAGCAGTCTAACGCCTCCGAGGAGATACTCAAGGATACCGTTCAGATGAAGGGGCTTATGGAGCAGGTTAAACTTACCACCAACGGACAGGCGCGCGATTCAAAGGATGTTACGGAGGCTATCTTACGAGTAGCCGAAAAGATAAACACAGTAGCCACGGCCACGGGCGAGCAGATGATGCTCTCCAAGAGAATCGTATCCGCAATAGATACGGTGAAATACGTAGCAGAAGATAATGCCAACCTTGCGTTAAGCCTAGAGAAGACTGTCAAGAACATGAATAAGCAGGCCGATACTTTAAGAAATACCGTAAAGAGCTTCAAGACTTGACAGGTTAACCGGCTCAAGGTATTTGATAATATCTGAAAAAGGAAGAACTCAGTGAACAGACCTCTCTTTATGTTATCCGTACTTATGCTTTTGGCAAGCATGGTTACGGCTCGGGCGTTTGCCTCCGAGATCGATTGGAAGAGCACGCCCAAGACAGAGGTGCTGCTCATCTACCCGGGAGTCACCTCATGGGAGTTTCTAAGTAGCGAAGACCACAGGCTCGGCGCCCGGGCGATAAAAAGGGGGCGCAAGAGCTGCCGGCACTGCCATCTCTCCAAAGAGGGCGAACTCGACATGGATGTGAAGCACATAGTCACCGGGGCCCTGAAGATGAAACGCTCCCACGGTACATTTGAGCCTGATCCGATTCCGGGCAAGGCCCCAACAATGAAAGCTAACCTGCAGGCGGCCTACGACAACGACTACCTCTATCTAAGGATAGAGTGGCTCTCTGGCGGCAACGGCTGGAAAGAGCAGGCTTCGACCACTACGCCCGACAGGGTCTCTTTGCAGTTAAACGGCACCGAGCCGTATTTTAGGAGGTACGGCTGCTTTATCTCATGCCACGCTGACGTCGACTCTATGCCCAAGAGCCCGTCGGCAAAGAGCGTTCTGGCGGACAGGTATTACAACAACCTGGGTAGAGACAATGTCAGGCTCTATGCATACTACGCAAAAGACGCATGGAACAAGCCCAAACCGGCCTCGGAACTGAAAAAACGGCGCAAAGACGGAGGAGTCATCGACCTCTGGTCGATCGAGTTCAGCGCAAAAGAGACGAAGAGCATGGATGGGGCGATCTTCTCCGACAGGCTCTGGCAGAAGAATAGTTCGGTTGAAGGAACCGGAGAGTGGTCCGCAACGGGGTACAGTGCGATCTTCAAAAGAAAGCTGGGCAACGGCGGCCCCGATGACGTTCCTGTAATCGAAGGCTCGGTTCTCTCTATCAGCATCGCCATCCATGATAACGGGACTGCACAGAGGAAGCATTATGTCTCCTTTCCACTTACAGTCGGTCTCGGCGTAGACGCGGACTTAAAAGCCGATAAGGTAAACACAGAGTGACCCTGGGCCGAACCGCCTGAAAAGAACGCAGCGTAACCGTCAGGTTTTAATAACTTAAACCTCTCACTGCTTCGACAAAGGGATAGGTAAAGGAAATGCCAAAGAGAACCATCTTAAACCCGGCAAGACGACTCTTACGCAGCCTGTGCCGCCGTCCGGTACTTCTCTCCATGCTGGCTCTCTTCATATTTACGCTGCTGATTCCGGTAGAGGCCTCTGCCGTACCGGCCTTCGCCCGCCGCGTGGGGCGCGACTGCTCTTACTGCCATAACCTCTTTCCCAAACTTAATGAAACAGGGCGAGTATGGCGCGCCAACGGACTCCGGTTCGAAGCAGAGGGCGAGTGGCAGAAGGTAAAGAACCTGACAACCATTCCCGTCTCCATAGAGGTAGAGATAGAGAGCAAGTACGACGAAACCAAGGCCTCGGGCATCAAGAGCACTTCGTCCGACATGCTCATAGAGGAGGTCGAGATTATCTCCGGAGGAGCGTTCGGCAATACCGGGCGCGTTACCGCCTTCGGAGCCGTAGGCATACAGCAAGCGGCCGACGGCAACTTCTCTTCCACCATCAATAACGCCTATATACAGGTAAACGACCTCGCCGGGCCTACAGGGGCCGGTCGGCTCAACCTCAAGGCAGGCAAGAGCAGTTTTGGTTTTCCTTTCATGGCCGACTTCCAGAAGGCGATAAGCAACCGTTATCTCGCGGAAAGGACTCTCAACACCCTGACCCGGGGACTCAGGCTCGTGGAGCTTAACGGCATTCGGGTAACCGAAGACGAAGAGTCGTGGAGCCCCACTCATACCTACGCGATAGGAGTAGCAAGAGAGAACGTTGTGAGCAGCCACAAGTTCAAGTCCTTTTACGCCCAGTACGGCCTCAGCTTCAAGGAGGCTTACTCGATAGGCGCGCTCTACAGAACCGGATACGAGACAGACGGAACCGGGACCTCGGATACCAGGTATAATAAATTCGGCGCAGGGGCAGAAACGGAGTTCGGCCCTGTTGTGGTTACCGCCGGGTACTTCAGAGCGCAGTACGACAGCGGCCCGGATAAATCGAACTTCGTTTTAGAGAGCCTCTATATGCCGACCTCAAAGATCGGTTTCGGGGCCCGCTACGATGCCTTGAAAGAGGACGGGAAAAAGATGGCAGTGGCAACTTCAGTAATGGCGCGATACAATATACTGGTCAACGCCTATGCTCAGATAGAGTACCGTGGACTTAGTGACGACGGCCTTGCAACCGGTACGAACGAGTCCGAGAAGAGACTGCGCCTCTTTCTTGTGGCGCTCTTCTAGTAAAGAGCAGCACAAGAGTGGCAAAAGACCTGACGCGGTAAAACCATACGACTGAGACACTTTAGTAACGGAAACGGTATATGAGCCTGCACCACGACATAGAGACCCTGGATGCGGATATAATCCGACTCAAAATCGAGTATGAACAGTACTTCATGCGGGTTATAAAGCTCGAACCGATCAGGTTACGCGACAAGGTCGAGCGCAAGATCCTCACCTACTCAACTCAGAAGACAGCCAACACGGCGGATAAGTTCAAGCTGAACAGCATTGTAGCAAAGTACAACAGCTACAAGCAGTACTGGAAACGCGTGCTTCGTTCGATGGAAGATGGCACCTATGTAAGAAAGTCCGAAGGCGGCGGCAATATGCCCTCGCCATCCGCAATACCTGTTAAAAAAGAGAGTACTACGGCAAAGAAACCGGAAGACCCGATAAAAGAGGCGTATAATGAGTATATTGAAACGCGCAAGAAGCAGAACGAACCTGTAAAGGATCTCAGCTTCGAGAAATTTTCCAAAAACATAGAAGCCTCGAAGAAGAAGATAGAGCAGAAGTACAAAACAAAGAATGTCGAAGTAAAGATAAGCGTAAAGGACGGCAAAACAAAACTGACCCTCAAAGCCAGGAAGCTCTAAAGAGCCGCTCTTCTACTATAACCTGGGCAGGCACCATCCGGCCCGCCTTGCCCGGCTTCAAAAATGGCTCAAGAACACCGTCCGATCCTTTTTTACCTATACTCCACTGAGCATTCATATTAATATAGTAGACCGTAATTCAATCAGCCGAACCGTTTCAGGCAAGCGGTTTAGCAAGGGTCAAAAAATGGCGACAACACCCGTTACTACGGTCACACAACTACATCGTCTAAGTAAACCGGATTCGGCACCTAAGAATAAGAAGGTCTATGATTTTTGAACATATTACCCCTGTGACAACCACAATCATAGGGCTTGCGGCTCTGGCGGGCTGTATAATAACCGAGAGACGTACGGAGAATACCGGGAACAGTTATGCCCTGTGGGCGCTGCTAGCTCTTCTTACGCTGGTGGTGTCGTACTGCGGCCTCGGCACCTTTCTGCTCTTCGACATAGACGAAGCGATTTTCGCTGAAGCCACGCGTGAGATGGTAGAGACCGGCGACTACATTACGCCGACTTACAACTACGCCCCGCGTTTCGACAAACCGATCCTGATCTACTGGTTTATGGCTTTCGCCTACAAGCTTTTCGGCATCAGCGAATTCTCGGCCCGTTTCACCTCCGCCTTTTCCGGAACCCTTCTGGTGCTCTTTACCTTCGGTTTCGTACGCCGCATTCGCGGCAACCTGCCTGCCTTTTTCGCAGCCCTTGCGCTGCTCTTGAACATCGGGTACTTTGTCTACTCCCATGCGGCCGTAACCGACATTTCTCTCTGCCTGCTGATCGCCTCCTCTATCTACGCCTTCTACCTCGCAATCCATACCAAAAACGAGCGCTGGGTATACGGAGCCTGGGTCGCTGCCGCGCTTGCGCTACTTATGAAAGGACTTGTGGGGCTCTTTCTGCCGTCGGCAATTGCAATACTCTACCTGCTGCTGTCGAAAAATTTCTGGGAGATCAAACGGTTTCTAGGCATACGGTACATACTGCTCTTTTTCATAATAGCGGGGCCGTGGTACGCCGCCGAGTTCAGCGCGCAGGGCTGGGAGTTTTTCGACTCGTTCGTAATGAAACATCAAGTAGAGAGGTACACCGACGGCTTTAAGGGCAAGACCGGACCTTTCTATTACTACGTACCTATTGTAGCGCTTAGCTTCTATCCGTGGGTCGCTTTTGTGCCTGCGGGGATAGTGCGTGGAGTCAAAGAGCTGCTCGGCGGGGCCGGTGGCCTCTACCTGCTAAGCTCCGTCTGGTTCGTTTTCGTCTTCTGCTTCTTTTCATACGCGGCAACCAAGCACCCCAACTACACCTTTCCGCTTCTTCCTGCGGTCGCGATAATGGCAGGACTCGGTATAAGTGACTGTATCGAACTTGCACGAGACAGAAAGCGTGGGTCCGGTATCTACATAATGGGCGCCCTCTCTATTCTATTCGCCATTGCCCTTGCAGCGGTACCGTTTATGAATATCAAGATGGAGGTGCCGCTCGGGTCATGGTTCTTTTTCGCCTTTGGCGCCCTCTTTCTTATTAACGGTATCTACTCGGTTACCGTATCTATCTACTCGAAACCCCTTTACTCCTTTGGCGGCATGGCTGCCATAATGATAATCACCCTCGTTTTTCTTCGTATCACGCTTGTGTCTACCGCAAGCACTTCGCTCCAACAGGCTCTCTACGACTACGGTACCTACGTGAAGGGCCTTAAGGATGTACCCCATGTCGTTACCTATGAGATACACAAACCGTCGGTCGCCTTTTATGCGAACCGAAAGGTCCAGCGCGTTACCAAGTCCGAGGTAGATAAGTTGATTGAAAAGACGAAAGGTGCCAGGATGGTAATGATCACAAGCGATAAAAGGTATAACGAGCTTGAGCGAGCGCTGGAGTTTTTCATAATAGACCGGCGTGGCGGTTACGTGCTTATAAGTAACAGTAGTGAGCTTCCAGCAGTACCTTGGTAAAAAACTCCGCCATCCGCAACGGCGGCGGAGTTCAGATACAGAAAGAGCGCCGCATGGTTACTCATGCGGCGCTCTTTTAATTCTATTCTCTTCACACCGGTCAGGCAAAGTCAGGCAACGTGCTACCCTTTAGCGGCCAAACGCGCCTCGGCAAGTTCCTTGGTATCGAGTGTCCTCTGGTAATTGATATCATCGGGCTCCATGGCCGCAAGAGCGGTCTCTGCCTTGGTGAGCTCTTCCTGCGCAGCAGAGACATCTATCTCGCTAACGTAATCTGCATTATCGACAAGCACAACCGTCTTGTCGTGAGAGACCTCGGCGTAACCTCGGCCCACTACTATTGTGCCGGTCTCGGAGCCGGACTTGTAACTGAGAGTACCGGCCTTCAAGAGGGTCAAGTACTGCGTATGCCCCGCAAGAACACCGAACTCGCCGAGCTCTCCGGGGGCGGTAACCTCTTCCACCTCTTTTGAGACCAGCTTTCTGTACGGTGTAACTATTTCAAATAAGAAGTTCTCTGCCATAATTTATTTTCTTTACACCTGACCGTTAAAAAAGAGGCCGGTATTCTTATTAGGGTGATACTCCTAACCTGGAGAACAGAACCACCAAAAGTGAGTAACCGATAAAACCTGCCACAATAACAGTGCCCGTTAAATCCGTCCGTAAAAAATTCGCTACAGACGCAGCAAACTAGACGGAGGCCTTGATCTTCTCAGCCTTTTCCAGTGCCTCGTCGAGCCCACCGACCATGTAGAAGGCCTGCTCCGGCACGTCGTCGTGTATGCCTTCGGCAATCTCCTTAAAGCCCTTTATGGTATCTCCTATGGAGACGTACTTACCTGGCGTTCCGGTAAACTGCTCCGCAACGAAGAAGGGCTGAGAGAGGAACTTCTGGATTTTCCTCGCCCTGGAGACCACGAGCTTGTCGTCTTCAGAGAGTTCGTCCATACCGAGGATCGCGATAATATCCTGAAGGTCTTTGTATTTCTGCAAGATCTGCTGTACCTGACGCGCTATTGCGTAGTGCTCATCTCCGACGATCTGCGGGTCGAGAATCCTTGAGGTGGAGTCGAGCGGATCAACAGCCGGGTAGATTCCGAGCTCGGAAATCTGCCTCGAGAGAACGGTCGTGGCATCTAGATGCGCGAACGTGGTAGCAGGCGCCGGGTCCGTAAGGTCATCGGCAGGCACGTAGATCGCCTGCACTGAAGTAATGGAACCTTTGTCAGTGGAGGTAATTCTCTCCTGAAGCTCACCGACGTCTGTCGAGAGCGTAGGCTGGTATCCGACTGCAGATGGTATACGCCCGAGCAGCGCGGAGACCTCTGAGTTGGCCTGTACGAAACGGAATATATTATCGATAAAGAGCAGAACATCCTGTCCCTCTTCGTCCCTGAAGTACTCGGCAGCCGTGAGCGCCGTAAGCGCGACACGCGCTCTCGCGCCCGGAGGTTCGTTCATCTGTCCGTAGACGAGTGCGGCCTTGTCGATAACTCCGCTCTCCTTCATCTCTTCCCAGAGATCGTTACCCTCTCTCGTTCTCTCTCCGACTCCGCCGAAGACCGAGAAACCACCGTGCTGCATGGCGACGTTGTTTATAAGCTCCATAATAAGAACGGTCTTGCCGACACCGGCTCCGCCGAAGAGGCCGATCTTTCCGCCCTTCAAATACGGCGTAAGAAGATCGACGACCTTAATGCCTGTCTCGAAGACCTCCATCTGGGTCGACTGCTGGTCGAATGTAGGCGCCGAACGGTGAATCGGATAGGAGGTCTCGGACTGAATCGGGCCGAGCTGATCGATAGGTTCTCCGATAACGTTGATTATCCTTCCGAGAACAGCCTTGCCGACCGGAATAGTTATGCCGGACCCGGTATCCATCGCTTCCTCTCCGCGGACAAGCCCTTCGGTCGAGTCCATGGAGATGCACCTTACGGTGTTCTCACCGAGATGCTGCGCAACCTCGACGATTAAGTTCCACTTCTCGTCGCTTATGCTCTTGTTGGTGACCTTGACAGCATTATATATGGCAGGCAGTTTGCCGGGTGGGAACTCGATATCGAGAACAGGCCCGATAACCTGTGTAATTCTGCCCAAGTTCTGCTCACTCATGATAAGAAAAACCTCCTTCAATAAAGAAACATATTAAACCCTTAAGCAGCTCTGCGTTGCTTTTAGTTCTCACAAACCTCAAACGGCTGCGGAACAAGTACCGATATATTAAACCTTGAGCGGCACTGTGTTGCTTATAACTTCAATAAGCCCGTAATAGCCGCCTGACAAATACCGACATATTCACTCTTGAGCGACTCAGCGTGCTTGTAACTTCACAAGCTCCTGAAGGCCACCTGACAAATACCGATCTATTAACCCTTGAGCGACTCTGCGCCACTTATAATTTCCATAAGCTCCGTGGTAATTGCCGCCTGACGAATTCTATTGTACTGGAGCGTCAACGCGCCTATCATCTCTTTTGCGTTCTTCGAGGCAGAGTCCATGGCGGTCATTCTGGCGCCGTGCTCGGAGGCTGACGACTCCAGTAATGCGCGGAAGATCTGTACCTCTACGTACTTCGGAAGCAGACTTGCGAGCACGTCCTCGGAACTCGGTTCGTAAAGTATCTCCGTCGGACCTTCTGTCTCGCCGCCCTTTATGTCACCCTTTTCTGGCTCTTCCTCGGGCGCCAGCGGCAGAAGCCTCTGTACCTTCGGAATCTGTGTAAGCGCGCTCTGGAACTGCGAGTAGACAAGGTGGACCTCATCAAGTTCCTCTTTTAAGAAACGCGAGATCATGTCGGTTGCAATCTCGACTGCTGTTGCGTACTGGGGTCTGCCGCTGCCGGCTACCCTGTTGCCGACTATATTTGCCGAACGCCTTTTGAAGTACTCTGCGCCACGTTTACCGACGAGGTACATCGAAGGGTCGGTTACCTCCTCCTCAACGAGAAAATTCTCTGCAGTCCTTAAGAGCACGGTATTGAAACCGCCGCAGAGCCCTCTGTCGGAAGTAACGAGTATAACCCCGACCTTCGGCCCGCCGATACCTGAGAGCAACGGATGGCTCTCTTTTGAGGTCTTGGAAGCGAGCGAGTTGGTCAGCTCGGCCATCTTCTCGGCATACGGACGCGCCTCGGTAATCTCGTCCTGCGCCCTCTTGAGCTTGGCCGCAGCTACCATCTTCATCGCCTTGGTAATCTGCTGAGTGTTCTTTACACTCTTGATGCGCCTTTTTATGTCACCCAGGTTCGCCACTTTCAGCCCCTACTTATTATCAGCCACAAAGAGGCTCTTAAGCTCTTCGAGTGCGGCATCTATCTTTGACTTCAGAGCGTCATCAATATTCTTCTTCTCGACGATCTCTTTTAAGAGCCCTGCGTGCTTTGACTCGAAGAAGCTGTGCAGTTCTGCCTCGTAGCGCTGTACGGAATCCACCGGGTAGGCGTCTATATAACCGTTGGTGGCCGCATAGATGCTGAGCACCTGCTTCTCGACCGGAAACGGCTGGTACTGGCCCTGCTTCAGTATCTCGACAAGCCTTGCGCCTCTGGCTATCTGCTGCTGGGTCGCGGCATCCAAGTCGCTCCCGAACTGCGCAAATGCCGCAAGCTCTCTGAACTGAGCGAGCTCCAGTCTCAGCGTACCGGCAACCTTCTTCATCGCCTTTACCTGTGCGCTGCCTCCGACTCTGGAGACCGAGAGGCCGACATTAATAGCCGGACGGATACCGGAAAAGAAGAGGTCGCTCTCAAGGTAGATCTGACCGTCCGTAATCGAGATGACGTTGGTCGGGATATAGGCCGATACGTCTCCGGCCTGCGTCTCGATAATCGGAAGCGCAGTAAGGGAGCCGCCGCCGAGTTCGTCTGAAAGTTTAGCCGCCCTTTCGAGAAGACGGGAATGGAGATAGAAGACGTCACCGGGATACGCCTCACGGCCCGGAGGACGTCTCAGAAGAAGCGAAAGCTGGCGGTATGCAACCGCATGCTTGGAAAGGTCGTCGTAAACGATAAGGGCGTGCTGGCCGTTATCCCTGAAGAACTCGCCGATGGTACAGCCGCTGTACGGTGCGATAAACTGGAGCGGGGCCGGTGAGCTGGCCGTAGCCGCAACGACTACCGTGTAATCCATTGCGCCGTGCTGGCGGAGCTTCTCAACGATCTGGGCGACCGTTGACTGCTTCTGCCCGATAGCGACATAGATACAGAAGACGTCGAGCCCCTTCTGGTTGATTATGGTATCGATGGCAATAGCCGTCTTTCCCGTCTGGCGGTCGCCGATGATAAGCTCTCTCTGGCCCCTGCCTATCGGGATCATGCCGTCAACGGCCTTGATTCCGGTCTGGAGCGGCTCTTTAACCGACTTTCTCTCAACGATTCCCGGGGCCTTTATATCGACCCTGCGGCTCGTATCCGACTCTATCGGCCCCTTGTTGTCTATCGGGTTGCCTAGAGCATCGACCACGCGGCCCATCATTGCCGGGCCGACAGGAACCTCAACGATCCTTCCGGTCCTGCGGACTATATCGCCCTCTTTGATATGGAAGTCTTCACCGAGAACCGCGACACCGACACTCTCCTCTTCGAGGTTGAGCACCATGCCGAACAGGCCGCCTGTGAACTCGACCAGCTCTCCGGCCATAACCTTCTCAAGTCCGTAGACCTTTGCGACACCGTCACCGACCGACAGTACCGTGCCTACCTCCTGTATGTCGATCTCCTTATCAAAGCCCTTGATCTCGGTCTTAATAAGATTGCTTATCTCTTCAGCCTTTATCATCTCAACAAACTCCTCCCAGAATTTTATCCTTCATCTGTTCAAGCTGTGTCTTGAGGCTTCCATCTATCAGCAGGTTATCCATTCTGATAACAAGGCCGCCTATAAGCTCTTCGCTCTTCTCGGCGCTGACCACGACCTCTTTGCCGGTCGCTTCCGAGAGCTTCTTCTCCAGTTCACCAATAATATCCGAATCCATATCGAACGGCGACTCCACCACTGCGCGGAGCCTTCCGGCATGATCATCAAAGAGCTTCCCGTACGCCGTAATAATATCACCGAGAAGGTTTAGTGAACGAGCCTCTATTAAAACCCAGACAAACTTCTTTACGGCGGTAGTGGACCCGATCGCTTCGGATACCTTATCGAGAAGCGACCTGCGCTCTTCGAGGCTGTACATTGGATTGAGCAAAAAAGCCACAAAATTATGGTTGTCCTTTAAAACTGCTTCAAAGTTGGACAGATCAGTACCGAACCTCTCGGTCATGCTCTGCTCCAGACCTATCTCCAGCAGGGATTTTGCAAACCTCTTTGCGATTGCCGCACTCTTCATCTACTCTTCTTTCCGCTCTATATTAATTTAACTTCAGGTTATCTATGTAATTGCGCACAAGCCTCTTCTGGTCATCCGGTTTTACTTCCGAGACCAGGATAGTCGAGGCCATCTCCATGGCAAGCTCGGAGACCTCTTTCTTAATATCGAGGCGAGCCTGCTTCAGCTCCTGTCCAGCCGTAAGCTTAACGCTCTCTTTGAGCCTTGCAGCAGCCTCTTCGGCCTCTCTTATTATGCGCTCTTTCTCTTTCTCACCCTCACACCTTAGCTCGGCCGTAATCTCGGTCACGCGGCTCTCAAGCGTCGATATCTTCTCTTTATACTCGGCAGCCTTGCTCTCAGCATGCTCCTTGGCCCGAAGCGCGTCCTCTATGGCTATAGCTATCTCGGCGCTTCTGTTCTTCAAGAGCTTGGAGACGACCTTCAACCACAGCACAATAATAACGATAGCGAGAACGGAAAAGTTGATCACCTTCCAGAGCATGCCGGAGTCGCCTCCGCCTTCGGTGGAAGCAGAGGCTAATGCTGGAAGAAGAGGAAGCAGAAAGGCGATAATAAGAGTGACTACCTTGCGGTCTAGCAGCTTCTCCGCAACGGTACGGGAAAGGCTCTTGACTTCATCTTTGAGCCCGGCAAGCGCCTCGGCCTTGGAAGCGCCCAGTTCGTTTCTCATAACGGTGAGATCATGCGTTACCACGGTGCCTGCGGCCTCCATAATCTTTTTCTGCTCTACCGCGCCTTCGGCCCTCAGCTTGGTCCTCTCTTCGAGCCCCTTGAGAGCGGCCTCCTTGAGCTTCAAGTCATAATCGACAAGACCCACTTCAATCTCTTTACTGAGCTTGGCGGCATGAGCGATATTTCCGTCGATACGCTCTTCGCGTTCGGCCAAAATCTTCTGGATGGGTTTGTATATAAGGCGGTTTAGTATAAAGAGAAGGACGAAGAAACCGACCATCTGGTAGAGTATTGTAATATCAAAATCGAGCATCTAAAAACCTTGTCTGATAAAATAAAAGAGGGCCTGCAGGACCGGTTGGCTGGTGCCGTAAAAGAGATACCGCACTCCGGGTTTACCTGTAACAGCCTTAAAAATAACGTAAAACAGGACCGATCCAACGTGACGGAACGGTCAATATCGCTGAAATCAATGCAACTCTTTAATCTGTGGTGGAAGCGCAGAACAGGGTATTGATAACACTCAGTCAGGCCAACTGTCAAGTCTTTTGTACAACGTAAAATATCTCGCCGAGCCCTTAACAGAAGTCCGCATATCAAAAAAAAGTGCAGACCAAACACCGCAGCGCTTCTTTCACTCAAAAAATGTCGCAGATCAGCCGGCCACTCCGCCGCCTACGACTATTTCCGGTATCCTTACAGTCGGCTGCGCATCGGAGACCGGAACACCCTGACCGTCCTTGCCGCAGGTCCCTATTCCGTAACCGAGATCCGTACCGATCATATCTATCTTCATAAGCACCTCGGGGCCGTTGCCGGTTAACGTCGCCCCGCGCACCATCTCACCAACCGTGCCGTTCTCCACCACATACCCTTCGGTTACCTCAAATACAAAATCGCCGTTTACGGTATTTACCTGCCCGCCGCCCATCTTCTTGACCAGCAACCCGGAGTCGAGAGACTTTACTATCTCTTCTGGATCACTCTTTCCAGGCAATATGAGCGTATTGGTCATGCGGACGATAGGGCGGTACTGGTACGACTGCCTGCGCCCGTTGCCCGTGCTCCTGGCGTCCCACTTCAATGCGCTTAAGCGGTCGTACATATAACTCTTCAAGATGCCGTTCTCAACCAGTACGTTTCTGTCCGTGCCTGTCGCCTCGTCGTCGAAGAAACTCGAACCGCGCTTGTTCGATATGGTGCCGTCATCAACCACGGAGACTATATCGGCGGCCACCTTCTGACCCACTTTTCCTGCGTAGACCGAGAGATTATTTAACGCAAGGTCGGCTTCGAGACCGTGGCCGACGGCCTCGTGGATCATCGTGCCTCCGGCTTCGCTCGAAAGCACAACCGGCATAGTGCCTCCGGGCGCCCTTCTGGCGCTTAACATCTTAACCGCCCTCTCGGCCGCCATCTCCGCAACCTCTTCAGGAGATGTCGTATCGAATATCTCAAGACCGATAACTCCGCCGAGCGGCTCGTAACCGGTCTGTATAATATCCCCTTCGGTTGTGACAACGTTACAGACAAAGACGAGGCCGCTGCGCTCTTCCTCTGTCCACTCGCCTAAAGAGTTGAAGATTCCTACTCGCCTGAAACCGTCGCCGTAAGAGACGCGAACCTGCTTGACGCGCTTGTCAAAACCCCATGCGCGCTTGTCCGCCCTCGTAACAATATCGATCTTCTCGTCCAACGGTACAGACGCCGTAGGCCTCTTGATTTCAAAACCCTCTGCAACCTGCTTCGAGACAGGACCTAAGTCTCCGGGGTCGACCCCGTCCCTGACGCCTCCGGCTACTACCGAGGCTAGTTCAACGAGGCCGGCCTCCGTTGTATCGTTGGTGTAGGCGAAATAAGTCTTGTTATTCGAGATTACCCTGATGCCGCAGCCGCGGTCACGCCCCGCGACCACCTTCTCTATTCTCCCCTCTTCGGCGACGATGGAGGTATTGGTGCTGTCCTCCAAAAAGAGGTCGGCGAACTGGCCTCCAGAAGAGAGCGCAGCGCATATAACCTTCGACGGATCGAAACCTTCGATGATTCCCATTATATAAAGACTCCTTGTATATTATTAGAGTAAAAAAAGATGTTGGGTTACGCTGCGCTAACCCAACCTACCCGGCTTTCTGCATTGACCTACCGCCATAAAAACACCTCATTGAGCATAAACTTATCACCTATATACATATTGACCCAACGCCCTCTACTTCTTCTGCGCTGCCTTCTTCGGCTTCTCTTTAAACATCTGGCACTCCAAGCCGGAGTTCTCGAAGACCACCTGTGAAGGCAGACGGTTGGTCTTGAAGTCGAGCGCCCTGCACCCCCTGCTGAAACGCGAGTCCCAGGTTATATAAAAGTGGAGACACTTGAAGCAGTCTATACGATTCCGTTTTTTTTCCATCTAAACTATACCATCAAAACTCTACCATACAGACCCCGGCCACAAGGCTCTGCCTGCCAGAAGAACGGGCCTCTAAACAGGACAGATGCGGGACAAATCCGTAAACCCGTCCGGGTTATCAGTTGCCTGCGCCCTCGGTGCCGTCGATGTAGGCGTCTATAGCCTGCCTTCTGCTCTCTTCGAGGTCGATAAAAAAGACCGCCATGCCGGGGTGCGTAACGAGCCGCCTGAACGGGTCGTTAGGGTTAGATATTATACTGAGGTCCTTGTTGACCGCGATATTGTAGATAACTCGCGCCTCGGTCTTGAACTTGCCGGAGAAACCGGGCAGAGAGAATTCGAGGTCGCAGATAGAATTCGCCGCGCAGGGGTGAAGCGTAATGATGAACATGCCGTCGCGCGAGATCTGCGCCGAGTTTGTCACCATAGTGCGCTCGCCGGTGGTGACGGTAACCGGAAGCGTAACAGGCAGGCGCGGGTTGCGCTTTACGACCCTGTTATAGAAGAAGGCCCTGTTTACCACAAAGGCTACCTCCTCCACTGAGGTCTGCCTCTGGATAACGCCCATAAGGCCAGCGCTCTTGAGCCGCGCCGCGTCAATCTCTTTTATCGGTTCGGAAAACTCCGAGTCTTTGTAGAGCACAAATGGAATGGCCGTCTCTTCAAACGATTCGAGCATGTTGCTTATATCGCCGTGACCCGTAACCTCGAAGAGCCCCACCTCGTCGGCCCTGACCGCGCTCTCTTCAGAGTAGTCGAGCGGGCCGCAGACAACCTCAAAACCGCAATCTCCGAGCCGCTCCTTCAACTGGCCCGTAAAGAACTCCGAACTGCCCTGCATCCTGACCCTGCCGTTCATTTGGCTATCCCCTGTAAAGTTATCTTATTCATCTTTATTGCCGCAATAGCCGCGCGGTGCTGCCGAGTTGCGAACTCCCTCAGCGCACCGGCACCCGGCCACGCTTTCGCAACGTCGTTATACGGCTGACGCTTGGAGAAGAAGATCCTGCCGCCGTGATATACCACTGTCTCTATCTGCGGGGCATCCCCTCCCACAACCTCTGTCTGTACATGGAAGACCGTCTCCATATGTTCGATATTGTCGTTAAACCCAAAGAAGTCGCCGATAACCGCTGCGCCCTGTTCGACTTCTCTAGCCCCTGCTCCCTCTTCCGGCGTTTCGTCCGGCAACTCAGCAGCAGAAGCCGACTCTGAGGCGTGCTCCGCCAAAAGCGCAACGCTGCCGGAGACCGGGCTTGGGCGGCGCACCAGAACAGAGACAACTTTCTCTACGTCGGCATGCGATACCGCTGCGCCGGGGTCGAGCATGAAGGGCCGCATCTTTCTGGCAGCCGACTTTATCACCTCCCTCGAATAGATCGTTCCTATGAACTCCGGGTCTATGCCCAAAAAGGTATTTGCCGCCCCTAAAAACGCCTCGACCACGCGCTCGTCTTCTTTACACGACGCCATGTTAAGCAGCAACTTGGGCCGGTAGCGTTTTATCTCAAAGAGCGCCTGCTCGGCAGCGCGCCTGTCCTGCCTTGCGATCTTTTCACAGAGGTCCGAAAAGGTCTTTACGCTGCCCGACCCCCTGGGGTCGGTTGACTCTGCTATTAGATTGCTGACCAGCTTATTGGTTGAAAAGGTCCGCATCAGCCTTCTGTAGACAAAACTTTTTAAAAAGAGATAGGTGTTCTGAATTGAGGCGGGTTCCGGCACCAGTACAACAATGCCTTCATTAGAGACTGCAAAAAAATCGAGTACGTTATAAGAGGTGCCGGCGCCGAGGTCTACGATAATATAATCGGCTTCGAGAGCCTGTATGCTCTTTATCAGGCGCTGCTTGCGCGCATACTGCGGGTTGGCTATGCCGAGAAACTCTCCGCCGCCCGTAATTAAACGGAGCCCCTCGACAGGGGTAGGCAAAGATGTGTCCATTAAAGAGCCGATACGCCCTTTGATGTAATCTTCAAGCCCCCTATCAGGAAATTTGATGCCGAAGTAGGTGTGTAAGTTCGCCCCGCCGAGGTCCGCATCGACCAGTATGACCTTCTTGCCGGCCATTGCGAGCGCGCAACCTATATTAGCGGTGGCAACACTTTTACCGATGCCGCCCTTACCCCCGCCTACCGACCATATGGTTTTATCACGGGTCATTTGAGTATTTTTATCCCTTTCATATATGCTTGTCAACCATATTTAGAGAAAAAACCGAGTAATTATAAATCCTTGACAAAAATAATGCGTCTATAGTACTTTTAGACAAAGTGATAAAGTGTCAAAAGTATAACCTCTAGCCTCTCAAGCATCGGGTAGACTACTGTGAAGACTCGTAGATCAATACATGCCCCATTTGCCCTTACAGGCCTGCTCGCCCTCCTTTTTATTGCCGGGTTTGTTGCGGGATGCGGAATCTCGGGTACTGATATTGAGAAGTTCGCCAAAGGCGAAGTCGAAAGGCTCTCGGGAGAAAAGGCCGTGGTTGAGGATGAGAGCAAGGAGAAGACCGATGACCCGAAAGAGATTCAGGTCTACTACAACAAGTTCAACAAGTCTGTTAGCAACAGGACTCGGTTCCAGACCGGCACGAAAGATATCATTGCGCTTGACGTAATGCCAAAAGATACCACGGGCGAAGTCAACTGGACCGCCGCCGTCATACTCGGAGTTATCGACCCTGCGCCTTCAATCGACCTTAACGTTGAAGACGAGCCGCCTTTCGACCTCAATGTCTTTATCGAGGCGAAGGTGGCGCTTATGGCCAATGTCCTCTTTCCCCACTCTATCCACACATATTGGCTCAAATGCAGCAACTGCCACCCCGGCATCTTTCTGCCTGAAGCAGGTGCCAACAAGATAAGTATGAATGAGATTTTCGAGGGAAAATGGTGCGGACGCTGCCACGGCAAGGTTGCTTTCACCTTCTGGCCGAGAGCCAACTGCGTCAGGTGCCACATAATTCCGAAAGGGGAGTCGCTCAGCAAAGAGAACTGGCAGTGACCGACAATGAGCGTTAAAGTTCAACCGTACTTGTCCGACATGTAGAAGATAGAGACCTACGGAGCACTTGACTTTACATGGACTAGCAGGTAATATTTGCTCTACTAACAAGGTCATCCTCTTCAATACGTGCCTGCCTAACGCAGCTGATCGAGGCCGAACAACCGAGGGAATAATAATATTATGAAAAGTTCGATTATCAAAAATGTAAAATGGCTGCTTCTTGCGGCAATAGTGCCAGCCCTTGTAATAGGTTGCACTCAGATAGAGCTGCCGGATCTCGTCTGGCCCAAGCCTCCGGAGACAGCGCGCATTAAGTACACACGCCAGTACACGGGCGGGGCAAACTTTCAAGCGAAATCCAAAGCGGCCGACGTACTGCTTGGCGCCAAACGCTCACTCGTTCTAAAAAAGCCCAAAGGTATTCACGTTGCCAAAGACGGTAAGATCTACACCACGGACACGGCCGCAGGTGATATCTTCATCTTCGACCCCGTTAACAAGACCGCCACCTCTACAGGCTCTATGGGCGCAAATTTCTTCTTCAAGCCCATAGGCGTAACAACGGACGCCAAGAACAGGATATTCATCACAGACTCTCAGACAGACAAGGTCACGGTACTCAACCAGAAGGGCAAGGTTCTGGCCACCCTCGTACCGAGAACGCCTTTTAAGCAGCCGAGTGGAATAGCAGCGGATGACGAACACAACAACCTCTATGTAATAGATACCCACAACCACCATATAGAGGTATTCCATCTCGACACGCTAAAACATAAGGACACTATCGGTAAACGCGGCAAGGATGAGGGCGAATTCAACTTTCCGTCCAATATAACAGTCGACTCCGAAGGACACGTCTATGTAGTCGATACCATGAACGGAAGAGTACAGATATTCGACTCCGAGGGACGCTTCATCAATATGTTCGGCCAGTTCGGTGACGTCACCGGCATGTTCGCACGCCCAAAGGGGATAGGCGTAGACAGTGAAGGACATATCTATGTCGTAGATGCTGCCTTCAACAACGTGCAGATATTCAACCAGGACGGCGAACCGCTAATGGCCTTTGCAGGTTATGGAGACGACAGAGGCGGCATGATCCTGCCTTCCGGCATAAGCGTCGGGCCTGAAGACTATATATATGTAATCGACTCATGGAACCGCAGGGTCAAGGTCTTCGAGTTCATAGGCGAAAAACATGCGGAGCGCAAAAAGACCGGAAGAATAGCTCCTGTAGAGCCTAAGCAAAAGAACTGACAATATACCTCTATAGATAAGCAAGAAGACGGGGCACGGAGTATTCTGTGCCCCGTCTTTACATTTCGAAGCACTTTTTTAAAGATTAAAAGCCCCCTCCTGAAAGACTCACATAACAGGCATAAGCATTAAAACTCGATTAGAAGAGAACCGGCCTCACGGTGCGCAAGCCGTTCTTAACCACCAAAACCTAACACAAGCTATAATTACGCTGCCTGAAATGTTAAAAAGTAGCTACCAACACGGTCTAAACGGCTGACTATTGTGCCACTTTCAACGTGATTTAATCTTCTCCAACAATAAAGCACAGAATACGATAATAGTAATATCAAGTAGTTAGGAGACTGGAATCGATTTTATAGCATCTTTTATTAAAAATAGATTAGAAAACTCTTGACACATTTTAATATTACTGTATACTAGTACCCATATTAGATGTCCTCTGTTTCTCACGACGGGTTCGGAGGTTCTTAAGGCGATGGATGCCGCAGTACTACCGACGCAGGTACGGGTAGTATCGCAGGCATTTTTTTATGTCTAAAAAATGCTGCGAAGGAAAAAACGGTACATACAAACATTTTTCTTATTTACTCTCGAAAGGAGTACACAACATGAAAAGATTTTTAGCCATCGCTCTCGCAGCTTCCCTCGGACTCGTAATGGCCGGTTCAGCTTCTGCAGGTACCTACCAGAAGGCCCCTAACGCATACGCAGTAGGCGACGCCGCAAACGGTATCGGTACTTCGAGGCATAACCTTGGTGGTTTTGGTGAACACGTTGTAAGC